>JAFQCR010000011.1 GCA_017416345.1 Clostridia bacterium | reverse complement strand
TTTCATAAGAGTGAAACTGTCAGTGCCCGATTCATCGTGCTGCAAAATAACATAAATGTTACTCTCGTCAATAAAAAATGTTTTTACAGACCCTTCCACAAGCAACGTTTCTGTATCAGAGATAATATCACGGTGGTATAACCCGACTCTTTGCAAGCCGTTATCATAGGTCGCGTAAAACGCATGGTTGCCATCGATATATATATTACCAACTGCATTTGATGTGAAAACCGTCTCAACATTTCCGTCATCCTTTGAAATACGTTGAACTACGCCTCCTCGGGACAATCGGAAATATATGTAATCATCGCTTGCAGCCATACTGAACATTATTTTGCCGGATGTATCAACTTCGATGGCGACTCCGGTGTTTATATCATATTCAACAACCTGCTTATCATTTGAAAAATAAATATAATCTCCTTGAATAGTCACTTTACCGAGTTCCATTATTGTATTTGCCGAATTTTTAACATTTTCAATATTTTCAACATCGGTGACGTCATCAGCCTGCGGACCGTCAGTTATGCTGTTCCAGCTTGCAAGCAGATCGGAAACTGTTGTCCCGGAAGTGCCGTCATCATTGTCGGGTCGGTTAAAAATGATAGCGCTTGTTACTGCGACAACTGCAACAACGCAAACGGAAACAACAATGGCGATGATTTTCTTTTTCACAACGACATCTCCTTAAAACACAATAGCACACCAACCCTTTAGTCAGTGTGCTATGCTTAGAACGTTTTAAGTTTTCGGCTGCACACCTCTCGGCGGCCGGTCAACAGCTTCTATAAACAGTATACATTATTTTGCCAATATTGTCAATGTAAGATATTATTATTGCCATTGCTGTAAGCAAGTCTGTGAAAACTACTCTTCACCGTAGATCAACTTAGTCTCTCCGGTCTCAAGATCATACAACTTATACCACATTTGGCCATAGGTTGAATAGCACACATACCGTCCTTTTAGAACATAAAGACCTTTTGCATTTCCTTTATATATGGTTGTGATCTTGCCGGTCATAAGATCGTAAACCTCTAAGCTGTTACCAAAACGAGTCTGATAAACAAGCTTATTTCCATACACCTGATAAGAGTTGCTCGAGATAGGCAAAGTTGTTTCTGCGCCATTTGATACTTTTATGATTTTTGCATCTATATCGTTTGATAATGCTCCCATTATGTAAAGTTCATCATCGGAAGCAAAGACTGTATTGGGAGAAAAAGATAGTTGTATCTGCTCAAATTCCATCGTTTGGCGGTTGGCTCTCATCAAAATTGTATTATCTGAGCCTTCGCATTCCAGACATATTGCATAAATATAATTCTCGTCGACAAAATAAGAGTTTACAAGATCCAACAACTGTGTTTCTTTTCCTTGCGATACATCATAGTGATATAAACGTTTTGCTTTATTTTCTATCATGCTACTGACATAAAAAACGTTGTTGCCATCGATGTACATACGGTCACTGCAATTGTTGCTGTAAAAAACATTTTCGATGGTGTCTCCTTCTTTAGCGATTCGCTGTACACCACGGAAAGGCTGAGATTTAAAATAGAGATAGTCCTCACTTGCGGCCAATCCCATTACTGCCGTTGGAACTACATCAAGTTCTATTGCAACATTTGTATTTATATCGTACTCAATTAACGCTTTATCGTTAGCAATGTATATATAATTACCGCACATAGCAACATTGCCAAAATTCGAGATAGTCGAGTTGGCGGAATTATTGGTATAACTGATGTTTTCAACATCGGTGATGTCGTCTGCCTGCGGACCGTCAGTTATGCTGTTCCAGCTTGCAAGCAGATCAGAAGCTGTTGTTCCGGAGTTGCCGCCGTCGTTGTCGGGTCGGTTGAAAATAACGACACTTGTTATTGCGGCAGCCGCAACAACACAAACGGAAACAACAATAGTGATAATTTTCTTTTTCACAACGACATCTCCTTAAAACATAATAGCACACTAACTGTTTCGCCGGTGTGCTATTCTCAAAAACATTTTAAGTTTTCGGCTGCACACCTCTCGGCGGCCGGTCAATTGCTTCTATAATCATTATACCGTGAACCGTGCGTTTTGTCAAGTTAAGGTTCAATTCAACCGAGACGGCAGGTTAATATCCCAGATCCTCGTTTACGATGATGACCTTTACACGGTCGGGGAGGTGTTCGCCCATAACGGTGTAGTTGCGGCAGATGCGGTCTTTTGAGCGGCAACCGCAGGTCATATCCCGCTCCTTGCCGTTGTCCATTGTCACGCAATGACCTATTTTTGCGCAGTAGGTCTCTTTATTAAGGCGTTTTGCGTTGAGCGGTGCGGCCACCGTTTTAAGGCGGATGAGCGCCTCGTCAAGGTCCTTGACTATCTTGTTTTTGCCCACGATAACGATGACCTTTTTGGGGCCGTACATCATAGCTGCAACACGGTTGGCGTTGCCGTCGCAGTTGAAAAGCTCGCCCTCTTCAGTCACGGCGTTGGACGATGTGAAATAAGCATCGGCCGAAAAGCTCTGACGGAAAATATCATGCATTTCTTGGGGGCTGCTTGCGGCATAGCGGTCAAGATAGTTGTACTTGCCGCATTTGAGCGCCTCAAGAATTCCGACCTCATTTAGGGTCACCGAGCCGCCGACCGACACGGTGTCACCGTCGGAAATAAGCGACAAAGCCGTCTTGAGCGCTTCCTCTTTAGTCTCAACAAAGAAGCTCTCCATACGGTTTTTGTTGAGATTTTCCATAGTTTTTCTGATACTGTCGTTCATATTTTTCATCCTTTTAAATTATTGTTTTGCTTGCAAAATGCAGGGAAGACAGAACTGCTTATTCCTCTTCGTCATCACCGTTGAAATAGTTTTCGATAAGTGCCATTTTTTCCTGCAATCCGGCCTGCTGAGTTTCGGTGCAATGGGGAAGTATCTGTTTGGCAACGTTATAGCATTCATTGAGATTGCTTTCGGCCTGCTCGTCATTGCCGCCGTCGGAATACGCTATAGCCTGCATAAACATTGCGTTGCAGTAGTTGACGCATACTTCGGTATAATCCTTTTGCGAAATTCCGAATTTCTGCGGTTGGTTAATAAATTCGGCACAACGGGAAATGATGCTTTTGAATGAATTTACAAGGGAGTAGTAATCGTCTTCGGATTTGATCTTGTACTCAAACACGCTGAGATGACACGAGATCATAAAGAGTTCATCGGAAAATTTACCGGTATGACGGAACTTTTTGCGTGCGATGCCGTACAGCTTTTCAGCGTATATGTAGGCGTTTTCAAAATCGCCCAAAGCCTCGCAGGTCAGCATCGTCAGTTCATATATTGCGCTGATATACGTCGTTCTTTCGGCAGGTGGCTCACCGTCGCGGTAAACAAGCGAGAAGGCGTTTTCCACCTCGTGAAGGATGTTAAGCGTACTCTCTGACGGTAATTTGAAGGAGCAGAAGGTGTTGGCCGCCACGGCCATTTTTTCCAATGACTTTTCGGTTGGATACAGATCAAAGCTCTGCTTGGCCAGCTTATAATGCAGGGCGTTGAAGTGCTCGACATCGGCATCGTTATTACAAAGATGTGCAATGTTGCACATAGAGTCATAGACCGAAGCAAGACTGTCCAAAGGCACATTGCCGGCCATATCGGTGTCGTATTGCCCGATAATGCTGTTCCATTTTCCCATGATGGAGTGAACCTTTTCAAGCAACTGTGGCAGATCGTCAACCTTTGTATCGTATATTTGCTTGGCCAACGATTCGGTCGTTACAATTATAGAAGAACCAACCAAAATCATTTCCTCAATGTAGCTTTGTTTTTGCGCTGTCGCAAGTTTGTCAACCTCCGATTTATAATACGCAATCATTCGGTCAACAAGCTCGAAGTATTTATTGTAATCAAGCGAGTTTGACGATAGCATATCAAACATCTGGGTAGTTATGTCGCTGACCACTGAAGGAATGTCAATATAAGTTTCGGCCTTTTGGCGATAGGATTCGGCTTTTTCACGTTCTTTCAATGCGGAATAGTAAACACTTATCTGCGAGTATGCCGAGCCTATGAGTGTGTCGAGCGTTTCAGATTGGCCTTGCGGCACGCCGAATTCATCATAAAGCTTTTCAAGCTCAAGATACAGCTCAAGAGAGTACCTTGAGCTATCCTCAATGGAAAAACCGTTGTTTTCCTTCGCCCTCATGGCAATTTGAGCCGATATCCTTTCAAAAGCGTTTTTAAGTGCTTCCAAAGCATATTTGGGGTCGCTATTGTCCTTAAAGGCGAATTTACAGTGCATTATGGCTTCACGTGCGTAGCGTTCGCATTTCTTGTGGTACCCAAAATTAAGATAACTTTCCGCAAGCTTGGTCAGGGTGTCTATAAGTGCATCACGGTGAGTTTTGGGGTCTGCCATTGTTCTTTGGATATACACGTCGCAGGCCTTTTCCAGCCAACTAAGGCTTTTGGCGTAATCGCGCGCAACGCCCTTTCCGTTTTTATACATACTGTAAAGGGTGGTCATGGCCTCGGGCAGGCCGCTTTCGGCAGAAGAGAGCATCAGCTCCTCGGCCTTTTGATGGTCAACCTCGACGTCGATGCCGTGCAGGTAAGCAAGCGCTATCAGATAGTTGTGCTCGGGGGTGTCGTTCTCACGGATAGCAAGCTCACGAAGATTTTCAAGCAGAGCCTCCGATAAAACGGCAGGATCGTGGGCATCGGTCACCTCGGGCAGATCTTTGAAGCCTGCTTTTAAAGCCTCTCGGTCGGTTTTTACGGTCTCCAACGGAAGTATTCTTTTGTTGGCTTCAACGGCCATGGGGTATTCGTGCTTTAAAACATAGTTTTCGGGCTCGGTTATGTTGGGGGTGACCACCAGCGCAAAAAGCTCGCTTTTTTTCAAAGCGCTTTTTATTGCCTCGGTGAAGTTTTCACCCGGCACAAGAAATTCATCGTACCATATCGCAATATCACGGCAGAAGTCGTTTTTGTGAATAAGCCTCATCAGCTCCTGTGCGGCGGCACGGTCCTTTTTGCGGTAGCTTAAGAATATATATGCATCAAAGGCGGCCTGCACCTTTTTTCTCAATTCATCGCCAACCAACACCGAGGACAAAAAGTCAGCAAGCTTTTTGTTGAAGGGCAGGGCATCGGCATCTGCTATGCTTTTACTCAAAAACTGAGTATCGCCGAAGTTTTCGGGTTGGCTGTACTCCTCAATGAGCTGCTGATCCGAAAGAAGGGGAAGAATGGGGATGTTGCGTTCCTTTGCATATGCTATTTCCAACGACATTACAGCATCGGTGTCGGAAAGCAGAGATTCGGTAACGGGGGTCACCAGCAGCTGCATACCGTCCAACTGTGTAAGCAAAGCCTCACGGTTGGATTCGGATACTTCAAGCTCGGGGTCACGGTACCAGAATGTAAGTGTTACGCCCGATCTGTTACCCGCAGCCAGAATATCCTCATAGGTTTCGTTAAAGTATTGTGAAAAATCGTTCGGATGGCAGGCAAAATACACCCTCGACGAGTTCTTGGGGTTCGTATCCTGCGGTTTATAATGTAAAAAAGCACCGAAATCACTCATAATAACTCTCCGAAAAAGTTTAGTTACTTAATTATATCATATTAAAGTGTAGTTTACAAGAATAACAAAAAACTTCCGCAGCTAAAAAACTGCGGAAGCTTTGCGTTTTATTATTTTGCGTAGTCAACAACACGGTTTTCACGGATGAGGTTGACCTTGATCTGTCCGGGATAATCGAGGTTATTTTCGATCTCCTTGACAATATCACGTGCAACCAGAACCATCTGATCGTCGTTAATGGCTTCGGGCTTGATCATAACTCTGATCTCACGGCCGGCCTGAATAGCAAACGAGGTCTCAACACCGTTGAAGGAATTGGCGATTTCCTCCAACTTTTCAAGACGCTTGATGTAGCTTTCAATGTTCTCTCTGCGAGCGCCGGGACGTGCGGCCGAAATAGCATCGGCGGCCTGAACAAGGCAGGCGATGACGGTCTTGGCCTCAACGTCACCGTGGTGAGCGTGGATGGCGTGAACAACGGCATCGTTTTCCTTGTATTTTTTGGCAACCTCAACACCCAACTGGATGTGCGAGCCTTCCTGCTCGTGGTCGATAGCCTTACCGATATCGTGCAACAGACCTGCACGCTTGGCCATGGTCACATCCTCGCCAAGCTCGGCGGCCAAAAGACCGGTGAGGTAGCAGACCTCAAGAGAATGGTTAAGTACGTTCTGACCGTAGCTGGTTCTGAAATGCAGACGGCCGAGAAGCTTTACGATCTCGGGATGCATGCTGTGAACGCCTGCATCAAGCATTGCCTGCTCACCCTTCTGCTTGATGGTACGCTCGACCTCGGCACGTGCCTTGTCGACGGTCTCCTCAATGCGGGCAGGGTGGATACGTCCGTCAACAATGAGCTTCTCAAGAGCAATTCTTGCAATTTCACGTCTGACGGGGTCAAAGCTGGAAACGGTGATGGCTTCGGGAGTGTCGTCGATAATAAGATCAACACCCGTTGCAGTTTCGAGGGCACGGATATTACGTCCCTCACGGCCGATGATGCGGCCCTTCATTTCATCGTTGGGCAGAGCAACGACCGAAACGGTTGCTTCGGACGAGTGATCTGCGGCACAACGCTGAATAGCCATGGAGATAAGCTCACGGGCACGGGTGTCAGACTCTTCCTTGATCTGCTGTTCATATTCAGAGATCTTAAGAGCCTTTTCGTGCTGGAGCTCACCGTCAAGCATGCTGAGAAGCTGTGCTTTAGCCTGCTCTGCGGTAAAGCCGGAGATCTTTTCAAGCATATCGAACTGGCTCTTTTTGAGCTGTTCTGCTTCGGCCAAGCGTTCCTCAACGATCTTAACTCTTTCGGCTAACTTGTTTTCCTTTACTTCAAGATTTTCAACCTTGCGGTCAAGAGATTCCTCTTTCTGCTGGATTCGGTGCTCCTGGCGCTGAACTTCTGCTCTGCGCTCACGGAGTTCCTTCTCGGTCTCGTTTCTTGATTTGATGATTTCATCTTTTGCTTCTAAAATTGCTTCTTTTTTCTTGGCCTCGGCATTCTTCATGGCGTCATTAAGAATACGTCTGGCTTCGTCTTCTGCAGAGCCGATAGCGGCTTCTGCGGTGCGGCGGCGGTGTGCGGAGCCAAGCACAAATGCTATGATGGCAACGACAACAGCGGCAACACCCTCAATGATGTACCACATTTTCGGTACCTCCTTTTATATATTAACCGCATTGATAGGTCTTTCGGTTGACCTAAGACCGGCTGCGGGTAAGCCGGGGTTATAAAAAGTATTGACCCGTTTCGCCAAATAGGGAAAATACATCTACACATCCTTTTATATTTTATATCTAAATGTGTATTATGTCAAGTATATTTTGCGGTTTTATACCTCTTTCGACACAATATATTTGATTTTGTTACAAAACGGTTCATTTTTTTGGATTGAGAATAGCAAGGGTTTTGAATTCGGCCGGGGTCATGCCCTTGATATCCTTAAACACTCTGTAAAAATACGAGACACTGCAAAAGCTCAAAAACTCGGCAATATCGGCGGCGTTAAGGTCGCCGTCAGTCAACAGCTCGCAGGCCTTTTGAACCTTTAAGGTGTTTATGTACTGAACCGGCGAAACTCCCGTAAGCTCTTTAAAGCGTTTGCGGTATGTGGCCTCGCACATTGCACAGCTTTTGGCAAGCTCGGAAATATTGAAGCTGTGGGTATAGTGACGGTTTATGTAGGCTATCATACACTCGTCCTTTGGTTCGATAGGGAAGAGGTTGCCGATTATCTCAAACACACGTGACTTTAACAAAGCGTGTGCCGAATTTTTGTAGTGCTGTGCCGCCGCACTGAAAAGCGGAAGCAGGGTGTGGTCGTCGTGGGTCAGCTTTTCAACTCCCGTCGGCAAAATGATCTCGTTATTTTCGGCATCAACAAGCCGAAAATTTATCATCAACGGGTGAGTTTTTTTGCCTTCGGGGATGGAAAAATTCACAATATAGCGTGAGCCTTTTGACATAAGCAAAACATCGCCGACCTCTGCCTTGAAGCTGCTGCCATCGTCGAGTGTATAGTGCGCAGGGTAATCGGTTATCAGAAACAGTCCGTTGATGCGTCTCGGCGTTTCCATCCAACTGTGTTGGCGGCTATGTCGGTTTTGCCTTAGCGCGATAATACTGTCAATATTGAAATCTGCAGTAAAAATTTCGTTTAATTTTTCGATACTCACATTGCATCACCCATTCAAGTATACCACAAATATCGAAAAATGAAATAGAAAATATCGATTTGTTGATTGTTTGTTGTAAAAATATTAGTTAGAATGTTGGTATAAAGGAGATGTTTTGATGCAAAGCAATACAAAATTCAAAAAAATTGACATTTCGATCCGTGAGGATCATACTCTTGCCGTGACCGTCAAGGGCAAAAAGGAGAACACCCTGGTTTTTCACGACCTTGGTAGAAGCGGCGGAAAAATCTACTATATGTTTCACCCCAAGACTACCATCCGCTGGGAGGGTAACCGTGCCATTGTGCGTACACCGGTCATTTCGAGTGAAAACGGTGCACCTGTAAAGGGTCTCATCGTAACCTATACCTTTACCTTTGATGAAGAGCTTGAGGCTTTTTATCTGTCGGCGGACTACGGCTGCGAGCAGAGGCTCACGGATATCGAGCTTCGCTTGATGGATGTAAGCTGGGAGAATATGACGGCCGAGCATTTTATAGGCTATGACCTTGATGCCGAGGGCAAGCCGTTTGTAAAGAGCTTTGATATGCCGCCGAAGAATCCCGACGGTCTTGACTATATGGAAAAGGTAGTCACCCATAACCCGACCGTTTATGAGCGGACCAAGACTCAGCCGCACGGCTTTAAAAAGGCTGTTGCCATCAGCGGTGGCAGCAGATCCTTCTGTGTTTACGGTGGAACTCCTGTTTTTGAGGTAGAGGCCGAATTTGTTTCGGTTTTTCCCGATTTTGCGGGATTTTTGGGCGGAGATTACCGTTTCTTCTCGGGTGCAAATGCACCGGGAGCCTGGTTTATATTTGAAAAAGCCGATGATATGTTTGAGCTTTTTGAAAAGCTCGACAGCAAGACACCGTTACTTTCGGTCAACGGACTTCCGTTTGAAACCGAGCGTATTACGCTTTTGTCGGGAGAGCTTAAGCTCACGCTTTTAAAGACCGAGGGTGGCGTGTTTACCTGCGCCGACGGCTGTCAGCCTATGCCGCTTTTCAACATTGACCTTTGGGACACTCAGTTTAAAAAAAGCTACAAGCTTGATTCGGGCGAGGGCTGGAGCAAAGTCGATGTCTTGCAAACGAAGAACTTTTTGCGCATCACTCTGTCCGACCCCGATTGCGGCCGTGCAAGCGGCATAACGGTGTTTGCCGATGCCTATTGCGATCCCAAACTCAACCGAATTTCGTGGAGAACGAGGGTGGTCAACCTCAGCGAGCGTTGGTCAATAAGCCAAATGACCTATCCCCAGCTTGTAACGGGTGGTTATGATACTTTATTCTTGACGGTTGGCAGCGGTGTGGAATACAAGGACTTCACACGCACATTTTCGTGTCAGCAGGCAAAGCATCCGGTGGGTGTAAAAACGCCGATGGGCTTTACCGCCGTATACAACGAGAATGGCAAAGGCATTTATATGGGCGTTCACGACCCCGAGTGCACGATGAAATTTTTCGGAATAGCCGGTGCCGCTCAGACCGACAGCGCATTTTTAAGTGTACGTGTACCGTTGCCGTATCAGCACAAGGCAGGAAATTCGTTCACCATGCCGGGTGAGCTGGTTTACCAGAGCTTTGACGGCGATTGGTTTGATGCCACAAGGATCTACCGTGAATTCGTGCACACCAAAGCCTCATGGTTCCCCAAGCTCCGAGGCCGTACCGACAGCCCCGAGTGGATACGCAAATGTCCTGTCTGGATAATGCACTTTTTGCCCAACGAAAACCCCGACGCCAACCCCGTGCCCATAAACTTAAAGGATATTTATCCCGACAAGACCACCGAGGATTGGTACAACACCGCCATCCGTTTCCGCAAAGAAATAGGTGTTCCCACCGCATATCACGTTTATAACTGGCATTGGGTGCCGTTTAATAACGATAATCCGCACTATTTCCCTGCACGCCCCGACTTTAAAAAGGGTGTAAAGCTATTGAAGGATGCCGACATAAAGGTTGTTCCTTATGTCAGCGGATATTCGTGGGACCGCCACGACAACCGAGGCGACGATTTCCGCTTTGAAAAAGAAGCAATGCCTGCATCGGCCAAAAATATGTCAGGTGAAACAATAGTCAATGCCCACGCCAGCACCGAGCCAAACGGCATCCGTGTTCAGTTTGCCAGAATGTGCCCCACGACCGCCTTCTGGAAAGAGGAGTTGCGTCACCTTGTGCACCGACTTTATACCGATTACAAGGTTGACGGAATCTACCTTGACGTCATCTCGGCGGCCTACAATATGTGCTGTGATGAAAATCACCTGCATCCGAAGGGCTACGGAAGCTATTGGTGGAAGGCTTATGCCGAGCTTATTGAGGGCCTCAGAAAGGATGTTCCGCCCGAGTTCGCCATGACCAGCGAATCAAACTCTGAGGTGTATGCCGAAAGTCTTGATGCCTTCCTTTCGTGGACGTGGGTGCTGCCCGATCAGGTGCCTGCTTTCCCTTATGTTTACGGCGGAAGAATAGTCAACTTCGGTCGAGTCGTCTCCCCAACCAAGCGTGACGATGATGTTTATTTCCGCTATCAGACGGCCGAAGCCTTCGCCTACGGACAGCAGCTTGGCTGGATACATCCCGAGATCGTTGACGATGAAAAGCAGTTCCCGATACTCAAAAAGCTGGCCAATTTAAGGTGGCAATATGCCGACTTTTTCACCGTTGCCGAAATGTTAAGACCTCCCGTTGTAGGCGGCAAGCTTGAGCTTGTTGATACCTCTCCGTACCTTCGAGGAAAGTTTATGAACCACCACAAGGCGGTGGTTGCGGCAGGCTGGGAGGACGAAGACCAAAACCGCAAGCTGTTTGTTATCAACAGCAGTCTTTCCGAAGCCGAGGTTAACGTAACCGTAAATAACTACGAGTACGGATTACCTGACGATATAAATGAATTTGAGGTCTCCGACGGAGTGGAGCTTATCTCACAGACCTCTGAAAACGGCAAAACCACCTTGACCCTTAAGCTTGCACCCTTGGGAGTGGTTGTTGTAGGCTGGAACGGAGATGACAGAAAATGACGATCGATACTGCGGCGCTCCGTGCCAAGGCAAGAAATGAGGCAGAGCATTTTTTGAAATACGATTCCGAATACCGAATGGGCTACATCACGGCCGAAACGTCCAATCCTATCACACGCAGAATGTCGCAAACCTATGATGAATCGACGGCTGACGGTGTAAGACTTTTATTCAGCGTTGACAACGATATGTCAAAAAGAGCCGCCGAAACCCTTAAAGGCGAGCAATTCAAAGCCTTTGCCACACTCATTTCCGACACGATTCTCGGTGGCGGTAAGGTCATTTTCTCGGGCTGCGGCTCAACGGGTCGAATCTGTATGCGACTTGAAAGTTCGTGGCGAAAGGCCATCAAAAAATTTGCCGAAATGAATCCCACCGTCCGTGACTCGGTATTAAAATATACCGAGTCGGTCGGTTACATACAAACGGGTGGCGACTATGCCGTTATCCGTGCTGTTGAGTCGTTTGAGGACTCGGCCGAGCTTGGCAAGCAGCAGGCCATCGAGTGGGAAATGAACAGCAAAGACCTGCTTGTCGGAATAACCGCCACAGCCGAAACCACTTCCATTCTTGGAAGTGCCGTGGGTGCATTGGAGCAGGGTGCAAGGGTATTTATGCTGGTCTGCTCCGATCCCATACCGCTGATGGACAAAATGGAGCGCATAAAGCAGGTTTATTCCCACAAAAATTGCGGATACTTGGTGCTCCCGTGCGGTCCGTTTGCGCTGACCGGTTCGTCAAGAATGCAGTCCTCCACCTTTGAGCAGCTATGCTCGGCGGTGGCGCTTGAAAACACGCTTTACGGCATTCTTGAAGTCTGCGGTGTAAAGAAAAATGCACCCGAGCTTGGAAGCTACGGTCAACAGTTTAAGGCGATGACCGAGCAGTTAATGAGTGACTTTGCGGTTGAAAAAATCGCCACGGCGACCGAAGCCGAGCAGGCGGTTTATGAAAACGGCGGACTTATGACCCTTTTTGCCGAGGAATGCCTGCTTGATGTACTGACCGATACCACCGAAAGAGCCCCCACCTTTATGACACCGCCGTTTTGTTCACTTGATATGGTGGGTCAGCCCGAATCATGGGCATTTGTCAAAAATCCCGGCCTTTCGACCAAAGATGCGTGGACCGATTGCTTTGGCAGAGCACCGCGCTGTATGGAATGGTCAAAGGAAAAATATTTGAAGGTTGGTTTTACTGAAGAACAGGTTGCAAAAATTATCGATATCAGCCGTCACGCACTTGAGCGTTTTCCGATTGGCTGTGAAAGCCTGCCCAAACGAGAGGGGAAAGGCTCTCACGCACTTTGGGTCGGCCTTAAATCGGCTCCCGAGAGCTTTAAAACAGCTTCCAAAAACTACTCAGCACACAACGAATTGACCTTGGAAGGCTTGGGCGTGTCGGTAGCGCCCACGTTTATGGAGATTTTTGAGCACCTTGCCGTAAAGCTTTCGCTCAACGTGCTGTCCACGGGCGTTATGGCACGAATGGGCAAGATCAAGGGCAACTATATGATCTGTCTTGCCATGTCCAACAAAAAGCTGGTCGACCGAAGCGCACGAATCGTTGCCGATGTGTGCGGTATTCCTTACGAGACCGCTTTGGAGGAAAACTATTATTCAGCCTTGCTTTGTGAGGCGATGGGTGAGCTTGGTTCACCTGCCGAAAAGTCTATTTTAAGACTGTCAGAAAAGGAGTGATCACAATGGAACATACTATAAATAACATTAAACTCAAAACCGTTGACACGGAGTATGATGTGTATTTTGATATGGCACTCACCATGTTGGAAGAAATAATCGAGCACAATAAAGCTAACGAACAAACCGTTATGATAGTCCCCGTCGGCCCCACACAGCAATATCCAATACTTGCCGAAATGGTCAACCGTCTCAATGTTTCGCTGAAAAATGTACATTTCTTCAATATGGACGAATATATGCTGTCGCCCGACAGAATGATGGACGAAAACGATACCATGAGCTTCAAATACCGTATGAACAAGGAATTTTACGAAAGGGTACGTCCCGACCTTGTGATGGACGAGGATCACCGCCACTTCCCCGAGGTGGGTAAAGAGGCCGAATACGACAGGCTCATTGAGGAGCTTGGTGGTGTTGACTATTGCTTTGGAGGCTTGGGAATAAACGGTCACGTGGCCTTCAATGAGCCACCCGAGGCCGACGAGCCCAAGACAGCAGACGAGTTTGCCGAGCTTGGCACACGAGTTCTGCAGGTGTCCCGTGAGACCAAAACCATCAATGGCTTCGGCTATTTGAGAGGTGACATCAAGGGTATGCCAGAGTGGTGCATCACGGTGGGAATGAAGCAGATCTTGGCTTCAAGAAAGATATATATTGCCCTCAACCGTCCGTGGCAGAACGGTCCTTTTAAGCACGCTTTGAACGATCCCGAAACCGCCGAGATTCCTGCGACCTTATTGCGTAGGGTAAAGCACCTGACCTATTGTGCGACCCAAGAGATCGTAGGGTAGGCAAGGTACATAAACAAAAACAAGGCATCCTCCGTTTAAAGGGAGATGCCTTGTGCTGTTTATTGATCAAATCCGTGTTCCGATTTTTTCGCCGTATTTCACGTTGGTTTCAAGGTCGTTTTGAGTGTTGGTCATAAATTCCTCATCGAGGGCGACCTTATTCTTTTCGAGAAGCACCACTACGGTCGAACCGCCAAACTCAAACTTGCCCTTTTCATGGCCTTTTTGTGCAATGCCACCGTTTTTGTCGTTATTGACAATTCGGCCGACCATCAAAGCACCGACCTCGATCTGAACAACGGTGCCGAATTTTTCGGTCTCTACAACGGTGTATTCACGCACGTTTTCTCTGAAAATAGGGAAGCGGCGCATTGCAATGGGCTGAACCGTGTGATATTTGCCCTTGATGCGCACGGGTGCTTCGGCCTGACCGTCGGCACACCAGCCGTAGCGGTGATAATTATCCACCGCAAGGCGGAAAATAAGGCATTTACCGCCGTCAAATTTTTCGGCAAGCTTCTTATTTTCCAAAAGGTCGGCTATCGTGTAGTCAACGCCTTTAACGGTAAAGTAACGCTCTGGGGTGATGTCATAAACCGAAAGACGTGCATCGGCAGGGCTTATAAAATCATCCTCACCGTCGGAAACGGGTCGTGCGCCGTCTTTAAGGCCACGGGTAAAGAAATCGTTGAACGAGCGGAACTTGCGGTCCTCATAATCGCTCATATCAATGCCGTTGGATTTGATAAAGCCCTTGACAAACAAGGCGGACACACGGCGGTCCATAAACCAGCCTGCAACGGACGATATAGGCTTACATATTAACGGTCGGAGCAACATTCTTCCGACTGCGGTGTTATACAAAAACCGGAGCGAGCCTGCTCCGGTTTTATTTATACTTTCGGTGGTTCTCATGCTCTGCCCAGAAGCTTCGGAATGATGAATACGATAAGAACAACGGCAATAACGGTACCTAGGCCGACCATCATCAGAATGCCCTTAAGTCCGGGCTTTTTGACCTTAAGGCTCTTGACAACGAACAGCGTTGCGGTGATAAGCAGTACTGCAAGGTAGATGTACTGCATATAGCAGGTCTTTATCTTTTCGATAAAGATGAGCATAATAAAGGCAGGGAAGATGAGCGAGGATGAGGTTACGGGAAGACCGAGGTAGTTCTTGCGCTTCTCGGTGGTCTGCTGCTGACGCTCCTCCTCGGTGACATTGAAGTATGCCAGGCGGATAAGTGCCGCCAGAGTGAACAAACAGAAAACGGGAATATAGAAAGGACTCTTCATACCTGCGGCGTAGCCGATAAAGCAGGGCAGAACGCCGAAGCAGACAAGGTCGCAAAGGGAATCCAGCTGGATGCCGAAGCGTTTTTCCTGTTCTGTGCTTTGCTTACGCATTCTGGCAACACGGCCGTCAAAAGCATCGCAAAGGCCGGAGAACAACAGGCATATTGAGGCTATAACGGGATGGCCGGTCATACAAAACCAGATTCCGGTTACGCCCGAGCAAAGCGACAGATATGTAAGAATAACGGTGTAATTATAAAAACCAAGCATCGGAAAGCTCCTTATCTTCGGAAAATTTGATAAATATTCATACTTTGTTTTCATTATAACACATATCTTGTCGAAATAAAAGAGTAATTTTTAAAAAGATGAAAAAATATATTTGGTAATAAACTTGATTTTTTTGGCATATTAAACTATGATATATATACAGATATATGTTTACCGGCATTAAGAGTATGAAAGGAGAAATTTTATGAATATATGTGTATACGGAGCTGCAAGCGACAGCATTGACAGAACTTTTATCGAAGCAGGCGAGCGCCTGGGAGAGGAAATGGCCAAAAGAGGTCACAATCTTATCTTCGGCGGTGGCGGCGGAGGTCTTATGGGCGCTGTTGCCAGAGGTGTTCACCGTCAGGGCGGCGTTAAGATAACCGGCATCGTTCCCGATTTTTTCACCGAGGACGGCAAGCACGTTGACGGCCTTTTGTTTCAGCATATCGACGAATATATCGAGACCGACCATATGCGTGAGCGCAAAAAGCTGCTTGACGAAATGGCCGATGCGTTCATCATCTCCCCCGGCGGCATCGGAACCTATGACGAGCTGTTTGAGATGTTGACCCTCAAAAATCTGGGTCAGCACAAAAAGGTCATGGCTGTGCTTAACACCAACGGCTATTACGACAGTCTGCTGGCCGTGCTGGAATCGGGCATCAAGGCAGGCTTTATCAAGGAAAAGGTAATGGGACTTCTGTTTGTCAGCGAGGACATCAACGAGATACTCGATCATATCGAGAAAAACGCCTGACAACGGTTAAATAGTCAAAGAATGTCATTCTGAGCGTACCAAAGGATCTTTTATTTAAGATCCTTCACTTCGTTCAGAATGACACTGTTTTGTGCAGCTTTTTAAAGTGTAGGGAAGTTTTATGGGAATGTGGATAGGTCTTGTGGCGTTTTACGGTCTGGCCAAGGGCGCTCGGGACGCTTTGAAAAAGAAGGCTTTACAGCAAAGCAGTCTTATGGAGGTGCTGTTTTTTCACACGGCACTTGCTTTTTTGATGACGATACCGTTCTCGCACAATGTGTTCGGTATTCCCGCAATCTATCATTTGTGGGTGTTCATCAAGTCGTTTGTAATATTTTTGGCGTGGATCTTCGCTTTTTCGTCCATCAAAAAGATGCCGGTCAGCTTTTACGGCATTATGGACTCGGCAAGGATGATTTTTTCCACCGTTCTGGCGTTGCTCTTTTTGAATGAGAGTATGACCCTTCCGAAAGGCGTTGGTCTCATACTGGTGCTGTGCGGTATCGTTATTGTCAATTTGGGCAACCAAGGTGCCGACGAAAAGGTCAAGACAAAGTATCTTGTTTTGTCGCTGGCATCCTGCTTACTAAACGCAATTTCGGGCTTTATGGATAAAAAGCTGCTTGGCACGGGGGATATTGATTCCTCGCAGCTTCAGTTTTGGTATATGCTTTATATGACGGCGCTTTACGGTGCTTACATATTGGCACGCCGTGTGCCGTTGAGACTGAGTACGCTGAAAACCAACTATTGGATAATTATTTTAAGCATTTTGTTTGTGGCGGCCGACAGGGCGCTGTTTATCGCAAACGAGGATCCTCAAAGCCAGGTCACAGTCATGACCCTTATCAAGCAGTCGTCGGTGGTCATAACTGTGCTGACAGGTAAGCTGTTCTTTAAGGAAAAGCATATTTTAAAGCGCGCGATTTGTGCCGCGATCGTCATCGCAGGTATCTGCGTGGCAACGCTTGCGTAATGCCTTATATTCGGTATTTTTTGCGAAATTCAGTGGCGGCCAGTCCCGTCTGACTTTTAAAAAGCCTGCTGAAATAAAGCGGATCGGAGTATCCGCATTTTTCGGCAATTGAATATACGTTGTCATTTGTTTCGACTAAAAGACGCCGTGCAAGCTTCAGCCGTTTTTCGGTTAAAAGCTGCTGCGGTGTCTTATTTTTTGCACGCTTAATGAGTGCAATCATGGTGGCCTCGGAGCAGTTTAACAGCTCACACAGCATATCGTTGGTAATATTTTCGGTGTAGCGGTCGTTAATTAAGCTTTCGATCTCACAAGGCAGAGCCGTACCGCCCTTTTCGGCGGACAGAAGCAGCTTTTCAACCTCAAGACAGATGTCGGTGCAGTAGTGACGGGTTATGCTGTCAATATCGGCTTCGGTGCAAAATCTCGATACAGTACGGTCAAGTGCCTCAGAAATGCGGTCATTTATTCTGAAAACGGTTGTTTCCAGAGGTGTGTCGGCGTGTGTGCTGAACTTTATCATATCAAGCGTAACCGTCTCGATCACGTTACGGTGAAATGTGAAGCCTTTCGGGCAAAAGACCGCATCGCCGGCCGTGACGGCCGTCCATTGACCGTCGCTGTTTAAAAACTCAAATTTACCTGACCGCAAAAAGAAAAGTGCCTCGTCAGAGTAGGTTTCACATTCGTATTGAAATCGGGATTTTGCCTTGAAATGAGCATACAGTCTGATATTCGGTAAAGAATTCATATTATTACCCCAAAATTAAAGTTTTATCCATATTTATTATAGCAGATTCCATTGTGAATTCAATTAAAATTTGTCATAATAAAGAAAAATATAACGATAAAGGGGAATAGATATGAATGTAAACCTTAAAGTAAAATGCAAATATAAGTATGATGTAGTAGTTGTCGGTGGCGGACCGAGCGGTGCGCCTGCGGCAATTGCCGCCGCAAGGCAAGGCGCAAAAACGGCCGTTATCGAGGCACAAAATGCTCTCGGAGGCATGTGGACCGGCGGTTTTATGAATCCTATTTTTTCATGGAAGACCAAAAGCGGCATTCTTGAGGAACTGATATCCGATCTCAAAAAGCGTAATGCCTGGGGCGGATTTTGGGGCGATAGCTTTATTTTTGAATATATGAAGCTGTTACTTGAGGAAAAGTGCATAAAGGCAGGCGTTGACGTGCTTTATGACACCCATTACATCGGTTGTGAGTGCGAAAATAACAGAGTAAAGGGCATTTATGTCAGCAATATCGAGGGTATTTCTTACTACGAGGCCGACGTGTTTATTGATGCAACGGGCGATGCCTCGCTTTGTGCCGATGCAGGTGTCGAGTGGCAGATCGGAGATGATGGCGATCACACCGAGTGCCAGGCAATGACGCAGATGTTTATGGTCGCAGGCATCCCTGAAAAATACCGTGAAGGACTAAAGATGTATGATGTTTGTGAGGCGGCTTTCCTGAAGGAAGGCAAGGGCAATCACACGCCTTTCGACCGACCTTATCTTATCCCTGCTCCGAATTCCGACTTTGCCAACGTTCAGCTGACCCATATGAGGGGTTATGACCCACTCAAGGCTTCTGACCGTACAAAAGCCGTTATGGAAGGCAGACAGCAGATGATAACGGTGTTTGAGGCCTTGAAAAATCATGATGAGGACTTTAAAGATATGTCGCTTGTCGGTGCCGCACCGTTACTTGGTGTCCGTGAATCACGCCGTATTGTGGGAGAGTATATTCTTTCGGAGAACGATCTGATAAACGGAGCAAAATTCTCGGATGGAATTTGCACCTGCGGTTTCGGTATGGATATTCATAATGCCAAAGCAACGGCTCAGACCGTAATTCGCACCAAGATATATCAGATACCGTTCCGTTGTCTTATCCCTAAAGGCTTTGAGGGTCTTTTGGTGGCAGGACGTTCGATCTCGGGTACACATCTTGCAATGGCTTCTTACAGGGTCACGGGAAACTGCTGTGCAATGGGTGAAGCGGCAGGCAAAGCGGCCGCCTTTGCTTCAAAAAACAAGTGCTCGGTGCGTGATGTGCCCGATGAGCTGATTAAATTAATTAAGAATAATTAGGTATTGAAAAGCCTCATATTCAGAGTTATAATTAAGCGGTGGAGTAACTTACAAGGAGGGGTTTTATGTTTTATAATTTTGATAACGGCGCTTTTAATTTCCACGGACGGTGGGAAACGGTTGAAGGCGGTAAAAGATCGCATTGGACAAGACCTTATGTTGAGTTTTACTGCGATGCTGATTTTAAGCTCTGTTTGGCCGATGGTGCAGGGGAGTATTCGGTTTGGGTCAACGGCGAGGCTGTTGGATCCGAAAACGGTGTTTATAAGCTGGCCGAGGAAAGCCTTGTCCGTTTCACGGCCGATGAGACCGCCCACACGGTGACCTTTAAAGGTATTGAGACCGATGGCAACGTGAGATTCGCCCCGTCAAGGGATAAGCACATGCTTATTATCGGCGACTCGCTGACCCACTCAAAGTTTTCTCACTCGGTCATAATCCCCAAAACTTGGGATTGGGACTACACCTGCATTGCGCAAGGCAGTATGGCCTTGTGTGTTGACCGTGGATACTTTAAGGTTTCGGACGAGCATTTACCGTATAAAGGTATGTCAAAGGCATTTTTTATGCTGCAAAACCCGGGTGAGCAGGGTGAAATGACAGAATATGATTTTTCCATGCAGGAATATCCCGATATGGTGCTACTTAATATCGGCACCAACGACCACCTGACCGATGAATCGTGGGTCAAGGGGTTTGCAGAAGCTTATGCCGAATTTGTGGCAAGGTTGCACCAACTTTACCCCAACGTTCCGACATACCTGCTGTTACCCTCGGCCGATACGGTCGACGGCTCGGGATGGCGTCGCAACACCATTGAAAAGTGCGCCAAAGAGGCTGAAGCCAAATATAGCAATATGACCTATATCAGTTCAAGGGAGTGGGATGTTGAGATAAGCTCCGACAAGGTTCACCCCACCGAAGCAGGCTATAAAACCTACGCTGAGGAATTGATGAAGGCCATCGGCAAAGTTTGACAATATAAATGAAAATCACCTTACGGCTTTGATTGCGGTAAGGTGATTTTTTCTTAGTTTAAAATATTCAATTCATGTTTGCCGTCAGAGGGTTGATAAATGTGCAACCAATCAATCATAAGCTTGTTGGTGAACTGCCAATCATCGGGGTTGGAGGTGATTGCTCCGGGACCCGATTTATAGCCGGTTGCCATACTGATTATGAGGTACTGCGCCTGGTTAAACGAGTCGATTCTCTGCTCGGTTTCGGTTGTGTCATAGGTTAAAAATGCGTTACCGTCGCAGGTAAAGGTCATTGCCGTGTCGGTCCAAAGCATACCGTAGGTGTGCATTCCGTCACCAAGCTTTTTGGAGGTGTCGGCAAGGCTGTATTTCTTTTGGTTGGCGTATTTTCCACCGTCAAGCGAGGTGTGTACCCAACCCTTGGCTGTTCCGGTATCGGTGGGCCAGGAATGAGCGTTTACGGCATAGTAAGCCGAGTTGCCGAAGCACTCAACCACGTCAATTTCGGGTTCTGAATCGATTTCAGACTTATCCTTTGATGTCATCTGCCAGATTGCAACCCAAAATCCGTCACCGTGCGGCAAAAGTGCGCTTGTTTCAACGTAGCCGTACTTATAGGTCATGGTTATCTGTGTGCGGAGCATACCGCCGTAGTAGAAATTGTCGTCCTCACGGGCGCAGATATAAAACATTCCGTCGGCAACGTAAACGTCGTTGGGATTGGAGGAACGGACCGAGGTTTTGCCGTTAAGACCCTCGGATTTCCAACCGTTTTCGCCAATGTGCCACCACTTTGTAGCGTCAATCTTGTCGCCGTCAAAGTCGTCACCCCAAACGTGTTTGTAGGTGGTTGCACTGTCATAGGTGGCAACGGTGGCTTCGTAATTGCCCGATTTGTTGTTGGTTTCGGTAATGTTGCCCGAAACCATTTTACAGAATTCGGTTACCGCCATGGCCGTTGCGTGGGCGCTTCCGCCGTTGAGATAAACTTTTTTGCCCGAAACGGTTATCGACCAATCGTTATAACCGCCGATAAACTGCACACCGTCACGCTTACAGTTGCCAACAACAATCTCAAGGGCGGTTGCGGCGGTGTCGTCATAAGCCATTTTCAGCATATAACCCGTCTTTTCATAAACCATATTTACCAACTTTTCCATCTCAAGCTGGGTGAGATAGGATGAATTGTAAATCGGGCGCACAATGGTATATCGGCCGATATTTTCACCCGAAACGGTGATGTTTTCAAAGTTGCCCTCGGCCTCGTGGATAAAGGCAAGGCCACCGTTTACGCCCTCGGTTTTAAGGAAGTTTTCGGCAAAATATTCACAAGCGGATTTGATGCCTGCAACGCTTTCGGCATTGAGTACAATCTTTTTACCGATGGTGCAGATTATGTAGTCGTTGTATCGACCCGAAGCCTTTTGGTTGAGGTAGTCAAGCGCTTGTTGCGATTCGGGACGGTTGGTGTGACCAACAAGTATTTCGTAGGTGTCGGCGCCGTCGGTTGTGTCGGAAACGTTCTTAATATTCACGCCAAGTGTTTCCTTCATCTTTTTGAACAAAGTGCCTGCCGTTGTGGTCAATTCACTGTCACCCTCGGGACGAACGATGCGATAAACCGACTCATTGTTGGAATCGATGAACATAACCTTTTCGGTTGAAAAAATAGCATCGGTGATGGTGGTGCCGTTGTTATTATTGTTGGTAGATGAGGTATCACCGTTGCCGCAAGCGGCCAAAACACCAACAAAGATTAGGCAAATAAGAATCAAAGACAATAATTTTTTCATTGGATATCCCTTTCAAAATCTAAATTTCTATTTAATTATACAATTCTCTGAAAGGGTGTGTCAATATAACAATATTGCCCAAACTATAACGATATTGGCGAAAGGTGGGCTAATTGGCCGATTTTTCGATTTATGATATAAAAAAAACAGCCCAACTCCCTTTGGAAATTGGGCTGTGCTAATTTAAATTTCAAAAACCTTTTGTGCAATTCTCACGGCATCCATTGCATCTTTGCCATAAAAGTCTGCGCCGATCATATCGGCATAGGTTTGGGTCAAAACTGCACCGCCGACCATTATCTTGGTTTCGGGTGTTGTTTTTCTTAAAAGACGGATGGTCTCCTCCATTGCGGGGACGGTGGTGGTCATAAGCGCCGATAACGCAACCATTTTGGCACCTTTGGCGTTTTCGACAACTGCCTCGGGGGAAACGTCACGACCAAGGTCGACTACGTAAAAGCCGTAGTTTTCAAGCAAAACCTTGACAATGTTTTTGCCAATATCGTGAATATCGCCCTTAACGGTGGCAATGACGATTTTCTTGGATTCATCGGCCGATGAGGGAAGCTTTTCCTTTATCACACCGAATGCGGCAGAAGCGGCATCGGCGGCAATAAGCAACTGCGGCAGATAGGCCTTCTTTTGCTCAAAAGCGGTGCCGATCTCATTCAAGGCAGGAACAATATGCTCCGAAATAAGTGCCATAGGGTCGGTCGCTTCAAGCATTGTGGCCGTAACTTGGGCGGCGGAATCCTTTAATCCTTTTATAATTGCTGTTTTAAGGTCAACATCCTTTGCCTCGGATTGAGTTACGGCGGTGGCCGAACCCGATTCAGTAAAGGCGATGTACTCCGCAAAGTTTTCGTCAAGTCGGTTCAAGGCCTTGAATGAATGGTACGATGTCATCATCGCATCGGAAAACGGGTTCATAATAGCGGCATCAAGACCCGCCTGCAAAGCCATGGTGAAGAACACCGAGTTTATGCGATCTCTTTCGGGGAGGCCAAACGAAATATTGGATACACCAAGGCTTGTGCATACACCCAGCTTTTCACGGATAAGGCGAACAGCCCGGAGCGTGACCTTGGCACTATTAGGCTCGGACGAAACCGTGAGGGTAAGGGGGTCAACGATTATATCAGACTTGTCGATTCCGTACTTTGCGGCCTCATTTACAATGGTTTCGGCCACGGCAAGACGCCCCTCGGCGGTTTCGGGGATCCCGTTTTCACCGATGGTCAGCGCAATCACGGCACCGCCGTATTTTTTGACCAACGGCAGAACGGTCGCCATACTGTCCTTGGTGCCGTTGACCGAGTTGACCAACGGTTTGCCGTTATAGATACGCATTGAGGCTTCAAGTGCCGATGGGTTGGTGGTGTCGATCTGCAAGGGAGTATCGGTTATGCTCTGCAGCCCGAAAACGATCTCCTTCAAGGCTTCGGCCTCGTCAATTTCGGGCAGACCTGCGTTGACGTCAAGCAGGTGAACGCCTGCATCGACCTGACGGATGCCCTCGTTTAAAATAAAGGAATAGTTCTTTTCCCTTAATGCTTCTTTTATTTTCTTCTTGCCCGTGGGGTTGATGCGCTCACCGATGAGGATGGGCGTCTTGCCAAACTCAACGGTGTGGGTGTAGGACGACACCGCGGTGCGCTTTTTGACCTCACGCACGGGATAGGGGAGCTTGCTCGTATTTTCGACCAATCCTTTGATGTGGTCGGGCGTTGTGCCGCAACAGCCGCCTAAGATAACGCCGCCTGTCGAGGCTATTTCGGTCATTATCTCGCCAAAGCGATCGGGATCAATGCCAAAGACCGTTTTGCCGTCAACAACACGAGGCAGACCTGCGTTGGGCTTGACGATTATGGGCAACGGTGAAAGCTTAGCATAGCTTTTGACCAACGGTAACATCTTATCAGGACCAAACGAACAGTTCATTCCGATGGCATCAACGCCAAGTGAGGTAAGGGTGGTGATAACGGTGTCGGCATCGGCACCCGTCATCAGCTTGCCGTCCTCACCGAAGGCGTTACTGACGAATATCGGCAGGTCGCAATTTTCTTTAGCCGCAAGCACGGCCGCCTTGGTCTCGTAAAGGTCGTTCATAGTCTCGATCATTAAAAGATCGGCACCGTATTTCACCGCAAGACGGATGTTTTTTGCAAAAACCTCCACCGCATCCTCAAAATCGAGGTCGCCCAACGGCTTCAAAAGCCGTCCCGTGGGGCCGATATCGAATGCGATGAATCTGTTTTCAAAGCCGTCCCTTGCTTTTTTAGCGCAGTCAAATGCGGCGGCTATGTATTCTTCAAAATTCTCCTGCTTTAAGCAGTTTACCGAAAAGGTGTTGGTGCAGAAAATGTCTGACCCCGCCGTTAGGTATTCATGGTGGAGTTTGATTATTTCTTCGGGGTGGGTAAGGCTCCATTCCTCGGTGCCTTCGCCCGATCTGAGGCCTCTTTTTTGCAGCATCGTACCCGTGCCGCCGTCAAGATAAAGCCGTTTTTTGGTTATAAGCTCTCTTAAATTCATTCTTTTACACCTGCAATAAAGGTTACTGATTTTGAGGGGATCATAAGTCCCGTTTCGGTCAATGTTATATCGGTATTGCCCAAAAACCGAAGCAAAGGCTCCTGCACCGTTAAGGGCAGGTCGGAATAGCCCGGGCTGAATCTCCGACCGGTTTTTTCGGGCAAAAGACCCTGAACACGGTCGCAAAGCGATTCGGCAAGCGTGGATGCAACGGCATCGGTCGCAAACTGCTCAACGGTCGAAACAACCGCCTTTTGACGGAGTAATCGGTCGACTCCGTGACCTAACGTCACCGCAACGACGTATGCTTTGCTGTATTCCTTCAAAAAGCCTGCCAATCCACGGCTTTTGAAGCTGCCGAAGCCAAGCGTTACGGTGTCACCGTCGGTTTTGACTGCCGTTTTGGCAAAGCTGTAGCCGCAGACGGCAACGGATTTTATCTCTTGTTCGGCCTTGTCGGACAGCGACAGAACCGTGTCGATATCGGTGCACATCATCCGTGCAACAAGCTCACTTCGGTCGAGCGTAAGGATTTCAGCATCAATATGTATCATTTGATTATACCGCTGATGTTATTTTTTATTCTTTCTGCGATCTCGGGCTTGTTCATGGAGTACACGTGCACTGCCTTGACACCGTTGGCAAAAAGGTCGATTATCTGCTCGGTGGCATAGGCAATACCTGCCTGCGTCATAGCCTCGGGGTCATCGCCGAAGCGGTCGACGATACGCACAAAGCGCTGGGGCAGAGCGCTTCCCGAAATACGGCAGATGCGCTTTATCGACTTTGGGTTGGTCACCGGCATAATACCTGCAACAACCGGCACGTTTACGCCTGCATTGTTCAGACGGTAAAGGAAATTATAGTAGATGTTGTTGTCAAAAAACATCTGCGTGGTCAAAAACTCACAGCCTGCCTCGACCTTACGACGAAGATTGTCGATGTCGGTAATGCTTGACGCACTTTCGGGGTGCGATTCGGGGTAGCAGGCACCGCCGATACAAAAGCCGCCGAAAGCCTTGATATCGGCCGTCAGCTCACTTGCGTAGTGGTAGTCGGTCTTGACGAGCGTCTTATCCTCGGGCGCATCACCTCTTAACGCCAGAATATTCTCAATGCCGTGCTCACGAAGTTCGGCGAGCTTTGCGTGGATCTCATCTTTGGAGGATGACATACAGCTCAAATGAGCCAAGGCGGGAACACCGTGGTTTTTAAGATTTTCGGCTATTTTAAGTGTGTATTCAGAGGTTCCGCCGCCTGCACCGTAGGTGACGCTCATATAAGAGGGGTTCAGCTCGGCTATTCTTTCGGTAGCCTCCTTAACGCTTTCAAAAGCATCTGATGTCTTGGGAGGGAACACCTCAAAGGATAAGCTTAATTTTTCGGAATTAATGATATCTGTTATTTTCATAGTTCAATCCTTCAGTCGTGATCTGCTTAAAGTTTTAAAGCCCGACACAGATGTCGAGCCAAGGTGGAATATATCAATCCTGTGCTTTTTTGCGCTTAAAAAGGCGCAAAGGCAGACGGTGCAGCCAAAGCATAAAACGCCTGAACGGCACCGAATGACACCACACCCAGGTGTAGAATCGGTAACCCAATTCATCGCAGGTGTGCTGCTTTCCGTTTCGGGTAAAGGCTTTTACGACGCAGATAACGTTCTGCTTATTTACGCCGTATTCGACCTCATACTGATGGTCACCGATCATATCGTAGGTGGTTTCGTGCACCTTTATGATGCGGTGAAGTATGTACTTGCCGTCGTCCCGTCGGTAGAGAGGAACATCTCCCTTTTTCAGAACGCAGGGATCACACCCCGTCAGTACCACGCTGTCACGGTGGGTCGTCCAGAGCGGTCGCATACTGTTGCCCGTGACCGTTAAGGTCACATCGACGCCTTCCTTTATGAGGCCTTCGATCATAGGGGCAAGCTCCTCCATGGGAACGGACTTCATCTGCGGTCTCATGCGAGCAGGTTGGCCTTTTTGAGATTCTCGATAAACTCGGCAATGTCGGCCTTGGCGGTAGCCTCGTCAACGGCATATTCCGAAAGCATAGCCTTCAAAAGGTCGGCCTCGGTAATGTCATTTTCAAGCTGCTGCCACAAAAATGCACCGGTCTCGTTAAGGGTGATGACTGCCTTGAAAGAAACGGTGTTTGTGCCTACGGGCACTACAACATTGGTGCCGGCAATGTTCTTCAATACAAATCCTTCAGCAATTTTCATTTTATTTATCCTCCTTGGGAAGTGTTTTCGCTTGATTGGTCTTGACTGTTGACCTCGGTGTCAGAACTTGTGTCGGTCGTATCACCTTCGGTCGGTATATCGGATGACGTTTCACTGCTTGACACTTGTGAATCGTTGCTCAAGTCGGATGAAACGGGATCTGATGCTGTGTTATCTGATGTGGTTTGGTCTGACGAGGTCTCATTCGATGACGTCGGTTCAGACGAACTGCCGTTTGAAGTTTGGGTGTCTGAAGAGGGGCTTGGCTGTGAGGGCTTTGGCGGATCGGGACGGGTCGTGATGGTGGACTCGAGGTCCGAGTTATTAAACTCGGTCGTACCGTAGATCCACTCGTGGATGAACTCTTGCGCCGTTTTCAGGTCGTATTTGTATACCCACAGGCCGTTGGTATCATCAAATACGCCGCGCTCTGCAGGAACGGCACCGCCGGGGACGGTTATGTTGTTCAGTTTCAGATCGTTGGATAAAACCAGGTCGGTGTAACCCAGTATTTCGTCGTAAGACATGGATGTCTCAACATTGGCAAGCATTGATCTCAGCAGCTCGGGATACTGCGTTAAGGGTTTGGACTGGATCTTTTTAAGTATGGCAAACAAAACCTTTTGCTGACGTTGAGTTCTTGAAACCTCACCGTCCAGCTTACGGATTCGCGAGTAGACCACCGCCTGTCTTCCGTTGAGGTGAACGTAGCCCGATTTTTCCACGGGTTCGGCCTTAACATAGTTGACCCACGGGTGGTCGTTCATAAACAGTCTTTCTTTTTCGGTGATCTCAAGCTCTATTCCGCCCAGCTTGTCGATAACGGTCAACAACTGTGCGAAACTGACGGTTACGTATTCCGAAATATCAAGACCAAAGTGGCGGTTCAAGGTCTTTACCGCAAGCAACGCACCGCCGTTTTCATACGCGGCATTGATCTTGCAATAACGTTCGGCCCCGTTGATCTCAATAGGCACCCAACTGTCACGCAAGATAGAGGTCAGCTTGATGGTTCGGTCGGTCTCGTTGATAGAAAGAATTATAATGGCATCGGAACGTCCGAAGGTGGTGATCACCTCGTTCAGGTCCTCGTGTTCGGCGTAATCAACACCGAAAAGCGCGATGTTGGTTATCTTATCGGTGGGGAGCTTCTCAATTATCTCGGGGTCAATGCCGAGATTCTCATAGTCGTTGGGCTTTGGAAAGTTTGCGTCGTAGCGCATATCCTGAAACAGGTATATGCTCACCCCCAACACAGCGGTCCAAAGGAGGCTTGCGGCGAGAATAAGGCTAACCGTTACGTTGAAGATGACAAGCAAAGCGACAGGTCGCTTTTTTTGTGGCTGTTCGTCTTCTGCGGTTACGGCCGTTTCTTCGGTCGGCAGGCCGTCTGCTGCGGATCCCAAAGACGCGTTTTCTTCAGAAGTAACGCCTTCTGTAAGGTCGCCCGTATTCTGATTTTCAAGCTCGTTATCGTTCAAGCGGGACAACCTCCTTTTAGCGTTTTGTTATATCAATCCTCTATGCCGAATATCCATTTATAGATATACTTTTTGGCTTCTTCGATATCGTATTTCCATACCCAGCCGCCACGGGTGTCCTCAAAGACACCGCCACGTGCTACGACCTCTTCACCGGGAACCGAGGTGCTCTGGATGTGAAGGTCGGCAATAGCCAGCATAGGTGCGTATTTGAATATCTCGTCATAGGTCATCGAGGTTTCGACGTTGGAAAGCACCTTTCTGAGCATTTCAGGGTACTGGGTCTTGGGAAGGGTCTTGGCCTTTTCAAAAAGGGCGCTGATGACCTTCTGCTGACGGAGCACTCGGACCTCCTCGCTGTCATTACGGATACGTGCATAGCACATAGCCTGACCGCCCGAAAGGTGGACAAGACCCGATTCGGTGACGTCCTCAACGTTAAAGCCCTCCTGGTCGCCGAAGTAGTTAAGCTTCTGGCGTTCCCATTCGGTAATGTGAATGTCTATTCCGCCCATAATGTCAATAACGTTCCAGAGCTGATAAAGGCTTATCGAAACGTAATCCTTGATATTAAGACCGAAGTTGTTATTAAGCGTGTGAATAGCACGCTGGGGGCCGCCCGTGCTGTAAGCGGCATTTATCTTGTTGTAATAAGAGCCGCCCTTGCCGTTGGAAATGGGTACCCAGCTGTCACGAAGTATCGAGGTCAGCTTGATGGTATTGTCAACAGTGTTGATGGATACGACAATGGTGGTATCCGAGCGTCCCTTAAGCGCCTTATCACGGTCGGTTGCGTTTTTATCACGTGAATCAAGACCGAAAAGTGCGATATTAACGATCTCTTTAGGAAGCTTTTCAACGACCTCCGAGCTGATACCGAGCTGATCGTGGTCGTCCGATATAAGGCCCTGCTTCATATCGCCGAAGAGGTATGCGGCGGCACCGAGACCGCCGGCCAACAGTATACAAGCCGCCAGAACGATCGAGATCAAAGAATTAAACAGTATTAAATTTCTTTTATCCTTGCGGTATTTTGCTTTTTTACGCTTTTGTTCCATTATAATCACCTCATTCAGCGTTCAACGTAGTTACCTAAAAATACGAAATAAGAAAGCTCAGACTCTAAAGATGAGAGCAGGCTTAAAGTTCTTTCATCCTTAATATTGCCCGAAAAATCAATATAAAACTTATACTCAAAGCCGTGTCCCAACGGACGGGATTCGATCTTGGTAAGATTAAGTCCGCAATCGGCAAAGCGTCCGAGTATGGAATATAGCGAACCTTTTTCGTGAGGGATCGTAAAGGCCAGACTTACGGTGTTACTGTCGGGCGCAATAAACGGCTTTTTGGACACCGCAATAAAGCGTGTGATGTTTTCCTGATTGTTCTGTATCTTTTCTGCGGTAACGGCAAGGCCGTAGATCTCGGCTGCCGTGATCGATCCGATGGCTGCAACGGTGGGGTCGTTAAGCTCTGCGACATATTTTGCCGCCAAAGCGGTATTTTCAAACTCAACCGCCTTCAAGCCGTGCTGTTTTATGTAGTTTTCGCATTGCTTTAAGGCATGGGGATGGGAATAGACCGTCCTGACCTCCTCGGCCAAGCCGATGCTGAGAAGATTCTGCGAAACATCCACGGGTGTGGCTTTGACAATGCAATGCTTGTATTTTAAGATAAGGTCATACACGGGGTTGACCGAGCCTGCGGTGGAATTTTCGACGGGGAGAATGCCAACGGCCGACTCATCAGCCTCGACCGCCTTGAAAACGTCCTCGAAGTTGTGCATAAATTCCGGGGTCAGCTCGGGGAACATCTTGTTTGCGGCGGCGTGTGAAAAAGCGCCCTCGGCACCCTGGCAGATGACCCTTTTAAAGGTCATATCCTCGGGGTAGGAGAGTATTTTTTCGCCAAATTCGGCATTTTTAAAGAGAGTATCGCTCTGCAAGGCACGGCTGACCGCCATCATATTGCGGTAAACGCTGCTGACGTATACGCCGTAATCCTCACCTGCGGCTGTGGCAACACGGTCAAGTATCTGCTGCTCACGTCCCGGATGGTATATCGGCAGATTTTCTGCCTGCTTTATGCGTGCAACCTCAAGTGAGCATTCCATTCGTTTTTTGATGAGCGGAATAAGCTCACGGTCGATCTCGTCGATCTTCAACCTTATTTCATCAAGGCTCATAAGGGCTTTACCTCCCAAAGCAGGTCGACGAGTGCGATAGCTACGGCGGCTTCAATAGCTGGTAAAGCACGGGGTACGATGCAGGGGTCGTGTCTGCCTTCAATGATAAGTTTATCGTTGGATTTTGTTTTTAAGTTAATTGTGTCCTGCTCTTTGGCAATGGACGGGGTAGGCTTTATTGCGCAGCGTAGCAGCAGCGGCATTCCGTTGGAGATTCCGCCCGTGATACCGCCGCAGTTGTTGGTTTTACACTTAACGGTGTCACCGTCAAAGTACATTGCGTCGTTGGCTTCTGAACCAAGCATAGACGTAAAACCAAAGCCTGCGCCAAACTCAATGCCCTTAACGGCAGGAACGCAGAAAACTGCGTTGGAAACAGCATTTTCGATTCCACGTGCGGTGGGTGAGCCGATGCCTGTGGGAAAGCCCGTTACGGCAATTTCAACCTCGCCACCTATGCTGTCGCCGCTTTTTCTGGCTTCGGAAATTTCAGCCTGCATTTGTGCCTTGGCCTCGCTTGACACGACTGAGAAATACTGTGTGTTAAGGCTGTTCAACAGCTCTTCGTCAACGTTTACGGGGTCAAACGGCACATCTGCGGTGCTTCCGATAAACGAAACGTGTCCTCCGATAGTAATGCCGTGAGCCTTTAAGATCTGACGTGCAACGGCACCTGCAACCGTCAAGGGTGCGGTCAAGCGACCCGAAAAGTTTCCACCGCCGCGAATGTCGTTATGACCGTTATAGCGCACACCTGCCGCATAATCGGCGTGTGACGGTCTGGGTCGTGCGGCGATGTTTTCATAATTATGTGAACGGTGGTCGGAATTGCGGATGATAAGTGCCAAAGGTGCGCCCGTGGTCACTCCGTCAAGCAGTCCCGACAGAATTTCGGGGGTGTCGGCTTCCTTTCTTGCGGTGGCCGAGGGGTCCTGCCCGGGTGCTCTTCTTGCGGCTTGAACGAGTATCCCGTCGAGATCTATTTTATAGCCTGCAGGAGGCGCATCAATAACGGCTCCGATAGCGGGACCGTGGCTTTCACCGAAAACGGTGGTCTTGAATTTACTGCCTATCGCAGATGACATTACATTCGCCTCCGAGGGAAGATATATCTTCAAAAAACAGGGGATAAGATTTGTTTATGGCTTCGGCACCGTCAATAGTGCTGTTGCCGCTTGAATTTGCCGCCATAACGGTGAAGGCCATAACGATCCGATGGTCGTTGGCTGAGGTTATTTCGGCACCGATCGGCTTACCGCCTACGATCTTCAAGCCATCGGCTGTTTCGACAGCGTCAATACCGAAGGCTTTTAAGCGCACGGCCGTTTCCAAAAGGCGGTCGCTTTCCTTAATACGCAGGCGCTCTGCGTTGGTGATGACCGTGGTGCCTTCGGCAAAGGCGGCGGTGACCGCCAGAATCGGCACAAGGTCGGGTATTTGCGAAGCGTCAATGGTGATGCTGTGCAATCGGGATCTTTTGACGTTTATTCCGTCATCGGTAACCGTAATATCGGCACCAAACTCTTTGAGCAGGTCGACAATTGCGCTGTCACCCTGCAGGGTGTCAAGACCGACACCTTTTACGGTGATGTCACCGCCTATGGCACCTGCGGCAAGGTGGAAGGCCGCCTGCGACCAATCACCCTCAACGGTGCGAGTGGTTGCGGTAAGAAAGGGTCTGCCTTTTACGGTAAAACGGTCATTTTCAATGCCGATCTTGGCACCGAAGGCACGAAGCTCGTTGACCGTCATCAAAACGTAATCACGGGACTGAAGCTCGCTGGTCAGCACTATCTCGCTGTCACCCTCAACTATTGAAAGTGCAAGCAAAAGACCGCTGATATACTGCGAGCTGATGTTGCCCGGAAGCTCAAAATGTCCTGCTTTAAGCTGACCCGAGACCGTCATCGGAAGCTTGTCCGACGAGCAGGTCACACCGTTTTGGCGCAAGGCCTCGACCAAGGTGTCAAACGGACGCTCGGGCAATCTGCCACGACCCGTAAAGGTGATGTTTTCAGCACCCAAAGCGGCGGCAACCGGTATCATAAACCGAGCGGTAGAGCCCGATTCGTTGAAATCTATGGTAAGGTTTTTGTTATTTTTCTTAACGGGGGTCACCTTGACGGTGTTTCCGTCACGTGTGACGGTTGCGCCCAAGGCGATCAACGCATTGGCGGTTGCCGTCATATCGTTTGACTCACCGAAATTGAAAACGGCGGTCGGTCGATCTGACAAAGCGGCGCAGATAAGACTGCGATGACCTGCCGATTTTGACGGCGGAGCCCAAACGGTGCCGTTAAGGGCACAAGGGGAAATGGATACCTTCATCGGTCGCCTCCGATATAGTCAACAAGTCGGTCGCAGGGCAAGGTCTTGACCGTGCAGACACCGATTCTCTCGGGAACAACCAGCTTTATATCCTTGCCACGGCGCTTTTTGTCGTTAAATGCGCCCTCGCACAGCTTTTGTGTATCAATAGAGGTGGTGGCAGGCAGATTGTATTTGTGCAATGCTTGGGTTATCAGCTTGGCGGTGCCCAATTCACACTCACCGTTTCTTTCGGCGGCAACGGCCATAATGACCATACCGATACCAACTGCCTCACCGTGGGTTATATCTTTAAAATTGTAGTATTTTTCGATTGAATGTCCGATGGTGTGACCGAAGTTCAAAAGCATTCTTTCGCCGTTTTCAAAAAAGTCGTTTTCGGTGACGTCACGCTTGATGGAAACACATTCCTCGATAAGCTCGTTGATAAAACCGTGAGCATCCTCTTCCAATAATCGGTCAAACAGCTTTTTCGACTTGATAACGCCGTACTTGATAGCTTCGGCCAAGCCGTCGCTGAAAAACTTTTGCGGTAGAGTGTCAAGGCAATCGGGGTCGATAATGACCCTCTTGGGTGCATGAAAAGCACCTGCAAGATTTTTGCCGTAAACAAGGTCACAACCCGTTTTACCGCCGACCGAAGAATCGATCTGCGACAAAAGGGTGGTGGGGATGCCGATATAGTCAATGCCTCGCTGATAGATAGCGGCGGCAAAGCCTGTAAGGTCACCCGTAACACCGCCGCCCAAGGCAACGGCAAAATCGGTTCTCGTCAAGCCTGCCGAAACAAAGGCACCCAACATATTTTCAACGGTGCGGAAGGTCTTGCTTTCCTCACCCGCGGGGAACACGTGTGAGTTGACGGTAAAGCCTGCGCTTTTTAGCGAATCGACCACCGTGTCGAGATATAACGGCTCAACGTTGGTGTCGGTCACAACAAGACAGCTTTTGCCACGTGCTACGGGCTTTATCAGCTCGCCGCAGTTCTTCAGACTGCCGTTTTCAATGAGTATATCGTAAGCTTCGGGCTTGGTTACCGAAATCTTTATGGCTGACATAAATGGGTCATCTCCCAAATCAATTGTGTGTAATGCTGTGGATGGCGTTGGTCACCGCAAAAAGCTTGTCGCAAAGCCTTTGGAACTGCTCGGGTGTGACGGACTGCGCACCGTCCGACAAGGCGTGGGGAGGATCGTTGTGGACCTCGATCATAAGACCGTCGGCACCTGCGGCAACTGCAGCCAACGACAAAGGCTCGACCAACCATGTTATACCCGATGCGTGCGAAGGATCGACCACAACGGGAAGGTGAGAAAGCTTTTTGAAAACGGGTACCGCCGAAACGTCCAGAGTGTTGCGGGTGAAGGTCTCATAGGTTCTGATGCCACGCTCGCAAAGGATAACGTTTTCGTTGCCGTTGCTCATAATGTACTCGGCACTCATAAGGGTCTCTTCAATGGTATTGGCAAGGCCTCTTTTCAAAAGAATGGGCTTGTTGCATTTGCCGAGCTCCTTTAAAAGCTCAAAATTCTGCATATTTCTTGCGCCGACCTGAATAACGTCGACATCCTCAAAAAGGGGAAGATGGTCGGCACTCATTATCTCGGTGACGATGGGCATTCCGGTCTTTAACTTGGCGTGCTTCAAAAGCTCAAGTCCGTCGGCTCTCAAGCCCTGGAAGGCATAGGGAGAGGTCCTGGGCTTAAACGCACCGCCACGAAGGAAATTGGCACCGCTTTTCTTGACCGATTCGGCAATGCCTACTATCTGCTCCTCGGATTCGACCGAGCAGGGGCCTGCCATTATCTGCAGCTCTCCGTTGCCGATCTTGTGACCTGCAACGTCGATAACGGTGTCATCGGGGTGGAACTTGCGGTTGACCTTTTTATAAGGCTCCTGAACACGGCGTACCGTCTCAACAATGGGGAATGCGCTGACCGAGTCAATATCAACGGCCTTGGTGTCACCGACAAGACCTAAAACGGTCGATTGCTCACCAAACGAGGTGTGAACGTCCACACCGTATTTTTTGCGTAATATATCGGAAAAATCGGAGACCTGCTCACGTGAAACTCCGCTTTTCAAAATAACGATCATAAAAGGACCTTCTTTTGGGGAAATTTATTCTAATATTTTACTACATTACGTAAGTAATGTCAAGATTTTGAACCGTTCTTAACATAAAGTTCAACAATTTTTTCAACCGCCTTTTCAACCGGCAACTCTGCATTTACGGTGTGATGTCCTGCGGCGGCATACAAAGGCTTGCGCTTTGTCATCAGCTCGTTGACGGCGGCCTCCTTATCGTCACGCATAAGCAAAGGCCTTGTGGTATCGCCCTCAAGGCGCTTCAGCACTGCTTTGGGCGTGATGTCAAGGAATATCACAAGCCCTGTTTTGCGTAAGCTTTCGGCATTTTCGGGGTTTAAGACCGCACCGCCTCCCGTGGCGATTATCAGCCCCTTTTGCTCGGAAAGCTCACGGATAACGGTCTTCTCAAGCTCACGGAAATAAGGTTCGCCTTTTTCGGCAAAAATGGTGCTTATTGCGGTGCCTTCACGCTGCTCGATGACCGCATCGCTGTCGCAAAATTCATAGTTCAATCTTGCGGCCAAGGCACGTCCAACGGTGGATTTTCCGCAACCCATAAAGCCGCAGAGAACGATGTTATTTTTCATAAAATATCCTCTCCATTTCACGGTTGGCGGCTTCTATTATCTCCTCAATATCAGCAGTCTTAAACTCGGCACCGTACCAGAATTCGTGTGCCTTTACGGCCTGCCAGACCAGCATTGCCATACCGCCTACGGTCTTGATACCAAGGCCTTCGGCCACCTTTATCAGCAGGGTCTTTTCGGGGTTGTAAACGGCATCAAAAAGGGCCTTGCAGCCCTTCAATTGCCCTTCGGTCAGCGGCATTGCATCGGGGTTGGGGTACATTCCCACCGGTGTTGCATTAACGCAAAGGTCAAATTCGCCCAGAACGTCTTTAAGCTCACAGACCGAGACCTTACCATCGCTTGATATCAGCCATTTTTTCAGTTCTTCAGCCTTTATCAAACTGCTCTGTCTTACTGCTATCGTGACCTCACAGCCGGCGTCCGCAGCCTCACGTGCAAGTGTCCTTGCGGCACCGCCCGCACCCAGCACCAGCACACGTCCCGAAAGAGGAACGTTGTTAGCCTTCAAGGCCTGAGTAAAGCCGTAGGCATCGGTGCTGCAGCCGTGTGTTTTACCGTCACGGCGCAAAACACAGTTTACGGCATTGTATTTCAAGGCTGATTCGTCGACCGAATCTATAAAAGGAATAATTGCTTCCTTGTGGGGAATAGTCACATTAAAGCCCTGAAGGTCGCCCAAAACACCGTTCATTTCATTACCGAGTTTTTCGGGAGCTATGTCGAAAGCAAAGTATTCCATTTCGATTCCTTGCAGTTCAAAAAGACTCTTGTGTATAAAAGGGGACATCGTGTGACCTATCGGATGTCCTATAACGGCATACTTCTGCTTCATAAAATCTACCTCAAAAGCAAAATTTTTCATTTTTTCTATTGACAAATCGTCCTTGTCAACATATTATAATTAAACAGTAGCAAAAATCAAGTGCGATTTTCGTTATCCTGATACCAAAACGGTACTTTTTACAGTATACCACAGTTTTGAGTTTAAGTCTATAATTTCTTTTAGGAGGAACCGATAATGGTTTTTGAAAAAATCAGAGCAATTCTTTGTGAGCAGCTTGACATTGAGGAAGATCAGGTCACTATGGATTCCAACATCGCCGAGGATCTCGGTGCTGACAGCTTGGATGTTGTTGATCTCATCATGTCCATTGAGGACGAGTTTGGACTTGAGGTGCCCGATGATCAGGTCGAGAACATCAAGACCGTTGGCGACGTTGTCAACTATATTGAGAATCTGAACTAATCGTATTTTCGAAAAATATTCAAAAACTGCGCGGCAAATTCTGTTTGCTGCGCTGTCTTTGTTTTAAAGATGTCGAAATTTCGGCTATTGTTTACAATTTAGTGTTGAAATTCTTGTTGCTTTCTAATATAATATTATTTATACCAAAGTAACTTGAGGAAATGGTGAGTAAATTGGCTAAAGAGAAGTTAGTTAAAGAGATTACATCGATGGAGGACGATTTTGCACAATGGTATACCGACGTGTGCTTGAAGTCCGAGCTTATCGATTACACAAGCGTAAAGGGCTGTATGGTCATCAGACCTTACGGTTATGCTATCTGGGAGAACATTCAGCGCATCCTTGACGGTATGTTCAAAGAGACCGGACACGAGAACGTCTGCATGCCTATGTTCATTCCTGAAAGCCTTTTGCAGAAGGAAAAGGATCATGTTGAGGGTTTCGCCCCCGAGGTTGCTTGGGTGACCCACGGCGGAAGCGAAAAATTGGAGGAGCGCCTTTGCGTCCGTCCTACGTCCGAGACTCTTTTCTGCGATCATTACAAGAATATCATCCATTCCTGGCGTGACCTGCCCAAGCTCTACAATCAGTGGGTATCGGTCGTCCGTTGGGAAAAGACCACCCGTCCTTTCCTGCGCTCGAGAGAGTTTTTGTGGCAGGAGGGTCACACCATCCACGCAACCGCTGAGGAGGCTCAGGCCGAGACCGTCAGAATGCTGGATGTTTATGCCGAGTTCTGTGAGAAGTACCTCTGTATCCCCGTTGTAAAGGGTATCAAGACCGAGAAGGAGCGTTTTGCAGGCGCTGTTGAGACCTACACCATCGAGGCCTTGATGCACGACGGTAAGGCTCTGCAGAGCGGTACCTCGCACTTCTTCGGCGACGGCTTTGCCAAGGCATTCGGCATTACCTATGCCGATAAGGACAACAAGCTTGCAACTCCGCATCAGACCTCGTGGGGTATGACCACCCGTCTTATCGGTGCCGTCATTATGACCCACGGTGACGACAGCGGTCTTATTCTGCCTCCTGCAGTTGCTCCCAAGCAGGTTATGGTCATTCCTATTGCCCAGCACAAGGAAGGCGTTATCGAGAAGGCAACCGAGGTCTACGAGAGCCTCCGAAAGAAGTTCAGAGCAGGTATTGATGTCAGCGAGCAGTCGCCCGGTTGGAAGTTCTCGGAGTATGAGATGAAGGGCGTTCCCGTACGTCTTGAACTCGGTCCCAAGGATATCGAAAAGAACCAGTGTGTTCTTGTTCGCCGTGATACCGCCGAGAAGCTGTTTGTATCGCTTGACGGAATCGAGGAGACTATAGAAAAGCTGCTTGAGGACATTTCGACCTCTATGTACAATAAGGCTCTCGAGCGCCGTGAGACCATGACCTATTCGGTCAACGATCTCGACGAGATGAAGGATACCGCCGACAACAAGCCCGGCTTTATCAAGGCTCTGTGGTGTATGGACCGTGAGTGCGAGGATAAGCTCAAAGAGGTTGCCGGTGTGACCTCACGCTGTATGCCCTTGGGTCAGCAGGACAATATCGAAGGTAAGTGTGTCTGCTGCGGCAAGCCTGCCAAGAAGCTGGTCTACTGGGGCAAGGCATACTGATAGATATATTCCATTAAAAAAGGATATGAGTTTAATGAACAAAAGACTGACAGCGGTTCTCGTTGTTATACTTTGTATGGCTTTGACCGTGGCTTTCGGAATGACCGCCACGGCGACCGAGTCCGATCCGATCGGTTCTGTGCCGGCGGGAGCCTCTTCCGAGCAGGCTTCGTCGGAGGATGTTTCGTCCGATGAAACCGTAAGCACGGGAAGTGACACCACCGAAAGTGGGGATGCATCCTCGGGGGATGAGACCTCATCCGACGGTGAGACTTCTTCCGATGGAGAAACAAGCTCTGACGGAGAGACCTCTTCGGACGGTGAGACGAGTTCCGACGGTGACACAAGCTCTGATGAGGGTACTTCTTCGGAGGAAACCACCTCTTCAAGACCCAATAAGCCGATCTACAGCGGCGGCGGTCACGGCGGAAGCACCTTTATAGAAGAGAATTACTCTTCGGGAACCTCGAGCACAACGACCTCGTCAACAGATTCCTCATCCTCAACGGTATCGGCTACGGTGTCGGATGAGCCGATAAGTGATGAGTATACCGACGACGAAGAAGAGGGAGATCACTATCAAGGCAAGGCTTCGACCGTTGCCAAGGATATTTACAAGATCATCTGGATCCCCATTTTGCTGGCTGTTCTGTGCATTGCGGCGCTTATCGCGGTCAACATTATGTTCAGAAAGAAATATCCCAAAACTGCAGGAAACGGTGTTTCGCACCGTGGCTCAAACGGATCGGAAGGTCCCCATCGCCGTAAAAAATAAGGTATAACAAAACCGTTCGGGAAGCATCCCCGAACGGTTTTTGTGTACTTATTGATCTTCGCTTTCTTTCAAAATGTCGCGCATTATCTTGGTCGAAAGTGCGGCGGTATCAAGGTACAGCTCCTTGCCGAAGCAGCAAAGAGAGAGCTCCATATTGTAAACACCGTTATAGCCGACCTCTTTTAGTGCGGCCATAACATCGACCCAATCGATACATCCGGTTCTGGGCGGCTTGTGCTGATCGGTCAGAGTGTCGTTATCGTTGAGGTGTAAGGTCGAAATGTTATTGCCGAACAAACGGATGGCATCGGCAGGCTTGGGATGACCGAAGCGGCTTGCCTTGTTGCTGTGACCTGTGTCGACACAGATGGAAACGTAGTCGCCGTAAGGAGTCTCGTTCTTTAAACGGTTGAAAACTGCAAACAGCTCGTTGGGATCACCAAAGAAATCACAGCATTCGTATTTGGGCGAATCGCCAAAGGTCTCAAGCGCAACGTTTACGCCAAACTCCTTGGCAAAGGGCAAAATGTCGGCAAACATTCTGAAGCCGAGCTCACGCATTTTTTCGGCAGGGTAGTCAGGACCTACACGACCCGTTGCACAAATATGCATAACGGTTACGGGTGCACCCAAAGCGGCGGTGACCATACAGTCGAGCCTTGCGTTTTTCAAAACTGCCTTGTTTTCTTCCTCATCAAGAGAGTAGCCCCTGATTCGGCCGTGGGTCTGCGAGATCTCAATGCCGATCTCCTTTGCGTGGCGGCCGATCTCGGAGTAATAAGCCACTATTTCCTCCTCGGGCAGAGAGTATTTGTCGCCCTCACGGCGGTAATCTCGGCTTTCAAGACCGATGTCAACCGTATCGCAGCCGACCTCCTTTGCTTTATCCAAAGCCAGCGGGAAACCAAAATTAGATTGAAGTCTGCCGATCGATAATCCGACTTTTTTCATAAAAAACACCTCATTTTGTGTTATTTTCTTACATTATATATATACGCGTGCGCAAAGTCAACACAAATGCCGAAAATACCCGATAAAGTTGCTATAAAACGCAAAGATTTGCACAAATATATTGCAAATCGGCGCAACATGGTGAAAATATCAAAATTTTCTCAAAAAATTTGAAAAAACACTTGCATTTTGAGGGCTGTTATGGTAAACTAATCGGGCATGTGATGTGCAGATATGCGTTGATGCGGGAGGTGGCCAACCTCGAGTTGGGGAATTTCCGCGGAGTATGTCCGATTTTAAACCGGGCGACAAGAATTTGCGTTGCTTTGGCAAGCCAAAGCAAGAACGCCGAATGTCGGCCCCGGATTGCTTGCAAAAATGATGCTGCGATCCGGATTTTATATTGGACAGGGATGAAACACCCGGCACAATGTAAACATTGCAGACAAAAGCGGCGTTGCCCGCCAAATTTAACAAGGAGGCGAAAGTCACAATGGCAGTCAAGGAGAAAATCAGAATCAGACTGAAGAGCTACGACCATGCTCTCATCGATCAGGCTTCGGAGAAGATCATCGAAACCGCAAAGCGCACCGGCGCTCGTGTTTCAGGTCCCGTACCGCTCCCGACCGAGAAAGAAGTCGTAACCATCCTTCGCGCAGTCCACAAGTACAAGGACAGCCGTGAGCAGTTTGAAAGCAGAACCCACAAAAGGCTTATCGACATTCTCAGACCTTCCAACAAAACCGTTGAAGCTCTGACAGGTCTTGAGCTCCCCGCCGGCGTTGAGATCGAGATCAAGCTCTGATCTTAAAGCGGCAGGTCATGTTGGCAGAAATGTCAACCAATAACCATTCAGGAGGAAAATAAAATGCAAAAAGGTATCGTAGGCAAGAAGCTCGGTATGACCCAGCTTTTTGACGCAAACGGTAACGTCGTTCCCGTAACGGTCATCGAGGCAGGCCCCTGTGCCATCAGCCAGAAGAAGACCGCTGAAAACGACGGCTACGAGGCAGTTCAGGTCGGCTTCGGCGATCTGAAGGCCCACAAGGTCAACAAGCCCATGAAGGGACACTTCGCAAAGGGCGACGTTGCACCTAAGAAGGTTCTCCGCGAGTTCAGATTCGATGATTGCTCAGCTTATAATGTAGGCGACATCATCAAGGCTGACGTTTTCGCAGAGGGCGACAAGGTTGACGTAAGAGGCACCAGCAAAGGTAAGGGCTATGCCGGCGTAATCAAGCGCTGGAACTTCGCGAGACTCAAAGAGACTCACGGTACCGGCCCTGTTCACCGTCACGGCGGTTCTTTGGGTGTTATCGACCCCGCCAGAATCTTCAAAGGAAAGAAGATGGCAGGACATCTCGGTGCTGAGCGCGTAACCGTTCAGAATCTTGAGGTTGTCAAGATCGACGCTGAGAACAACATCATCGCAGTTAAGGGTGCCGTTCCCGGTCCCAAGGGCTCGATCGTAGTTGTTTTCGACAGCGTTAAAGCTTAAGGAAGGAGTGAAGGAAAATGCCTATTGTTGCAGTTAAGGATATGGCCGGTAAGAAGGTCGCAGATATCGAATTGAGCGCAGCTGTTTTCGGTGTTGAGCCTAACGAGGCCGTTATGCACATGGCTGTTGTGAACTTCCTCGCTAATCAGCGTCAGGGCACACAGTCGACATTGACCCGCTCCGAAGTTTCCGGCGGCGGCAAGAAGCCCTGGAGACAGAAGGGTACAGGCCATGCAAGACAGGGTTCTACCCGTTCACCTCAGTGGAGACACGGTGGTATCGCTCTCGGTCCCAAGCCCAGAGATTACTACTTCACCATCAACAAGAAGGAAAGACAGCTTGCATTGAAGTCTGCTCTTTCTGACAAGGTTCTCACTGAATCTCTCATCGTTCTGGATGCCCTCACCGTTGAAGGCTACAAGACCAAGACCGTTGTTGAGTGCCTGAAGGCTCTTGAGGCCGGCAAGAAGACTCTCATCGTTCTCGCTTCCAACGAAGCAAACGTTGTGAAGTCTGCTGCTAACATCCCCGGCGTAAAGACCGCACAGGTCAACACCATCAACACCTATGACATCATCAATGCTGATACACTCATCATTGTTAAGGATGCCGTCAAGACTATCGAGGAGGTATACGCATAATGAAAGCAGCTCAGGATATCATTCTTGCTCCGGTAGTTACCGAGCGTGCAATGGGCGGTTTTGCTGACAAGAAGTACACCTTCAAGGTAGCTACAGACGCTACCAAGATCGACATCGCACGTGCTTGTGAAGAGCTCTTCGGTGTCAAGGTAGAAAAGGTCAACACCGTAAACGTAAGCGGCCACAAGCGCCGTATGGGTCGTTACGAGGGTTACACCGCTGATTGGAAAAAGGCGATCGTCACCCTCAAGGCTGATTCCAAGACCATCGAGTTCTTCGACGGCTTGATGTAATCAGACAGAACGATTCAAAGCAATGTATGGAGCATAAGCTCCGCTAAGCTTAAATAGGAGAGTGAAACTTAAAATGGCTATCAAACATTACAAGCCCACAACCAACGGTAGACGTGGTATGACCGTTATGGACTACTCCGAGCTTTCCAAGGTTGCTCCCGAAAAGAGTCTTTTGGGCGTAATTAAGAAGCATGCCGGCCGTAACAGCTATGGCCGCATCACCGTCCGTCATCACGGCGGCGGCAACAGAATCAAGTACCGTATCATCGACTTCAAGCGTGATAAGTTCGGCATCCCCGCCGAGGTTATGACCCTCGAGTACGATCCCAACCGTTCCGCATTCATTGCACTCGTTCAGTACGAGGACGGCGAGAAGCGTTACATCATCGCTCCTCAGGATCTCAAGGTCGGCGATAAGATCGTTTCCGGTCCCGACGCAGATATCAAGCCCGGTAATGCACTGAAGCTTTCCGATATCCCTGTCGGTACCGTTGTTCACAACGTTGAACTTTACCCCGGCAAGGGCGCACAGCTTGCCCGTTCTGCCGGTAACATGGCTCAGCTCATGGCTAAGGAAAACGGAATGGCTCTTCTGAGACTTCCTTCCGGCGAGCTCCGTAACGTTCCTGCTTCTTGCATGGCAACCATCGGCAGCGTTTCCAACCCCGAGCACGAGAATGTTAACATCGGTAAAGCAGGTCGTAAGCGCCACATGGGCTGGCGTCCCACCGTTCGCGGTTCTGTCATGAACCCGTGTGATCACCCCCACGGTGGTGGTGAGGGACGTGCACCTATCGGCCGTTCCGGTCCTGTTACACCTTGGGGTAAACCCACCTTGGGTTACAAGACCCGTAAGAAGCATAAGCAGTCTGACAAGAATATTGTCAAGCGTCGTAATGCTAAGTAATCGACGAAAGGAGAAAGAACAATGGGAAGAAGCGTTAAAAAAGGCCCTTACATTCAGCCCGTGCTTCTGAAAAGAGTACAGGAAATGAATAAAGCCGGCGAGAAGCGTGTTTTGAAGACCTGGAGCCGTTCATCCACTATTTTCCCCGATTTCGTCGGACATACGGTGGCAGTTCATGACGGTAGAAAGCATGTTCCGGTATACGTTACCGAAGACATGGTAGGTCATAAATTCGGCGAGTTTGCACCGACCAGAACCTTTAAGGGTCATGCCGGCGCAAAGACTACGAAGTAAGCGGTCGAAAGGAGAGTATGACTATGGAAGCAAGGGCAACACTCAGATATGCCCGCATATCACCTCGCAAGGTGCAGATCGTCCTGGATCTTATCCGCAACAAGGACGCTGACAAAGCCATGGCTATTCTTAGGTTCACACCGAAGGCCGCTTGCGAGTATCTTGAAAAATCGCTCAAATCAGCAATCGCTAATGCAGAAAACAACCATCAGATGGATGTATCCAAGCTCTATGTAGCAGAGTGCTTCGTAGGCCCCGGCCCGATTCTGAAACGAATCCGCGCTAAGGACCACGGACGTGCACACCGCATCCTGAAGAGAACATCTCACGTAACTCTGGTTCTCAGAGAGCGTGAAGACTAAGAAGGAGGTTAAAGTTATGGGCCAGAAAGTAAATCCGCACGGTTTCCGTGTTGGCGTTATTAAAAACTGGGATTCTCGTTGGTTCACCAAGGATAAGGATTTCGGCGATACTTTGGTTGAGGACTACAACCTCCGTAAGTACCTGAAGAAGACCCTTTATTCGGCAGGTGTTCCTAAAGTAGAGATCGAGCGTGACGAAAAGCGCGTTCGCATCCACATCCACTGTGCAAAGCCCGGTATGGTCATCGGCCGCAAGGGCGAGGAGATCGAAAAGCTCAAGGCACAGTGCAAGAAGCTTCTCAACACCGATAAGGATGTTTACATCAATATCGTTGAGATCAAGAACCCCGATGTCAATGCAACCCTGGTTGCAGAGAGCATCGCAGCTCAGCTTGAGAAGCGTGTATCCTTCCGTCGTGCAATGAAGCTGTCCTTGGGACGTGCAATGCGTTGCGGCGTTAAGGGTATCAAAACTCAGGTTTCCGGTCGTCTCGGCGGTGCTGAGATCGCCCGTTCCGAGAGCTACAGAGAGGGAACCATTCCCCTTCAGACTATCCGTGCTGACATCGACTATGGCTTCGCAGAGGCACATACCACCTACGGCCGCATCGGCGTTAAGGTATGGATCTACACCGGCGAGGTTCTGCACGATGCCAGAAAGCCCCGCAAGGAAGGAGGCCACCGCTAATGCTGTTACCTAAGCGTGTTAAGTACCGCCGTGTACACAGAGGCCGCCTTAAAGGTCAGGCACTCCGCGGCAATTTCGTTTCCAACGGTGATTTCGGTCTTCAGGCAACTGAGCCCGCATGGATCACCTCAAACCAGATCGAGGCAGCTCGTATTGCCATGACCCGTTACATCAAGCGTGGCGGTCAGGTCTGGATCAAGATTTTCCCCGACAAGCCGATCACCGAGAAGCCTGCCGAGACCCGAATGGGTTCAGGTAAAGGTTCTCCCGAGTATTGGGTAGCCGTGGTAAAACCGGGCAGAGTTATGTTTGAAATCGGCGGTGTATCCGAAGAGGTCGCCCGCGAAGCTATGCGTCTTGCCGCTAACAAGCTGCCTATCAAATGCAAGTTTGTGACTAAAGAACAGGGTGGTGAGCAGTAATGAATGTAAAGGAACTCAGAGATAAGACCCCGGCAGAGCTCGAGAAGCAGCTGAAGGATCTGAAAGAAGAACTCTTCAATCTTCGTTTCCAGCATGCCATTAATCAGCTCGACAACCCGACCAGAATTGCAGCCGTTAAAAAGGATATCGCAAGAGTTAAGACTCTTCTCCGCGAGATCGAACTGAACGGCGCCAATTCTTAATGTAAGGGAGGACGAAAGCTATGAGCGAAAGAAACCTTCGTAAAACAAGAGTCGGTAAGGTTGTCAGCGACAAGATGGACAAGACCGTTGTAGTTGCTATCGAAGACAACGTAAAGCATCCGCTCTACAAGAAAATTGTTAAGAACACCGTTAAGTTCAAAGCCCATGATGAGAACAATGAGTGCGGCATCGGTGACCGTGTCCTGATTATGGAGACACGTCCCCTCTCGAAAGACAAGAGATGGCGCGTAGTTGAAATCATAGAGAAGGCAAAGTAGTCTAAAGGAGGAAAAGACTGTGATACAGCAACAGACTTACCTTAAGGTTGCCGACAACACCGGTGCAAAAGAGCTTATGTGCATCAGAGTGCTTGGCGGTTCCGGCAGAAGGTATGCCAACATTGGCGACGTCGTAGTTGCTTCCGTTAAGAAAGCAGCTCCCGGCGGTACCGTCAAAAAGGGCGATGTAGTCAAGGCCGTAGTAGTACGTTCTTGCAAAGGTCTTCGCCGTAATGACGGTTCATATATCCGTTTTGATGAAAATGCCGCGGTTATAATCAGAGAAGACAAGACCCCCAGAGGTACCCGTATCTTTGGACCCGTCGCACGTGAGCTCCGTGAGAAGGATTATATGAAGATCCTCTCTCTCGCTCCCGAAGTTCTTTGATGGAGGTACACTGACATGAATAAAATGAATATTAAAGTCGGCGATACCGTCGTTATCCTCACCGGAGGAGACGCAGACCGTGGAAAGACCGGTAAGGTCCTCGAGGTCAGCCCCAAAGAGGGCAAGGTTATTGTTGAGGGTCGCAACATGGTTAAGAAGCATGTTAAGCCCCGCAAGGCCGGCGATCCTTCCGGTATAATCGAGGCAGAAAGCGCAATCTATGCCTGCAAGGTACAGGTTGTCTGCCCCAAGTGCAAGCAGCCCACCCGTATCGGCCACAAGCTGTACGAGGATGGTAAAAAAGACCGCATCTGCAAGAAGTGCGGCGAAACAATCTGATAAGGAGGACGCATGAATATGGCAAGATTAAGAGAAGAATACAAAGCCAACGTAGCACCTGCTCTGAGAGCCAAGTATAACTACAAGAGTGTCATGCAGATTCCTAAGCTTGACAAGGTTGTTATCAACGTTGGTTGTGGCGAGGCAAGAGATAACGCAAAGGTTATCGATGCCATCGTTAACGATCTCAGCCAGATCACCGGACAGCATCCGGTCGTCTGTAAGGCAAGAAAGTCGGTTGCAAACTTCAAACTTCGTGAAGGTATGCCGATCGGTGCCAAGGTAACTCTCAGAGGCGAAAAGATGTATGAGTTTGTTGACAGACTCTTCAACACCGCTCTTCCGAGAGTCAGAGACTTCAGAGGTATCAACCCCAACTCCTTCGACGGTCGTGGCAACTATGCAATGGGCGTTAAGGAACAGTTGATCTTCCCTGAAATCGACTACGATAAAATCGACAAGGTACGCGGTATGGATATCATTTTTGTTACCACCGCAAATACCGACGAGGAAGCCAGAGAGCTCTTGACTCTTATGGGCGCCCCGTTTGCGAAGTAAGGAGTGTAAACATGGCTAAGACATCTATGAAAATCAAGCAGCAGAGACCTGCTAAGTTTTCGACCAGAGAGTACACCAGATGTAAGATCTGCGGTCGCCCCCATGCTTATCTCCGCAAGTACGGTATCTGCCGAATTTGCTTCAGAGAGCTGGCCTACAAGGGCGAGATCCCCGGAGTAAAGAAGGCAAGCTGGTAACAGCAATACGTAAAGGAGGTTGACGGTATGCAAATCACCGATACAATAGCCGATATGCTGACACGAATTCGTAACGCTAGTTCGGCAAAGCATGACTCGGTTGACGTGCCCGCTTCTAACGTTAAGAAGGCTATCGCACAGATCCTTCTCGACGAGGGTTACATCAACGGCTTCACCGTTTTGGAAGACGGCAAGCAGGGAGTTATCAAGATCGCACTTAAGTACGGTCCGAACAAGTCGCAGATCATCACCGGTCTTCGCAGAGTATCCAAGCCCGGTCTGCGTATTTATTCCAACGTGGAGGATATGCCCAAGGTCATGAGAGGCCTTGGAATCGCTATCGTTTCCACTTCAAAAGGTATTATGACTGACAAGCAGGCACGCCGTGAGAATGTCGGCGGCGAAGTCCTCGCTTTCATCTGGTAAGGGGAGGTGCAGTGAAATGTCAAGAATAGGTAGAAAGCCTATCGCCATCCCGGCCGGAGTTGATGTTAAAGTCAACGGCGCAGAGGTCACCGTTAAGGGCCCCAAGGGCACCCTTACTCAGACTTTCAGCGAGCGTATGACCATCAAGGTCGAGGGCAGCGAGATCCTTGTAACCCGTCCTTCGGATGACAAGGAAGATCGTGCACTGCACGGACTTACCCGCACTTTGGTAAGCAATATGGTAATCGGTGTTACCGAGGGCTTCAAAAAGGAGCTCGAGGTCAACGGTGTTGGTTACCGTGTTCAGAAGCAGGGTAAGAACCTGGTTATGAACCTTGGTTACTCTCATCAGGTAATTATGCCTGAGGTAGACGGAATCACCATTGACGTTCCCAACCCGAACTCAATCGTAGTTTCCGGTGCCGATAAGCAGGTTGTAGGTCAGATTGCAGCAGAGATTCGCGAGAAGCGTCCTCCTGAGCCGTACAAGGGCAAGGGTATCAAGTACGCCGGCGAACACATCCGCCGCAAAGAAGGTAAAGCCGGTAAGGGCGCTAAAAAGTAATAAAGGAGAGAAAATAAAATGGTTTCAAGACCTGATACTAACAAAGCTCGTCTTAAGAGACATGCTCGTGTACGTGGCAAGATCAGCGGTACTGCTGAGTGCCCCCGTCTCGATGTTTTCCGCTCCAACAGCAACATTTACGCCCAGCTTATCGACGATGTAAACGGAGTTACTTTGGCTTCCGCTTCTTCTCTCGAGAAGGACTTCGGAACTGCTAAGGGTAACAAAGAAGAAGCCCGTAAAGTTGGACAGTTGATTGCTGCACGTGCTAAAGACAAGGGTATTGAAGTTTGCGTATTTGACCGCGGCGGATATATCTATCACGGCCGTGTCAAGGAGCTGGCCGAAGGAGCCCGTGAGGGCGGCCTCAAGTTCTAAAGAAGGAGGAGAATACTTTTGGCTACTATGATCGACGCATCCACTATGGATCTTAAAGAAAAAGTTGTTGCCATCAACCGTGTTTCCAAGACTGTTAAGGGCGGACGTATTATGAAGTTCGCAGCTCTGGTAGTTGTTGGTGACGGTAACGGCACTGTCGGCTTCGGTGTTGGAAAGGCAGGAGAAGTTCCTGACGCTATCCGCAAGGGCATCGAGGACGCAAAGAAGAACCTTATCAAGGTTTCCTTGAAGGGTACCACCATTCCGCACGAGATTCTCGGTGTTTACGGCGCAGGCTCTGTTCTTATGAAGCCCGCCGCTCCAGGTACCGGTGTTATCGCCGGTGGCGCTGTCCGTGCAGTTGTTGAGACTGTCGGCATCACCGATATCCGTACCAAGGCTCTCCGCACCAATAACCCCTACAACGTTGTAAGAGCTACCATCGAAGGACTCAAGGCTCTCCGCACCGCTGAAGAGGTTGCTGCTATCCGCGGAAAGACCGTTAAAGAAATCTTAGGTTAAGGAGGACGAGTAAAATGGCTAATCTTAACGTAAAGCTGGTTAAGAGCCTGATCTGCTGCAAGCCTGATCAGATCGCAACCGCCAAAGCCCTCGGACTTCACAAGCGCGGCGATGTCACCGTTCAGCCCGACAACGCAGCCACCCAGGGTAAGATCAAGAAAATTATCCACCTCGTCGAGGTAACTGAAGCTAACTAAGGAGGTGCGAACTATGAAAATTCATGAGCTTAAAGCCGTTGAGGGTTCTACTAAAGAGGTAAAGCGCATCGGTAGAGGTCATGGTTCCGGCAACGGTAAAACTGCCGGTAAGGGACACAAAGGTCAGAAGGCACGTGCAGGTCGCGGCCAGAGATTCGGTTTTGAAGGCGGACAGATGCCCCTTCAGAGACGTGTTCCCAAGAGAGGTTTTAACAACATTTTTGCCAGTGAGTTTGCAACCGTCAACATCGCAGCCCTCAATGTATTTGAGGACGGAGCAGTTGTAGATGCTGCAGCTCTCATCGAAAAGGGCATTATCAAGAAGGAGTATGACGGACTTAAAGTTCTTGGTAACGGTGAATTGACCAAGAAGATTACCGTGAAGGCTGTTGCCTTCTCTGCCGCTGCAAAGGATAAGATCGTGGCAGCAGGTGGAAAGTACGAGGTACTCTGATATGTTAGAGACAATTAAGAATGCATGGAAGGTCGCTGACCTTCGTAAGAAGATTCTTTTCACTCTCTTTATTATCTTGATATTCCGTATCGGTTCTGTCATTCCTGTTCCGTTTATTGATCCCGTGGCACTTGGCAAGACCATGTCCGAGAGCAATGTTTTCGGAAGCTATTTCTCAACATTCACCGGTGGTGCGTTGCAGTACGGCGCTATCTTCGCAATGGGCGTTACCCCGTACATCAACTCTTCCATCATTATGCAGCTTCTCACAGTAGCAATTCCCTACTATGAGAGGATCTCCAAAGAAGGAGAAGAGGGACGTAAGATCATTGCAAAGCACACCCGTGTTGCAACCGTAATCCTCGGTATTATCCAGGGATTGGCATTTTACATCTACCTCAACCGAAGCAACCTGCTCAAGATCAGCGGCACCTTCGCAGAGTGGTTTGCCGGATTCGTCATCGTTCTTACCTTGGCAGCCGGTTCCGCACTCGTTATGTGGCTTGGTGAGCAGATCGACGAAAAGGGCATTGGCAACGGTATTTCGATACTGTTGTTCGCAGGTATCCTTTCCCGCTTCCCCGATGCTGTCGGCCAGCTTATTGCTTGGTGGCAGGCAGGAGAGCCGATCGCTACCGTCCTGATCGTTGTCGTGTTCCTTCTTGTTATTGCTTTCATCGTCTGGATGACTAACGCCGAGCGCAGACTGCCTGTTCAGTATGCCAAGCGTGTTGTCGGCCGTAAGATGTACGGTGGCCAGAACACCCATATTCCCATCAAGGTCAATATGTCCGGTGTTATGCCCATCATCTTCGCCAGCTCCATCCTGATGATCCCCACTATGGTTCTTTCTTTCTGGAACCCCAAGGAGCCGAACTGGTTCTACAAGATCCTTTCAATGTTCAGCACTCAGGGTGTCTTCTACGCAGTTCTGTACTTTGCAATGATCATTGCATTTGCTTACTTCTATGTAACCATTCAGTACAATCCTGTTGAGATGGCAAACAACCTCAGAAAGAACAGCGGATCCATCCCCGGTATCCGCCCCGGTCAGTCCACCGCAGACTTCATCAAGAGAGTTCTTTCCAGAATCACTCTTATCGGAGCCATCTGCCTCAGCGTTGTCGCTGTAGGACCGATCCTCTTCGGATTGTTCAGCCCCGCATTTGCAAACATCTCCATCGGCGGTACTTCGGTACTCATCGTTGTCGGTGTTGCACTTGAGATCGTTAACAATCTCGAATCCCAGATGATGATGCGCCACTACAAGGGCTTCCTTGATTAAGAGGTAACAGATATGAAACTGATACTTCTCGGTGCACCCGGTGCCGGTAAGGGCACGCAGGCAGAGATCATCTGTGAAAAACTTTCAATCCCCACCATCTCGACCGGAAACATTATCCGTGAGGCAATGAAAAACGGTACCGAGATGGGGTTGAAGGCCAAGGCTGCTGTTGAAGCCGGCCAGCTTGTTTCGGATGATGTCGTGATCGGCATCATCAAGGAACGCCTGGCAAAGGATGACTGTAATAACGGTTTCATCCTTGACGGTTTCCCCAGAACAATACCTCAGGCCGAAGCACTTGATTCACTCGGCGTCGAGATCGACTGCGTGCTTGACATTGATGTTAAGGACGAAGCCATCGCAGCCCGTCTGGGCGGAAGACGCGTGTGTCCCGCATGCGGAGCAAGCTATCACCTTGAGTACAAGAAGCCGGCTAAAGACGGCATCTGTAATCTCTGCGGTGCCGAGCTTATCCAACGTAAGGATGACGCACCTGAAACAGTGCTTGAGCGTCTTGCGATCTACCACGAGCAGACCGAGCCGCTCAAAAACTACTATTCCAAAACCGGCAAGCTGAAATCGGTTCCCGGTCAGGAAGAAGTAGCCGACACTACCAAGCTTGTATTTGAAGCTTTAGGTATCTAATTATGGTAGTGCTTAAAACAGCCAGGGAGCTGGCTATAATGAAAGAAGCCTGTGTTATTTCGGCGCAGGCGCTGAAGTTAATAGGTGAGGCGGTCGAGCCGGGAGTATCAACCTTAGAGCTCGACACTCTTGCCGAGAAGTTCATAAGAAGCAAGGGCGCAAGACCCAACTTTAAAGGACTTTACGGCTTTCCGGCGACCGCTTGTATATCTATTAACAACGAGGTTATTCACGGCATACCTGCCAAAAACCGCATAATAAGAGCCGGTGACATTGTCAGCGTGGATCTTGGTGCGGAGTTTGAAGGATATAACGGCGACAATGCCGCCACTTTTGCCTGCGGTGACGTAAGTGACGAGGCGAAGCGGCTGATGGAAGTGACCAAGGAGAGCCTTTACGAAGGCATCAAGCACGCACTTCCCGGCGGTAGAGTCGGTGATATATCGGCAGCAGTTCAACAGTATGTCGAGTCTCGCGGTTACTCGGTGGTCCGCAAATACGTTGGGCACGGCGTAGGCACGAGTCTTCATGAAGCCCCGGAGATACCCAATTTCGGAGTATCCGGCAGAGGAGTACGTCTTGTTCCGGGTATGACGATCGCAATCGAACCGATGGTAAACGCCGGTTCTTATGATGTCAAGGTCATGCCGGACGGCTGGACAGTATTGACCTCGGACGGCTCACTTTCCGCTCATTTTGAGCATACCGTTGCCATCACGGCCGACGGTCCGAAAATTATGACATTGCCGTAATTTGAGGAGGAAGTTATGTTGCCCGAAAGAGGAACGATAGTCTGTTCGTTAGCCGGCAGAGATTGCGGAAGCTTTATGGTGGTTTTGGGTCAGAAGGACGGTAAGGTGCTTGTCGCAGACGGCAAGGAACGTCCCGTTGACCGACCCAAACAGAAAAACATCAAACACCTTTCGCTGACAAATGCGACCGTCACAGAGGAACAGATGCTCACAAACAGATCAATACGACACGCTTTGAATGATCTTCAAAGCCTACACTGTCAAGGAGAGATTTGAATGTCCAAAGAGGATATGATTGAATTGGAAGGAACAGTCGTTGAGGCAATGCCGAATGCGATGTTCAAGGTTGAAATTCAGGGCGGACACCAGATCCTTGCCCATATCTCGGGTAAGCTCCGTATGAACTTCATACGCATTCTTCCCGGTGATAAGGTAACGGTTGAAATGTCACCCTACGACCTGACCAAGGGACGCATTACCTGGCGTTCGAAGTAAGTCAGGAAACAAATTGGAGGTACAAAGAATGAAAGTCAGACCTTCTGTCAAAAAGATGTGCGATAAGTGCAAAGTTATTAAGAGAAAGGGAAAAATCATGGTTATCTGTGAGAATCCCAATCACAAGCAGCGCCAGGGTTAATCCTGCGCAACTTAGAATGAGAGGTGCATTATAAATGGCGCGTATAGCTGGTGTTGACCTTCCGAACAACAAGCGAGTCGAAATCGGACTTACCTACATTTTCGGTATCGGTCTTACAACATCCAAGAAAATCCTTGCAGATACCGGTATCAATCCCGACATCCGCGTTAAGGATCTTACCGAGGACGATATCTCCAAACTCCGTGAGTATATCGACCATAATCTTCAGGTTGAAGGTGATCGCCGTCGTGCAATCGCTTTCGATATCAAGAGACTTGTCGAAATCGGCAGTTTCCGTGGCAGCCGTCATAAGAAGGGCCTTCCCGTAAGAGGACAGCGCTCCAAGACCAATGCCCGTACCCGCAAAGGTCCCAAGAAGACCATTGCTAACAAGAAGAAGTAAGGGGGAGGAAGAATAATATGGCTAAACAGACAACAATCCGCAGACGCCGTGAGAAAAAGAACATTGAGCGCGGTGCTGCCCATATTCAGTCAACCTTCAACAATACTATCGTTACTATTACCGATGTAAACGGTAACGCACTTTCCTGGGCTTCCGCCGGTGAGCTTGGCTTCCGCGGTTCCAGAAAGTCTACTCCTTTCGCAGCACAGAGCGCAGCTGAGACTGCTGCCAAGGCTGCTATGGAGCACGGTCTTAAGTCAGTTGAAGTATACGTCAAGGGTCCCGGTGCCGGACGTGAAGCCGCAATTCGTGCTCTCCAGTCCGCAGGTCTCGAGGTCAGCATGATCAAAGATGTTACCCCGATTCCTCACAATGGTTGCCGTCCTCCCAAGAGAAGACGTGTCTAATTTTTTGGAGGTGTAAATATGGCTAGATATACCGGTGCAGTTTGCAGACTTTGCCGTCGTGAGGGTCAGAAATTGTTCCTCAAGGGTGAGCGCTGCTACTCCGAAAAGTGTTCCATTGGTCGTAGAGAGTATGCTCCCGGCCAGCATGGACAGGGACGTAAGAAAACTTCCGAGTACGGTTTGCATCTTCGTGCAAAGCAGAGAGCAAGACGTTACTACGGCGTAAACGAGGTTCAGTTCAGCCACTATTTTGAGATGGCTAAGCGTAAAGTCGGTGTTACCGGCGAGAACCTCCTCAGAATCCTCGAATCAAGACTTGACAACGTTGTTTACAGAGCAGGTCTTGCTTCCTCCCGTGCCGAGGCCAGACAGCTTGTCGGCCACGGTCACTTCGAGGTAAACGGCGGTCGTGTAGACATCGCTTCTTACCTTCTGAAGGCTGGTGACGTTATCACCGTTTGCGAGAAGAGCCGTTCTTCCGAGAAGATCAAGGCAGTTCTCGAGGCAAACGCAGGACGTCCTGTTCCTTCCTGGCTTGACGCTAACGCAGAGAGCTTCTCTGTTAAGGTCGTCAACCTTCCCGATCGTGATGCTATCGACGCTCCCGTTGATGAGCAGCTCATCGTCGAGTTCTACTCTAAATAATAAGGTTTATCAGTGCTTATTCGGTCTCCTTTTGGAGACCGAGGGCACCAAGCCTTTACGTTTTTTATTTGTTGAACACGATTTATGCACGGCGAATTCCGCACAGAACGCCGTTGCTTAACCAAAACTACTCAAGTGCGGAGAAATGGAGCTTTTATGATAGAAATTGAAAAGCCCAGAATTGAAACACTGGATATGACGCCTGATGGCAAATACGGCAGATTTACTCTTGAACCGCTCGAGAGAGGTTACGGCACTACGATAGGCAACAGCCTTCGCAGAACTCTGCTTTCTTCTTTGCAGGGTGTTGCTGTTACTTCCGTCAAGATCGACGGTGTTCAGCACGAGTTCTCGACCATCCCCCACGTTAAGGAGGATGTTACCGAGATCGTTCTCAACATCAAAGGTCTGACCGCAAAGCTTCATTCGGACAGCGTCAAGACTGTCTATATTGAGGCAGAGGGTCCTTGTGAGGTCACCGCTGCTTCCATCAAGGCAGACAGCGAAGTCGAGATCCTCAACCCCGAGCTGCACATCGCAACTCTGGATGAGGGCGCTAAGCTCGTAATGGAGCTTACTCTTGACAAGGGCAGAGGATATGTTCCGGCCGAAATGAACAAGACCGAGCATACCCCGATCGGCGTTATTCCCGTTGATTCCATTTACAATCCTGTTGTTAAGGCCGATTACAGTGTTGATAACACCCGTGTCGGACAGCAGACCGACTATGACAGACTTACCATTGAGGTTTGGACCAACGGTGTTCTTACCGCAAAGGAAGCAGTTTCATGGTCCGCCAAGATCCTCACTGAACACCTCAAGCTTTTCACCGATCTTTCTGCGGATGCATCCAATAGCGAGATCATGGTTGAGAAGGCCGGCGACGGCAAGGATAAGATCCTTGAGATGACCATTGAAGAGCTTGATCTGTCGGTACGTAGCTTCAATTGCTTGAAGCGTGCCAACATCAACACGGTTGAAGACCTCACCGAAAAGACCGAGGAAGATATGATGAAGGTCAGAAACCTCGGAAGAAAGTCGCTTGAAGAAGTTGTTGCCAAGCTTCAGTCTCTTGGCTTTGCTTTGAAGAGCGACGACGAATAACAACAGTCTTATTTAGTTAAGGAGTGAGTTAAATGCCCGGAACAAGAAAACTCGGTAGAACCAGCGATCACAGAACTGCTATGCTCAGAGCTATGGTTACCTTCCTGCTTGAGAGCGGTAAGATCGAAACCACCGTTACCAGAGCAAAAGAAGTTGTTGCTATGACCGAGAAATATATCACACTCGCTAAGGATAACAATCTCGCCAACTACAGACAGGCACTCAGCTTTATCACCAAGGAAGCTGTTGCAAAGAAACTCTTCGAAGAGATCGCACCTGCCTATGCTTCTAAGAATGGCGGCTACTGCCGTATCACCAAGACCGGCCCCCGCCGTGGTGACGCTGCAGAGATGGCTATCATCGAGCTTGTGAAGTAATTATCCCAAAATTAAAACACCGATCGGATCAATTCCAATCGGTGTTTTTTTGTACTTTAGTGACCCCAGCGTCTACAGTATCTCTCGGCAACATTTTGCATATTAAGAATCATATTTCCTTCGCTGCTTTGTTTTGGGCGGTCGGTAATTCTATCGTAGAACGAACCGTCCAAAAAGGCAGTTTTAAATGCAGATGAGATTTTGGCACGCCACTCCTCGTGGGCTTCGCCTATACGGATCAAGGCCATTACGGTGTTTATCATAAACTGAAAATATCGGTTGTTAAAGCCTTTTATCACATACCAGGTGCCCGATGAGTCCTTCTCATAAAGCTCGGGACGTTCGTTTTCCCGTGGGTTAGTCAAAAACTCGCACAAAGCGTCGACGGCTTTTGCACTTTTAAGTCTGCCCAACCAATAAACAGCCATGCTGCCTCGTCGCTGATTGTTCTTTCGGCAATCCTGCAGTTGGGTCGCGTCACGCTCAATGACTGTGCTTATCAACACGTCCTCACCACTCAAGTTACCGACGTTGGCCAAAGCAAAGGCGGCGTGCTTGCGGGCGTTTTCATTGTCGGAAGCAAGTAGCTTTTTAAGTGTCGTCACGGCCTTTTCTCCTAAAAGCCGTGACGACCAGATCGCTTCACCGGGGGATAACGTGCCAAGCATATCACTGATTGCCGAAAGGTCATCGGTGAATTTCACCGAGCGGTTCACCAAGGGTGTGCCGTCCCAATTTTTAGTTCCGTCAATTCTGAAGCCACGGTCGTATGCGTCGTCAAGACAACCGCTGGTTTTGAGCATTTCGGACAACTCATAATAAGGAATGTCACGAAGCCTGCAGTTGTGCTTTATGGCAAGCGCAGCAATATCGGCACCGACCTCGCCCAGCTTTTTCATATCAACGACCATTCGTACACAGCTTGCAACATCTCGGTCAACGTCCAGTGCACGGCAGGGGATAAGCAGACCGTCAAGGCTTTTGGGTATGACCGATCTGTAAGGCACGGGAACGGTGGCGTTATATGCGTTAAGGTTTGAACCGATGCACCAATCGCCTAAGGTCTCACCGTCAAAGGTGTTGTCCCAGCCGTGCTTGTCAAAATCGGCATAGGAATAAAACATAGGGGTGGCCGTCTTTTTGCCGTCTAAAATGCTCTGCATCGTAACGGTTTCTTCGCAAACGATGTGGCGGCCTTCACGAACACCGATAAGAGGCATATGTATCATCAGTTGGTTGGAGTTGCGTTCCTCCTCCATATTGTACGAGCGGGAGAAAATGAGCGCCTTGCTTAAGGCCTCGTCGTCGTATTGGTCAACACGTCCAAAATCCCGATTGGTGTGACCTACCCACATTTTGTTGCGGGTGCTGGAAACCATACTGTAGGGTTGGGTCAAGCCGTCCAAAGCACGGCCCAAGTGCGAATCGCAACCTGCCATATGAGCAACATAGGCATCGCCTGTGCAGTCCATAATCACCCTGCAACCGTAGTCTGCTATGCCTTGCGGAGTTATGGCTTTAACGCCCTTGACCTCGTTGCCGTCAATGTAAACGCCGATTACCGAGAACTCGTAAAGTATCTCGCCGTCAGTCTCGTCTATAAGGCTTTCAACCACGAACTTTCGGCTTTCTATCTGATTTCTTGTATAAAGCCGCTGAAACTCGGATACCTTGTCATCGATCTCGGTGTAGCGTCCCCCGGGACAACCGAAATAATGGGTCTGAATGCCGCCGATGGTGGTAGTGCCGCCGACACAGTTGAAGCTTTCGATGCCTAAGACCTTAAGCCCGTTTTCCGAAGACATCAGCGCCGCCATCGAGCCTGCAGTACCGAGACCGCAGACTATAACGTCATAGGTTTCGGTAAAATCAACCGAGGATACGTTGGTTTTTTGCGATTTTCCGTTAAAAACTTCGGAAATATACATTAAAGCTCACCTCCCAGAATTACACCTGCATCGTATGCAAGCAGGGGGTTGGCATAGCTTTGCGAGGGGAAAAGGGTAATGCCGGTTTCTGATTTTGGAATTTCATTTTTGAAGGTGTATTCAAATTCATCGGCAACCATAGCAACCTTGAAGCCTTCAAGGGTCGTCACAATATCAAAGACCTTTTTGCGTGCAGTCTGATAACCGTCGCTCATATTGACCCTGCACTTTACAACGGTGTCACACTCATAGCCGAATTTTTCGGTGTCAAGTCGGTCGGGCAGCGTGGCACCTTTGTCGGTATTGACGATGAAATTCAAGTATTTTTCGGTTGCAGCATCGGGCAGAGAACGGGTATCAATAACGGTTTTTGCCTTGTGAACACGGTAACCCGAAACGCCGTGTGTTGTGACGGTGAAGCCGTCATCATTATGCTCGACCGAGATGATCTCGGTATTCAGCAACACGTTTTTATCAAGCAAAAGAGAATAAAAATGCGGCGCACACTCAAAAAGGCATATTCTGTCACCCTCAAATGCACCGTTTTGTTTGAAATCTTCAAGCAACGACCTTGCGGCTTCGGTTTTGAGCGGTTTGTCAAACCTATGGCCGAATTTCAAAGAATTGATAAATTCATAGCCTGCTTGCGGACGTCGGTCGATCATAAGGCATCGGTCGCCCAAGGCTTCGGCTATGCCTGCACCCAAAAAGGTGGCTCCCAAAACAATTACGTCAAATCCCATTTTATCACCCTTTAGATCACTTTATATTTCGATTATAACCGCTGTACCGCTGAAAATCTACCGATTATATGTATAATTATTTCGTTTTCTTGCATTTTTGTGAAGATTATGATAAAATTGATTCAGATCAATAAAGGGGATGAAGGTATGATCGTTCTCGATAGAAGCAATTTTATATGCAACGTGATGACCAAGACGAGAGACGACCCGTTATTCAAAACGGATATGACGTTTCCGGGATCAAGGCTGTGCTATATCGTTCAAGGTAATGCCGTATGGAGGATAAACGGCGTTGACCGCCGTGTCGAAGCAGGCGATATAGTAGCATTCAATGAAATGCAGAGAAGGCGTTTTACCGACCACGGGGAGACCGAGCTTAAGTTATTTATAATGCAGTTCGACCGAAATGCATTTGCCGACCGAAGGTACTATCATTCTTTCGGAAGGCTCATAAAGGCTACTGATTGCGTTATAAAAAATGAGATGCTTTCAAATGTGGTAAAGGAGATATTTACAGAGGCGACCGGTGACAGCAAAGGTAAATACGATCTGATCTCGGCCAAAATGACCGAGTTTTTCATCAAGGCGCAACGGTTGTATTTAACGACCGACCATGCAGATGAAGCGAACGGTAAAATGATCGGGATATTGGATCGCATTGAGGAAAAGGCAGGCATAGGGGTCAGTCTATCCGAAGCCGCACGGACGGTGGGGCTATCCGAAAGCGCCTTTTCAAGAAGCTTTTCAAAGCATTTCGGGATATCCTTTAAGCGTTATATAATGATAAAGAAGACCGAAAAAGCGGTCAAGCTGCTTAAGACCACCGATCTAAAGGTCGTGGACGTTGCTTATGAGTGCGGCTTTAACAGCATAAGCGGCTTTTACGACACCTTTAAGAAGATAACGGGAACCACACCCGATAAGATATTATCGGTTATATAGTTAATTAAACCACAAGATATAGTATTATGTATACCAACGCAAAATAAGTCAAATTCTGTTGACAATTTTTGCGGTTTGTGGTAACATATCTGTGTAAATATTCTTCATTTTAAATTTAGACAATATTCTTGGTTTATACGAGGAGGTCGGTGAAGGCAAAAAGAGGACAAGCATCAGGGTCGTCTTATGCCTTCCGATTTTTTGTTTTATTTCGGTGTAAATTAAATTTACATATAATTTTTTTGGAGGTTAGAAAAATGAAAAAACTTCTCGCACTTTTGTTAGTCGCAGTAATGTTGTTCTCGTTTGCCGCTTGCGGTGGCTCTGATGACACCGGCAGCACCGGCAGCGCAGCAGCCGATGATTTCAAAATCGGTATCATCTGCCTGCACGACGAAAACTCCACCTACGACAACAACTTCATCCAGGCTATCTATGCCGCACAGAAGGAACTCGGCCTTAAGGACGATCAGGTTCTCGTAAAGGTCAACATCGGTGAAAATGAGGCTTGCTACAACGCAGCTGCAGAGCTCGTTGACGAAGGCTGTAACATCGTTTTTGCTGACTCTTTCGGCCATGAGACCTATATGATCAAGGCTGCTAAGGAATTCAAGGATGTTCAGTTCTGCCATGCAACCGGTACCAAGGCTCAGGTTGAGAACCTTCCCAACTATCACAACGCATTCGCATCCATCTACGAGGGTCGTTTCCTTGCAGGTATTGCAGCAGGTATGAAGCTCAACCAGATGATCTCTGAAGGAAAGATCACCGCAGACCAGGCCAAGATCGGCTATGTCGGTGCTTTCAACTATGCAGAGGTCGTTTCCGGTCTTACTTCTTTCTATCTCGGCGTTCGCTATATCTGCCCCTCTGTTACCATGAAGGTTCAGTACACCAACTCCTGGTTTGACATTGCCAAGGAGAAGGAAGCTGCTCTTAACCTCATCAACAGCGGTTGCGTCCTCATCAGCCAGCATGCTGACTCCGAGGGTGCTCCCAAGGCTTGCGAAGAGAAGGGTGTTCCCAACGTTGCTTACAACATCAGCACCATTTCCATGGGCCCCAACACCGCCATCATTTCTTCCAAGATCGATTGGACTCCTTACTTCAAGATGATCATCGAGAACTACAAGGCAGGCAAGGCTATCCCCACCGATTACTGCGGAACCATCGAGACCGGCTCTGTTGCTCTTACCGAACTCAACGATAAGGTTGCAGCTCCCGGCACCGCAGAGAAGATCGAGGAGATCAAGGCAAAGCTCATCTCCAAGGAGATCAAGGTATTCGATACCAAGACCTTCAAAGTTGGCGGCAATGAGCTCACCACCTATTCTGCTGACGTTGTTGATATGGGCGACTTCAAGCCCGAGACCGAGGCTATTGAGAACGGTGCATTCACCGAGTCTTCCAAGAGATCGGCTCCTTACTTCGATATCAAGTACATCGACGGTATCAGCGAGTAATTTCAAGCTCTTTTCAGGCGGGGCAAACGTCCCGCCTGAATTTCGTTTTAATTTTTAAAAGAGCAGGTCTTATATAAGGCTTTTTGTTTTGAAAATTAAACCGAAAGGATGCAAAGAATGGGAAACGTTGCTATAGAACTTCGCAATATCTCAAAGCGATTCGGTTCTGTTGTTGCCAATAAGGATGTAAATCTCTCGGTCTATAACGGAGAGATTTTGTCATTGCTGGGCGAAAACGGAAGCGGTAAGACCACTTTGATGAATATGATCTCGGGAATATATTTCCCCGACGAGGGACAGATACTTATCGACGGCAAAGAAGCCGTAATTTCTTCCCCCAAGGATGCATTTGACTATAAGATCGGCATGATACATCAGCATTTTAAGCTTGTTGATGTTTTTTCTGCTGCCGAAAATATTGTTCTTGGCCTTGAAAACGAGGGCAAGTTTGATATAAACGCCATTTCCAAAAAGGTTCAGGAGATATCCGACAAATATGGCTTCGATATCGACCCCAGAAAGAAAATATATGAGATGTCGGTTTCGGAAAAGCAGACCGTTGAGATAATCAAGGTGCTTTACCGTGGCGCCAACATTCTTATTCTTGATGAGCCCACCGCAGTTCTCACCCCGCAGGAGACCCAGAAGCTGTTCAAGATCCTGCGCTCCATGCGTGATGACGGCAAGGCCATCATCATCATCACCCATAAGCTGCACGAGGTTTTGTCGCTTTCCGACCGTGTTGCGGTTCTCCGCAAGGGTGAATATATAGGCACCGTTAATACCGCCGAGACCGACGAAGCCCAACTGACCGAGATGATGGTCGGTCAGAAGATCGACCTTAATATCGAGCGCAGTGAGCCCGAAAACCCGGTAGACCGTCTTGAGGTCAACAACATAAGCTGTGTCAGCCGTGAGGGAGTTAAGCTTTTGGATGACGTCAGCTTTACCGCAAGATCGGGCGAGATATTGGGTATTGCCGGTATCGCAGGCAGCGGTCAGCGTGAGCTGCTTGAGGCCATCGCAGGCCTTCAGCATCTCAACGACGGACAGATACTGTACCACAACCCCAAAACGGGTGATGTCGAAAATCTGCGTGACAAAACTCCGTTGCAGATACGTGAGCTTGGTGTCCGTCTTTCGTTTGTCCCCGAGGACCGTCTCGGTATGGGTCTTGTCGGAAATATGGATATTATCGACAATATGATGCTCCGCAGCTACAAAAAGGGTAGAACCGTTTTTGTTGAGCGCAAGGCACCCAAGGAGCTTGCCAACAAGATAATCAACGACCTGCAGGTCGTTACTCCCAGCGCATCCACCCCTGTCCGCAGACTTTCGGGCGGTAACGTTCAGAAGGTACTCGTCGGACGTGAGATAGCCGCATCGCCTACTGTTTTGATGGCGGCTTACCCCGTAAGAGGACTTGATATCAACTCCTCCTACACGATATACAACCTGCTTAATGAGCAGAAGAAAAAAGGCGTTGCCGTTATTTTCGTCGGTGAGGATCTTGACGTTTTGATCGAGCTTTGCGACCGTATAATGGTCATCGGCTCGGGACGAATCACCGGTATTGTTGACGGACGTACCGCCAAAAAGGAAGAAATAGGAATCCTTATGACCAAGACCGAAAGGAGTGACGACAATGAGTAGTAAAAGATTGGCACAGCACTCAGAGCCGTTGCTGCACATCACCAAGCGTGATGCTATGGTTTGGTATAAGGGAGTTATCATCAGAGCCATTGCTATTGTAGCAGCTTTGATCGTTTGCTCGGCTCTCATTGTTTTGTTGACCAAGCTAAACCCGTTAGACGTTTATTCGGAGATGATCGAGGGAAGCTTTGGTACCGAGCGTAAGTTCTGGATCCTTTTGCAGAACATAGCAATGCTTTTGTGTATTTCATTGGCGGTCACACCTGCCTTTAAAATGAAGTTCTGGAACCTTGGTGCAGAAGGTCAGGTGCTTGTCGGTGCGCTTGCTTCGGCGGCTTGTATGTTCTATTTTAAAGAAGTGCGTATGGGTGATACGTTGCCGTTGGTGTATGAGGCTCCGTTATCAAACGCTGTGCTCATTCCCATGATGCTTGTGGCAAGTATGGCGGCCGGTATTATTTGGGCCGTTATTCCTGCAATTTTCAAAGCAATTTGGGGAACCAACGAAAGTCTGTTTACCCTTATGATGAACTATGTGGCAATGCAGTTGGTTGCGTTTTTCATAATGGTGTGGGTCCCCAACGGCTCAAGCGTTATGGGTATCATCAATCCCAATACCGAAAGCGGTTGGCTTCCCGAGCTTTTCGGACAGAAATACGGCTTTAATATTTTGATCGTCGGATTGCTTACCGTGGCTATGTACATTTACTTGAAGTACAGTAAGCAGGGATATGAGATCTCGGTTGTCGGTGAGAGCGAAAATACCGCCAGATATATCGGCATCAACGTCAAAAAGGTTATCATCAGAACCTTGATCGTTTCGGGTGCTATTTGCGGTATTGCAGGCTTCTTATTGGTTTCCGGTACCAATTATACCGTTTCTAAAGACATTGCAGGCGGTATGGGCTTTACGGCAATTATGGTTGCCTGGTTGGCTAAATTCAATCCCGGTATGATGGTTATCACCTCGTTCCTTGTTGTGTTTATGCAAAGAGGTGCAGGCGCCATTGCAACAACCTTCGGCCTTAACCAAAGCGTTTCGGATATTCTGACCGGTATTATTATTTTCTTTATTATCGGTTGCGAATTCTTTATAAACTACAAGGTTAATCTTCGCACAAAGCATAAGGAGGGATAACGGTGTTAAATACGATTTTTGCATTTATCAATGCTGCGATCATTCAGGGTACGCCGTTGCTCTTCGGTGCCACGGGCGAGATCATCACCGAAAAATCGGGCAACCTTAACCTTGGTATCCCCGGTATTATGTATGTCGGTGGCATTTCGGGTATTATCGGCGGCTATATTTACGAGCATTATACCGAAGATCCCAACACTGCTCTTTGCATTCTGATCCCGTTGCTCAGTTGTATGCTGGGATCGCTTATAATGACGCTGATCTACAGCTTCCTTACCATAACCTTGCGTGCCAATCAGAACGTAACGGGTCTTGCGCTGACCACCTTCGGTATCGGTATCGGTAACTTCTTCGGTGGCTCGTTGCTCAAGTTCTTTAATGAAAGCGGTTCTATTTCGCTTATGGATTGCGGTGCGGCATTCAAGATGTCTTTGCCGTTTGCCGACGACCTCGGTCTTTTCGGAAAAACCTTTTTGTCGTTCGGATTTTTGGTTTATCTTGCCGTTATAATTGCGCTGGTAGCGTCATTTATACTTAATAAAACGAGAGTTGGTCTTAACCTCCGTGCTGTCGGCGAAAATCCCGCCACGGCCGACTCGGCAGGTATCAATGTTACCAAGTATAAGTATTTTGCAACCTGCATCGGCGGAATGATCGCAGGCTTCGGCGGTCTGTACTTCGTTATGGACTACACCGGCGGTGCCTGGACCAACAACGGCTTCGGTGACCGTGGCTGGCTTGCCATTGCCATCGTTATCTTTGCCATCTGGAAGCCCAAAATGTCCATCCTTGCTTCTTATCTTTTCGGTGGACTTTACATCCTTTGCGTTTACATTCCGGGACTTTCGGCCAGCAACAAGGAGCTCATCAATATGCTTCCTTACGTTGTAACGATACTGGTGCTTATTATCATAAGCATCCGTAAAAAGCGTGAGAATCAGCCTCCGCAGAGCCTTGGACTTTCTTATTTCCGTGAAGAACGCTAAGAATTGGCGTTTACCACTTGACAGAAAAGCGTTGCTGTGATAAAATTACAGATGATAAAGCGGTTTTCCGCAATGCAATTTTTAAAGGAGTAATTACAATGAGCAGAATTAAGACTATCGAAACCAGAGATATGAATAAGAGCGTTAAGACCGGTGGCTGTGGCGAGTGCCAGACCTCCTGCCAGTCTGCTTGCAAGACCTCTTGCGGTGTTGCTAACCAGAAGTGCGAGAACGCTAACAAGTAATCTTTGTTAAAACAAGGAACGCCGCCTTATATTAAGGCGGCTTCTTTTATGATATGGAGTAATTTATGGTACATTGCTATAAGCTGAACGGTTATAATATTGTGCTTGATACCTGCAGTGGGTCGGTGCATTCGGTCGATGAGGTGGCTTACGACATTATCGAAATGTATAAGACCCATTCGGCAGAGGAGATAACCGAGTTTGTTTTGGATAAGTATAAAGATCAGCCCGATGTTACGGCCGACGAGGTCAAGGAGTGTCTTAATGACGTTGCCGAGCTTGAAAAACAAGGCAAGCTGTATTCCGAGGATGTTTACGAAAACCTTGCCATTGATTTCAAGAACAACTCAAATGTTGTAAAGGCTATGTGTCTGCACGTCGCTCACACCTGTAACTTAAACTGCTCGTATTGCTTCGCAAGTCAGGGCAAATATCAGGGCGACCGTGCGCTGATGTCGTTTGAGGTCGGCAAGCAGGCCTTCGATTTCCTTATTGCCAACTCGGGTACACGCAAGAATTTAGAGGTCGACTTCTTCGGCGGTGAGCCGCTGATGAACTGGGAGGTCGTAAAGCAGCTTGTTGAGTATGCCAGAAGCGTTGAAAAACAGCACAACAAGAACTTCCGTTTTACACTCACCACCAACGGAGTGTTGCTTGACGACGAGATAATCGACTATCTCAACAAGGAAATGTGCAACGTGGTTTTGAGCCTTGACGGACGTCAAAGCATTCACGACCATTTCAGAAAATACTATAACGGCAAGGGAAGCTATGAGGACATCGTGCCCAAGTTCCAACGCCTTGTGGAAAAACGTGGCGGCAAGGATTACTATATGCGCGGCACCTTTACCCACAACAACGTTGACTTTACCGAGGATATTTTCCATATGGCCGACCTTGGCTTTAAGGAACTCAGTATGGAACCCGTGGTCTGTGCACCCGGGGACCCCTATGCCTTGACCGAGGCCGATCTGCCCAAGCTTTTTGAGCAGTATGAAAAGTTAGCGGTTGAGATGATAAAACGCAAGAAGGCAGGCAACGGCTTTACCTTCTATCACTATATGATCGACCTGACCGAGGGCCCCTGCATCTACAAGCGTATCACGGGTTGCGGCTCGGGTACCGAGTATATGGCGGTCACCCCTTGGGGTGAGCTTTATCCCTGCCATCAGTTTGTCGGTGATCCCAAATACAGCCTTGGTGATGTCTGGAAGGGTGTCACCAACAAGGCGGCGCAGGACGAATTCAGAAGCTGTAATGCCTATGCCCGACCCGAATGTAAGGATTGCTGGGCCAAGCTTTATTGCTCGGGCGGTTGTGCGGCCAACTCTTACCATGCAACGGGTAAGATAAGCGGCGTTTACGAGTACGGCTGTGAGCTCTTTAAAAAGAGAATGGAATGTGCCGTTATGATAAAGGTTGCCGAGGCCGACCAATGAACACGCCGATAGTTGATTTTGTAAAGCACTATGCCGAAAGCGGTGTTTCAAGACTTCATATGCCGGGACATAAGGGCTGTGGCTCTTTGGGCGTTGAGCAGTATGATATAACCGAGGTTGACGGTGCAGACGTTTTGTACAGTCCCGACGGTGTGATACTCCAAAGCGAAAACAACGCTTCAAAGCTATTTAAAACGGCTCATACATACTATTCCACAGAAGGGTCGTCGCTGTGCATAAAGGCTATGCTGGCCATCGCCACAAACGGCAAATCTAAAACCGTTTTGGCCGCCCGAAATGTGCATAAAGCTTTTCTTTACGGTGCGGCGTTGCTCGATTTGAATGTCGAGTGGCTGTATCCTCAAGAGGCCGAGCATATTTGTAGCTGTGTTGTTTCGGCCGAGGCTTTGAAAAACAAACTTCAAGGTATGCCCGAGCTGCCGAGTGCGGTGTACGTCACATCACCCGATTATCTCGGCAACGTGCAGGATATAAAAGGGCTTGCCGAGGTGTGCCATGAGTTTGATGTTCCGTTGTTGGTCGATAACGCTCACGGTGCGTATCTCGGATTTTTGAAAAAATCACAGCACCCGATACATTTGGGTGCCGATATGTGTTGCGATTCGGCACACAAGACCTTGCCTGTGCTGACCGGCGGTGCGTATCTGCATATAGGCAAAAAAGCACCTAAAGAGTTTTGCGAAAACGCAAGACGGTTTTTGTCGGTCTTTGCTTCCACCAGCCCGTCGTATTTGATAATGCAGTCGCTTGATATGTGTAATGTTGAGCTGTCCGACGGACTTAGGGACAAGCTTTCAAAAACCGTGGAGTGCGTGACCGAGCTTAAGACCGAGCTTTTGGCGCACGGGTTCAGCCTTCTGGGCGATGAACCGTTGAAGATAACGGTGGATTGCGCAAGTGTGGGGCTTGACGGCGAGCAGGTTGCCGAAATTTTGCGCCAAAACGCCGTTGAGTGCGAGCTTTGCGACCGTGACGTGGTTGTTCTTATGTTCAGCCCAAGTACCGACGGGGATGCTTTTTTAAGGGTCAAAACGGCATTGCTTTCGCAAATGATAGCGGAGAATATCGACCGTGAGTTCCCCAAAACGGCCGTGCCGACCAAGGCGATGAGCATAAGGGAGGCACTTTTTGCCGAGCAGGAGACCGTCAAGGTTCAGAATGCGATCGGCCGTGTGTGTGCCGCCCCCAAGGTTTCGTGCCCGCCCGCCGTCCCACCCATAATGAGCGGTGAGGTCATAACTAAGGACGTTGTCAAAATCCTGAATTACTACGGTATTCAAAAAATTGATGTTGTGAAATAAAATAACCGCCTTGAGTTTTCAATACTCAAGGCGGTTACTTTATGTTAAATTGTTGCGATAGGCGTTGGGGGTGGTGTTCATCAGCTTTCGGAACACTCGGGTGTAGTAGTTCTGGCTTTCAAAACCCACCGCTTCCGAAATCTCCATAACCGACATTTCGGAATGGGTGAGTAGCTCTAAGGATTTTGTGATACGGCATTGGTTTACATAATCCACAATGGTCGAGCCGGTCGAGTTTTTGAAAACTCGCCGCAGGTGGGTGGGGCTTAAAGAGGTGATACGGCAAAGCTCCTCGGTAGTGATTTTTTGGGAATAGTTTTCGTTTATATATTCAATGCAGGCCGTTGCGGGGTTCTTGTGCGGTATGCTCGACAATTTAGCACGGTGTATCTTCAAAAGCGTGTAGATAAATTCAATAAGTCGGGCCTTTGCGCGCAGGGTGTAGCAATATTCACGGCTTGAGTAAAGGTTGCATATATCGGAAAACAGCTTCTGCAGCTCGGGGTCGCAGTTGGTGCTGATTATCAACGGCGTTTTGGAAAAAACGGTGTATTCGCCGCCAACATACATTTCAAAATTGATGTGGCTGAACAACACCTTGTCGGACACCCATCTAAAGCTATGCCGTGACCCCTTCGGCAGATATATAAGCGAGCCTGCAGGCAGACGGTGGGTCTCGCCGTCAAATGTGTATTCGACCTCACCTTCAGTGAACAGAGTAAAGCTGTTCGAGGGGCGGCTTGTGTGGTTTATGACACGGCGCTTGGGTTTCAATGCTACCGCAAGAATGTTTTTGAGCAGAAAGTCGTATTTATCGACGTCCCACAAAGAAATGTATTTCATGGCTTCACCTCATTTGGTCTTATTGTATAATAAAAATCACGGAATTTCAACTTTTATTTAAATAAAAGGGTCGTATTGTGCTAATTTGGTGAAATTGTGGTAGACAGTAAAGCTTATCGTCAATATACTGAAACCGAGGTGATATTATGAAAACTGTTTTTATCACAGGAGCGACACGAAACACAGGTCGTGCCATTGCAGAAAAATTTGCACAATTAGGCTTTAATGTTGCCGTGTCGGGCAGGGAGGCCGCCGATGCTGAAGCGGTTGCTAATGAGCTGTCGCAAAAATACGGTGTCAAGGCCAAGGGCTACCGTGTCGAGCTGTCCGATATAAAATCGGTCAATGCGGCGTTTGAGGATATTAAAAACACCTTCAATGGACTTGATATTTTTGTCGCCAATGCCGCAAATCTGGGCGTTGATTTTGGCGTGCTCAATTCTGCTGAGGATGCTTTTGACAGCGTTATTGATGCCAATATCAAGGGAACATTTTTCTGTTGTCAGAATGCCGCCAAGATAATGAAAGCTCAAGGCAAAGGCTCTATCGTGGTGGTCGGCTCGGTGCATTGTCACCAGGCAATTCACGGTCGTGCGCTTTATACCATGTCAAAGGGCGCTCTGCTGTCGCTGACCAAGTCGATGGCGGTCGAGCTGGGCGCTTACGGCATCCGTGCCAATTATATTGCCGCAGGTGCCATTCACACCGACCGTTGGGACGTGCAGACCGAAGAGGAGACCGTACGCAGAAGGGCGCAGTATCCTGCGGGAATCGAGTCGTTCGGAGAGGACATTGCCGAGGCGGTCTATTACTTGGGCTCCGACCTTTCAAGGACGGTTACGGGTACCGAGCTGACGGTCGATTCGGGCATCAGCGTTTGCTTGTTGCCGTTCAAAAAACCTGCGGATCTTGATGAGAAGTAAAGGAGAAATAGTATGAAAATTACCGATGTAAAAGCATATACGATGGATTCGTTTAGAATGAATTGGAACTTTGTCAAGGTTGAGACCGACGAGGGTATCTACGGTTGGGGCGAGGCTTCGCTTGGCACCAATGAGAATGCACTTGAGGGTATGGTCAAGGACCTTAAAAGACTGATTGTCGGACGTGACCCGTTTGAGACCGAAAAGCTGATGTTTGAGGTCTACCGTGATATTTATTGGAAGGGCGGCCCCGTGCTGATGTCGGCTTTGAGTGCCATCGAAATGGCCTGCTGGGACATCAAGGGTAAGGCCTTGAACGTTCCCGTCAGCGCATTTTTCGGCGGCAAGGTAAGAGACCGTGTCAAGATGTACGCAAATGCTTGGTTTGTGGGAGCACGTACCCCCGAGGAGTTTGCCAAAAAAGCCAAAAGAACGGCCGAGCTTGGCATCAAGGCGCTCAAGTGGGATCCGTTTGGCTCGTCGCACATGAGCATATCCAACGAACAACTTAAGCTGTCGTCCGATATTGTCGGTGCCGTCAGAGAGGCTGTCGGTGATAACGTTGACCTGCTTATCGAGTGCCACGGACGTTTTAACCCCACAACGGCACTTATCATCTCACGTGAGCTTGAGCAGTATCACCCGATGTTTTTGGAGGAGCCTTGCGTTCCCGATAATATGGATTCAACTGCCTATGTCCGTGCACACTCCAACATCCCCATCGCCGCAGGTGAACGTGGCTACGGTATCTATGCCTTCCAGGAGATCCTTGAGAAGAACTGTGTTGACTATTTGCAGCCCGACGTGTTCCACGCAGGCGGTCTTATGACGGGCAAAAAGATTGCAGGTATGGCTGAAGCCAAGCACGTGCCGGTGTCGTTCCACAATCCGTCGGGTCCCGTTTCAAATGCCGCAATCCTGCAGTTGGCCTGCACCATCCCCAATTTCTGTATCCACGAGATAATGCTGACCGACGGCTCATTCAGAAAGCAGGTCAGCACCGAGGAGGTACATTACGAGGACGGACACATCATTATACCCGACAAGCCGGGTCTTGGAATCGACCTCGACGAGGAGGTCATCAAGAGCCGTCCCTTTAAGGAGCGCAACCTGCGCCACTATGTCGGCACGGTCACCGACATCCGCCCCAAGGATGATACTATATACTATTTTAAAGAGTTGGAGCATCTGAAATATGAGTGATTTGGAATATATTAAGCAACAAGGTCTTATGGTTATTCTTCGCGGTATAGATTTGTCGCTCATCCCCGATGTTATACGTGCTGTTTACGACGGTGGTGTGCGTGTTGCAGAGGTTACTTTTGACCCAAGTGACCGAGACACTGCCGAGAAAACCGCCTTAGCTATCCGCACGATTTATGAAACGATGGGCGACAAAATGTTGGTTGGAGCAGGTACGGTTATTGATGAGAAATATGTCGTTGCCGCAAAGCAAGCAGGAGCAAAATTTCTGCTTTCACCCGACGTTAATACCGATATTATCAAACTGACCAAGCAAATGGGGATGATTTCCATCCCCGGTGCATTCACACCCACCGAGGTTATGACGGCTTACAGAGCAGGTGCGGATATCGTTAAAATGTTCCCCATAACCAAGGATGATATAGGTTATCTTGTGAACATAACACGTCCTCTTTCACACGTTCCGTTTCTTTGCACAGGAGGTGTGAATCCCGATACTATCGGTGACTTTTTCAAGGCAGGTGCGTGTGCGGTCGGAACGGGTGCTTCAATCTTAAAGCCCGAACTTATTGCCAACCGAGATTTTGAGGGTATTGCCGCCTTAACTCGCCTTCACGTTGAAAGAATGAACCAAGCAAGAGGGCTTGTCGAATAAATATTCAAGTGCGTTTGATTTACAGGAGAAATCATTATGAAGCTTATAGGATGCTTAAAGACAAAATCTTCAAATGAAATAAAAAGCTCCCGTGTCGGCATTGGGTTTGAGTGTTATGACCGCGACCTTTTTGACCCCGAAAGGTGCTATGACCTTGTGGGAGCTATGGGAATTAAGCCCGTCCGTGTGCAGACGGGTTGGGCAAGAACCGAAACCGAGAAGGGCGTTTACGACTTTTCGTGGCTTGACGGTATGGTGGATAACCTCATAAAAAGAGGTATGGAGCCATGGTTCAACGTTGGCTACGGCAATCCCTTGTATATGCCCGATGCTCCCAATTCTACCGCCGTGGGATGTGTGCCTACACTTTACGATGAAGAGTGTCTTACAGCTTGGATAAACTATGTTAAGGCTATGACCGAGCATTTTAAAGATCGCATTACCCACTACGAAATATGGAACGAGCCCGACCTTGAGCATTTTTGGTATCCCGGGAAATCCTCTCCCGAAAAACTTGCCGAACTTATAAAATTAACGGGTGCAGTTGTTCGCAGTGTGTTGCCCACCGCCAAAATCGGCTTTTGTTTATGCTGTTCTCACCCCGAGTTTGTTTACAACGTTTTTTCCAATCTTGAAAAAGATGAAGTCCATTTTTACAGCGCACACAACTATGACCCATTCCCCGAAAACGGCTGGAACTCGCAACGCACGGTATATGCAAGAAAAATTTTGGACGATTTGGGCTTTGAACAAGTTGAAATATGGATGGGCGAGGGCGGACATGCATCTTGGCATCCGGTTGGACACGCAAAATGCCCCGAAGGTGGCGGAAGCGAACACAATCAAGCGGTGTGGCATCTGCGCCGTTGCTTTTTAGACCTCAAGAACGGCTTGAAATTGACCTCGATTTTCATGGTTGTTGACCTTTGGCAAAAGCCTTATGAAAAGGTAGTTGAGGTGCTTAAAAAGCCTGCCGCACAAGGTGTTCTTAACGGCATAACCTACTCCCCAAAAAAGACTTATAAGGCACTTACCAATGCCGCTAACGTTTTAAGTGATGAGAATAATCTCATAGATGACCTCGCAGTGGTCGAGGGCAAGGGAACAACCTGCGACCCCAATACTCCCGTCACAACGGTATCGTTTATGCACAACGGCAAGCCATGTATGGCGTATTGGTTAAGCGTGCCGGTGGTGGGATGCGAGGAGGTTAATAAGCCTTGCAATATCACACAATCTCCTTCTTCAAAACTTAAAGATCCCGTTGTTATTGATATGATGACCGGTGAGGCTTTTGAGCGAACTGAAGACGATGCTGCATGGCCAATAAAAGAATATCCTCTTATTTATTGCGAGAGGGATACGTTTGAGTTTGATATCCTGTGAAGAAACTTGTTTTGTTAAAATCGCTTTAATAATATTGAGCATACTAATCACATAAAATGACCCGTGGGAAGAAACTTCCACGGGCCATTTTTTAAATAGATTCAATTTTTGAAAAATGACATTCGGACACGTCGATTTCAGGAAAAGCGCCTGCAATATCACGGCAGAGTACCGAAACGATAACGTCCTCGGTGTTAAAGTGACCTGCATCGTAAAGCGAAATACCAAGTCGACCTGCCTCTATAAACAGGTAATATCGAAATGTGAAATAAAAATTATTGGATTGTGTATTGCTACGTTGCACCCTGTATTGTACAATGTAAAAAACGATTCGGAGGGTGTTAAAATGAAAGCAGAAGTGAAAATGCACAACGGCGTCAATACCATTTTTATTGACGGTGTGCCGCACACATCGCCTGCGGTATTTATTCGTACACGCTCGGCCGATGAAAACGGCAATATAACCATTGACTTTAATGCGGAATACTTTAAGCAACTGTCAAAATCGGGCTTCAAGATCTTCTTCCTTGAATGCAACACGCTTTGGCTTCAGCCCAATGCTTTGGAGGTCTTTGACCGAGAGGCAAGGATGCTGCTTGATACCATACCCGATGCCTACATCATCGCACGTTTTGGTATGCATCCCTCAAACGAGTGGATCGAGGCCAACCCCGAGGAATGTGTCACCTACAGCGACGGCGCACGGCCGTCCGCACGAATTTTCTCGGAATGCTATGACACGATAGCTCCGCATTGGTACTCGCTTTGCTCTCAAAAATGGCGTGAAGCCGCAGGCGAACAGCTACGCACACTTTGGAAAAGGGTAATGAAGTTGCCCTATTTTGACCGCATTATTTGTTGCTTCCCCACGGCCGGCAACACCTCGGAATGGGTTTGTAAGTTACCATTGGTAGACGATTCCAAAAAGCGTTGCCTAGGTTATTCCGAAGCATTCCGCCGTGAGTTTTCATACTACCTTAAAAATAAATACGGCACTGATGAAGCTCTGAAGAAGGCCTGGAAGGACCCTAAAGCCACCATTAACAACCCGAAGATCCCCACCTATGATGAGCATTATTTTTCGGGAATGGTCGACCAACACGCCTCGGTTCCTCCGCGCTATATTCTTGCCACTGAGGATGTTCCGCCTGCCTACAACAACGGCACACATTTAGGCTCGTTTATTGATTTCGATAATTATATGCACGTCTACGATTTTTATCGTTGTTGGCACGAGGGCACCGTTCGCTCACAGATCTATTTTGCCAAAATCATAAAAGAACTGACGCCCGACCGACTTGTTGGCTACTGTTCGGGCGCTCAATGCAGTACCCATATTCCTCGAAACGGTCAGGCGGCCGCAACCCGAATGCTGATGGACAGCGGAGTGGTCGATTTTATTGAAAATCCCTGTGTTTACGAAAACCGTCTGCCGGGCGGTGCCACCTCACAGCGTGTTGTTGAGGACTCATTCTCGCTCAACAATATGGTTTATATGTGTCAGGATGACACAAGAACCGTGGCAGAAAACCGGTATTTTAAGGAAAAATACTACTGCTTTGATATGGTCGATACGCTTAATCTGTTAAAGCGTGAGTTTGGAAAATGCATCTGTAACGATATGAAGCAATGGTGGTTTGACCAGCTTGTCGGCGGTAAGCGTTTCAAATACCCCGAGATTTACGATCTTTTCAAAAAGCAGACCGAGATAACAGCCGACTTTTATGCCCACGACCGCCGAAAGAAAAACGAGATTGCCTATATTTTTGACGAAGAATCCATGACGGCGGCATCCTACTGCACATCACGTGACCTGTTTGAGTTCTCGAGAATGTACGAAATGCCGTATGTCGGTGCATCCGGCGACCAATATTATCACAACGATATGGCCAACCCGAATATGCCGTCTTACAAGATGTATGTATTTATGAACGCATTTGTATTGACAAAAGAGGAACGAGAGGTCATAAAGGCTAAGCTTAAAAAGGATAATGCGGTGGCCGTCTGGATGTACGGGGCAGGCTTTATCGACCTCGAAGCCGAGCAAAAGATGTCGGCCGAGCATATCGAAGCCTTGACGGGAATCAAAACCGCAATGATCAACGACCGATATGATGCAATGTTCCGTTGGGACGGTGAAGAGCATCCCATTTCGGAAGGCTTTGGTCGTCGTGAGCTTTACGGACGGTTTGACCGCCGCAGGCACATAAGTGTATCCTCGGCCGTGACACCGAATCGGTACTACGAAACCTATTTGTATCCGATGTTCTACTCGGTTGACGAAAAGGCTATTGATATCGCACATTTTGCGGCAAGCGGTCATCCTGCCGTTTCGGTCAAGGAATGTGACGGTTATACCTCGGTGCTTTACGGCTCAAAGAGCATTGACCGCAGCGTTTTGCGCAGTATTGCCAAGTTTGCAGGTGTCCACGTCTACTGCGATTCCGAGGATGTTTTGTATGTCGGTAACCGATATATCACTTTCCACGCAGCAAGCGGTGGCAAGAAAACGATCCGTTTCCCAAAAAAGTGTGATGTTTATGAGGTATACGAGGATAAATTCTACGGTCAGGGCGTGACCGAGATTGAGTTCGATGCATATTTCGGCGAAACAAAAATGTTTAAGATAACTGAATAATAAACCAACACAAAAGACAAAGCGTTTCGGAAATTTTGGTTTCCGAAACGCTTTGTAATTTATATTGATTCAATTTTTGAAAAATGACATTCGGACACGTCGATTTCGGGGAAGGCACCTGCAATGTCACGGCAGAGTACCGAAACGATAACGTCCTCGGTGTTGAAGTGGCCTGCATCGTACAGCGAAATGCCGAGCCGACCTGCCTCAATGAATAAATGGTGCTTGACGTCGGCGGTGACAAGTGCATCGGCCTCGGCGTTGACGGCATCAAAAATGAAATCCGCACCCGAACCGCCGCACACGGCAACGGTGGTGATATCGTGGTCGCCTGCCACAAACTTGACCGTACCGCCAAGTGCTTCCTTGATGTGCCGTGCAAAGGAATAAGGGTCTTCGGGCTGGTCGAGATAGCCCTTTCGCATTGAAAATCCGTCTGCTGTGACAAGCTGTTCAACGTCGTAAAGACCGAGAGCCTCACACAAGGCATCATTTACACCGCCGTCAGCCTGGTCGAGGTTGGTGTGCATCGAAATGACCGAAATGCCTTTTGAAATCAGCTTATAGACAAGAGTGTCGGCTGTGACCGATTTTAACGGGTCAAAAATTATGGGATGGTGGGTCACGATAAGGTTAGCGCCAAGATCCTCGGCTCGGTCGATGACCTCGTCGAAGCAATCGAGCGACACCATAATGCCCTTGACCTCGGCGTTTTCGTCACCTACCAAAAGACCGACGTTGTCAAAGCCCTCGGCAAGCTCCTTCGGTGCTAGACCGTACAAAAATTCAAGTATTTCCTTGACCTTCATTTCTGTCACATCCTTATTTTGTTAAAAGCCCCTGCAAGCAGTATTCATTGCAGAGGCTTTGATTGTTTTGTAGGGACCGGCGTCCTCGACGGTCCGCGGGCGAACACAGTTCGCCCCTACGGTTGTAGATTACTTCTTCTGGAACGAATCCTTCAAAGCAACGGTGCGGTTGATGATGAGGTGGTCGGGGGTGCTCAAGGTATCAACGCAGAAATATCCCTGGCGCATAAACTGATACTTGTCACCGGGTTTGGCATCCTTCATAAATGCCTCACACTTTGCACCTGTGAGAATTGTGAGCGAATCGGGGTTGAGGTTGTCCTTGAAGCTTGAAACACCCTCTTCGTCCGAAGGATTCTCAACGTTAAACAGACGGTCATAAAGTCTGATCTCTGCATCAACGGAGTGTGCGGCCGAGACCCAATGCAGGGTTCCCTTGACCTTGCGGCCGTCGGGAGCATCGCCACCAAAGGTGTCAGGGTCGTAGGTGCAATGCACAACGGTGATGTTGCCGTCGTCGTCACACTCGTGCGAAGCGTACTTGATGAAATAAGCGCCCTTCAAGCGGACTTCCTTTTCGGGGCAAAGTCTGAAATACTTGGGCGGAGGAACGAGTGCGAAGTCATCCTGCTCAATGTAGATCTCACGTGAAAACTCAATGGTACGGGTTCCAAGCTCGGGCTTGTTGGGATTGATCTCAACCGAGATCTCCTCAACCTTGCCCTCGGGATAGTTGTCGATTACAACCTTTAGAGGGCGCAAAACGGTCATTGCACGCTCGGCGTTGATGTTAAGATGATCTCTTACACAAGACTCCAAAAGTGCATAGTCGATAACGCTGTAGGCCTTGGAAACACCGATCTTTTCACAGAAGTTGCGGATGGCCTCGGCAGGGTAACCACGGCGGCGCATACCGCTGATGGTAGCCATTCTCGGATCGTTCCAGCCGTCAACAATGCCGTCGGCAACCAGCTTCAAGCACTTACGCTTACTTGTCAGCGTGTAGTTGACATTCATACGTGCGAACTCGATCTGACGGGGAGGCATAGGAAGGTTCAAAACCTCCAAAAACCAGTTGTAAAGCGGTCTGTGGTTTTCAAACTCAAGTGAACACAGCGAGTGGGTCACACCCTCCTTAAAGTCGGACAGAGGATGTGCAAAGTCGTACATAGGATATACACACCACTTGTCACCTGTGCGGTGGTGGTGAGCCTTCAGCACACGGTAGATAACGGGGTCACGCATATTGAGGTTGGGGGATGCCATATCGATCTTGGCACGAAGCACCATAGAGCCGTTGTCGAACTCGCCCTCGGTCATTCGGCGGAACAGATCTTTGGTTTCTTCAATGGGACGGTCACGGTAGGGGCTGTTCACGCCTGCCTCGGTCAATGTGCCACGCATCTCACGGATGGTATCGGCATCCGATTCGTCAACGTAGGCCAAGCCAAGGTCAATAAGCTTCAAAGCGCAATCATAGATGAAATCAAAGTAGTCCGAAGCAAAATAGACGTTGTCCCACTGGAATCCCAGCCAGTTGATATCCTCTTTTATGGCATCAACGTACTCAACATCCTCCTTGGTGGGGTTGGTGTCGTCAAGACGGAGGTTGCACTTGCCGTTGTACTTTTCGGCGGTGCCAAAGTCAATGCAGATGGCCTTGGCATGTCCTATGTGCAGATATCCGTTAGGCTCGGGCGGGAAACGGGTCTGAACGTAAGGGTAAACACCCTTTTCAAGGTCCTCGTCAATAAAATCGTGAATAAAGTTGGAGGGCAGACCCTCGGTTTCCAAAATATTGTTGTTATCCATTGCTGTATCTCCTAATCAAACGGTTTTGAAGTGTGCGATAGCGGCATCAATACGAGCGATGCAGGTGTCGTACCCTAAAACCTTCATAATGCTGCAAAGATCGGGGGTGTTGGTGCGACCCGTGATGCTGACACGGATGATGGTCGAGGCATCGCCGGGGCTGCCGGCATACTTTTCTGGCTCGGCTTTATAAGCCTTGGTATCGGTTGCAAAATTAGCGGCAGGGCAGATAGACTTGATGGTCTCAAACCATTGGCTGTTGTCGTGGGTGGGATCGTAAGCTGTCTTATAAGCCTCGAGGATCTTCACGGCCGACTCGGTGCTGATGTGTGTGGGGAGTTCAAAGCAGGGCTTATAAAGCTCGGTGAACATATACTCGGCATAATTTTTGGCATCGCTCCACTTGATGATATCCTTTCTCGGCTTGGGATTCTCACGGTCGATGTTGTAGATCGCCTTGGCACGGTCAACGTCCTTTTGGAGTATCTCGTAAAACTCGGGGTCGTATTCCTTGGCCCAATCGAGCAAACGGGTCACGACCTCGTCGACCTTCATACGGCTGATGACCGTCTTGGAAACGTCGTTCAGCTTGTCGGTATCAAACAATGCGCCCGATGCGCTCATCTTCTTTATGTTGAACTTGAACTTCTTGTAGTCCTCAGTCGGGTTGGCTCTGCGCCAATCCTCAAAATCGCTTGCGGCGATGGTCATTAAGTACTCTATAACACTCTCGGCAGGGTAGCCTTGCTCGGCAAAGAAGTGAACGGCGGCCTCGGGGTCCTTACGTTTACTGATCTTACGCTTGGCACCGTTGTCAAGCTTCATAATGGGCGAAACGTGAACATATTTCGGAGCCTTGAAGCCAAGCAGCTTAAACAACTGCAGATGCTTGGGCGTTGAGGATATCCACTCGTCACCGCGGATGACGTGGGTGGTACCCATCAGATGGTCGTCTACTGCGTGAGCAAAGTGGTAGGTAGGTATTCCGTCCGACTTCAAAATAACAAAGTCCTCGTCATTTTCGGGCATTTCGATCTTGCCCTTGATACCGTCGTCAAAAATGACCTTGTTTTCCTCTGAGCCGGGGGATTTAAGGCGGACAACGAAGGGCTTGCCCTCTTTGATAAGAGCCTCGGCCTCGTCGACCGTAATGTTGCGGTGCTTGGCAAACTCACCGTGATAGCCGGTGCGTATTTTATTAGCCTCTTGTATTGCACGGGTGGCGGCAAGGTCCTCCTCGGTACAGAAGCAGGGGTAGGCAAGACCCTGTTTGATCAAGGATTTTGCGTAGCATTGATAAATTTCGGCACGCATGGACTGCTTGTAAGGACCGTAGGCACCCTCCTCACGGTCGGGCTCCACAAAGCCTTCGTCGATCTTGATGCCGAAGTGCTTTACACCGTTGATTATGTCGGCAATGCCGCCCTCGACCTCACGCTTTTTGTCGGTGTCCTCGATTCGGGTGAAGAAGATACCGCCGGTAGAATCGGCAACCAGACGGTTGATGAGCGACACAAAAAGTGTTCCCAAATGCAGGTATCCCGTGGGGCTCGGAGCAACACGGGTCACTCTTACGCCCTCGCCCAGATTACGGGCAGGGAACTTGTCCTCATAATAGGACGGGTCTTTATCAATGTCGGGAAGCAAAAGCTCCGCCAAACGCTCAAAATCGTTCATACTAAAACCTCACGAACAAAAATATGGTATGTAATTATATAAAGATATAAATATACTCTTATATTATTGCAGATTTTACAGATAATTACAACTATTATTTGCAAAAATATAGAGGTTTATTGTTGTTTTTTTTGATGCAATGTGTTATAATTTAGAAAACAATGCTGGAAATTATCCCAAACAAGGTTAAAAGAAGAGGTTTTTTATGAAAAAAATACTTGCTTTGCTTCTGGCACTTGCAATGCTGCTCTCGTTTGCAGCCTGCGGTGACAGCGACGAAAAGAAGAATAACACATCCTCACCTGCGGTCGAAAAGAACACGGTCGACATTGTCAACAACGCTTATGCTGCAACCGCCAAGGTTTTAAAGGACGCCAAGGCTATCGGCTACAACGGCACCATTGTCAAGTCGGCCACGGTCGACGGTAATACCGTTTCGGCACGTATGGGCTTTGATATTGAATATCTTGACACCGACAAGGGCAGGATCTTCGGCTGCAAAATGGTTGCCAAGAGCGGCGATATGAGCGAAGAAAAGCAGCTTTATGACGATACCGAGAATCTGTACGGCTATAAGGCAGGTACCACATATCTCTTGTCCGACAATAAGGAGACCAAAGAGGTCGTAGAGGGTCTTTTTAAGGATATTGAGTTTATGGATGCCACCAAGATCACCGTGCTCAGCACCAAGATCGTTGATACCGTTGGCGAAGGCCACGGCTTTGTTCTTGAGTATGACTTTAACGATGAGGATTTTGACCCCGAAGAGGTTATCGGAACCGATCTGTTTAACGAAAAGCAGTTGGGTCTTGAGGTCAAGATGACCGGTCTTCGCATAAGCGGAATCGTTGATTCTGATGGCCGTCTCACCTCCCAGAAGGTCACCTTTGAGTATTCCTACGAGATCGAGGTCGAGCAGGTCAAGGAGGATGTTGACCCCGACAACTCCGATGCCGTTACGGTTGAAAAGGTCAAGAAGACCGTTACCAATGTCATCACCGCCGAGTTCAATTTTGACTATGATGTAGTCGAAGTTGATGTGCCCGATCTTATCACCGTTATGGGTTCAGAGGGTGAGGGCGAAGGTGAAGGCGAGGGTGACGAGAAGCCCAAGAAGCCCGAGGAGATCTCTATGACCGACTTTATGAAATCGGTCACCGCAGAACCCGATGACGATGCCGACGGCAAAAAGTCGGATAAGGATTAATAGATCAAAATCATAAAACCGGCTGAGGCCGGTTTTATGTGCGTTAAAAAGGAGAATTACAATGGCAGAAGAAAGAAAATGTAATGAAACGAGCTGCAACGGCGATTGCAGTAACTGTGCTAGTGCCAAGCAGCATAGCCCACAGGATTTTTTGGAAAAGCTTAACGCTCATTCAAGCGTAAAGCACGTTATCGGTGTTGTCAGCGGCAAGGGTGGCGTAGGTAAATCCATGGTCACCGCAATGCTGGCTGTTCTTATCAACCGTATGGGCTATAAGGTCGGTATTTTGGATGCCGACATAACCGGTCCCTCCATTCCTAAAATGTTCGGCATAAATTGCCGTGCAATGATGGATGACAAGGGTATCATCCCTGCCGAGACCGCCAACGGCATCAAGATAATGTCCTGCAATCTGTTGCTGGAAAATCCCGATGCTCCCGTCGTTTGGCGTGGTCCCGTTCTGGCAGGTGCCGTAAAGCAGTTCTGGACCGATGTTAATTGGGGCGAGGTAGACTATATGTTTGTCGATATGCCCCCGGGAACGGGTGACGTTCCGCTGACCGTTTATCAGTCGCTTCCCATTACCGGTACCGTTATTGTAACCACTCCGCAGGATCTGGTTTCCATGATCGTCAAAAAAGCCTGCAATATGGCCAATATGATGAACATTCCTGTGCTTGGTATGGTTGAGAATATGAGTTATGTCAAGTGTCCCGACTGCGGCAAGGAGTTTCAGATCTTCGGTGAGAGCCACTTTGAGGAGCTTTGCAGTGAGATGCAGATAATGCCGCTGGGCAAAATGCCTATCGACACCTCTTTGACCGAGCTTTGCAATGATGGCGAGTTTGAGCGCTTTGATGTTGATTACCTCAAATCTGCTGCCGAGATGATCGAGACCGCAACCAAATAATATACATTAAAAGATCCTTCCGAAACTTTTGTTTCGGAAGGATCTTTGCATTTGTATTAATTTTCTGTACCGATTTTTTTGATGTGGGGGCAGACAAGTGCCTCGGAGCGGTAGACGGGTGCGGCCCAACGGACGGCGTTCTTAATGATGGTCTGAACGTTCTCATCATAGAAAATGGGGAAGGTCTCGTGACCGGGCTGGAAGTAGAATATACGTCCGTTTTCACGGTGGAAGGTGCAACCCGAGCGGAACAGCTCGCCGCCTTCGTACCATCCCATAAAGATAACCTCGTCGGGGTTGGGGATGCCAAACGGCTCGGCATAGGTCTCAACGTGGGGAAGCTCAAAATAACGGCCGATGCCTTGAGTGATGGGGTGGGCAGGGTTGATGTTCCAGATACGCTCCATATCACCGTTTTCACGCCAGCCAAGGTGGCAGGCGGTGCCCATAAGCAGCTTGAACGGCTTGGAATGGTGAGCCGAGTGCAGACCGATAAAGCCCATACCCGTGAGAACTGCGTCACGAACACGCTCGGCAACCTCATCGGGAACCTTGGCGTGTCCAACGTGACCCCACCAGATAAGTACGTCGGTCTCTTTGAGAGCCTCTTCGGTTATTTCCTCGACGGTCTCAAGGGTGAAGCACTTGACGGTAATATCGTCAGCCTTCAAAAAATCGGCAATGACGCTGTGGATACCGTTGGGGTAGATAGCCATTGCTTTTTCGTTATTTTTTTCGTGGATACATTCGTTGTAAATTGCTACTCTGATCATTGAAGATTCCTCCAATTTCTTATTTGACGGAAATTTTTTGAAAATTTCTAAAAAAATTGTATCACATTATTTTGTTATGTGCTATAATAAATTTGACATAAAATAACAATATTTTGTCATTTTGGGGTGATTTTCGGTGCAGGCCTTTGATGAGGGAAGAAAAAAGGTAAATAATCTGCCGTTGGCGGTGCAATGCTTGCTTATGAACGGCAACGAGCCGCAGAAAAGATGGCCACGGTTGCACTATCACGATTACATAGAGCTGCTGTATCCCGTCAAGGGTGATTACGAGGTCAACCTTAACGGCACGGTCCACCAAATGCCCGAGGGTTCGGTGTTCATAATCAACGCCGGGGAACAGCACGCCACCTTTGCAAAGTCAGGCGACCGTTCACTTTTCTGCATAAAATTTTTACCGCAGGTGTTGTATTCCTCCGAGCAGACCGTTACCGAAATGGAGCAGACCATACCCTTTATTTTTGAAAAGTTCGGTGTTCAGAGATGCTTTTTAAAGGACGAATTGGCCGACACGGGTATACCCGAGGTGTTCCGTGAGATAATCAAGGAGAATACCGAGCAGCGCTTTGGGTATGAGCTTGCGATACGGTCGGGTGTGCTCAAGGTTTTTTCGTGGGTCATTCGGTTTTGGCACGAGCACGGAGCAGGGGACACGGCCGAAAAAACCAAGGGGCTTGAGCTTATCGCAAGGGTCAAGGAATACGTTGAGCAAAACCTTGCCGACGTCACGCTGTCGGAGGTGGCACGTGTTTGTGGCTTGAGCTACAGCTATCTTTCACGCACCTTTAAGAGGGTGGCGCAGATGAGCTTTAGTGATTATGTAAACTTCGCAAGGGTCAATGCGTCGATGAAGCTTCTGGCTACGACCGAACGCAACATCACCGATATTGCGCTGACCTGCGGATTTTCGTCGACCAGCTATTACATCTATACCTTCAAAAAGCTGAAAAACATCTCCCCAAACGGATTCAGAAAAATGATGAAGCAAACCAAAAACCGCAGGTGATAATCCACCTGCGGTTTTGTCAATTTTCGTTTTTATGCTCGTCGATGTGGTTTCTTATTGCCATCATCTTACGGTCGGTCTGGTTGATGGTCTCGGCGCAGATCTTAAGCTCTTCGCCGATTTCCTTTGACCAATCAATGTCCTTTTTATACTTCAGCTCGTGCTCCAACGAAGCCCAAAAGTCCATTGCAATCGTGCGAATCTGAATCTCCACACGCATATCCATGGTCTTGTCCGAAAAGAAAACGGGTATTTCGATTATCATGTGGTAACTGCGGTAGCCGTTGTCCTTGGGATTTTTGATGTAGTCCTTGATCTGCAAAACCTTTATGTCGCTCTGTCGGGCAAGCATTTCGGCGATCTCGTAAATATCGTCGATAAACGAGCATATCACACGCACGCCGGCAACGTCGTTAAGGTTTTCAAGCATACTGTGCTCGCTTATCTCAAGCCCACGGCGCTGTAATTTTTCGGCAATGCTTTGGGGACTTTTGATGCGGGTCTTGATAAAGGCAATAGGGTTGCGGCTGTAGCGCACCGACATATCGTTATTTAACACCTGCAGCTTGGTCTGCACCTCTAAAATTGCACAGTTGTAACGCATCATCATTTCCTGAAAGACCTGAAGATGTTCAAAATATTTTTCGGCACCTTGGGGGATGAGCCCGTGCGGAACCGACACTACTTTCGGCTCAAAACTGTTCATTTCAATTTCCTTTACAGATCAAATTCAATGTTTGCCTGACGGCGTATTTCAAACATAATCTTGCTGACCGCCAATGCCAGCTCGTTGATCTTTTTCAGCTCGTCGGCGGCGGTGGGGTCGGTGATGTAACGGTAAAAGTCGGCACCCTCAAAGCTCATCAAAAACGGCTTGTCGGGGTCGGCCGACAGTACGGTCTCGGTGCCGTCCTTCAAGACAAGCTTCATATTGGTCAACTTGGAGATCGAGGGCAAAATCAGTGTGCCTTCGTCGCCGATTATCTCGCTTCCGAGCCTTGTTTCACCTGTTTTTGCCCAGGTCAGTTCGACCGTTTTATCTGTGTATCGCAAAACCGCACCGCCTGCACCGTCAATGCCGTTTTGAAGCTTTTGGCAGTAGGCGTAAACGCTTTGAGGCTCACCAAACCAATCAAGAGCAGGGTAGACGCAGTAGATTCCAAGATCCATCAAGGCGCCTGCCGCCATTTTGGGATCGAAAATGTTCTGATGCTCACCGCAAAGAAAGCCGTCAAGCTTGGATGAGCGCTGTGAAAAGTCAAACCTTGCGTGGCTGATCTTACCCAACTTCCTGATGGCGTCTTTAACAACCGCCCATTGTGGCATATGCAGAGCCATCAACGCCTCCATATACACAACGCCGTTTTGTTGAGCCAAGGCCTGCAGCTCCTCCAACTCATCGGGGGTGACGGTTATCGGCTTTTCACATATGACGTGTTTTTTGTGCTCTAACATCAGCTTGCTTTGTGCATAATGGAAAGCATTGGGGCTTGCAACATACACCGCATCAATTGACGGGTCGGTTGCGATCTTCAAAAGGTCGGTCACAACGGTGTCACAGCCCAGCTTGTCGGCAAAGGCCTTGCCCTTGTTATAATCTCTCGAATAAACCGCCGAATGATGCAGTTTGTCCTTGTGATGCCAAGTGCCGCGGATAAAGGCCTCGGTTATCCAGCTTGTTCCAATGGTAGCAAAGTTTATCATAAAACCCTCCGAATAAACGGAACGGCGAGGGCGCCGTTCCCTACGATATATAAATAATACCACACATTCCAAACTTTTACAATAATCATAGTTTAAAGTACTTGAAAAATATTTGTAAATAAAGTATTATATAATTGTACATAAAAGGGTGGGGTCGTCCCACCGAAAAATTGGAGGAAATTTTTATGAAGTTAGGCGTTTTCACCACACTTATGAGCGATATGCCCTTTGCAGAGGCTTGTAAGTATTTCAAGTCCATCGGTTGCGATATGATCGAGATCGGCTGTGGCGGTTACCCCGGTAACGCTCACGCTGACCCCGAAAAGCTTCTCAACGATGAAAAGGCATTCCGGGAGTTTATGGCTACCATCAAGGACAACGGTCTTGAGGTCAGCGCTCTGTCCTGCCACGGCAACCCCGTTCATCCCCAGAAGGAGCTTGCCGAGATGTATGACAAGACCATCCGCAACACCATCCTTTTGGCCGAAAAGATGGGTCTTCATCAGATCAACACCTTCTCCGGCTGTCCCGGTGATTGCCCCGATTCCAAGTACCCCAACTGGGTCACCTGCCCCTGGCCCGAGGATTTCCTCGCTATCCTTGATTGGCAGTGGAACGAGGTTCTTATTCCTTACTGGAAAAAGACTGTTGAGTTTGCAAAGGCTCACGGCGTAAACAAGATCGCATTCGAGCTTCATCCCGGCTTCTGCGTATACAACACCGATTCCCTCAAGAAGATCCGTGAGGCTGTCGGCCCCGAGCTTGGTGCCAACTTCGATCCCAGCCACCTTGTATGGCAGGGTATGGATCCCGTTAAGGTCATCAACGAGATCGGCGATGCTATCTTCCACGTACACGCAAAGGATGCACGTATCGATAAGTACAACACCGCAACCACCGGTGTGCTTGATACCAAGAGCTACGGCGACATCAAGAACCGCTCCTGGCTGTTCAGAACCGTTGGCTACGGCAACGACGAGGCATATTGGAGAGATATCATCTCCGCATTGAAGACCAACGGTTATGACTACGCCATCAGCATCGAGCATGAGGATGCCCTGATGAGCAAGACCGAGGGTCTTGAGAAAGCCGCCGATTTCTTGAAGCCGCTTCTCATTGCCGAGACCGCAGGCGAGATGTGGTGGGCATAATTCGTCGCACTAAACAAGTGAAATAATCACTGGGCAGAACGGGTTTTTTGACCCGTTCTGCTTGCTTTTTTTATAATGTTTTGGTATGATATCAATAAAAGTAAAGGCGGTGATGTTTTGTCGAAACAGATTCAAAAGCTTTCCGAAAAGCTGATTCTTGACGGTCTTAAAAGCAACGGGGTGGAATGCGGGGTGCAGGTGTTCTCCGAAATCGACTCCACCAATCTTGAAGCCAAGCGTCAGGCAACGGCGGTTCATAATACGCCGATGCTTTTTGTTGCCGACAGCCAGACGGCAGGCAGGGGAAGAATGGGACGTCAGTTTTATTCACCCGACAGCACCGGGCTTTATATGTCCTATATGTACACGCCCGACTGCGGCTTTTCCGACAGCGTTACCGTAACGGCGGCCGCCGCTGTGGCCGTGGCAAGAGCTATAAAACGGCTTACCGACCTTGAGCCCGAGATCAAATGGGTGAATGACATTTACATCGGCGGCAAAAAGGTCTGCGGTATCTTAACCGAGGCCGTGACGGGCAAGGATGTAAAAATTATCATTGGGATAGGCATAAACATCACTACCCAAAGCTTCCCGAAAGAGATAGAAGGCATTGCCGATTCCTTGAAGATTTCGGTCGACCGCAACTATCTTGCGGCTTGTATAGTAAAAGAACTTCAGATGTTGATCTCCGAGCTGTCGGAGCGCACCTTTATCGAAGAATACCGAAGGTTGTCGTGTGTTTTGGGGCGTGATGTGACGTTTATCAAAAATGGCGAGGAGCGTTACGGAAAAGCGGTCGATATCGACCGTGACGGAGGCCTCGTGGTTCAGACGGCCGACGGAAGTATCACACTTAACACGGGTGAGATTTCACTGAAAGTGAGGAAATAAAAATGAGTTTGAAGATCGTAAGTTATAATCTGCGCTGTGTGTGGAGCAAGGGTGACGGTGTCAATTGCTTTATCCACCGTGGGGGAATGATCCTGGATAAGATCGAGCGTGAACAGCCCGATGTACTTTGCTTTCAGGAGTGCGTCCCGTCGCACGCCGACTTTTTGAGAAAGCACCTTAACGGCTATACATTTATTTTCAACCAGCGCAACGCCGATTACTCGGGCGAGGGACTTGCGTTAGCCATAAAAAACGGTGTTATTGAGCTGTACGGGCTTGATGTTTTCTGGCTGTCAAACACTCCCCGTGTGCCGGGATCAAGATTTGAGATCCAAAGCAAGTGTCCGAGGATCTGCCAATATGCCGTGCTGCGGGATATGAGGACCGGGACGATTTTCCGCACCTTCAATGTACATCTCGACCACGTGAGCGATGAGGCACGTATCCTTGGTATAAAGCAACTGCTTGATTATGCCGCACAAAGGAACCTCGAAACGGCAATGCCGCTGTTTATAATGGGTGACTTTAATGCATTGCCCGACAGTGAGACCATCCGCTACTGTGACAGCTTTGAGGATTTGAAGATAGTTGATCTCACAAGTCAAACGGGCGGAACGTGGCACAATTTCGGAAAACCTGCTCAAAACGCCGAGCGTATACTTCCCGAGAAGATAGACTATATTTATTGCGATGCCGCAACAGCTCAAAAGCCGAATACGGTAACGTTATGGGAAGATGAGCTCAACGGCATATACCTTTCCGACCATTATCCGGTCAGCCTTGATATTGAGATCTGATATCAGCCCAATAAACCGTACCGCAATTTATAATGCGGTGCGGTTTATTTTTCGTTTCAACGCATATTTCCGCAAAACAGAGTAAAAAGTTAATATTTCCGAACTTGGGTTTACAGCGTTCTGCGTTTGTGTTAATATGAAAATACAATATTTTGGAGCTTTTTGGAGGAAATATTATGAAAAGAGTATTGTCATTGATCTTTGTGCTTATTTTAAGCCTTACTCTGCTTTCGGCCTGCGGCGGTGAGTCCGACAAGCCGTCAGATAACGCTTCCTCAAGCAGTGTGGCCGACAGTCTGCAGTTTTCAACCGAGACCGTAAAGTATTTTAACGATGGCGGAAAATCCAACTATAAAATAGTACGTCCCGACGAAAACGAGGCTATGTTTGAGGTCTCAGGCAACGTTTACAAGACCATAAAAGATAAGCTTCAGCTGGTTATTCAGAATACGGCTGACACTTCTGACGGAACCGACCAGTATGAGATACTCATCGGCGGTACCAACCGTCCCGAAAGTAAGTTTGCATACGATTATCTTGTTGAAAACGTTGGCGGCCGCTTTGACGATTATATTGTCTGTTCCGTTGGCAAAAAGATAGTTATCAACGGACTTAGCGACAGCGCCATTGCCAACGCGGCACAGCATTTCCTTGATAACTTTATTTCGGGACACACGGTTGAGGGCGGTATTAAGTATATCCACAAAACCGAGGGCAGCTTTACCGATATCACCGTTAACGGAACCAACATTTCCAAGTTTACAATGGTTCGTCCTCGCTTCAATCTGTCATATCTTGCCCAGCTTGAAATGGAAAAGATATATGAATACGTTAAGCAGACCACCGGCTTTGAGGTTGAGATAGTTGACGATCATCTGCTCAAAGAGGGTGATTTTGAGATCGTTGTCGGCAATGCTGACCGCAAGGAGGTTAAAGCCTTTGACAAAAACGACACCGATTCCTACTCGGTGGTCATCAACGGTAATAAGGTATATCTCAACGGAGGTTCGACCTATGCCACCGCAATGGCTGTTTCGGAGTTTTTGGAAATGCTGAAGGACGGTAAGGCCGAAAATGCCGACACCGTGTCCAACGGAAGCTATGCTTCGGTCATCGGCAAGTACGATGCCGCTACATATTATGCTCCTACGTGGCTTGAGGACTTTAAGGCAACCGAGCTTGATACCACCAAGTGGATGCACGTTCCGTGGAGTGCCGACGGACAAAACGGTAAAAAGAGCCGCCGTTCCGAAGAGACATACACCTTTGACGGCGAATACTTTACCATTACTCCGTATCAGACCGAGACCGAGTACCATGGCGGTATGCTTCGTACCCATCGCGATATGTGTTATATTTACGGTTACGTTGAGGAAAGCGCTAAACTCCCCACCGCAAAAGGTTTCTGGACTGCACTTTGGACGGGTGACACGACCGGTTTCGGATTTTACGGCGACGAGCAGGCCGCAAAAGAGCAAATTTTGGGCAATGAGATTGACATAAACGAAAACTTTGGTGCAAACTATATTGCCGCAAATTGCCACTCATGGCCGACCGAACTTGGCGAGTCTTTGGGCTACAAGCATACCTCCTGCGACGGAAACGAGTTTTCCAACGACAAGAAATATTATCCCGACAAGGGCGTTGACCTGCACGACGATTTCCATACCTACGGTATGATGTGGACGCCCGAGTATATGTCCTTCACCTGCGACGGCAGAGTGTACTTCACCTATGATACCACCGCAACCGATCAGGATGTTTTGACTTTTAATCAGAAGATGCATCTGACCTTGAGTATGGCGGTCGGTCTTAAAAGCGGTGCTACCAGTATCGGTCTTGCAACCGAGGACGATTGGGCTAACAAGAGCACCCTGGTTGTCGATTACGTTCATCTTTATCAGCTTCAGGACGGCAAAAGCGTTCTTGATTTGAGAGAAAACACCTACGGTAACTAAATCAAAAAAACTGCTTCTTGGATTTCCAAGAAGCAGTTTTTTGTTACATGGTGAGTTATACTATCAAGTGCAACACTTTAAGAAAATAAAATAGAAGTTCATATGGATCTCTGGTAGAATAAAGTTACCACACAATAAACCACAAGGAGAGAACCATATGAACTATACCCATCTTACCATAGAAGAACGCTGTTGTCTACGGGAATATTATAAAAAAGGATACAGTTATCGAAAAATAGCTGAGTTGATTGGAAGAAATGTTAGTACAGTATCCCGTGAACTTAGACGCAACTTTACCCATATGTATGACATACCAACATATTATCCTTATACTGCACAAAAGAAATATCTTCTGAGACGGTCATATTGTCACAGAGGTATGTTTCAAGACCCTACGAAATTAGAATACATCAAAGAAAAACTACAGCTCACTTGGTCACCCGAGCAAATAGCCAACACGCCATGTGAAATGGATATGCCTTCTGTCAGAACGATTTACCGTTGGATATATGAAAAGTATATTGATGTAAATTTAAAAGTGCTGAGACGAAAAGGCAAGAGCCGTGGCAAGAAGGAAACTCGCGGTAAATTCAATCTCGGCAAATCAATTCGCAAACGAGATAAAAGTGTATATAAACGATTAGAGTTTGGACATTGGGAAGCGGACACAGTGGTATCCGGCAGAGGTAAATCTAAGGTTTGCTTTGCAACACTGGCGGAGAGAAAGACCAGGTACTACATAGCAATTAAGATGCCCAACAGAAATGCCGATACAATGGCAAAAACAATTATTGCCGCATTATCTGAATTTCCGGATGAAGCTGTTAAGAGTATAACCTGTGACCGCGGAACCGAGTTTGCCAATTGGCAAACTATTGAAGAACAATTAAATTGCAGCGTGTATTTTGCAGATCCTTATTGTGCTTGGCAAAAAGGGACCAACGAGAATCTTAATGGTTTGCTTCGGGAATTCTACCCTAAAGGTAGAAACCTTTCAAGAGTTAGTCCGAGCACATTAAAAAAGAACCTGGCGTTGATCAACGCCAGGCCTAAAAAAGTATTAGGTTTCCAAAAACCAGTTGATTTATTTGAATTTTCTTTATCTAAGTGTTGCACTTAGTTTGACAATTCATCTACATTATTTCACCTATACAATAATCGGCTACGGTTTCGGTCAGTTTGACGGTTATTATATCATTTTCCTTGTTTTCGGGGGCTTTTACCTTAACTCTGGTGTAGTTTTCAGTGTAGCCCTCCCAAACGCCGTCGACCTCGGTCTCAAGCAGTACCTTGGCAACGGTGTCTACCTGGCTGTTTAAGAAAGCTTGCTCCGAAAGATCGGTGACAGCCTGCATAATGCGGCTTCGGTGGAGCTTGACCGTAGGGTCGACCTGATCGGTGCGTTTTGCCGCAACGGTGCCTTCACGCATTGAATAAACAAACACGTGCGACCGCGCAAAGCCGATCTCCTTCATAAAGTCGCAGGATTGGTTGAAATCTTCATCCGTTTCGCCTGCAAAGCCCACCATGATGTCGGTGGTGATGGAGGGGTTATCGAATTTTTGACGGATGCGTGTCACAAGATCACGGTAAAATGCCGTGTCATACTTGCGGTTCATTTCCTTTAAGGTCTTGTCACAGCCCGATTGAAGCGATAAATGAAACTGCGGACAGAATTTTTCATTGGCGGCAAGCAAGTCCAATGCACGGTCGCTTATCTGATCACATTCAAGTGAGCCCAAACGCACACGCTTGATGCCCTCGACCGACGAAACGGCTTGGACGGCATCGCACAGCTCAAACCCTGTGTCCGAGCCGAAAGCCGAAAGGTTGATGCCGACCAGCACGACCTCCTTATAGCCGGCCTCGGCCAAGGATTCGGCTTCTTTTTTGATGGATTCCAACGATCTTGAACGCACACGTCCACGGGCATAGGGAATAATGCAGTATGAGCAGAAACGGTTGCAACCGTCCTCGATCTTGATAAAGCCACGGGTGTGCTCGCTCATTTTGGTGACGCCGATGTCGGTATAAATCTTTTCGTGTTCAGTTACAAAAAGCCGTTCGGAGCGTGAATTTAATGCACTTATGCACACATCGGGCAAAAGGTCGTAATGGGTGTTGCCGATGATAAGGTCGGCCTCTTTCACGGCGGCCGATTCCTCGGGGAAGGCCTGCGCCATACAGCCCGTCAGCACTATCAGCGCATCGGGTGCGTTGCGGCGAAGCTTTCTTACGGCCTGACGTGTTTTGCGGTTGCTTTCGGATGTCACGGTGCAAGAGTTGACAATGATCATATCGGCTTTTTTATCGGGCGGCAAAACAGTAAAGCCCTTGGATTCAAAGATCTCACCCAAAGCCTCTGATTCGTATTGATTAACTTTACAGCCCAATGTGTAAAAAGCTACCGTCATATTAAACTCCTAAAGGTATTTTATCCTAAACATTATACCGCAAGCGGCAGGTTTATGCAATAGGGAAAGTGTAAAAAGCGCTGTTGCAAAGATGCTTAAAAAATATGCAGAATAATGTAGGATTTATACAGCACCCCCTTGACGGTATCGGAAGATTTCAGTATAATTATAATATGCGTAAAGTATAATTACTTGATAAAGCTTCAGGGAGGAACCGTTCTATGAAAAAGATAGTTTGCGAAATGTGTGACAGCACGGAGTTCGTCAAGCAGGACGGAGTGTTTGTTTGTCAGAGCTGCGGAATGAAATATACTGTTGAGGAGGCCAAAAAACTGATGGTTGAGGTGGCTGACGGCAACGTTACTTCGCCCATTCCCACACCGGCCGCTTCTACCGCCTCGCCCGTAGCCGCTCCCGCACCTGCGGCAAACGACTCTACGGTGGAAAATTATCTTAACCTTGCCAAAAATGCGCTTGAGAATTCCAACAACGAGGAAGCCGAAAGCTACGCCAACAAGATCCTTGAGATCGTTCCCAACCACGCTTGGGGCTGGCAGATCAAGGGTGCGGCCGCCGCTTGGCAGTCCACCGCCTCCAACAGCCGACTGCGTGAGGCTGTTTCGGCCTGGCACAATGCAGTAAAATTTGCGGCCGAAAAGGATGTTGTTGAGATAAAGGGTGCCGTTGAGGTGGCCTTTAAGAGTGTTTGGAAGGCTCTGATATCCCTGCACGCAGGCAACTTTGCCAACCTTCCCAACGAAGAAAACCGTGACAGGATCATCAGAACGCTGGACGACGGAAAATTCTTCCTGAACGACCTTACCGTCAGAAGCAACGTGCGCTTCAGCCGTGCACCGCTGTATTCTTCCATAGCAAGCACGCTTAACGATAAGGTGGTTGAGGCTTACAACCAGGCACTTGAGGATTTTGGCGAGACGGCAAGCGAAAAGACCAAGTTCAAGTGGGATCGGTATACCGATGTGGGCGATCATTGCCTGCGACTTTTGGATATTATCGTTGAATATGTCCGCACCCCCAGCCTTGGTGTGACGGTATGCAACAATATGGTCATCATTGGCGAGGGTGTGCGTGATTCCTGCTCCTGGAAGTTTGAGGCCGACCAGTATTCCTCGGGCTATGTGCGTGATTACAGCTTTACCGATGAGGCCAAAAAGTCTCGTACACACGATATCGATGTTTCAAAGAACTGGAAAAAGTTCTTTGAGAATGACAGCACGGGTGCAATACTCTCCAAGCTTGAAGATTTGAGAGGCGAGCTTGAGATAATTGCCGGAAGGGATGCTTATTGGAGCGCCCACAGGGATGAAAAGGAAGCCATCCAAAGAGAAATTGAACAGATCACCGCTGAAAACGCCGAGCTCAAAAAAAGCATCGAGGCACTCCCCGAAAAGGCCGAGGCTGATGCCGCAAACAAGCACATAAGCTCGCTTGAGCATGAGAGAGAGGCCCTTGGTATATTCAAATTCAAGGAAAAGAAGGCGTTAAGCGAGCAGATAGACCGTGAACGTGCAACCTTACGCATAAAGCTTGAGGCATTCAACAATGCCAAGAGGGGTATTGAGGCCAAAATGGCGCAGGGTGAGGTCAGAAAGAAGGAGCTCAACGACGAACTGTTCAGAGAGCGCGGACGCTGTAGTGAGCCTGATCCGTTTCTGCTTAAAGGTGCCGTTGTTGACGGTGAGTTCAATACCACTCCCGAGAAGCTGGTAGCTCATATGTCACGCTTTTTGCCTGCACCGTATGCCTTTGACGCTCTCGAAACGGCAACCTGCTCATTGCATAACGAGTACGAGCGCTGCTGGGCGGTATGCGTTGAAAATACCGAGTATACCACCGAAAACAAGAGCATCGGTGTGCTGATATTTATGAAGGCGCAGAGCGCTATCGACAAGATCGAGTCCATCGTTGTTCAGACCTCCTGTAACCGTGATGTTGACGACATTGTTGAGTGGGTAAGGATCGCATCGCTTGTGCTGTCCTCATTACTGCCCGACCTTGACCTTGAAAAGGTTGAAAAGATGTGCGTCAATGCCATTATGGGCGAGGAAAGCTCGGTCGTATGGCAGGGCGGCCTGTCGATCGAGTATGTCGACTACGAGCTTGAGACCGACGACAACACCCTAAAGCTCAAATCCCTGCTCATCAAGCCCTAAATTACATAAAAACACCCTATGGAGCCTAAAAACTTCATAGGGTGTTATTCTTTCTCAAATTTGATGATGTCGGACACCTCGCAATCGAGCGCATAGCAAAGCGCATCAAGTGTTTTGGTGCTTATGGCTTCACCTTTTTTCATACGGTGAAACGTGTTGGCCGAAAACCCTTGCTTAAAGATCAGATAATATTCGGTTACGCCTTTTTTGAAAAGCGTTTCATAAAACGGCTTATAGCTGATCATTTTTATCACCGCTATAATTTTAACATACTTAACCTCTTGACTATACTTAAAATATTGAGTATAATTTAAGTGTGCCATACGTTATTTGACAAAAAAATCCGGGGAATTTTAAAAATCGCAAAAAAACTTCGTAATTTTTTGTGAAATATAAGTCTAATAAGACAGATGGCAGAATTTTTGTCATTATGAATTTTGGGAGGTTAAAAAATGAAAAAAATCGTATGCGAGATGTGTGAGGGAACAGAATTTGCCAAGGTGGACGGTATGTTCGTATGCCAAAACTGCGGCACAAAATACTCCCCCGAAGAAGCCAAAGCTCTGATGGTAGAGGTGGAAGGGGAGGTCCAAGATACTGTAAAAGCAGAAAACACCTCTTCTGTGGAAAAAAACTTGGCCAGCGCTCGCCGTGCCAAACAAAAAGAGAATTGGAAGGATGTCGAAAAATATTACAGTATGGTCGAGCAGGACGATCCCACAAATATCGAAGCTGTTTTTTACAGCGCATTTGCACAAGTGAAATTAGCATTGTTAGAAGCGGAATCCAAAGATAAAAGGCAAAATGTTTTTAATATCTTGTCAAAGGCTGTATCTGAAATAGGTGAAACCTATGACAACACAAATGAAGAAAACGAAGATTTGTTGTTCCAAATAATGGACGATATTAAAGGGTTGAAAGGGGGCACTATTGTCCCAACAACACATTTACAAGAATACGTAACCAAAAACGGTTACGGTAATATTGTAGACCGTAGCCAGGTCGTTGAAGATGATTCGTTGGATGTTACCCACGATATGATAGACGTTGTTGTTGAAGCTTACTACAAGTCGATAGGTAATATTATTGTAGTGCAATGTGAGGATTTAAGCAAAGAAGAAATTCTTGCAAAGGCGTATGAGACACTACAGAATGGTTATTCGGGTTTTGCTCTTGGATATTTTAGTGAGTATATAAAGAAAAATACGGAATCACCCGTTGGTTATTTAGGAAAAGCAGTTGCACTTTTAGGATTGGATAAGTATAGACCATGTTCCGAAGAGGTGACAGTTGCATCAAAATATGTTGTAAGTGAAAGCGATATTGGATATGCAGAAAAACTTGTCGGAATGACTGCCAGTAAATTAAACAGAACACTGTTAGTTAATGCAGCAGCTTTCACCAATTATGATGCAGTTAAATTCCTTGTTGATTTAGGGGCAGATATTGACGCCAAGGATATAAACAATAAAACTGCATTATGGTATGTTTGCTATGATAAATACACTGATGAAGGAGTTATCATAAATACTAGAAAAATTGCCAAACTATTGCTTGATAAAGGGGCATCAGTTGATGTTGTAAGTGCTGCAGGAGTTGCACTCTATAACAATAAAACTGATTCGGAAATTGCATCTATGATTCATGCGAAACACCCTTATCTGGAAAAAGGAAATAGCCCAGCTTCGAGTGGTTGCTGCTATGTTGCGACTTGTGTTTACGGTTCGTATGATTGTCCCGAGGTTTGGACGCTTCGCCGTTTCCGTGATAACAAGCTGGCCGAGACTTGGTACGGCAGAGCCTTTGTTAAGACCTACTACGCAATAAGCCCGACGCTTGTTAAGTGGTTCGGTCATACCGAGTGGTTTAAGAGGATGTGGAGAGGCACGCTTGACCGAATGGTCAAAAACCTGCAGGAGCAGGGCTTTGAGGATACTCCGTACAACGACCGTCAGTGGTAACAATATAGCGTAGGGTCGATTCACGAATCGACCGTTGAAAGCCGGCTGTATTGTATCATTTATGATCTTTGGTGGCGGTGTTCACCTCATCCGTCAGGCTCCGCCTGCCACCTTCCCCTCAAGGGGAAGGCATTGTAGGGGTGCATCTATGTGTGCGCCGGACATACTTCGGTTTTGCGGAAGGCATAAATGCCTTCCCTACAAGATATCTTGACAGAAAATGTAGGGACCGGCGTCCCCGACGGTCCGCAAAGGCTTGATCAAAAGTAAAAAAACAGCACCCAAAGCTAATGTGCTTTGGGTGCTGTTTTGCTGTTTTGATTATTTACCAAGAATCTCTTTATACATCTTGATATAAACTCCGGCGGAGCGGGCCCAGCTGTTGTCGCAGTCCATGGCTCGTTTTACGAGGATATCCCAGCCTTCGTTTTTGTAGCCCTGAAGCGCACGGTTTACGGCGTAGGCCATATCGTGTGCATTGTAGGTCTTAAAGGTAAAGCCGTTGCCCTCATTATCGCCGCTGTCGGTAACGGTGTCGCGAAGTCCGCCGGTCTCACGCACGATGGGGATGGTGCCGTAGCGCAGAGCTATCATCTGTGCAAGTCCGCAAGGCTCACTCTTGGACGGCATCAGGAAAATATCGGCGCCTGCGTATATCTTGTGTGCAAGATCGGGGATGAAGCCGAGCTTTAATGCCACCTTATCGGGGTGAGCGTTTCGCTGCTCGTGGAAGAAGGTCTCAAACTCCAATTCGCCGCTGCCGAGGATGACAAACTGAACATCGTTTGCAACCATCTCCTCAAATACAGCCTTCACAAGGTCGATACCTTTATGCGAAACAAGGCGGGTGACGATTCCGATGATAGGGACGTCGGCACGCTCGGGAAGTCCGAAATATTTCTGCAGCTCGGCCTTGTTGACTGCCTTGCCCGAAATATCCTCGGCGGTGTAATTCTGCCAAAGGTGGGTGTCCTTTTCGGGGTCGTAAACGTCAACATCAATGCCGTTTACGATACCCAGAAGCTTAAATGCACGGTCACGGATAATACCGTCGAGTCCGTGAGCAAACCACGGGTCCTTGATCTCCTCGGCATAAGTGGGGCTGACGGTGGTGACACGGTCGGCACACTCAACAGCGCCCTTCATAAGGTTTACACAGCCGTCATACTCAACAAGGTGTGCCGAATCCTGGGGCAGACCGACAACGTCCTCAATAAGATCCTTGCTGTATTTGCCCTGGTACTGAATATTGTGAATGGTGAACACCGTGCGGATGTTCTTGTAAGGATCGACCATTCGGTACAGCGTGTCAAGGAAAACGGGGATAAGCGCCGTTTGCCAATCGTTACAATGGATGATATCCGGCACAAAATCAATGTGAGGGATCATTTCCAGCACGGCACGGGAGAAGAAAGCAAATCGCTCCGCATCGTCATAATTGCCGTAAAGAGTGCCACGCTTGAAGTAGTACTGATTGTCGATAAAATAATAGATAACACCGTCGTGCTTGGCCTCAAAAATACCGCAGTACTGTCTGCGCCAGGCAACGGGAACGGTTATGCTTGTGATGAACTGCATAGAGTTGCGCATTTCTTCGCTTATGGTGTCATAAAGCGGAAGCACGACTCGGCAGCCTATCAGCCTTTTGCGAAGTGCCTTAGGTAAGGCGCCCGCAACATCGGCCAAGCCACCCGACATAGCGTAAGGGTAGGCTTCACTTGTAGCGTATAATACTTTCATATTTTAAACCTCTGCTTTTTTGCGGACATAAATAGGATAGGTCTCGGTGCCTCTCAAGGTCTTGCCGACCGTTATCCTGACCTTCTTGTCAAGTGTTACAAACTGCAGGTCTGCGTTGGCCTCGATAACCGAATCCTGCATAATGATACAGTTCTCGATAACAGCATCTTTGCCGACCTTAACTCCTCTGAAAAGAACCGAGTTCTTAACGGTGCCTTCGATAACGCAACCGTCGGCAATAAGGCTGTTTTTGACCTCACTGTCAAGTCCGTAGATGGTGGGCATATCGTCACGGGTCTTGGTAAACACGGGACGATCCTTGCAGAACAGCTGACGGCGAACTGCCGGATCGTTTACGACCTCGGCTGTGACCTTGGCGTAGGTCTCGGGGCTGTCCATAACGGCGGCATACTCGGTAACCTCATAGCCGCGGATATCCAGTTTATCAAGGCTGCGCTGATATACGTCACGTGCAATACTTGTGAAGTTGCGCTCAAAGCCTTCCTCGATTATCTTAATGAGAAGTTCCTTTGACATAACGGTTATGTCAAGGCTGACACAGCGGTCGGCCGACTCGGGAGCGGCAAACTTGATATCGGTGATCTTGTCGCCGTCCAGCTTGAATGCCATAACGTCGTGGTTATTCTGCGGCATAACGCCCTTTTTGTAGGCGATGGTGATATCGGCTCCGCTGTCGATGTGGCGGTCGATCATATCGCTAAGATCAAAGTTGGTGATGATATCGCAGTCACACATTACAACGTATTCCTCGGACGAGCTGCGAAGGAAGTTCATAGCACCGAAAAGTCCGTCAACGTGGCCTTTGTAGACCTTGGCATCGGTATTTGAATAGGGGGGAAGGAAGAACAATCCGCCCGATTTACGGTCAAGATCCCAGGCCTTGCCGGTACCGATATGGTCCATAAGCGACTGATAGTTGTTTTTGGTAACTATACCGACCTTGGAAACACCTGCGTTAACAAGATTGGAAAGCGAAAAGTCGATCACTCTGTAACGTCCGCAGAAGGGAAGTGAACCCATTGAACGGAACTCGGTCATTTCGCCCATAAGATTGTCGTGTGCGTTGGGGAACACGATACCTAAAACATTGGTCTTTCTCATTGCTTGCCACCCTCTTCCAAGTTTTCTTTAATCATAACTCCGGCCTTCACCTTGGCGTTTTTGCCAATGGTGAGTCCTGCACCTACGACCGAAACGCCCCAGCTTGAAAGGTCGCTTACATCTTCGGGTCGCTCACCGACCGAAGCACTTTCCTCAACAACAACGTTTTCGGCAATGATGGCATACTGAACCGATGCGCCCTTTTTGATAACGGCACCCGGCATTACAAGAGAATCCTTGACAATTGCGCCTTCCTCGACGGTGACATTGTCAAACAAGATCGAGAAATCGACCGTGCCGAACACCTCACAGCCCTCGGTGATAAGGGAATTCTGAACCTTGGCGGTATCCGAAATATATTGTGGAGGTGCGCTGGGAGTTCTGGAATATATCCTCCACTTGGGGTCGGACAGATCAAGCTTGATCTTGGGATCAAGAAGGTCAAGGTTGGCCTCCCAAAGAGAATCAATGGTTCCGACATCCTTCCAGTAATCGGCAAAGCGGTAGACCACCATCTTCTGGTTGTCGTTCAGCATATTGGGGATGATGTTTTTACCGAAATCGTTGGAGGAGTTGGGGTCGGCCTCGTCCTCCTCAAGATATTTCTTCAGCTTATCCCACGAGAAAACGTAGATACCCATTGAAGCAAGATTGCTCTTCGGATTCTTGGGTTTCTCCTCAAACTCGTAAATAGAGCCGTCGGGATTGCAGTTCATGATGCCGAAACGTGAGGCTTCCTCCATCGGAACCTCGATAACGGCAATGGTACAGTCGGCACCCGACTCCTTATGCTGTTCGATCATATCGCTGTAATCCATTTTGTAGATGTGGTCACCCGAAAGGATGAGAACATACTCGGGATCATAGCGCTTGATGAACGGGATGTTCTGATAGATCGCATTGGCGGTACCCTTGTACCAATCGCCGCCCTTGTTGTTCTGATAAGGGGGCAGGATATGCACACCGCCGTTGGAACGGTCAAGATCCCACGGTTTGCCCGAGCCGATATAGTCGTTCAGCTCAAGCGGCTGATACTGGGTGAGCACACCTACGGTGTCTATACCCGAGTTGGTGCAGTTCGAAAGAGGAAAGTCGATTATGCGGTACTTTCCGCCATAGGGAACGGCAGGCTTGGCAATGTTCTGGGTGAGGACACCCAAACGGCTTCCTTGACCTCCGGCCAGCAGCATTGCGACACATTCTGTTTTTTTCACTGAATGTCACTCCTTGCAGTTTGTTTTTTTATGGGTAGGTCATGCACAAAGTGTATAATCGGCCCAATTGTATTTCCATATTCTATTTTAGCAACGTTAATTGGAAATTTCAATAGATATTTTAGTATTTTTCAATTTATGCGAGTAGATTTTTAAGACAGAAATTGTGCACATTGCACAATTTTGGCGCTGCTGTGACAGTTTTTGACCTAAATTGACAACTAATTAAGGGTCAGCACTCAAAAACAAAACACCCTCAAAGTGATCAACTTTGAAGGTGTTTTTTGAGATTATTTGATGCGTTTTAAGACGATGGCGCTGCGGGATGGAAGGTAGCATTTAAAGCCGACCCAGCCTGCCGGAGTGTCAAAGGTCTTGTATTTCGTTGAATTGTCGACCCTCGAAAAGCCGCCGAACTCACCGTCATCGGACGAAAGGATGACCTTGTAGCGACCCTTGTTTTCAACCGGAACAAAGTACCCGTCGAACGATCTTGAGGGGTTGAAATTGAAGATAAAAACGATATCGCCCTTTGTGTAGATGATTATTTTATCCTCTTGGTGGACCCACTGATTCTTCACGCCAAGGTTCAGGATATTTTCCTTTTTGAGCAGCTTTATCATAGCGGCATCAAAGGCGTTCAGCTCACGGTAACGTAAGTTTTCGTTGTCCACAAGGCTCCATTGCCTGCGGCAATAATGGTAGCTCCAGCCGTTGCCCTCACGGGGGAAGTCTATCCACTCGGGGTGGCCAAACTCATTGCCCATAAAGTTAAGGTAGCCTTCGCCTGCAAGGCTTGAGGTGATAAGTCGTATCATCTTGTGCAGGGCAATGCCTCGGTCAACAATGATATTTCCGCCAAACTTGTTCATACCGGTGTACATTTCGGCATCGCACAGACGGAACATAATGGTCTTGTCGCCCACAAGCGCCTGGTCGTGCGATTCGCAGTAGCCGATGTTTTTCTCCTTCGGACGGCGGGAGGTCAGCTCGTACCAAAGCTTTGGCATATCCCAATTTTCGTCGGTGTATTCCTTGATGGTCTTTATCCAAAGGTCGGGAACGCCCATCGAAAGGCGATAATCAAAGCCGATGCCGCCTTGGTCAATGGGGATGCACATTCCCGGCATACCGCTCATATCCTCGGCGACCGTAAGTGCATTGGGGTTCAGCTTGTGGATAAGGTCGTTGGCCAACTGCAGGTAGGTCACAGCCTCGGTGTCGGTGTTCATGGAAAAGTACATATCGTAGCTTGTAAATGCACTTCCCAGACCGTGGTCGTGGTAAAGCATCGAGGTAACACCGTCAAAACGGAAGCCGTCAAAATGGAATACATCCATCCAGAATTTGAGGTTGGAAAGCAAAAAGTGCAGGACCTCGTTTTTGCCGTAGTTGAAAAGCTTGGTGCCCCAGGCGCTATGGTCGCCCTTGCTACCCTCATGGAAAAACTGGTGCACGGTGCCGTCAAACTCATTAAGACCCTCGTTGGTGTTTTTAACAGCGTGGGAGTGAACCACGTCCAGCAACACGGTTATGCCCATTTTGTGGGCGGTGTTGATCAATCTTTTAAGCTCCTTGCTTGTGCCGTATTTGGAGGATGCGGCAAAGAAGTTTGACACCTGATAGCCAAACGAACCGTAGTAAGGATGCTCCATTACGGCCATTATCTGAATGGTGTTATAGCCCAGTTTTTTGATTCTGGGGAGGATATTTTTGCAAAATTCGGTATAGGTTCCGATGCGGCCTTCCTCCTGCGCCATACCGATGTGGCACTCGTAAATAAGCGGAGTTCTTTCGGGAATAAAGTCGGCATCGGTCCAGTTGAAGGCTTCAAGCGTGTCGTCGATCTCGGCGCACCAAAGGTAGGTCACGGGGTCCTGCACAACCCTTGTGGCATAAAGGGGGATGCGGCGAAGCTCACGCCCCGAGTTTATGATGATAGCCTGGATCTTCTGACCCTTTTTAAGGGCGTTTTTGCCCTTTAAATATATCTCAAAAATACCGTTTTCAAGTTTTTGCATTTGGTGAGACGAGGCGTTCCAACCGTTGAAATCACCCGTAAGATACATTGCCTCGGCGGCAGGTGCCCACTCACGGTAGACCCAGCCGTCCTCGGTCTTATGAAAACCGAAGTATTTGTAGCCGTTGGCAAATTCGGAAATCTCACCGTTTTTGCCGACCAATTCATTGCGCTTTTTTTCAAACAGCTTTTGCCTTAGGTCAATATCATCCTTAAAAGGCTCAAGATACGGGTCTATCTTAAGAATGTGGTTGTTACTGTCGGTCACGGCGAAACCTCCTCAAGTGGCATTTTGGGCATTTTTACGTATGTTTAGCATTACCTCTTAATTATATTTTAACAATGATGCATCAAAAATTCAATAGTCAGTTTTTAAAATGCAAAAAATGACTAAACAAGAAGGTTCTTTGACCGCTTGCGGTCAAAGAACCTTCTTCGCTTTTTTATTTTGGTCAGATCAGGGGTCAATCCCAAAAATCTCCGCCAAAGCCGGGGATGCTTATTTCAAAGCCTGCGGCAATGGGGGTGGTCTGTGTTACCGAGATGACATTGACCTCGGGCTTCTTGTATTCCTTCATATCAAAGCCTCCTATCAATCCAAGTAAACGGCTTCGCCGTTTTCTACGGTAACACCCTTGATATACTCACCGGTCGGGATATCCTCGTAGTCGATGCCCTGAAGCGAGAACAACTGCGAAAGTGTGCAGAAACGGTAGCCTTCGGCATAAAGCTCGGGAAGAAGTACTGTCAAAGCATCGGGTGTGACATTGTTGGTATTGGTCGAATGTCCCAAAATGATGGAGCCGTTGGTCAGCTCTAACGAACGGATATGCTCAATTATTGACTCGGCAGTAGAGGTGCCGCCCGAATAGTCGCTGCCGAGACCGACAGCTCTACCTATCGCAGGCATACCGATGGTATCGAGATAATCCCACATATAGCTGTTCTGCGAGAAGCCTGCGCCTCTGAACCACTTGCACTCGTATCCCAGATTCTCACGGTACCAGTCGTTGACATTCTTGATCTCGGCAATGGTTCCTTCCTTGTCGGTTACATCGGTCTTTAAGCTTTCGTGGTTGTACGAATGGTTGGCAAGCTCGTTGCCCTTGGAAAGTGCGTACTTGGGGATACCGGTGCCGTTGCTTGCAAGGCTTCTTCCCGTAAAGAAGAAGGTTGCATAACCGTTGTAATCCTCAAAAAGGTCGATTATCTTGGTGACGGGGTTGTCACCCGCTTCGGAAACGGTAGGGCCGTCATCAAAGGTGAAGGCAAGCAGCTTATAATCCTCGGGATGCAGGAACCACTGATCCTCATTGTAGTATTTAAGCTCAACATCATCAATGTCATAAATACCGGAGTTACCGCCAAAGCTGTTGGCTACATCGACCTGAGTAATATCGGTAACCTTCAGCTTGTATTCAAACAATTCGGAAAGGGTTACAAAGCGGTAGCCCATAGCATAAAGCTCGGGGCAGAGTCTTTCAAGTGCTTCGGCAGAGCAATCGGTATGGTGCATCAGTATGACCTTGCCGTCATACATTGAACTTATAATGGCGTTGTAGACCTCGTCGGCGGTGGTGTCGTCTTTATAGTCACCCGTTGCAACGGTGTTGCCTGCCTCGTCCTGGTTGCCGAAAACAAGCGGCATATTCATTGAGGCGGCAGCATCAATGACCTGCTGAGGGCAGGAGCCGTTGGAGGCACGCAGGAACTTAGGTGTAATACCCATCTTTTCCTGAAGTAAATCGTTCAAGGGCTTGATCTGCTCGTCAATGAAATCCTGCGCCGTGTAATCGGGGCGGGTCTCAAGATATGAGGAGTTGATATTTGCGTGGGTATAAGTGTGGCTTGCGATCTCAAAGCCCTTGGACACAGCATATTCCAGCTGACCGACACCACGTGTGTTGATAGCATTTCCTATAACAAACATAGTGCCTGCACCGGCATATTTGTTAAGGGTATTTATCATTCGGGTGGCGTTGTTGGTGGGGTCATTGCCGTCAACGTCTTTAGGGCCGTCATCAAAGGTGAAGGCTACAAGCTTATAATCCTGAGGGTGGGTCTTCCATTCATCGCTTACGGTGACGAGACCTGCACCGTTGGAGGGCGCATCAAAATCAACGTTCATCACCTTATAGGTGGCGGCTACCTGATTGTAGGAGGTTTCGCCCAATGCGTAATAGGTGTAGGCTTCGCCCGATTTTACGTACATAACGGCGGAGAATCGGCGCATATATGCGGTCTTGCCGTCCTCGGTCGAAAGACCGGTGAGTACCATCTGATATGCGGTCTGATTGGTGCCCTGCTCATAAACGATGTCGGTAACATCCTTTTTATAGCAAACACCCTGCTTAACGATAGTGTTAAGTCCGTTTTCAAGCTTATACCAATCACTGTCGGCTCTGACAGCAGAGGA
>JAFQCR010000010.1 GCA_017416345.1 Clostridia bacterium | reverse complement strand
GTGACCAAGATCGAAAGCCGTGACGAGTACAAGGTCACCGTTTCGGGCAAGAAGATATACATCAACGGCGGCTCACATCAGGCCACCACCATTGCCGTTTCGGAGCTTGCCAAAAAGCTCGGTAGTACAACAGCTCTGACCGATGCCGACAGCTTTGAGGGATCGTATTCGGCAACCGTTGCTTCTTATGACACGAGCACCTACTACACTCCGAAATTCTGGGATGATTTTGATGATATTACGGGGGAAAATGTCAACGCCAACGGCCTTGACACCAATAAGTGGAAGCTGACCACCGAGGGTTCAACCGGTAAAAACGGTTATAAAGCCACCCGTTCAACCGACCCTTCAAGGGTTTTTGTTGCCGACGGCTTGTTCCAGATCCACCCCTATTTCGACTATGATACCAACACATACTACGGTGGCTTCCTCCGTTCGCAGAATCAGATGGATTTCACCTATGGATATATTGAATATAGCGCAAGAATCCCTGATGGCCCCGGTTTCTGGACGGCTTTGTGGCTCCGTTCCAGTGACCATTCAGGCTCTTCGCGTCCCGAAATCGATATAGCTGAATGCTTTGGCAACTCAAAGTCTTTTGCTTTTAATCTTCACACCTGGCCGGGCGAGGAGGCCGAGCAGTATGGCGTTACCCACACCTCACTTGACGGCGGAAAATACCCCGATAAGAAAAAGACCTGCCCCGACGGCAAGAGATTCAACGATGATTTCCACACCTTTGGAATGCTCTGGACTCCCGAGGTTGCATGGGCAACCTGCGATGGCGTGCCCTATTTCAAATACACGATGGGTGACAAGGAGACCGATTCCTGGTGCTTTGGCAAATTGATGAACATCTGCATTTCAATGGCGGTTGGCTTTGAAAGCTGTGAGGGTGATCCTCTGACCGCAAGTCAGGAGGTTTGGGAGAATAACGCAGTTTATCTTGTTGATTGGGTTTATGTTTATCAGCTTGATGATAATATTCAGAGAATGGTATTCTATAAATAAGAGGCGCTTATTATGGCTTCAACGGTAAACGGAATTGCTATCAACGTGTTTCACATTGTCAGAAAGCATTATAATTGGTGTCTTTAGACGTGGAAATAAACCCCCGGTCGAACCGGGGGTTTTGCTTTTTTGCTGTTGCGAAAAAAATTTGAAAATACTCTTGACAAACTGTTCTACATATTGTAGAATACAATTGTACTACACGATGTAGAATAAATTTCGGGAGGAAAATATATGAGTGAGATGCAGATGGGCGCTATCGAGACCCGCTTTGCCGAGATCATCTGGCAAAATGAGCCGTTGCCGTCGGCCGAGCTGGCACGGCTTGCCGAAAAGGAGCTTCAATGGAAGAAGACCACATCATATACCGTTTTAAAACGCCTTTGCGACAAGGGGATTTTCCAAAATGTTAAAGGCACCGTGACCTCGCTTATTTCCCGTGAGGAATTTTTCTCAATGCAGAGCGAAAAGTTTGTCGACGAAACGTTTTCGGGCTCGTTGCCGGCGTTTCTGGCGGCCTTCACGGCACGCAAAAGCCTCACCCCCGAGGAGGTAAAGGAGCTTCGGAAAATGGTGGCCGAATATGAGGAGGACGAGTAATGGAGGCTGTTTTTCTCAAAGTCCTTAATATGAGCATTACCGCAGGCTGGCTTGCTTTGGCGGTCATTTTGGTGCGGTTTGTATTCAAAAAAGCACCCAAGGCGTTGACGGTAGCTTTGTGGGGCTTGGTTGGTCTGCGGCTTTTGGTGCCGTGGTCGTTTGAAAGCATTTTCAGCCTCATCCCCAGCGCCGAAACCGTGCCGCAAAGCATCACAACGACCGACACGCCGCAGATAAACAGCGGAGTTGACATCTTCAATTCGACGGTCAATCCCGTCATCTCGGACGGTCTTGCGCCTAACCCCGGCGACTCGGTCAATCCGATGCAGGTGGTCGTTTTTGTGGCAACTGTCGTGTGGCTTGTGGGCGTTGCCGCAATGCTTATCTACACCGCCATAAGCTTTCTGAAGATCCGCCGCAGGGTAGGGGAGGCGGTTCATTTTAAAGACAACGTCTACCTCTGCGACCGTGTGGACACCCCGTTTATTTTAGGGGTCATCCGACCTAAAATATACCTGCCGAGCAGTATAAGTAAGGCCGATACAGAGTATGTTTTAGCACACGAAACGGCACATCTCAAAAGGCACGACCACCTTATAAAGCCGCTGTCGTTTTTACTGCTTTCGGTCTACTGGTTCAATCCGCTTTTGTGGGTGGCATACGTGCTTTTGTGCCGTGATATCGAGCTTGCCTGCGACGAAAAGGTCATAAAGCAGATGGGGCTTGACGTCAAAAAGCCGTACTCCACGGCGCTGATAAACTGCAGTATAAAAAGGCGAAGCATTGCAGCCTGCCCGCTGGCCTTCGGTGAGGTCGGAGTTAAGTCGAGAATAAAGGCGGTGCTAAACTACAAGCGACCTGCCTTTTGGGTCATCGTCACTTGTGTTCTTCTGTCCTGCGTACTTGGTGTCTGCTTTTTGACCGATCCCAAGACGGTCAGATTGAAAAGCATCGAGCATCTGAACCTTGACCGCACAATAGAAAACACGGTCAACGTGTACGTCGGCCGTGGGGGCACGTATTCTCCTGCTTTGAGTACGTATTTGCCGGCACCGGAGACAGATACCTCGATCTTAAGCAAGATCGCCGACCTCAAGGTGTCGGCTAAGCCGGTATCCCAAAGCCGAAGCGAGGACAGGGACGCCCAAAATGTTATTGTCCTGCAAAGAAAGTCCGATATAAAGAGCATTTCATCAAGGATCGAGGGCTTTTATATCTGCTTCAGCTCCGAGTTTTCAGAGGTCTGGATAAACGACGGCGTCAAGCCGACCTTCAGCTATAAGGTCTTTGACCCCGAAAAGGCACAAAAGCTGTTTATGGACATCAAAACCGTTGAGGATGAACGGTTTGATAAGCTTTCCGCTTTACGTGAAAAATTCCCCGAATATTTTGACCTGCCGACCGACAAGGGGCTTGAGGTATACATCTGGCAGATGTCAAGCTCCAACTACCAATGCGGACTTATGGCAGGCACCAATTTTAATAAGACCGATGAGCAAAAGCAGGGCTTAAAGCCTGCCACCATTCAGGAAATGCGGCTGATACTTTCGACCTATTCGCTGCCGACCAACGATATGTTCCTTATCGCTTACAAACACCCGCTGTCGAGCTACAGCTACGAAATAAACGACGAATATTACGTTGAACTGCACGAAATCTTCTGGCACGATGACACGCTTTCGAGCTTCGGCGGTGCCGACGACCCTGAAAGCATCACCAAGATCAGCACGGCGGTCTACGGCTTTCTGTCGTCTCCCGACCCCGTGCGACCCACCTTGCGCTTGACATCGGGACTGCAGATATTCAATTTCAGCTGGTCGGGCTACAGCAGCTATATTGCAGTGGGAAATTACAAGCTGCAGGACGGAAGGCTGACGCTTTCGACCTCCGACGGACTTAACACCTACGTTTTTGAAGCGGTGGGCGACCGATATAAGTTTTTGGCAAACGAATCGTCACCCATTCCGAAATACAAATACAGCCAAAACGGTGCCGAGCAAAGCCCCGTACCCGACGGTGCAATGTTTGAGCCGATCGTTGGCGAATCGACGGGATTCGAGTTTCCTTGCTACGATTCGATAGATTTTGATGTTGACGGGGATGGGTTAAAGGAAAAATGCACCCTTACCCCCGGGCCGACATCCGGAGTTTACACCGTTATGTTAAGGGCGGTTTCGGCCAAAAGTGAATATTCCCGCATCTTTATGCCGGGTAACTTCAGCGACGATATTACGTTTGCGGTCGTGGGCGGAAAGCTGACGGTGCATTGCATAGAGCCCAATGGAAACAGTCCGATAATGTACGAGGTCTCGGTCAAGGACGGCCGCCTGCATTTGATCTTCGACAACGGTCAGCAGGTGGTGCCCTATTGGGGCGATCCGTACTACCCTACAGAATAACAAAAAAGCTTCTCCGACTTTAATGTCGAAGAAGCTTTTTGTTTATACTTTGATCTTATTCCATAAACTCGATGACCTGCTGTCCGTCCTTTATCTGATACAGATAGCACCAGTCAACATAGTAGGAGCTGTTGTTTGCCCATTGCTCGGGGGTGTTGTTGATGGGGTCTCCCGACTTGTTGAAACCGACCGCCTCGGAAATAACGATCCAGACCTTTTTGCCGAAGCATTCAAAGTCGGTCTCCTTGTCACCCATATTGTACTTGAAATAGGGCACACCGTCGCAGGTGAACCACGCAATGTCGTGCGTCCACAGAACACCGTAGGTGTGGAAATCCTCGCTGAAGCGCTTGTCGTCGGGGCACCAATGAAGTCGCTCAAAGTAATCCTGACGGTTGAGCTGGGTGTGGGTAATTCCGTATTGCTCGGCCTCCTCACCCGGCCAGGTGTGGAGGTTGGCATTGACGCCTGCGCCGTTGCCAAAGCACTCGTTTACGTCGATCTCGGGACGTACACGACCGCTTCGGTCGTTACAGCGAAGCCACAGCGAAGTCCAGTAACCCGGGCCGTCGGGTATCTTGGCGCTTATCTCAACAAAGCCGTAGGTGAACTTCATCCTGCCGTTGGACTCTAAAAAACCTCCGTAGTACACGTTGTTTTCCTTGTCGTGGTAGGGGTGCACCTGGAACATCGAGTCCTTTACGTAAACACGGTTGGGGTCGGTGGTGCGGTCACAACGTGCGCCGTTGTGACCCTCAGAGCTCCATGCGGAGTGTCCGTCTCCGCCTCTTAAATTCCACTTTCTTGTGTCGATGCCGTTGGGGCTGACAAAGTCACCCTCAATATCGTCAAACTCGTCAAAGAAAACGGGCTTGTAATAGGTTTCATCATCATAGTTTTTTGCGGTTTCGGCATAAGAGCCCACAAAGCTGTCGGCATCGGTGAGGTTCTCTTTTTCCTTTAAAATTCTTCTGAACTCGGAGACAGCCATGGTAACGGCAGGCGAGCTTCCGCCGTTCAAGTATACCTTTTGGCCTTCAATACGGACCTCAAAGGCATCACGGTCATCAAATTTCTTAACGCCGTCACGTTCACAGTCACCCACGATTATCTCATACTCACGGGGTTTGTTGACGGTGTCCTCCAAAATACGCATTCCGCAGTTTTTGGCAACGGTCAGAACCGCATCATAGGTCATATAAGACATATTGAAATGCTTTCTTACGAACGCAAACTGTCTTATACCTCTATCGTTTATAGAAAGTGGCATTGTTATTCCTCCTCGAAGAACGGTGACCGTTTACTGAAGTTCACCGTTGATGGTCATCACTTGGTTGCCATCGTCGATCTGATAAACGTATACCCAGTCAACGTAGTATCTTCCCTTGGTGTTCCAAACCTCTTCGCTCAAGGTCAAGGGATTACCGCTTTGGCTCTCAAATCCGACAGCCATCGAGATACAGATCCTCATAAGTCGGCTGAAGCACCATTCATCGGTCGGCTTGTCACCCATTTTGTACTTGAAGTAGGGTACACCGTCACAGGTGGCATAAACGACCTCGGGTGTCCACAGCATTCCGTAGGTGTGGAAGGTGTCGTTAAAGCGGCCGTCGCCGGGGCAAACCTTCTTCTTTTCGGGGTATCTACCGCCGTCAAGCGAGGAGTGCTTAACATCTTCAGAGCCGGGGCCTTTACCGGGCCAGGTGTGCATATTAAAGGCAAAGGATTTCGAGTTTCCGAAGCACTCGGCAATATCGACCTCGGGACGGGAGGAGCCGGTATAGTCGTCGCAACGAAGCCAGAATGCCGTCCAGAAGCCTGCGCCGTCGGGTATCTTGGCGCTGTACTCAAGATAGCCGTAGGTAAAGCGCATCAGCTTGCCGGTCTCAAGGAAGCCGCCGTAGAATTCCATTTTATCGTGGTCGACGTAAGGGTAAATGTGGAACATACCGTCGGCAACAAAAATGTGCTCGGGGTCGGTGGCTCTCTTGGCCTTGTAGCCGCCGTGACCGGCCGTAGAGCTGGTGGTCAGCTTCCACTTGGTAGTATCAAGACCGTTGGCGTTGACGTGGTCACCCGTAATATCGTCAAAATCATCCCAGAATCTGGGGGTGTAATAGGTGGCGGTGTCGTAGGATGCAACGGTCTGGGAATAATAGCCCTCAAAGCTGTCGGCATCGGTCAGAGCAGATGAGCTTCCCAGCTTTTTGGTAAGCTCCGAAACGGCAATGGTGGTAGCCTGGTGCGAGCCGCCGTTGATGTAGATCTTCTTGCCCGAAACGGTGACCTTATATTCGTCACGGCTTTCGATCTTGGCTACGTTGGGTCGCTGACAGTCACCGACAATGATCTCATACTCGGCCTCATCGGTTTCGGTATCGTCAACGATCTTGGGCTTGAAGCCGGATTTCTGATAAAGGGTCTCGATCATCTTTTCGATCTCGGCATAGGTGAGGTAGGACGAGTTGAAATGCGGACGGACGATCGAGAACTTGCCGATGGTCACTCCGTTGACGGTGACGTCGGAAAAGTCGCCTGCGGCAGTGTAAACATACTTGATACCTGCGCTTTGAGGAGCTGCAAGGAAGTTTTTGATAAAGTAGTTGACTGCCTCGTTAAAAGCATCGTCCGAGTTACCGTAAATAACGATCTTTTTGCCGATGGTGCAGACTATATAGTCGTCATAACGGCCGCCCTTGTTTTCCAAAAGCCAGTTTTTGGCCTGCTCTGTTTCGGGACGGTTGGTGTTGCCGAGCAGTATCTCGTAAGCATCGGTGCCGTCCTCGGCGTCGGTCGTATTTTTAATGGTGGCATGCAGGTCACGGTACTGCTTAAACAAAAGTGAAGCCGCCGCAGTTTCGGCATCGGTGCCTTTTTCGGGACGGATAATGCGGTAGACCGCCATTCCGTTGGCAACGTAATTGACGGCCTCGGTCGAGAAAATGTCGCCCTTGTCGGCAGAGCCGCCCGAAGCGGTGCCGTCATTCGAGTCGCCGCCGCAACCGACAAACAGCGAAACGATCAAAGCAATGCAAAGAATGAATGAAAGTTTTTTCAAGATAATGTCTCCTTTCGGCATGGTGAGTTTTTTACAACTTTACACATCCATTATATACACAAAAAATCGCAAAGTAAATGCACTATACGGTTATTTTTTGCACTGTATTGTCTTTTTTGCCTTTTTGCCGACCGTTTGCGAAGGTCTTGATGAAACTGAAACAGTCAACGCAACTTTAGTCTGTTGACTTATAACGGGTTTTGTGCTAAAATCAAATAAAATCAACACCCTTGGAGGGATGTCAAATGAGTTTTATAAACACGTTGGATTTTGTCGGTGAGGACACCCGTAAGCGCAAGTTTTTACTGCCCAAGGCGGTGGTAAAAACCTCGGGAACCGTCAATGACCCCGACAATTTACTTATCAAAAAGCCCTTGCAGATAGGTCTTTCGGAGCCGTGCGTCACCGAGCTTGTCAGCACCGAGACCGAAACGGCTTCGGTCGTGCTGGATTTTGGCTGTGAAATACATGGCGGCATCCGTCTGCTTGTGCCGTTTAACAGTAAGGAGGTTCCGTACCCCGAGGTGCGGCTGACCTTTGGCGAATCCTTGAGCGAGGTCGAATCGGCCGTGGGGCAGGACACCTCGACCAATGACCACTCACCCCGTCAGTTCACGGTACCGCTTCCGCATTACAGCGATACCGAGTGGGGTCAGACCGGCTTCAGATTTGTCAAGATCGAGCTTGTGTCGAAAAATGCCAAGATCAGGCTCAAATCGGCGCTTGCCGTGTTTGTTTATCATGACCTTGAATATAAGGGTGACTTTGAGTGTGATGACCCCGAGGTCAACAGGATCTTCGACACCGCCGCTTACTCCGTGCATCTTTGTATGCAAAACATGGTCTGGGACGGCATCAAGCGTGACCGTCTTGTGTGGATCGGCGATATGATGATCGAGACCATGACCGTAAGAGACCTGTTCGGCAGGGTCGAGCTGGTTGAACAAAGCCTTGATTTTGTGCGTGATCAGACCCCGTTGCCCAAGTGGATGAATGGCTTCCCGACCTATTCGATGTGGTGGGTACTCATTTTGCACGATTGGTTCAAGGCAACCGGTAACGTTGAGTACCTTAACAAGCAAAAGGACTACCTCAACGGTCTTATCAGGCAGCTTTGCGATAACGTCACCGACGAGGGCAAGATGACCTTCCCGTTTTATTTCCTCGATTGGCCCACCCGTGACAATCCCAAGACCCCTGCATCCATCAAGGGTCTACTCAAAATGACACTCAACGCAGGTATCGAACTGTTAAACAAGCTCAATTTGCCCGAAACGGCACATCTTGCCGAGCAGTGCATCGACCGTCTTAACAGTTATCCTATGGACGGCGGAGATGTCAAGCAGATCGTTGCCGTGCAGAGCCTCGCAGGGGATATCGACCCGAATGTTGCCGCCGATATCATTGAAAACGGTGGTATCAAGGGCTTTTCGACCTTTATGGGCTATCATCTGCTTGCGGCTCTGGCCAAGGCAGACCGTTATGAATCGGCTTTGAAGCTTATGAAGTCGTACTACGGCGAGATGCTCAAAAAGGGCGCAACTACCTTCTTTGAGGATTACGACTGTGAGTGGAGCGAAAATTCCTCCACCGTTTCGACCGAGCCTCTGGACGGTCAGCGTGATATCCACGGTGACTTTGGCAACTACTGCTACAAGGGCTTCAGACACAGCTTCTGCCACGGCTGGTCGGCAGGCCCCGTGCCGTATCTCTTTGAGCACGTGCTGGGTATCAGTATCGAGGACGAGGGCTGTAAAACTCTCCGAATAAAGCCCCATTTGAGCGGTTTGAAGTGGGCGAAGGGTAAGTTCCCCACACCGCTTGGTGTTGTTTCTCTGACCGTTGAGCACGTTAACGGTACCGATGTTGTTACCGACATTGATATGCCTGAGGGTGTTAAGATCATTCTTTGACGAAAAACCGCATAAATTTTTAAAATTCGTCAAAAAATTTAACAAAATGTCTTTATCTTTTCGGTGCGATGGTGTAAAATAGACTTGGAATATTATAAACTTATGCATTTTTTGCATTTTGAGGTGGATTATGGCAAACAAGATCAGAATTACCGTTGGCGGTATCGACTACATCATCGCATCCGAGGACGAGGAGACCTATGTCCGCAAAATAGGCGATGAGCTGAATATGAAGCTGGACACGTTGGCTCGCAATAACCCCTATCTTTCAACCGCAATGGTGGCCATCCTTGCGGCGCTGGAGTATTGTGACAACGCCAAGAAGGCAAACGCCGCATCAGAAGAGGCCAAGGCCGAGTTCAAGCGTGTTTCGGAGGAGCTTGCGTGTGCAAGAATGGAGATCGACGGTGCACGCCGTGAGATCGAGCGCTTGAACCGTGAAAACCGTCAGTTAAGACTTGATAAAAGCGCATTATGATCGAGGTCTTAGCCCCTGCGGGAAGCCTCGAAAGCTTTGAGGCCGCCGTGCGTTCGGGTGCCGATGCCGTGTATTTCGGCTGGGGCGATTTTAACGCACGCCGCAACGCAAAAAATTTCACAACCGAAGATATGCGGTACGCCGCAAAGACTGCAAGGGTCAGAGGAGTTAAGACTTATCTGACCCTTAACACACTTACAGCCGACAGCGAACTGTCGGCTGCTCTTTGTGCTGCAAAATTGGCCGCCGAGGTCGGCATCGATGCACTTATCGTGCAGGATATCGGCCTTATCCGACTGATAAAAAAACATCTGCCCAATATGCCGATACACGCCTCCACCCAGATGTCGGTGCATTCGGCCGAAGCCTTGGCACCGCTTAAGGAAATGGGCTTTGAGCGTGTGGTCGTGGCACGTGAGATGGATAAAAAATCGCTTTTCGAGCTTTGCCGGGAGGCCAAAAGATTAGGGCTTGAGGTCGAGGCCTTTGTTCACGGCGCATTGTGTATGTGCCTGTCGGGTCAATGCTACTTAAGCAGTGTTTTGGGCGGACGAAGCGGCAACCGTGGGCTTTGTGCCCAGCCCTGCCGTCTTGCTTTTTCGGTCAAAAACGGCACGGGACACGATTTAAGCCTTAAGGATATGAGCTACATTTCCCATATTGCCGAAATGGCTGAGATGGGTGTGACCTCGTTTAAGATAGAGGGTCGTATGAAGCGTCCCGAGTATGTTGCGGCGGCTGTGTCGGCGGTTAGAGCGGCGGCCGACGGATGTACCGTAGCGCCCGAGACCGAGGAGCTTTTGTCGGGGATCTTCTCACGAAGCGGCCATACCGACGGGTATTATAACAACAAATTAGGTCGGGATATGTTTGGCATCCGCACCGATTCGGATGCGCAGATGTCGGCCAAAATGATAAACCGGGCGCACGAAATTTACCGCCGTGAGTACCAAAGAGTGCCGCTTTTAGGCTCTGTTTCGGTCAAAAACGGCAGGGAACTGTCGCTGACCGTCCGTGACCGTGACGGCAATTCGGTGACCGTCTCGGGAAGCGTGCCTCAAATCGCCCTAAACCGCCCTGCCGATGGGGAGTATATTTCCTCAAAGCTCAACAAAACGGGCGGAACACCCTATTATTTTGAAAGAATTGACTGTGATATCGAGGACGGATTGGCGGTAGCCGCCTCGGAGCTGTCCGAGCTGCGCCGTGTTGCCTTTGACCGTCTGACCGAAAAGAGGGCTTATTACGGCGGTGAGAGGGCGGCTGACAACACCGTCGATCAATATATTTCGGCACGGACCACCCCCACCGCAAGACCCATAAAAACGGTGGCGCAATTCCGTGATATAGGGCAGATACCCGATGACCTTTCGGGAGTTTCGGCGGTGATCCTGCCTGCCGAGGCCGACTTTTCCAAGGTCAATCTGCCCGAAGGTATCGACATTATTGCAGACATTCCAAGAGGAATACTTCACTCGGCCGACCGGGTGCTTGAACAACTGAAAGCGGCCAAACAAAACGGCGTGAAGGCCGCTGTTTGCGGCAATCTTGCCGCCTTTACGCTGGCCGAAAGGGCAGGTCTTACCCCCGTGGCAGGCTTTGGAATGAACATTTTTAACTCCGAAAGCGTTGCGGCGGCAGGGGATATGGGTGCCAAAGCGGCAGTATTGTCGTTTGAATTGTCGGCAACCGATATTTTCCGTTTAAACGGAAAGATACCCATGGGAATCATAACCTACGGAAGGCTTCCGCTGATGCTTTTTTGCAACTGCCCCGGCAAAAACGGTGACGGCTGTGCCAAATGCGGCAGACGGTGTGAGCTGACCGACCGCAAGGGCGTGACCTTCCCCGTGATGTGCCGCGGTGAGTTTTCAGAAATGCTCAATTCCCGTCCTATATGGATGTTTGACCGAAAAGCTGAGCTTAAAAATCTCGATTTCGAGGTGCTTTATTTCACCGACGAGTCAAAGGAGCGTTGCGGTCAGGTGCTTGCCGCCTGCAAAAACAAGGCGTCCGCCGATGTCGAGTTTACACGTGGTCTGTATTACCGAGAGGTACTATAATAAATATCAATTGAATTTTCTGTTGCAAAAGAGGTTTTAAAAAATGAGAAAGAAAAGTTTTAAAGCAGAATCCAAACGACTGCTCGATCTCATGATCAATTCGATCTACACAAACAAGGATATTTTCCTGCGTGAGATAATCTCCAACGCCAGCGATGCCGTGGACAAGCTTCACTATATTTCGCTGACCGATGAAGCCGCACGTGAGAAGTGTTCCGAGCTTGGCATTTTCATTGCCGTGGACAAGGAAGACCGTACCCTCACCGTTTCGGATAACGGCGTGGGAATGAACGAAAAGGAGCTTGAAGAAAACCTCGGCACCATTGCCAAAAGCGGCTCTCTGGCCTTTAAAAAGGAAATGGCCGAAAGTGACAACGCTGACGGTGCCGATATAATCGGTCAGTTTGGCGTCGGCTTCTATTCGGCATTTATGGTTGCCGATAAGGTCACCGTTATCACCAAAAAATACGATTCCGACGTTGCGCTTAAATGGACAAGTGAGGGTTGCGACGGCTACATTATCGAGGAATGTGAAAAGGCAACGGTCGGTACCGATATAATTATGCATATTAAGGTCGATACCGATGAGGAAAAATACTCGCAGTACCTTGAGCAGTACACCATTTCGGAGCTTGTCGGCCGCTATTCCGATTACATCCGTTACCCCATTAAGATGGAGACCGAAAAGACCAAAAATGTGGCTGCCGAGGGCGAAGAGGCCAAGTATGAAAAGGTGCGTGAGGTCGAGACCCTTAACAGCATGATCCCCATCTGGCAGAGGTCTAAGTCCGAGGTCTCGGACGAGGAATGTGCCGCTTATTACAAGGAAAAGTTTATGGATTTCAGCGATCCGTTAAAGACCATCCGTGTCAATGCCGACGGTCTTGTGTCCTATAAGGCAATGCTGTTTATCCCCTCAAAGGTGCCGTTCGGCTACTTCACCAAGGAGTTTGAAAAGGGTCTGCAGCTTTATTCCTCGGGCGTTCTGATAATGGACAAATGCGAACAGCTTTTGCCCGATCATTTCCGCTTTGTCAAGGGTGTTGTCGATACCGAGGATCTGTCCTTGAACATTTCCCGTGAGCTTTTGCAGAATGACCGACAGCTCAAGGTCATTGCAGGCAATATCGAGAAAAAGATCAAGTCTGAGCTTATGAAAATGCAGCAGAACGAACCCGAAAAATACGCCGAATTCTGGCGCAATTTCGGTATTCAGGTCAAGTACGGCGTTGTCAGCGATTACGGCTTCCATAAGGATGCAGTTATGGATCTTCTGGTATTCCATTCGTCCGAAGCCGAAGGCTTGACCACCTTAAAGGACTACGTTGCCCGAATGAAGGACGATCAGAAGTTCATATACTACGCTGTGGGTGATTCGGTCGAAAGAATAGCCGCCCTGCCGCAGACCGAGCTTTGCCGTGACAAGGGCTACGAGATGCTGTACCTCACCGACGACGTTGACGAGTTTGTTATGTCGGCCATTGCCAATTTTGACGGCAAGGATCTGAAATCGGTCGATGCCGAGGATGCGGGACTGCTAACCGACGACGAAAAGAAAAAGGCGGAGGAGGCAAAAGAAGCCAACAAGGAGCTGTGCGATTTTGTCAAAGAAGCCATCGGGGACGAGATCGTTTCCTGCGTTGTGTCCGACAAGCTGAAAACCAAGCCCGTATTCCTTTCGACTACGGGTCACGTCACCCTTGAAATGGAAAAATATTTCGCCATGATGCCGGGTGATGAGCCCAAACCTACGGCCGAAAAGGTGCTGGAGCTTAACCCCGACCACCCCGTTTTTGCGGCACTCAAGGATGCCTATGAAAACGACAAAGAAAAGGCCGAAAAGATAGCCAAGGTGCTTCACACCTCTGCACGTCTTATCGCAGGCTTGCCCGTCAGCGATGCCGTCGGTTTCTGCGATACCGTATGCGAATTTTTGAAATAAGGTGAGATAAATGCTGACCTATGTAAAATATTTTGTCACTTGGGTCTTCTTTATGGCGCTGATAGCCGCCATCACGCTGTTGGTGCCGAGACTTGCCAAAAAGATCGACAAGTGGCGTGCCGAAAAAAAGGCCGACCGAAAGCCCCGTGAATCTATGCTCAGCCCCATCTCCGAGGAGGAAAAGCAGCAGGCCGAAAACGGCGACGGCACCGAAAATTTTGAAAACAACGAGTGAAAAAAGCCCCGATGTCTTACGGCATCGGGGTTAAATTTTCAACGTGCGGCCGTGTTCACATAACTTTAACATTGCAAATGTTGATTTGTGGTGAAAAATATGGTAAAATAATTAAAATAAACCATTATAAAGCGAGGAAAGCAATTGAAAAACTCCTACTCCGAGATCACCCCTTACATCAGCAAAATGGCTGAAAGATCAACCATTAACAACCATATCGCACCCGAGATGTATCAGGAGCACCACGTCAACCGAGGCCTTCGTGATATGAACGGTAACGGTGTTGTCACGGGTCTGACCGAGGTGTCACGTATCACCGCCAAGAAAAAGGACGAAAACGGCAACACGGTGCCCTGCCATGGCGAGCTGTGTTACCGAGGTATAAATGTCCGTGACCTTGTCAAGGGCTTTACCGCCGATGATCGCTTCGGCTTTGAGGAGGCGGTCTATCTTCTCCTGTTTTCCGAGCTGCCAAACAAGGGTGAGTTGTCTGAGTTTTGCAAGGAGCTGGGCGAATATCGCTCGTTGCCCACCTCGTTTGTCCGTGATATGATACTAAAGGCCCCCGGCAAGGATATGATGAACATTTTGTCCCGCTCGGTGCTGGCGCTCTATGCCTATGACGATAACCCCGATGATATCAGTATTGCCAACGTGCTTCGCCAATGTATGCAGCTTATTGCCGTTTTCCCCATGCTGGCCGTCTACAGCTATCAGTCGTATCAGCATTATCACCAGGATAAAAGCCTGTTTATTCATTTGCCGAAGCCCGAATACTCCACCGCCCAAAATCTGTTGAGCCTTCTGCGAGAAAGCGGCGAGTTTACCGACCTTGAGGCCAAGCTTCTGGACCTTGCAATGGTGCTTCACGCCGAGCACGGCGGCGGTAATAACTCGACCTTCACCACCCACGTGGTCACCTCGTCGGGCACCGACACCTATTCGGCGGTCTCGGCGGCGCTGGGCTCACTCAAAGGCCCCCGACACGGCGGTGCCAACATCAAGGTCGTCAAGATGTTTGACGATATGAAGCAGAGCATCAACACCTGTGACAAGGGTCAGATAAAGGACTACCTTGTGAAGCTTCTCAACAAGGAGGCCTTCGATAAGGCAGGTCTTATCTACGGAATGGGTCACGCCGTTTATTCGCTGTCCGACCCACGCTCCGATATTTTGCGGCAGTATGCCGAAAAGCTGTCCGACGAAAAGGGCTGTCACGACGAGTTTGCCCTTTATCAGACGGTGGCCGAGCTTGCGCCCGAGATAATTGCCGAAAAGCGCAGGATGTATAAGGGTGTCAGCCCCAATGTCGACTTCTATTCGGGCTTGGTCTACCGTATGCTGGAGCTCCCGTGCGAGCTGTTCACACCCATTTTTGCGGTGTCAAGGATTGCAGGCTGGAGCGCCCACCGCATCGAGGAGATCCAAAACGCAGGCAAGATAATCCGCCCCGCCTACATCAACGTAAAATCTGACGTGGAATACAAACCACTAAACGACCGATAAATTTCAAAGACAAGGTGCTTGAAAACGAGCACCTTGTCTTTTTCTTTAATATTGATTTATCGGAAAAACTGTAGTATACTAAAATAAATACGCCTGTTTGGAGGTATTTATGAAGATCATTTTGGTTGGTTGCGGCACGATCGGTGCAACCATTATTTCAAGTCTTGTGTCAGAGGGTCACGACATCGTGGCGATCGACAGCGATGCCGACTTTCTGAACTCAATAACCAATGTTTACGACGTTATGGGTCTGTGCGGAAACGGTGCTGACAGCGACGTTTTGGAGGAAGCGGGCGCCGACACGGCCGACCTTTTCGTGGCGGTAACGGGCTCGGACGAGCTTAATATGTTAAGCTGCTTTTTGGCACGCAAAATGGGTGCAAAATACACCATCGCCCGTGTCAGGAGCCCCGAATATAATGACAAGAGCCTCGGGTTTATGAAGGACAACCTTGAGCTTTCAATGTGCATAAACCCCGAGCTTTTAACGGCTCGTGAGCTTTATAAAATTCTCAAATTCCCGTCCGCCGTAAAGATCGAGACCTTTTCAAGAGGCAATCTTGAAATGATCGAGATAAGGCTGAAGTCCGACTCAACGCTTGACGGAATGAGCCTTATGGAGATGCGTAAGACCCACAAGGCCAAGGTGCTGGTCTGCTATGTCCGCCGTGATGACGAGGTTTTCATCCCCGACGGTAATTTCAGGCTGAAAAGCGGCGATTGGGTGGGCATAACCGCAGCGCCCGGCGAGCTGCAAAAGCTGTTCAAAAGTCTTGGTGTATATCAGAAGCAGGCAAAAAACGTAATGCTTCTGGGCGGTAGCCGCACGGCACACTACCTTGCCGATATGCTGCTTGAATCGGGCGGCTCGGTCAAGATAATCGAGCGCAACCCCGAGATCTGCGAGCGTTTAAGCGAGGCACTTCCCAAGGCGGTCATTTTAAACGGTGACGGCGCCGAGCAGGAGCTTCTGCTCGAGGAGGGCTTACGCTCGCTTGACGCATTTGTTTCCTTGACTAACACCGATGAGGCCAACATCCTTTTGTCGATCTTTGCCTCGGGTCAGAGCGTGCCCAAGGTCATAGCCAAGGTCAACCGTGAGGAGCTTGTGCGTATGGCCGAAAATATGGGGCTTGACAGCGTGGTCTCACCCAAGGCAATGGTGGGTGATGTTATCGTCAGCTACGCCCGTGCGTTGGAAAACTCAAAGGGCAGCAATGTTGAAACGCTTTACAAAATTGCCGACGGCAAAGCCGAGGCACTTGAATTCAACGTCCGAGCCGACTCAAAGGTCATCGGTGTCCCGCTTAAAGAGCTTCAGATCAAAAAGGGCATACTCATTGCCGGTATCATACGCAACCGCAAGACGGTCATCCCCGTGGGTGACGATATGATCCTTGCAGGTGACAGCGTGGTCATTGTGGCCGCCGACCAGGGACTTCGTGACCTTGACGGAATTTTAAGGTGACGGTATGAATAAACGCTTTGTGTTTTATATGCTTGGCCGGATCCTCGTTATCGAGGCGGTGCTGATGCTGCTGCCGTTTGTTGTGGGGCTTATCTATTCCGAAGCTTCGACATGGTGGTTTTTGCTGGTCTCCTCTGCAACCTTTGTGGTTGGTTTGGGACTGATGCTTTTATTCAAAAAAAGCGACAAAACGCTGTTTGCCCGTGAGGGCTTTGCCGTAGTGGCGCTGTCGTGGATAGTTATGTCGCTTTTCGGCGCTCTGCCATTTTATTTAAGCGGCACCATCCATTCGTTTACCGATGCGTTTTTTGAAACGGTCAGCGGTTTTACCACAACGGGTGCATCAATTCTGCCAAATATTGAGGCGCTGGACCGTTGTATGCTCTTTTGGCGAAGCTTTACCCATTGGATAGGCGGTATGGGAATACTTGTGTTTATGATGGCAATTATGCCGTCCGAATCAGGAAGAAACGTGCATATTATGCGTGCTGAAATGCCGGGTCCCGTTGTGGGCAAGGTGGCTCCCCGAGTGCGTGAAACCGCAAAAATTTTATACCTTGTTTACATCGTGATGACGGTCGTTATGGTGCTGTTTTTGTGGGCAGGGGATATGGACCTTTTTGAAAGTCTTGTTCATACCTTCGGTACGGCAGGCACCGGCGGATTTAGCACAAGGGCCGACAGCATTGGCGGCTACAGCGCCTACAGCCAATGGGTCATAACCGTGTTTATGCTGCTTTTCGGCGTCAATTTCAACCTTTATTGCCTTATCCTTATCAAGCGAATAAAGGCGGCCGTAAAATCGACCGAGCTGTGGTGCTATATCGGTATCGTTGCGGCCTCGGTCATAGCCGTTACAATAAATATCGCCACCACAATGGCCAACGTTTACGGTAATTTTTCGGATGTTGTGCGTCATTCGGCATTTCAGGTGGCCTCAATTATCACCACATCGGGCTTTTCCACGGTGGACTTTAATCTGTGGCCCGAGTTTTCAAAAATGATACTTGTGGTGCTGATGTTTATCGGAGGCTGCGCAGGCTCTACTGCGGGTGGACTAAAGGTCTCCCGAGTTATGATGATGTTCAAGGGCATCTACCGTGATCTTCGACGGATGATCCATCCAAGGTCGGTCAGCTCGGTGAGGTTTGAGGGAAAAACGCTCGAAAAAGCCACTCTGCATTCGGTCAACGGCTATGTTGTGGTGTATATGATAGTGTTTTTTGCCATAATGCTGGTGATCTCGTTGGAACCGTTCGGTCTTGAGACCGCCTTTACCGCAACGGCGGCCTGCTTTAACAACGTCGGACCCGGTCTCGGCGAAGTGGGCCCTGCGGGTAGCTTTGCAGGATTTTCAAATCTTTCGACCTGGATACTGTCGTTTGCGATGCTCCTTGGCCGACTTGAGATCTTCCCGGTCTTGCTGACATTTTCGCCCCTTACCTGGGCAAAAAAATAAATTTAAGCAGATGACTTCACTTATGCTGAGGTCATCTGCTTATTTTATCCGTCAAATCGGGCACGGAGCTTTTCAAGTGCCTTTTTCTCAATTCGGCTGACGTAGGAGCGGCTGATCTTGAGCTTTTTGGCCACCTCACGCTGGGGGAGCTCGCTTTTGCCGTCCAACCCGTACCGCAGGCGGATGATGGTCAGCTCCCGTGGGGTGAGGGTGTCTTTAAGGTATTCCTGCAGTTTTTTGAGCTTCAGCTTCAGATCAAGATCCTCCACAATGTCGGAATTATCGGTGATAACGTCGATGAGCGTCAGCGTGTTGCCGTCCTTGTCGGTGTCTATGGGGTCGGATATGTAGACATCCTGCGCCGCCTTCTTGGCGGCACGGAAGTACATCAGTATCTCGTTGTCAATGCACCGTGCGGCATAGGTGGCAAGTCGGATACCCTTATCGGGCTTGAAGGAGGACACCGCCTTGATAAGCCCCACCGTGCCGATGGAAACAAGGTCGTCCTGGTCGGCACCGCTGCCGAAATACTTTTTGGCAACGTGGGCTACCAGTCGCAGATTGTGTTCGATCAGCTTTTTGCGTGCCAGGTCGTCACCGTCGGCCATTTGTTGCAAAAGCTCGGCCTCGGCCTTGCTTGACAGCGCCTTGGGGAACGACCCACCCGATGCGGCGTGTAAAAACATAAACAAAAGGTTGGGGAAAACTTTCATAAGTAACGATAAAAACATAAAGCACCTCCAAAATTACTGATACTTATGCGTGCCCCTTTGTCCCACTTGCAAGTCCACTCCGTGAAAGTTCAAAAAACAGCAGTCGACCGCACCGAACAGCTTGGTCGACTGCTGTTTTAGTTATCTGTGATATTTGGCCTGAATTTCAAAATACTCATCCAATCCGTCCACATGAACGGCAGGAACATAGGTCTTTGCGTAGGTTTTATACCCATCGTCCTGTTCATCTATCAGCTTGTAAAAGGTATAAAACGGCACTATGAGAGAAGACTCTTTGTTACGTGGGTTTTGTTCCATAAGGTATTCAAATCCCACGACGTCATAGCTTTCAAAGTCCACTGCCGTCTGGTTTCGCATACACAATGGGCAGGAATGTCCGCCGAAAACGTAGCCCTTTTTCAGTAGCTCCTCGGCTTCTTTCACGGTCAGTAGTTCGGCCTTGCCCACAGCAGTAACGGTTTCGTTAAGCGGCAGACGGTATTTTACAAACCGCACCGTAACGTCCTGCAAAATATCCTTGCTGGGCGTCAGATCATGATACGAATAAGTGTTGTGAAAATTCAGTCTGATATACTCTGTATACTGATGACTGTCATTGTCGTAGCCGCTTGAGTATATGTCCGACTTATTGTAAAAATAAATACAGATATTATCCACAACGTTAGGGTCGTTTTCGGATGGGACCCCATTGATATATTTGATCTTGTTGTAATGCCGCTTGATCTGCACATCGGAAAATTCGACCGAGAAAAGGTCAAACAACTCCTTTTTAATACCTTCGAGTGAAGCAATTATTTCCTCATCGGACTTGGTCTGGTCGATCTGTATGGTCTGTCCGTTTATTACCAACGGAGCAATGTATTCTTCGCCATAGCCGTTTTTTTGCGTGCTTTGCGAAATGGTGACATTAGTTTGGGTCAAACGCTGAGTAACGTCTGCCCAAATAGCGTTTTCCAAACTGCTGCGGTACGAAATAGTCGGGGAGTCCCAGGTGCTGTCGTGAGACCATCTCTCGGTCAGGCGAAAGGTTGCGCCAAAGGCTTTTGTCAGCTTCGGGACTATTTCATCACGGTACATAAGGAGCTCTTCTTCATTAAGCGGCAAGCCGGTGTTTCGGTGGCTAAGGATGGGGACATACTCCCCTTGAGGCAATTCGGGCAAAAACAGATACTTTTCGTCGGGTGTATATACTTTGGTATATTGATTGGTGTACGCCGACTCGGTTTGTGGGAACACACCGTTCATTTGCCGTGCCGTAAGGCCTTCAAACAACGGTAAGTCTGAAAACGGATCGGCGTTGGACGAAAACGGTCCCCATATAAGCACCGAAACCAGCGTCACGGTGCAGACCAGCACCACCGAAGCCACCGCAATAAGCGTTTTTCTGAATTTCAGACGCTTTCGGCGGTTTTCGGCAAGCTCCTCACGCATTAAAATGCTTTGCTCTAAAATGTCATTGTCGATGTGGCTCACGGCATCCAAAAATGTAAATAACCTCACAGCTCAAATCCCTCCCTTTCAAGATGCCCTTTCAGTCCGTCCCTGATGGCGGTCAACTCCTTATAAATTGCCGACTCGGTCACGCCGAAATTTTTGGCTATCTGCTTTATGGGGTCGGCAAAATAGTATCGGCTGATAAAAACGCACCGTCCACGGTCGTCAAGTCCTCTTAAATACCTGCTGATGACCCGACCCAGTTCGATCGCCTCAAGCTCTTCTTCGGGCGTTGAGCGGTCAATGGGATCAAGTCCAAGCTCCGAGAGCGACTCGGTAAGCTCGGACGGTACACGCTTTTGCCGTGTCTTTTCTTTAAAGCGGTTGATGGAAATACGCCGCATTATTTTGGTAAGATAAGCCTTAAAAACGTTGGGACGGTCGGGCGGAATGGCGTTCCACGCACCTAAATAGGTGCTGTTTTTGCACTCCTCGCAGTCAAGAGGGTCGTGCAGAAGATTGTAGGCCACCGTGTAAAGGTAGCGGCCGTATTTTCGGTCGGTCTTGTCGATGGCCGATTGGTCACGTTGCCAAAACAACTCGATTATGTATTCGTCCGACACGGTGTCGGTCAAAACTCGGTCACGCTTCATAAAACCCCTCCTTTTTGCTCCTCGATCCTATATGTCAACAAAATTTTTAAGTTTGGAACACTTTTTCAAAAATATTTTACCATATCTTTTGTCTTGTGTCTATATTCTCAAAATAAGTATTGAGCCGAAGGTGGGAAAGTGGTATAATTTTAATATAGAGATCTTGAGGTGATAAAATGAGCTTTGTTGTTGATGAGCGGTATTGGAAAGAGATAGCCGACTTCCTGGCCGTTTCAAAAGGCCCTATAGTGCTGCACATTTCGGACACGGCAACCCGGCAGTATCCGTTTTTGCAGAAGCTTTTGGCGGCGGTGAAACCCGACCGCATCATCCACACGGGTGACTGCGCCGATGAGTATAAGGTCGGCCGTCTTGAAACCGACCGCAAGGGTTATGAGGCAGGGCTTCGAGAGCTTATGAGGATATTGAAAACGGCCGAATGTCCCATCACCTTCACCCACGGCAACAACGATGACCTTGTGCTTTTAGAGGGCGAGGAAAACGTTGAGGTCTTGCAGAATTACACCGCTTTGGAGCTGTTTGGAATAAAGCTTCTTATCGACCATTATCCGTTTGTGGGTGCAGGCGATGTTGACTTTGCTCTTTACGGTCACAGCGCAAGGTTTGACCCACACTATCCGCCCAACGACACGGGTGTTGCCCCCGTTTACCTTAACGGCAACTTTTTCTGGACAGTCATAGATTGTGCCACCAAGCATTACTTAAGCATCCCCGTCATTGAACCATTGGTTTTTGACGACAAGATCGAGACCGACGAAAACGGCAATAGAATTATCGTAAGAACCGAAAATGACCGTCAATGGAAGCTTCCGCCCAAGGAGCGTTGGTTTCTCACACAGATGCATCTGCACGCAGGCGTTGAGGATTTTTCAAGCGTGCGCTCACACGCCAAGGTTGCCAAGGAGCTTGGCTACGACGTAATTTTCATAACCGAGCACGACAACCGTATGAACCGTGTTCCCAATTGTATTGAGGCTTTTAGTCTGACCGCCGAGGGTGACTCCGTGCGAGCTGACGGTATGGCAGGCTGGTACCGTGACGACGGTACACCTGCTTTGAGTGTGGCAAACGGCGACGGCTATTCACTTTGCTTGAAAAGGAAAGAAAATGCCACCTTCAAAAGCGTTGGCAAAAAGCATCAGGTATCGCTTTTTGCCGATGTTACCGTAACGCTTAAAATGTCGGCGCCCAAAAATGCCGATATTCTGGTCGATCTCACCCTTTCACAGCGCCCCGAGGACCTCGAGCAGCAGCACCTTTACTACGGCATCGGTGAAGCCACGCACGAAGGCTGGTTCAAGTCGGTCGAGCGTGCCGAGGATGGGGTGTATGCCTTTAAGATCTCGGACGACGTGCTGTGCTTTGATCCCGATTTCGGGCACGATAACGCCCTGCTTTACATCACGGTGACCGCTGTTTCGGACGATATTCTGGTCAATAGCATTGAATTTGACCGTAAGTATGTTGCCGAGGATGTAAGAAAGCGTCAAAAGACCTTGAGCAAGGTTATAGGCTCTAAGTACAAAATCGTCATTAACTCGGGCTTTGAGATGTCGTTCGGTCATCATCAGAACTGCTTTTCGGCCTTTGTCCCGGTTGTTGATTACGGCAAAACAGGTTACGTGAAATCGGACGAAACAGGTGCAAAATATCTGCAGTCACGTGGAGCTACCTTCTCGTATAACCATATGTTCAGCGAGCTGAAGAAAACACCGCCCGAGGAGCACGAGGCCGCCATCCAAAAGGTGATCGGACTTGGACTTGAGACCCGTTTCGGCGGTGCACAGCTTATCGAGGTCGGCTTCCCAATGGGTCGCTACGGCTTCTCTATCGAGGAGCATATGCGAGTTTGGGACGAGCTTGCCATCCGTGGCTTAAAGCTGGTCGGCTACGGCGACAGCGACAGTCACAATTCCAAGGTCGGCTGGCTTGACGGAAACAATTTCGGAAGCTGGATACTGTCCCGTGACCGCACGCAGGAGACCCTTGAGAGAGCTATGCGTAAGGGCAAGATATGCTTCGGAGACCCCGTCAGATGGAAATCCACGTGGGATTTTGCCATCGGTGATGCCACTATCGGTGACACATTGACTTGTGACGGTAAGGCTTTGGGGCGCATAAAGCTCAATAAACTGACCGAACCCGTGGTGGTTAAGATCATCCGAGCAGGCGAGGTTTTGGAGCAACACACCGTCACCGCCGCATCCTTCGAAAGGGTGTTTGCGGTGGACAGAGGTGAGCTTCACTGCTGTCCCGTCCGTGTTGAGGTATGGTCGAATGAGGCCGAGCCCAAGCCATTGTTCTTCACCAACCCGATATACATGGAAAAATAAGCTACAAAAAAGTCGATGAACGGAGCGCTCCGTTCATCGACTTTTTTGTAGCTTATTTTTCCATGTATATCGGGTTGGTGAAGAACAATGGCTTGGGCTCGGCCTCATTCGACCATACCTCAACACGGACGGGACAGCAGTGAAGCTCACCTCTGTCCACCGCAAACACCCTTTCGAAGGATGCGGCGGTGACGGTGTGTTGCTCCAAAACCTCGCCTGCTCGGATGATCTTAACCACCACGGGTTCGGTCAGTTTATTGAGCTTTATGCGCCCCAAAGCCTTACCGTCACAAGTCAATGTGTCACCGATAGTGGCATCACCGATGGCAAAATCCCACGTGGATTTCCATCTGACGGGGTCTCCGAAGCATATCTTGCCCTTACGCATAGCTCTCTCAAGGGTCTCCTGCGTGCGGTCACGGGACAGTATCCAGCTTCCGAAATTGTTTCCGTCAAGCCAGCCGACCTTGGAATTGTGACTGTCGCTGTCGCCGTAGCCGACCAGCTTTAAGCCACGGATGGCAAGCTCGTCCCAAACTCGCATATGCTCCTCGATAGAGAAGCCGTAGCGACCCATTGGGAAGCCGACCTCGATAAGCTGTGCACCGCCGAAACGGGTCTCAAGTCCAAGTCCGATCACCTTTTGGATGGCGGCCTCGTGCTCCTCGGGCGGTGTTTTCTTCAGCTCGCTGAACATATGGTTATACGAGAAGGTAGCTCCACGTGACTGCAGATATTTTGCACCTGTTTCGTCCGATTTCACGTAACCTGTTTTGCCGTAATCAACAACCGGGACAAAGGCCGAAAAGCAGTTCTGATGATGACCGAACGACATCTCAAAGCCCGAGTTAATGACGATTTTGTACTTAGAGCCTATAACCTTGCTCAAGGTCTTTTGACGCTTTCTTACATCCTCGGCAACATACTTACGGTCAAATTCAATGCTATTGACCAGAATATCGTCCGAAACAGCGGTCACCGTGATGTAAAGCAGGGCGTTATCGTGCCCGAAATCGGGATCAAAGCACAGCACGTCGTCCGAGATCTTAAAGGCATACACCCCATCCTCGGCACGCTCGACCGACTTGAACCAGCCTTCGTGCGTGGCTTCACCGATGCCGTAGTAAAGGTGCTGCTGCTCGAGGTCCTCGGGGCGCTGTGAAAGGGTGAGATCGACCAGAATATCGGCATTTTTGGGCGCCGACATTTTAAGCGTTACGGTAACATCGGCAAAAAGCGATACCTGATGCTTTTTGCCAACGCTTTTGAAGGTGGCATTTTCTTTCCTTTTCAAGCAAAGTGAATAGCCGTCGCCGTTTGCCACACTCAAAGCAGGTGTACCGTCGTCACGGTACCAGCCTGCCATACCGTCAGCTCGCACGGAGTCACCCTCGGCGGTCAGACTAAAAGCCTCAATACAATTGGGAACACGGTTCATACGGTTGTCGTGCTCGGTTATGAAAATTACGTCGTAGCCAAGCTCCTTGGCAACCTTGGCGTGTGAGCGCACGCTTGAAAAATCCTCAACGCCTGCGTGCAGATGCATCTGTGTGAGAAACCAACGCTCCTTGGGCGGAAGCTTCCATTGACGGTCATTTTCGGTTCTTACGATAATTCTATTGCCGTTTTCGTCGGTCTCGATCTTGTCGTCAAAAACCAATGGTTCAATGACGGGGATGCTTAAGTAATGCTTGGTGGCACAATCTATGACTGTCCAGAAAAAGTTGCCGTTAAGGTAAACGGGGGCAACACCCGTGTCGTTGGGCGGATAGTGTGGGTCAAACCTTGCGCTGTGACCGTAAAGAGCAAAGTCAACATCGCCTGCACCCACAAACGGATAATGGTCGATAAGAAGCTTTATTCCAAACAGCTCCAAAGCGGTGTAATTCTGCAAGACCTCAACGTTTTCCTCGCCCTCTAAAAGCACAAGGTCATCGTTGTTGCCGTGGGTGAAGGTGATGGGACATTCGGCCGTTTTCAATATCCTCATAAGCTCTCGAAGCCCTGCCTCATAACCCTTGCGGTCGGTTTCAAGACGGCCGACCTTATACTCATCGGCGCAGTCACCCGTGTGGATGATGCGGTCGGGTTTCACCGCCGCCAAAAGCTTCTGCAAAAACGGATACTGCCGGGTTGCCGTGTCCGAAATGTGCAGCACTATAGGGCCTTTTGAAACGGCCAGGAAGTCGGCTATCTCTTTCCAATACCGCTCATCAACAACAAAGCTCATTTTATCACCTCAAGATCTCTATATTAAAATTATACCACTTTCCCACCTTCGGCTCAATACTTATTTTGAGAATATAGACACAAGACAAAAGATATGGTAAAATATTTTTGAAAAAGTGTTCCAAACTTAAAAATTTTGTTGACATATAGGATCGAGGAGCAAAAAGGAGGGGTTTTATGAAGCGTGACCGAGTTTTGACCGACACCGTGTCGGACGAATACATAATCGAGTTGTTTTGGCAACGTGACCAATCGGCCATCGACAAGACCGACCGAAAATACGGCCGCTACCTTTACACGGTGGCCTACAATCTTCTGCACGACCCTCTTGACTGCGAGGAGTGCAAAAACAGCACCTATTTAGGTGCGTGGAACGCCATTCCGCCCGACCGTCCCAACGTTTTTAAGGCTTATCTTACCAAAATAATGCGGCGTATTTCCATCAACCGCTTTAAAGAAAAGACACGGCAAAAGCGTGTACCGTCCGAGCTTACCGAGTCGCTCTCGGAGCTTGGACTTGATCCCATTGACCGCTCAACGCCCGAAGAAGAGCTTGAGGCGATCGAACTGGGTCGGGTCATCAGCAGGTATTTAAGAGGACTTGACGACCGTGGACGGTGCGTTTTTATCAGCCGATACTATTTTGCCGACCCCATAAAGCAGATAGCCAAAAATTTCGGCGTGACCGAGTCGGCAATTTATAAGGAGTTGACCGCCATCAGGGACGGACTGAAAGGGCATCTTGAAAGGGAGGGATTTGAGCTGTGAGGTTATTTACATTTTTGGATGCCGTGAGCCACATCGACAATGACATTTTAGAGCAAAGCATTTTAATGCGTGAGGAGCTTGCCGAAAACCGCCGAAAGCGTCTGAAATTCAGAAAAACGCTTATTGCGGTGGCTTCGGTGGTGCTGGTCTGCACCGTGACGCTGGTTTCGGTGCTTATATGGGGACCGTTTTCGTCCAACGCCGATCCGTTTTCAGACTTACCGTTGTTTGAAGGCCTTACGGCACGGCAAATGAACGGTGTGTTCCCACAAACCGAGTCGGCGTACACCAATCAATATACCAAAGTATATACACCCGACGAAAAGTATCTGTTTTTGCCCGAATTGCCTCAAGGGGAGTATGTCCCCATCCTTAGCCACCGAAACACCGGCTTGCCGCTTAATGAAGAAGAGCTCCTTATGTACCGTGATGAAATAGTCCCGAAGCTGACAAAAGCCTTTGGCGCAACCTTTCGCCTGACCGAGAGATGGTCTCACGACAGCACCTGGGACTCCCCGACTATTTCGTACCGCAGCAGTTTGGAAAACGCTATTTGGGCAGACGTTACTCAGCGTTTGACCCAAACTAATGTCACCATTTCGCAAAGCACGCAAAAAAACGGCTATGGCGAAGAATACATTGCTCCGTTGGTAATAAACGGACAGACCATACAGATCGACCAGACCAAGTCCGATGAGGAAATAATTGCTTCACTCGAAGGTATTAAAAAGGAGTTGTTTGACCTTTTCTCGGTCGAATTTTCCGATGTGCAGATCAAGCGGCATTACAACAAGATCAAATATATCAATGGGGTCCCATCCGAAAACGACCCTAACGTTGTGGATAATATCTGTATTTATTTTTACAATAAGTCGGACATATACTCAAGCGGCTACGACAATGACAGTCATCAGTATACAGAGTATATCAGACTGAATTTTCACAACACTTATTCGTATCATGATCTGACGCCCAGCAAGGATATTTTGCAGGACGTTACGGTGCGGTTTGTAAAATACCGTCTGCCGCTTAACGAAACCGTTACTGCTGTGGGCAAGGCCGAACTACTGACCGTGAAAGAAGCCGAGGAGCTACTGAAAAAGGGCTACGTTTTCGGCGGACATTCCTGCCCATTGTGTATGCGAAACCAGACGGCAGTGGACTTTGAAAGCTATGACGTCGTGGGATTTGAATACCTTATGGAACAAAACCCACGTAACAAAGAGTCTTCTCTCATAGTGCCGTTTTATACCTTTTACAAGCTGATAGATGAACAGGACGATGGGTATAAAACCTACGCAAAGACCTATGTTCCTGCCGTTCATGTGGACGGATTGGATGAGTATTTTGAAATTCAGGCCAAATATCACAGATAACTAAAACAGCAGTCGACCAAGCTGTTCGGTGCGGTCGACTGCTGTTTTTTGAACTTTCACGGAGTGGACTTGCAAGTGGGACAAAGGGGCACGCATAAGTATCAGTAATTTTGGAGGTGCTTTATGTTTTTATCGTTACTTATGAAAGTTTTCCCCAACCTTTTGTTTATGTTTTTACACGCCGCATCGGGTGGGTCGTTCCCCAAGGCGCTGTCAAGCAAGGCCGAGGCCGAGCTTTTGCAACAAATGGCCGACGGTGACGACCTGGCACGCAAAAAGCTGATCGAACACAATCTGCGACTGGTAGCCCACGTTGCCAAAAAGTATTTCGGCAGCGGTGCCGACCAGGACGACCTTGTTTCCATCGGCACGGTGGGGCTTATCAAGGCGGTGTCCTCCTTCAAGCCCGATAAGGGTATCCGACTTGCCACCTATGCCGCACGGTGCATTGACAACGAGATACTGATGTACTTCCGTGCCGCCAAGAAGGCGGCGCAGGATGTCTACATATCCGACCCCATAGACACCGACAAGGACGGCAACACGCTGACGCTCATCGACGTTATCACCGATAATTCCGACATTGTGGAGGATCTTGATCTGAAGCTGAAGCTCAAAAAACTGCAGGAATACCTTAAAGACACCCTCACCCCACGGGAGCTGACCATCATCCGCCTGCGGTACGGGTTGGACGGCAAAAGCGAGCTCCCCCAGCGTGAGGTGGCCAAAAAGCTCAAGATCAGCCGCTCCTACGTCAGCCGAATTGAGAAAAAGGCACTTGAAAAGCTCCGTGCCCGATTTGACGGATAAAATAAGCAGATGACCTCAGCATAAGTGAAGTCATCTGCTTAAATTTATTTTTTTGCCCAGGTAAGGGGCGAAAATGTCAGCAAGACCGGGAAGATCTCAAGTCGGCCAAGGAGCATCGCAAACGACAGTATCCAGGTCGAAAGATTTGAAAATCCTGCAAAGCTACCCGCAGGGCCCACTTCGCCGAGACCGGGTCCGACGTTGTTAAAGCAGGCCGCCGTTGCGGTAAAGGCGGTCTCAAGACCGAACGGTTCCAACGAGATCACCAGCATTATGGCAAAAAACACTATCATATACACCACAACATAGCCGTTGACCGAATGCAGAGTGGCTTTTTCGAGCGTTTTTCCCTCAAACCTCACCGAGCTGACCGACCTTGGATGGATCATCCGTCGAAGATCACGGTAGATGCCCTTGAACATCATCATAACTCGGGAGACCTTTAGTCCACCCGCAGTAGAGCCTGCGCAGCCTCCGATAAACATCAGCACCACAAGTATCATTTTTGAAAACTCGGGCCACAGATTAAAGTCCACCGTGGAAAAGCCCGATGTGGTGATAATTGAGGCCACCTGAAATGCCGAATGACGCACAACATCCGAAAAATTACCGTAAACGTTGGCCATTGTGGTGGCGATATTTATTGTAACGGCTATGACCGAGGCCGCAACGATACCGATATAGCACCACAGCTCGGTCGATTTTACGGCCGCCTTTATTCGCTTGATAAGGATAAGGCAATAAAGGTTGAAATTGACGCCGAAAAGCAGCATAAACACGGTTATGACCCATTGGCTGTAGGCGCTGTAGCCGCCAATGCTGTCGGCCCTTGTGCTAAATCCGCCGGTGCCTGCCGTACCGAAGGTATGAACAAGACTTTCAAAAAGGTCCATATCCCCTGCCCACAAAAACAGCACCATAACGACCGTCATCACGATGTAAACAAGGTATAAAATTTTTGCGGTTTCACGCACTCGGGGAGCCACCTTGCCCACAACGGGACCCGGCATTTCAGCACGCATAATATGCACGTTTCTTCCTGATTCGGACGGCATAATTGCCATCATAAACACAAGTATTCCCATACCGCCTATCCAATGGGTAAAGCTTCGCCAAAAGAGCATACAACGGTCCAGCGCCTCAATATTTGGCAGAATTGATGCACCCGTTGTGGTAAAACCGCTGACCGTTTCAAAAAACGCATCGGTAAACGAATGGATGGTGCCGCTTAAATAAAATGGCAGAGCGCCGAAAAGCGACATAACTATCCACGACAGCGCCACTACGGCAAAGCCCTCACGGGCAAACAGCGTTTTGTCGCTTTTTTTGAATAAAAGCATCAGTCCCAAACCAACCACAAAGGTTGCAGAGGAGACCAGCAAAAACCACCATGTCGAAGCTTCGGAATAGATAAGCCCCACAACAAACGGCAGCAGCATCAGCACCGCCTCGATAACGAGGATCCGGCCAAGCATATAAAACACAAAGCGTTTATTCATACCGTCACCTTAAAATTCCGTCAAGGTCACGAAGTCCCTGGTCGGCGGCCACAATGACCACGCTGTCACCTGCAAGGATCATATCGTCACCCACGGGGATGACCGTCTTGCGGTTGCGTATGATACCGGCAATGAGTATGCCCTTTTTGATCTGAAGCTCTTTAAGCGGGACACCGATGACCTTTGAGTCGGCTCGGACGTTGAATTCAAGTGCCTCGGCTTTGCCGTCGGCAATTTTGTAAAGCGTTTCAACATTGCTGCCCTTTGAGTTTTCCAACGCACGGGCGTAGCTGACGATAACATCACCCACCATTGCCTTGGGTGAGACCACGCTGTCAAGCCCCATATTTTCGGCCATACGCACAAGCTCCTCACGGTTGACCTTGGCTATGACCTTGGGCACGCTCTGACCCGAGGCAAAGATCGACAAAAGGATGTTGGCCTCATCGGTGTTAGTCAAGGAAACAAATGCGTCAAGCGAGCGTAAGCCCTCCTCGAGCAGAAGCTCCTGCTCGGCGCCGTCACCGTTTAAAATGACCGCCTTGGGAAGTGCCTCGCTTAAACGCTCGCAGATCTCGGGGTTGCGCTCGATTATCTTGACCGAGCCGCCCGATTCAAGCAGCATATCGGCAAGGTAGTGTGCCGTGCGGCTACCGCCCAGAAGCATTACGTTTTTTGCCTGCTTCTGATATACACCAAGACTTTTGAACAGCTTTTGCAGCTCGCCGGGCGCTGCGGTTATGCCCACCCAATCGCCGCTTTTCAGCCTGAAATTACCGTCGGGGATGAAAACCTCGTCATCACGGCGGACATAGCAGACCAGCACCTTGGCCTTGTGGGTCTTACGCATCTCCATAAGGCTCATTCCGTCAAGCGTTGAGTCGGACTTCAGCCTTATCTCGATCATTTCAAGATTGCCTCTTGAAAAGGTCTCGATCTTTACGGCGGACGGGAATTTGAGAATTTTATAAAGCTCACGAGCCGTTAAAAGCTCGGGGTTTATGCACATTGAAAGCTCAAGGTTGTCCTTCATAAACCCGAGGCTCTTGTCATTATATTCGGGGCTCCTGACACGGGCGATGGTGTATTTTGCACCCATTTTGCGTGCCAAAAAGCAGCTTAACATATTAAGCTCGTCCGAGCCCGTTACCGCCACGAAAAGGTCGGCCGTGTCGGCGCCCGCTTCCTCCAAAACGTCGCTGTCAGCACCGTTTCCGCACAGACCCATAACGTCGTAAACATTGGTTATTGAGTTCAGAAAGTCGGCATCGCTGTCGATCGCCACGATGTCGTGACCCTCTGACACAAGACTTGAAATAATGGTTGCACCGATCGTGCCGCAACCAACCAAAATGATCTTCATAAATACCTCCAAACAGGCGTATTTATTTTAGTATACTACAGTTTTTCCGATAAATCAATATTAAAGAAAAAGACAAGGTGCTCGTTTTCAAGCACCTTGTCTTTGAAATTTATCGGTCGTTTAGTGGTTTGTATTCCACGTCAGATTTTACGTTGATGTAGGCGGGGCGGATTATCTTGCCTGCGTTTTGGATCTCCTCGATGCGGTGGGCGCTCCAGCCTGCAATCCTTGACACCGCAAAAATGGGTGTGAACAGCTCGCACGGGAGCTCCAGCATACGGTAGACCAAGCCCGAATAGAAGTCGACATTGGGGCTGACACCCTTATACATCCTGCGCTTTTCGGCAATTATCTCGGGCGCAAGCTCGGCCACCGTCTGATAAAGGGCAAACTCGTCGTGACAGCCCTTTTCGTCGGACAGCTTTTCGGCATACTGCCGCAAAATATCGGAGCGTGGGTCGGACAGCGAATAAACGGCGTGACCCATTCCGTAGATAAGACCTGCCTTATCGAAGGCCTCCTTGTTGAGAAGCTTCACAAGGTAGTCCTTTATCTGACCCTTGTCACAGGTGTTGATGCTCTGCTTCATATCGTCAAACATCTTGACGACCTTGATGTTGGCACCGCCGTGTCGGGGGCCTTTGAGTGAGCCCAGCGCCGCCGAGACCGCCGAATAGGTGTCGGTGCCCGACGAGGTGACCACGTGGGTGGTGAAGGTCGAGTTATTACCGCCGCCGTGCTCGGCGTGAAGCACCATTGCAAGGTCCAGAAGCTTGGCCTCAAGGTCGGTAAACTCGCCGCTTTCTCGCAGAAGGCTCAACAGATTTTGGGCGGTGGAGTATTCGGGCTTCGGCAAATGAATAAACAGGCTTTTATCCTGGTGATAATGCTGATACGACTGATAGCTGTAGACGGCCAGCATGGGGAAAACGGCAATAAGCTGCATACATTGGCGAAGCACGTTGGCAATACTGATATCATCGGGGTTATCGTCATAGGCATAGAGCGCCAGCACCGAGCGGGACAAAATGTTCATCATATCCTTGCCGGGGGCCTTTAGTATCATATCACGGACAAACGAGGTGGGCAACGAGCGATATTCGCCCAGCTCCTTGCAAAACTCAGACAACTCACCCTTGTTTGGCAGCTCGGAAAACAGGAGAAGATAGACCGCCTCCTCAAAGCCGAAGCGATCATCGGCGGTAAAGCCCTTGACAAGGTCACGGACATTTATACCTCGGTAACACAGCTCGCCATGGCAGGGCACCGTGTTGCCGTTTTCGTCCTTTTTCTTGGCGGTGATACGTGACACCTCGGTCAGACCCGTGACAACACCGTTACCGTTCATATCACGAAGGCCTCGGTTGACGTGGTGCTCCTGATACATCTCGGGTGCGATATGGTTGTTAATGGTTGATCTTTCAGCCATTTTGCTGATGTAAGGGGTGATCTCGGAGTAGGAGTTTTTCAATTGCTTTCCTCGCTTTATAATGGTTTATTTTAATTATTTTACCATATTTTTCACCACAAATCAACATTTGCAATGTTAAAGTTATGTGAACACGGCCGCACGTTGAAAATTTAACCCCGATGCCGTAAGACATCGGGGCTTTTTTCACTCGTTGTTTTCAAAATTTTCGGTGCCGTCGCCGTTTTCGGCCTGCTGCTTTTCCTCCTCGGAGATGGGGCTGAGCATAGATTCACGGGGCTTTCGGTCGGCCTTTTTTTCGGCACGCCACTTGTCGATCTTTTTGGCAAGTCTCGGCACCAACAGCGTGATGGCGGCTATCAGCGCCATAAAGAAGACCCAAGTGACAAAATATTTTACATAGGTCAGCATTTATCTCACCTTATTTCAAAAATTCGCATACGGTATCGCAGAAACCGACGGCATCGCTGACGGGCAAGCCTGCGATAAGACGTGCAGAGGTGTGAAGCACCTTGGCTATCTTTTCGGCCTTTTCTTTGTCGTTTTCATAGGCATCCTTGAGTGCCGCAAAAACGGGGTGGTCGGGGTTAAGCTCCAGCACCTTTTCGGCCGTAGGTTTGGGCTCATCACCCGGCATCATGGCGAAATATTTTTCCATTTCAAGGGTGACGTGACCCGTAGTCGAAAGGAATACGGGCTTGGTTTTCAGCTTGTCGGACACAACGCAGGAAACGATCTCGTCCCCGATGGCTTCTTTGACAAAATCGCACAGCTCCTTGTTGGCTTCTTTTGCCTCCTCCGCCTTTTTCTTTTCGTCGTCGGTTAGCAGTCCCGCATCCTCGGCATCGACCGATTTCAGATCCTTGCCGTCAAAATTGGCAATGGCCGACATAACAAACTCGTCAACGTCGTCGGTGAGGTACAGCATCTCGTAGCCCTTGTCACGGCAAAGCTCGGTCTGCGGCAGGGCGGCTATTCTTTCGACCGAATCACCCACAGCGTAGTATATGAACTTCTGATCGTCCTTCATTCGGGCAACGTAGTCCTTTAAGGTGGTCAAGCCTTCGGCTTCGGACGAATGGAATACCAGAAGATCCATAACTGCATCCTTATGGAAGCCGTAATCGCTGACAACGCCGTACTTGACCTGAATACCGAAATTGCGCCAGAATTCGGCGTATTTTTCGGGTTCGTTCTGCTGCATTTTCATAAGCTCAGACTTGATCTTTTTCTCGATATTGCCTGCAATGACCTTGAGCTGTCGGTCATTCTGCAAAAGCTCACGGGAAATGTTCAAGGACAGATCCTCGGTATCGACAACACCCTTGACAAAGCGGAAATGATCGGGCAAAAGCTGTTCGCATTTGTCCATTATCAGAACGCCCGAGGAATAAAGCTGCAGACCCTTTTCAAACTCCTTGGTGAAGTAGCCGAACGGCACCTTTGAGGGGATAAACAGCATTGCCTTATAGGACACAAGACCGTCGGCATTGACACGGATGGTCTTTAACGGATCGCTGAAATCCATAAACTTTTCCTTGTAATAAGCGGCACATTCCTCGTCCGAGACCTCGGACTTAGACCTCTGCCAGATGGGGATCATGCTGTTAAGGGTCTCGACCTCACGCACCTTTTCATACTTGGCCTCTTCGCCCTCGGCAGCCACATTTTTGGTCTTTTCGGTCTCCATCTTAATGGGGTAACGGATGTAATCGGAATAGCGGCCGACAAGCTCCGAAATGGTGTACTGCTCAAGGTACTGCGAGTATTTTTCCTCATCGGTATCGACCTTAATATGCATAATTATATCGGTACCGACCGTTGCCTTTTCACATTCCTCGATAATGTAGCCGTCGCAACCCTCACTTGTCCATTTAAGCGCAACGTCGGAATCGTATTTTTTGGTGATAACGGTGACCTTATCGGCAACCATAAATGCCGAATAGAAGCCGACGCCAAACTGACCGATTATATCGGCACCGTCAGCGTTGTCACTTTCGGCCATTTCCTTTTTAAAGGCCAGAGAGCCGCTTTTGGCAATGGTGCCGAGGTTTTCTTCAAGCTCCTTTTCGTTCATTCCCACGCCGTTATCCGAAACGGTGAGGGTACGGTCTTCCTTGTCCACGGCAATGAAAATGCCAAGCTCGGAACACTTCTCACGTGCGGCTTCATCGGTCAGCGAAATATAGTGAAGCTTGTCCACGGCATCGCTGGCGTTGGAGATTATCTCACGCAGGAAAATATCCTTGTTTGTGTAGATCGAATTGATCATGAGATCGAGCAGTCGTTTGGATTCTGCTTTAAAACTTTTCTTTCTCATTTTTTAAAACCTCTTTTGCAACAGAAAATTCAATTGATATTTATTATAGTACCTCTCGGTAATACAGACCACGTGTAAACTCGACATCGGCGGACGCCTTGTTTTTGCAGGCGGCAAGCACCTGACCGCAACGCTCCTTTGACTCGTCGGTGAAATAAAGCACCTCGAAATCGAGATTTTTAAGCTCAGCTTTTCGGTCAAACATCCATATAGGACGGGAATTGAGCATTTCTGAAAACTCACCGCGGCACATCACGGGGAAGGTCACGCCCTTGCGGTCGGTCAGCTCACACCGTCTGCCGCATTTGGCACAGCCGTCACCGTTTTTGCCGGGGCAGTTGCAAAAAAGCATCAGCGGAAGCCTTCCGTAGGTTATGATTCCCATGGGTATCTTTCCGTTTAAACGGAAAATATCGGTTGCCGACAATTCAAACGACAATACTGCCGCTTTGGCACCCATATCCCCTGCCGCCGCAACGCTTTCGGAGTTAAAAATGTTCATTCCAAAGCCTGCCACGGGGGTAAGACCTGCCCTTTCGGCCAGCGTAAAGGCGGCAAGATTGCCGCAAACAGCGGCCTTCACGCCGTTTTGTTTGGCCGCTTTCAGTTGTTCAAGCACCCGGTCGGCCGAGTGAAGTATTCCTCTTGGAATGTCTGCAATAATGTCGATACCTTCGGGCAGATTGACCTTGGAAAAGTCGGCCTCGGCAGGCAGGATCACCGCCGAAACTCCCGAAAGGTCATCGGGTATCTGCCCTATATCACGGAATTGCGCCACCGTTTTTATGGGTCTTGCGGTGGGGGTGGTCCGTGCCGAAATATATTGATCGACGGTGTTGTCAGCCGCCCTCTCACCGCCGTAATAAGCCCTCTTTTCGGTCAGACGGTCAAAGGCAACACGGCGCAGCTCGGACAGCTCCGAGGCGGCTACCGCCAATCCGTCCTCGATATCACAGTCAATTCTTTCAAAATAATAGGGTGTTCCGCCCGTTTTGTTGAGCTTTGAGGAAATATACTCCCCATCGGCAGGGCGGTTTAGGGCGATTTGAGGCACGCTTCCCGAGACGGTCACCGAATTGCCGTCACGGTCACGGACGGTCAGCGACAGTTCCCTGCCGTTTTTGACCGAAACAGAGCCTAAAAGCGGCACTCTTTGGTACTCACGGCGGTAAATTTCGTGCGCCCGGTTTATCATTTTGGCCGACATCTGCGCATCCGAATCGGTGCGGATGCCAAACATATCCCGACCTAATTTGTTGTTATAATACCCGTCGGTATGGCCGCTTCGTGAGAAGATCCCCGACAAAAGCTCCTCGGTCTCGGGCGCTACGGTACATCCGTCGGCCGCCGCTCTAACCGCCGACACAGCCGCCGCAACATACTCGGGACGCTTCATACGACCCTCTATCTTAAACGAGGTCACACCCATCTCAGCCATTTCGGCAATATGGGAAATGTAGCTCATATCCTTAAGGCTTAAATCGTGTCCCGTGCCGTTTTTGACCGAAAAAGCAAGACGGCAGGGCTGGGCACAAAGCCCACGGTTGCCGCTTCGTCCGCCCAAAACACTGCTTAAGTAGCATTGACCCGACAGGCACATACACAATGCGCCGTGAACAAAGGCCTCGACCTCAAGCCCTAATCTTTTGGCCTCCCGGCAAAGCTCGAAAAGCGATTTTTTATCCATCTCACGTGCCACGACCACACGCTCAAAGCCCATTTCCTTAAGCGGTGCCAAGGCTTCGGCCGAATGCACCGACATCTGGGTGGAGGCGTGTATCGGCATATTGGGCAGATGTTTTTTTATCAGTCGGATAAGGCCGATATCCTGCACGATAAGTGCATCGATGCCGACCTCGGCGGCCAATTTTGCAGCACAAAGAGCAGCCGACAGTTCGCTGTCGGCTGTAAGTGTGTTAAGGGTCAGATAAGTCTTAACTCCTCTGACCCTTGCAGTCTTTGCGGCGTACCGCATATCTTCGGTTGTGAAATTTTTTGCGTTGCGGCGTGCGTTAAAATCGCCCCAGCCGAAATACACGGCATCGGCACCCGAACGCACGGCGGCCTCAAAGCTTTCGAGGCTTCCCGCAGGGGCTAAGACCTCGATCATAATGCGCTTTTATCAAGTCTTAACTGACGGTTTTCACGGTTCAAGCGCTCGATCTCACGGCGTGCACCGTCGATCTCCATTCTTGCACACGCAAGCTCCTCCGAAACACGCTTGAACTCGGCCTTGGCCTCTTCTGATGCGGCGTTTGCCTTCTTGGCGTTGTCACAATACTCCAGCGCCGCAAGGATGGCCACCATTGCGGTTGAAAGATAGGGGTTATTGCGAGCCAACGTGTCCAGCTTCATATTCAGCTCATCGCCTATTTTGCGGACATAGGTCTCCTCGTCCTCGGATGCGATGATGTAGTCGATACCGCCAACGGTAATTCTGATCTTGTTTGCCATAATCCACCTCAAAATGCAAAAAATGCATAAGTTTATAATATTCCAAGTCTATTTTACACCATCGCACCGAAAAGATAAAGACATTTTGTTAAATTTTTTGACGAATTTTAAAAATTTATGCGGTTTTTCGTCAAAGAATGATCTTAACACCCTCAGGCATATCAATGTCGGTAACAACATCGGTACCGTTAACGTGCTCAACGGTCAGAGAAACAACACCAAGCGGTGTGGGGAACTTACCCTTCGCCCACTTCAAACCGCTCAAATGGGGCTTTATTCGGAGAGTTTTACAGCCCTCGTCCTCGATACTGATACCCAGCACGTGCTCAAAGAGATACGGCACGGGGCCTGCCGACCAGCCGTGGCAGAAGCTGTGTCTGAAGCCCTTGTAGCAGTAGTTGCCAAAGTCACCGTGGATATCACGCTGACCGTCCAGAGGCTCGGTCGAAACGGTGGAGGAATTTTCGCTCCACTCACAGTCGTAATCCTCAAAGAAGGTAGTTGCGCCCTTTTTGAGCATCTCGCCGTAGTACGACTTCATAAGCTTCAAAGCCGATTCATAACGGTCTGCCTTGGCCAGAGCCGCAAGCAGATGATAGCCCATAAAGGTCGAAAAGCCCTTGATACCACCGTTTTCAATGATATCGGCGGCAACATTCGGGTCGATATCCCCTGCGAGGCTCTGCACGGCAACGATCTGCTTGACATCTCCGCCGTCCATAGGATAACTGTTAAGACGGTCGATGCACTGCTCGGCAAGATGTGCCGTTTCGGGCAAATTGAGCTTGTTTAACAGTTCGATACCTGCGTTGAGTGTCATTTTGAGTAGACCCTTGATGGATGCAGGGGTCTTGGGATTGTCACGGGTGGGCCAATCGAGGAAATAAAACGGGAAGGTCATCTTGCCCTCGTCGGTGACGTTATCGCAAAGCTGCCTGATAAGACCGTTGAGGTAGTCCTTTTGCTTGTTAAGGTACTCAACGTTACCGGTTGCCTTGAACCAATCGTGCAAAATGAGTACCCACCACATCGAATAGGTCGGGAAGCCATTCATCCACTTGGGCAACGGGGTCTGATCACGCACAAAATCAAGGCTTTGTTCAACCAGCTCGACCCTGCCGAACAGGTCTCTTACGGTCATGGTCTCGATCATCATATCGCCGATCCACACAAGACGGTCACGCTTGATGCCGTCCCAGACCATGTTTTGCATACAAAGATGCACGGAGTAAGCGGCGGTGTCGAAGATCCTGTTGACCTCGGGGTCATCACACTCAAAGTCACCCTTATATTCAAGGTCATGATAAACAAACACGGCAAGCGCCGATTTGAGCCTGATCTTGGCATTTTTCGACACAAGCTCGATCTTGACAAATCTGAAGCCGGTCTGACCCCACTCGGTATCGCTGTAATGCGGAAGCGGTACCGTGAACTGACGGGGTGAGTGGTCATTGGTCGAGGTGTCCTGCCCCACGGCCGATTCGACCTCGCTCAAGGATTCGCCAAAGGTCAGCCGCACCTCGGGGTACGGAACCTCCTTACTGTTAAACGGCACAAGCAGACGGATGCCGCCATGTATTTCACAGCCAAAATCCAGCACGACCGAAGCCGTTTCGGTCTCGGTGCTGACAAGCTCGGTGACGCACGGCTCCGAAAGACCTATCTGCAAGGGCTTTTTGATAAGTAAATTGTCGGGGTCATTGACGGTTCCCGAGGTTTTTACCACCGCCTTGGGCAGTAAAAACTTGCGCTTACGGGTGTCCTCACCGACAAAATCCAACGTGTTTATAAAACTCATTTGACATCCCTCCAAGGGTGTTGATTTTATTTGATTTTAGCACAAAACCCGTTATAAGTCAACAGACTAAAGTTGCGTTGACTGTTTCAGTTTCATCAAGACCTTCGCAAACGGTCGGCAAAAAGGCAAAAAAGACAATACAGTGCAAAAAATAACCGTATAGTGCATTTACTTTGCGATTTTTTGTGTATATAATGGATGTGTAAAGTTGTAAAAAACTCACCATGCCGAAAGGAGACATTATCTTGAAAAAACTTTCATTCATTCTTTGCATTGCTTTGATCGTTTCGCTGTTTGTCGGTTGCGGCGGCGACTCGAATGACGGCACCGCTTCGGGCGGCTCTGCCGACAAGGGCGACATTTTCTCGACCGAGGCCGTCAATTACGTTGCCAACGGAATGGCGGTCTACCGCATTATCCGTCCCGAAAAAGGCACCGATGCCGAAACTGCGGCGGCTTCACTTTTGTTTAAGCAGTACCGTGACCTGCATGCCACCATTAAAAATACGACCGACGCCGAGGACGGCACCGATGCTTACGAGATACTGCTCGGCAACACCAACCGTCCCGAAACAGAGCAGGCCAAAAACTGGCTTTTGGAAAACAAGGGCGGCCGTTATGACGACTATATAGTCTGCACCATCGGCAAAAAGATCGTTATTTACGGTAACTCGGACGATGCTTTTAACGAGGCAGTCAACTACTTTATCAAAAACTTCCTTGCAGCTCCTCAAAGCGCAGGTATCAAGTATGTTTACACTGCCGCAGGCGACTTTTCCGACGTCACCGTCAACGGAGTGACCATCGGCAAGTTCTCGATCGTCCGTCCGCATTTCAACTCGTCCTACCTCACCTATGCCGAGATCGAAAAGATGATCGAGACCCTTTATCAGAAATCCGGCTTCAAGCCCAAGATCGTTGACGATACCGAAACCGATGAGGCCGAGTATGAGATCATTGTCGGTGACTGTCAGCGACCCAACGTAGCCAAGATCGAAAGCCGTGACGAATATAAGGTCACCGTTTCGGGCAAGAAGATCTACATCAACGGCGGCTCGCACCAGGCTACCACCATTGCCGTTTCGGAGCTTACCAAAAAGCTGGGAAGCTCATCTGCTCTGACCGATGCCGACAGCTTTGAGGGCTATTATTCCCAGACCGTTGCATCCTACGACACCGCCACCTATTACACCCCCAGATTCTGGGATGATTTTGACGATATTACGGGTGACCACGTCAACGCCAACGGTCTTGATACTACCAAGTGGAAGCTGACCACCAGCTCTACGGCCGGTCACGGCGGCTACAAGGCCAAGAGAGCCACCGACCCCGAGCACATTTTTGTTGCCGACGGTATGTTCCACATTTACCCTTACGTCGACCACGATAAAATGGAATTCTACGGCGGCTTCCTTGAGACCGGCAAGCTGATGCGCTTTACCTACGGCTATCTTGAGTACAGCGCCAAGATACCCGACGGCGCAGGCTTCTGGACGGCATTCTGGCTTCGTTGCGACGACTATACCGGCTCCTCCCGTCCCGAGGTCGATATTGCCGAGTGCTTCGGAAACTCGAAATCCTTTGCCTTTAATATGCACACCTGGCCCGGTAAAGGCCCCGGCTCTGAAGATGTTAAGCACTCCTCGCTTGACGGCGGTAGATACCCCGAAAAGAAGAAGGTTTGCCCCGGCGACGGCCGCTTTAACGACACCTTCCACACCTACGGAATGCTGTGGACACCCGAGGTCGTTTATGCCACCTGTGACGGTGTACCCTACTTCAAGTACAAAATGGGTGACAAGCCGACCGATGAATGGTGCTTCAGCCGACTTATGAGGATCTGTATCTCGATGGCTGTCGGATTTGAGAGCCAAAGCGGTAATCCCTTGACCTTGAGCGAAGAGGTTTGGAACACCAAGGGAAGATACTACGTTGACTGGGTATACGTTTATCAGATCGACGATGGCAACCAAGTGATGACCATCAACGGTGAACTTCAGTAAACGGTCACCGTTCTTCGAGGAGGAATAACAATGCCACTTTCTATAAACGATAGAGGTATAAGACAGTTTGCGTTCGTAAGAAAGCATTTCAATATGTCTTATATGACCTATGATGCGGTTCTGACCGTTGCCAAAAACTGCGGAATGCGTATTTTGGAGGACACCGTCAACAAACCCCGTGAGTATGAGATAATCGTGGGTGACTGTGAACGTGACGGCGTTAAGAAATTTGATGACCGTGATGCCTTTGAGGTCCGTATTGAAGGCCAAAAGGTATACTTGAACGGCGGAAGCTCGCCTGCCGTTACCATGGCTGTCTCCGAGTTCAGAAGAATTTTAAAGGAAAAAGAGAACCTCACCGATGCCGACAGCTTTGTGGGCTCTTATGCCGAAACCGCAAAAAACTATGATGATGAAACCTATTACAAGCCCGTTTTCTTTGACGAGTTTGACGATATTGAGGGTGACTTTGTCAGCCCCAACGGCATCGACACAAGAAAGTGGAATTTAAGAGGCGGAGACGGACACTCCGCATGGAGCTCTGAGGGTCACAACGGCGCACGTTGTGACCGCACCACCGACCCCAACCGTGTTTACGTAAAGGACTCGATGTTCCAGGTGCACCCCTACCACGACAAGGAAAACAACGTGTACTACGGAGGTTTTTTAGAGTCCAACGGCAGGATGAAGTTCACCTACGGCTTTGTTGAGATAAGCGCCAAGATACCCGACGGCCCGGGTTACTGGACTTCGCTGTGGCTTCGCTGTAACGACCGAAGCGGTCGTGTACGTCCCGAGATCGACGTAAACGAGTGCTTTGGCAACGGCGCAGGCGTCAATGCCAACCTCCACACCTGGCCGGGTGAGGAGGCCGAGCAATACGGAATTACCCACACCCAGCTCAACCGTCAGGATTACTTTGAGCGACTTCATTGGTGCCCCGACGACAAGCGCTTCAGCGAGGATTTCCACACCTACGGTGTTCTGTGGACGCACGACATTGCGTGGTTCACCTGCGACGGTGTGCCCTATTTCAAGTACAATATGGGTGACAAGGAGACCGACTTTGAATGCTTCGGCAAAAAGGTCTGGATCGTTATTTCCGAGGCGGTCGGTTTCAACAAGTCGGGAGACCCCATCAACAACACCCCCGAGCAATGGGCAAACAACAGCTCCTACTATGTTGACTGGTGCTATCTGTATCAGATAAAGGACGGACAGCAGGTCATCGAGTTTATGGAATAAGATCAAAGTATAAACAAAAAGCTTCTTCGACATTAAAGTCGGAGAAGCTTTTTTGTTATTCTGTAGGGTAGTACGGATCGCCCCAATAGGGCACCACCTGCTGACCGTTGTCGAAGATCAAATGCAGGCGGCCGTCCTTGACCGAGACCTCGTACATTATCGGACTGTTTCCATTGGGCTCTATGCAATGCACCGTCAGCTTTCCGCCCACGACCGCAAACGTAATATCGTCGCTGAAGTTACCCGGCATAAAGATGCGGGAATATTCACTTTTGGCCGAAACCGCCCTTAACATAACGGTGTAAACTCCGGATGTCGGCCCGGGGGTAAGGGTGCATTTTTCCTTTAACCCATCCCCGTCAACATCAAAATCTATCGAATCGTAGCAAGGAAACTCGAATCCCGTCGATTCGCCAACGATCGGCTCAAACATTGCACCGTCGGGTACGGGGCTTTGCTCGGCACCGTTTTGGCTGTATTTGTATTTCGGAATGGGTGACGATTCGTTTGCCAAAAACTTATATCGGTCGCCCACCGCTTCAAAAACGTAGGTGTTAAGTCCGTCGGAGGTCGAAAGCGTCAGCCTTCCGTCCTGCAGCTTGTAATTTCCCACTGCAATATAGCTGCTGTAGCCCGACCAGCTGAAATTGAATATCTGCAGTCCCGATGTCAAGCGCAAGGTGGGTCGCACGGGGTCGGGAGACGACAGAAAGCCGTAGACCGCCGTGCTGATCTTGGTGATGCTTTCAGGGTCGTCGGCACCGCCGAAGCTCGAAAGCGTGTCATCGTGCCAGAAGATTTCGTGCAGTTCAACGTAATATTCGTCGTTTATTTCGTAGCTGTAGCTCGACAGCGGGTGTTTGTAAGCGATAAGGAACATATCGTTGGTCGGCAGCGAATAGGTCGAAAGTATCAGCCGCATTTCCTGAATGGTGGCAGGCTTTAAGCCCTGCTTTTGCTCATCGGTCTTATTAAAATTGGTGCCTGCCATAAGTCCGCATTGGTAGTTGGAGCTTGACATCTGCCAGATGTATACCTCAAGCCCCTTGTCGGTCGGCAGGTCAAAATATTCGGGGAATTTTTCACGTAAAGCGGAAAGCTTATCAAACCGTTCATCCTCAACGGTTTTGATGTCCATAAACAGCTTTTGTGCCTTTTCGGGGTCAAAGACCTTATAGCTGAAGGTCGGCTTGACGCCGTCGTTTATCCAGACCTCTGAAAACTCGGAGCTGAAGCAGATATAAAAGCCCTCGATCCTTGATGAAATGCTCTTTATATCGGACTTTCTTTGCAGGACAATAACATTTTGGGCGTCCCTGTCCTCGCTTCGGCTTTGGGATACCGGCTTAGCCGACACCTTGAGGTCGGCGATCTTGCTTAAGATCGAGGTATCTGTCTCCGGTGCCGGCAAATACGTACTCAAAGCAGGAGAATACGTGCCCCCACGGCCGACGTACACGTTGACCGTGTTTTCTATTGTGCGGTCAAGGTTCAGATGCTCGATGCTTTTCAATCTGACCGTCTTGGGATCGGTCAAAAAGCAGACACCAAGTACGCAGGACAGAAGAACACAAGTGACGATGACCCAAAAGGCAGGTCGCTTGTAGTTTAGCACCGCCTTTATTCTCGACTTAACTCCGACCTCACCGAAGGCCAGCGGGCAGGCTGCAATGCTTCGCCTTTTTATACTGCAGTTTATCAGCGCCGTGGAGTACGGCTTTTTGACGTCAAGCCCCATCTGCTTTATGACCTTTTCGTCGCAGGCAAGCTCGATATCACGGCACAAAAGCACGTATGCCACCCACAAAAGCGGATTGAACCAGTAGACCGAAAGCAGTAAAAACGACAGCGGCTTTATAAGGTGGTCGTGCCTTTTGAGATGTGCCGTTTCGTGTGCTAAAACATACTCTGTATCGGCCTTACTTATACTGCTCGGCAGGTATATTTTAGGTCGGATGACCCCTAAAATAAACGGGGTGTCCACACGGTCGCAGAGGTAGACGTTGTCTTTAAAATGAACCGCCTCCCCTACCCTGCGGCGGATCTTCAGAAAGCTTATGGCGGTGTAGATAAGCATTGCGGCAACGCCCACAAGCCACACGACAGTTGCCACAAAAACGACCACCTGCATCGGATTGACCGAGTCGCCGGGGTTAGGCGCAAGACCGTCCGAGATGACGGGATTGACCGTCGAATTGAAGATGTCAACTCCGCTGTTTATCTGCGGCGTGTCGGTCGTTGTGATGCTTTGCGGCACGGTTTCGGCGCTGGGGATGAGGCTGAAAATGCTTTCAAACGACCACGGCACCAAAAGCCGCAGACCAACCAAGCCCCACAAAGCTACCGTCAACGCCTTGGGTGCTTTTTTGAATACAAACCGCACCAAAATGACCGCCAAAGCAAGCCAGCCTGCGGTAATGCTCATATTAAGGACTTTGAGAAAAACAGCCTCCATTACTCGTCCTCCTCATATTCGGCCACCATTTTCCGAAGCTCCTTTACCTCCTCGGGGGTGAGGCTTTTGCGTGCCGTGAAGGCCGCCAGAAACGCCGGCAACGAGCCCGAAAACGTTTCGTCGACAAACTTTTCGCTCTGCATTGAGAAAAATTCCTCACGGGAAATAAGCGAGGTCACGGTGCCTTTAACATTTTGGAAAATCCCCTTGTCGCAAAGGCGTTTTAAAACGGTATATGATGTGGTCTTCTTCCATTGAAGCTCCTTTTCGGCAAGCCGTGCCAGCTCGGCCGACGGCAACGGCTCATTTTGCCAGATGATCTCGGCAAAGCGGGTCTCGATAGCGCCCATCTGCATCTCACTCATATATTTTCCTCCCGAAATTTATTCTACATCGTGTAGTACAATTGTATTCTACAATATGTAGAACAGTTTGTCAAGAGTATTTTCAAATTTTTTTCGCAACAGCAAAAAAGCAAAACCCCCGGTTCGACCGGGGGTTTATTTCCACGTCTAAAGACACCAATTATAATGCTTTCTGACAATGTGAAACACGTTGATAGCAATTCCGTTTACCGTTGAAGCCATAATAAGCGCCTCTTATTTATAGAATACCATTCTCTGAATATTATCATCAAGCTGATAAACATAAACCCAATCAACAAGATAAACTGCGTTATTCTCCCAAACCTCCTGACTTGCGGTCAGAGGATCACCCTCACAGCTTTCAAAGCCAACCGCCATTGAAATGCAGATGTTCATCAATTTGCCAAAGCACCAGGAATCGGTCTCCTTGTCACCCATCGTGTATTTGAAATAGGGCACGCCATCGCAGGTTGCCCATGCAACCTCGGGAGTCCAGAGCATTCCAAAGGTGTGGAAATCATCGTTGAATCTCTTGCCGTCGGGGCAGGTCTTTTTCTTATCGGGGTATTTTCCGCCGTCAAGTGAGGTGTGGGTAACGCCATACTGCTCGGCCTCCTCGCCCGGCCAGGTGTGAAGATTAAAAGCAAAAGACTTTGAGTTGCCAAAGCATTCAGCTATATCGATTTCGGGACGCGAAGAGCCTGAATGGTCACTGGAACGGAGCCACAAAGCCGTCCAGAAACCGGGGCCATCAGGGATTCTTGCGCTATATTCAATATATCCATAGGTGAAATCCATCTGATTCTGCGAACGGAGGAAGCCACCGTAGTATGTGTTGGTATCATAGTCGAAATAGGGGTGGATCTGGAACAAGCCGTCGGCAACAAAAACCCTTGAAGGGTCGGTTGAACGGGTGGCTTTATAACCGTTTTTACCGGTTGAACCCTCGGTGGTCAGCTTCCACTTATTGGTGTCAAGGCCGTTGGCGTTGACATTTTCCCCCGTAATATCATCAAAATCATCCCAGAATTTCGGAGTGTAGTAGGTGCTCGTGTCATAAGAAGCAACGGTTGCCGAATACGATCCCTCAAAGCTGTCGGCATCGGTCAGAGCTGTTGTACTACCGAGCTTTTTGGCAAGCTCCGAAACGGCAATGGTGGTGGCCTGATGTGAGCCGCCGTTGATGTATATCTTCTTGCCCGAAACGGTGACCTTGTACTCGTCACGGCTTTCGATCTTGGTCAC
>JAFQCR010000009.1 GCA_017416345.1 Clostridia bacterium | reverse complement strand
GGCATTGTTAAAATACTCGCAAATCCGAAAGGATTTGCTGTGTTTTGTGCCTCGCCACATCAAAAATCCTTTATCACAAAATTCTGCGACCTAAAAGGTGCGGTTTTATGAGTGGATTTTGGTGATGCGAAGCACATTAGGCTGTCGCCTATGTGCGACAAAGAGCCAAAAGACGCCTTAAAACCGCCCTTTTAGGCTGGTTCGGGCTTAAATGCTTTGGCTAGGTATTTGATTTATTATACCACACATATCAAGCGTTTAGCAAGTTTCTCTTGGCAAAGTCGTGCTTTGGGTGTATAATTTAATTGTTGTATGATTGTCCGGACGGATTTCGGGCAACAATTATGTACCAAATAAAGTGAGGTACTTATGAAAAAACTTATCTGTTTAATGCTGTCTGCCGTTTTGGTGTTGGGTCTGCTCTGCTCCTGCAGTCGCAATGTTTATCCCCTTTCGTCAACGCAGATAATGATGGACACGGTGGTGTCCGTTACCATCTACGACGGTGACGACGGTGTGCTGACGGGCGCAATGCAGCTTTGCAAAAGGTATGAAAATCTTTTGAGCAAAACGGTCCCGGGTAGTGACGTGTACAAAATAAACCACGCAAACGGACAACCCGTGACTGTGGCCGATGACACGGCCGAGCTGTTGAGCATTGCGCTTGATATTTCAAAAAAATCGGGCGGTGCATTTGACCCTACGGTATTACCGTTGGTCGAGCTATGGGATGTAAACAATGCAACCGCCGCTCCCGATGATGCAAAGGTAAAGGCGGCACTTACATCGGTGGGTTATCAGAACATTTTGCTTGATGGCAACGTGGTAACGGTCAAAAACGGTGCAGGACTTGACCTTGGCGGCATTGCCAAGGGATTTATCGCTGACAAGCTGACGGCTTATCTTAAAGAAAACGGCATTAAAAGTGCCATCATAAACCTTGGCGGCAACACGGTGCTTGTGGGCGGCAAAAACGGCGGGGACTTTTCGGTCGGTGTGCAAAAGCCGTTTGGCAAACAAAACGAGCTTTGCGCCACCGTGATGTTGCGTGACAAGACAGCCGTGACCTCGGGCACCTATCAGCGGTATTTTGAGCAAAACGGCAGGCTGTACCACCACATTATAGACCCCAAAACCGGCTACCCCACCGACAACGGATTGGATGCCGTAACGGTAGTGACCGATTCTTCGGCTGTTGCCGACGGACTTTCGACCGCCTGCCTTATTTTAGGTCTTGAAAAAGGCAAAGCGCTGGCAAAGACCTACGGTGCCGAGCTTATTTTCGTTGATAAAAACGGCAAGCTGACCGTGACCGACGGGCTTGTGTTTGACAAAAACGGAAAAGAAAACATTTTAAAATTAAAAGAGTGACCGACGGTCACTCTTTTGCTTTGTTCATGGCTTCCTTGATAAGCTTGATATAGTTTTTGACAGCGATGGTACAACCGGTGACCGTGTCGGTCTTGCCGTCGTTTTTCAGTTGTATCGACTCAAGGCCTTTGTTGACAACGTGGTGCTCAAAGTTGGCTATCTCCTCATGCCAATCGTACTGTGCACCGCCTGCCTTCATATTGTACTGTCCGCTTTCCGAGTGGTCCTTTTTGGTGCCGCCGTCCTTGGATTCGGCATCACAGTCGACCGAATACAGCTTGCCGTCCTTGATGACCACCCTCACGGTATCACGGTAGCCCTGGTCGTCAAACTTGGAGTCTGCGGCCTCGTATTCGCCGTCCTTATAGGTCACCGTGGCGGTGTCCGACTTGTTGGACACCATATCCTGGCCGTCCTTCTTTTTGCCGCAACCGACAAACGAAGCACACATCAAAACCGCAAGGGCAACGCAAATAATATTTTTAAATTTCAGCATACAAAGCTCTCCTTAAAGGTTGTTTTGATGCTATTGTTGCCTTTAAGGTGATTTTTATTTTAAGAAAAAATTGGCAAAAAAGTGGGAGCACACAGCGGTGCTCCCCTACAAATTTATTCACTCACCGTTTCGGATGAAACATCGCTTGAATCGGTCGGCTCTAAGGTTTCGGGCTTGGGGTAGGCGTTTTCGTCACTCCTAAGATAATCCTGCACCTTTTTAAGTCCGTCTCCGACTATCTTTTGGGTGCGCTCCAAGGATTCCTTAGCCTTGGCTTCGCTGTTGTCGGTCAGGTCAAAGGCTTCCTTCCAGTCGGTCTTTTCGGTATCCAGCGGGATTATCTGATATACCTTTTTACCCGTAGCCTTTGAGGTAAACATATTGACCCAGGTGGGCAGAATGTCGGCATTCTCAAGCACAACGGTACCGTCGCTGTATTTGGCGAAGGTGAATTGAAATAATACGCCGTCCTCGGTGTGACCTGTTTTAAGGTTCATACGCTCTCTGCGCTGATTGGAGACCGCATTGCCCATCGAATAAAGGCAGACTGTTTTGTGATTGGGGTCGCTTTCCGAGGTCAGAAGATCGATCGGCTGAACAACGTGCGGATGTCCGCCGACGATAACATCAACTCCAAGGTCGCACAGCTTTTGGGCAATTGCGCTCTGCTTTTTGTTCTGCTTGGTCTGATATTCGTCACCCCAATGGATGAACAGCACCAAAGCCTCAGCACCGTCCTCCTTCATAGCCTTGAACTGACCCTCAATAGTCTCATAAAAGGTGTCCAACTCGCCGTAGCTGAAGGCGTTGACCCTCTTTTCGGCATCCTCGTTTAACGCAATGCCGTTCAGAGCGATCTCGTCAGGATCGGTGTCGGTCTCGTAGGTGTAGCAGATCATACCGATCTTGATGCCGTTGATATCCTTGACAGTATACTTTTTTTCGGTTTCTTCCTTGATGATTCCCAGACGGTCAAGACCCTTTTCGTCAATGACCTCCAGCGTGCGGATCATACCCTTATAACGTGTATCGTAGGAGTGATTGTTGGCCGTAAGCAACATATCAAAGCCTGCATTCTTGGTGGCATCAACTATCTCATCGGGACAGTTGAACTGCGGATAGCCGCTGTACTCATAGCCGTCCTCGATACCTCTTAAGGTGGTTTCAAGATTGGCAACCGAATAATCGACCTTTGAAGCGTAATCCTTGAGGTAGGTATAGATAAGATCAAAATTATATCCCTCATCAAACTTCGAATGGGTGATTATGGGCTCGTGCATCAAAAGGTCACCTGTTGCGGCTATCGTTGCGGTCGAGACCTTGGTTATAGGCTCAGGCTTATCGGGTTCGCTGGGTACCGAAACGATACCGGATTGTGTGTCAGACCCCGAAGAGGAATAATTTTTATCGTCATAAACAAAGTTTTCGATCACAAATATCGAACCTGCGGCGACGACCAAAACTATGACAAACGAGAGCACCGCCAACAAAGCACGGTTGACCGTGTTTTTTCTTTTGCGTCTTTTAAACTGTTCGGACATCTTTTACATCCTTCCAAAAAATACTCTTTTATTGATTTTACCACACACTGCGACAGTTTTCAACAACTAATAAAATAAAAAAACTTCCCCATTGCATCTTTGAAGGCTCCCTTGTGTAAAGGGAGCTCCCGCATTAGCGGGTGAGGGATTGTAAAACAACCCTTCCACCGCCATTCGGCGGTCCCCCTCCCCTTACACAGGGGAGGCAGAAAAGCAAAAGAATGAGGAAGTTTAATTCTTATAATTAGAAATCGAGCTTGGAACGGATGAACTCATTGAGCGAATCAATGGGAACACGGATCTGATCCATGGAATCACGCTCACGGATGGTCACGCAACCGTCGGTCTCACTCTCAAAGTCGTAGGTTATGCAGTAAGGAGTACCGATCTCATCCTGACGGCGATAACGCTTACCGATAGAGCCTGCATCGTCGAAATCGACCATGAACTCTTTTGCGAGTTTACCGTAAACCTCGCCTGCCTTGTCGGAAAGCTTCTTGGAAAGCGGAAGAACTGCGGCCTTGAAGGGAGCCAATGCAGGATGCAGACGGAGAACTACACGGACATCGTTCTTTTCGGCGTCGATTACCTCTTCGTCATAAGCCTCGCAAAGGAATGCAAGCAGTACACGGTCACAGCCCAACGAAGGCTCAACAACATAAGGAATGTACTTCTCGTTGGTTTCGGGATCGAAATACTCGAGCGACTTACCGCTGGCCTCCTGATGACGGCCAAGGTCATAGTTGGTACGGTCGGCAATACCCCAAAGCTCACCCCAACCGAACGGGAACATAAACTCGATATCGGTGGTAGCCTTTGAGTAGAAGGAAAGCTCCTCCTTCTCGTGGTCACGCATACGGATGTTTTCTTCCTTGATGCCAAGGCTCAAGAGCCAATTCTTGCAGTAGTCCTTCCAGTAGTAGAACCACTCAAGATCGGTATCGGGCTTGCAGAAGAACTCGCACTCCATCTGCTCAAACTCACGGGTACGGAAAATGAAGTTACCGGGAGTGATCTCGTTACGGAAGGATTTACCGATCTGGCAAACACCGAAGGGCAGCTTTTTACGGGTGGTACGCTGAATGTTGGCAAAGTTTACGAAAATGCCCTGTGCGGTCTCGGGACGCAGGTATACCTCGTTCTTGGCATCCTCGGTAACACCGATAAAGGTTTTGAACATAAGGTTGAACTTTCTGATATCGGTAAAGTTCTTGCTTCCGCACTCGGGACAGGCAATGCCGTTTTCCTTGATGTATTCCGACATCTGCTCGAAGGTCATACCCTCAGCCTTGCCGCCGACATCCTCGATAAGCTTGTCCGCTCTGTGACGTGCGTGGCAATCCTTACAGTCCATCAAAGGATCAGAGAAGCCGCCGACGTGACCCGAGGTCACCCAAGTCTCAGGATTCATGATGATAGCCGAATCAAGACCTACGTTGTAAGGAGACTCCTGAACGAACTTCTTGAACCAGGCCTTTTTTACATTGTTTTTGAGCTCAACACCCAAAGGACCGTAATCCCAACTGTTGGAAAGACCGCCGTAGATCTCTGAGCCTGCATAGACGAAGCCTCTGCCCTTGGCAAGAGCAACGACCGTGTCCATATTTTTATCTTTGTTAAGCATAATGACCCTCCAAAAGAAAATTTACATTATTATCTTATAAGTATAACTTATTTTTGTAATTTGTCAAGACTTTAACATAATAAAACAGCAGATAAAATAACAACGGACGGTCAACGAATAACCCGTGACCGTCCGCCAATATATTTTATTCCTTTACCTCATCAACTATAATGATCTGGCTTGTTGCGTGACCCATAAGCTCAAGGCGGTAAAGTCCCACATTCATAAGTCCACGACCCGTGAAGGTGCCGTATTCCTTTATTCTCGACTGAGGAACCCATTGCGAGCCGCCGATACCTATTCTCTTTTTGACCTTATAGGTTCCGTGACCCGTGACCTTATACTTTTTGTCGGGGTCAAGGTCTTTCAAGCGCAGACGCTCACAAAGGTTTGAAAACTGCATATTCTGTCCAAGCAGGAAAACGACTGCACGTGACTTGTCCTCCTCCAAAAACTCATATGCGCCGTACTCCTTTTCGTAAGCCGAGACCAGTCGGTACATATCACCGAGGTGTACGGTGTGTCTTATCTCACGGTTGAGGGCTAACAGGTACTGAAGCTCCTCTTGACGCTCGGGCTCAAGCTCGGCAAGGTTTAGGCTGACCGAAACACCGCTCAGCATCGCAACATGCGCCTGATACTCCATTGTGGTTCTGCGGTCGTTGACAAACCACGAGAAGCCATCCGAAATAAAGCAGGCACCGCCGGCAAACTTTGACGGCATAAAGGTGCTCATTCCCTCGTGTATTTTGATGGAATCCAACGGGTCCTGGTTATCGCTTCGGTGCATACGACCCGCAAACTGCAGCATACCGAGGTCGCCTCGTTTACCGCCTGCCGCCGAGTTTTCAAAAATAAGGTCGGGGAACTCTTTTTTTAGTGCCATATAGCATTTCCACATGTTGCGGACATACTTCGACCAAACCTCTTTTTGGTGCTTGCGGTCGGCATTTGCCCAACCTGCGTGGTACAAATAACGGTTGAAGTCATTTTTGATATAATCAATGCCGTTTTCTCTTACAAGATCGATCATGACCTTGGTAACATACTCGGCGGCATCGTCGTTAGCCATATTCAACGAGTAACAGTAATAAAACGTGGAAATATCAGGCTCACGGTTCTGATAGCCCAACATCCATTCGGGGTGCTCCACGGCTATTTGATTGGTATGGAACACCGCCTCGGGCTCTATCCAAAGACCGAGCTTCATTCCAAGGCTGTGCAGCTTGTCGGAGATAGGTTTGAGACCGTTGGGGAAGCGCTTTTTATTGACCTCCCAGGTGCCGAAGCCCAATCGGTGGGCCTGGCCATTGTTGACCGGAGAATCGACCTCGTCGTATCCGCTCCAACCACCGTCTATAACAAACAGCTCGATACCGCTTTTGTGTGCGACGTCTATCTCATCCAGCATCCACTTTTCGCAAACCGCATTGCCAAAGCTTGAATGTGTGTTGTAAACGACCGGCAAAATGCGGTCAGCCTCACTCGGATGGATGATCTCGGCACGCTCATAACGGTGCAAAAGACGGGTTGCACCGCCAAAGCCGTTATCGCAAAAACCGCCGATAAATTTTGGCGTTTCAAAGCTTTGTCCGGGTTCAAGACAGACCTCAAAATCGAATTCACTAAGTCCGCCGGTTAAAAGAGTGCGGTTGTCGGAGGCACGCTCAAAAACAAACTGCCAGTTACCGCTCCACACAAGTGCGCCGAAATATACCTCGCCAAGATCCTCGGTAGCATCACCGCCGTCCAGCATATAAAACGGTGCCGAATTAGGTCCCGAAAGTCCGTCACGGCTTTCCAGAACCTTCCGACCGGGCATCAATTTTTCTTGATATTTGTTAAACTCCCGGTTATAACCACCTGCCAAATAGGTCAAGCGGTAATCATCCTTAAACGGCAGATGCCAGTTGGCCGAATACACCGACTCAAGCACCACGTCGCCGTCACCCTCGTTTTTGATCTCGGTCCAACGCTCGATGACGTTAAATGCTTCACACACACGGTAGAAAAGCGTTACGGTAATAGGATAAAACTCATCCTGCGTTTCGATCTTCAGCGTATCACCCTCAACGGTATGTGACTTGTATTTCAGGAACACAGCTCTGACACCGTCGGGCAGATTCACCTTGATGGCGGGTGTAATGTGCGAGGGGCCGCCGAATGCACGGTACTCCTGGTTATCGTCGATCTTGCCGTTTCTGCCTTGGAGCATCGTCCTTGTGGGGACGTCGCAGATTTCGGTTATCTGCTGACCCCAATGACGGTGGCCGAGCGTGCCGTCGGGTTCAATGCACAGTGCATAGGTACTGCTTTTGCCCTGCAGTAGAAAGATCTTGCTTTTTTCGTCAAAAATAATAGACATGTTTTGCACTCCTTATGTTTTTTTATCATTGCAAACCTATTATAAACCGTTGCATTATCAATGTGAATATGATATACTGCTAATAAAATATGTTTTTTCTGCATAAGGAGATACCAAATGGAACTGCTTCATATCTTTTACGCCGAGCGTGATAATTTTCTGATTGAAGATTTTGTCGGTGAGTTTGATTCGTTGATACTGCTTGAAAAGGGCTCGTTTGCATTTTCGTGTGAAGGCGTTGATGGCATCGTCAACCAAAACGAAGCGCTATATTTTGAAAAGGGTGTGCTTTATAAACGCAGAGTTCTGACCCCCATAACCTTACACATTTTCCGCTTTGAGGGTGAACACCCCTTTGACCGCTCGGTCATAAAATTTGAGGATAAAAGGCGCATTGAATCCACAATGAGGCTGTTGAGCAGGTTTTCCGACCAAAGATTTCCTCAAAAAAGCGAGTACGTAACACCCTTGTTTTTTGATATTGTCAACCAATACCGTATTGAAAAGCTTGCTTCATCCTCAAAGATCACCGACAGCGTTGTGCAGGCAGGTGCCGACTTTTTAAAGGAGCATTGCTTTGCGGGCGTTACGGTTGGGGAAGCCGCCGCCAACGTAGGGCTGTCGGTTTCGCAGTTTGCACGACGTTTTAAACGGTGTCTTAATATGACCCCCTGCGAATATTTGTGTGAACTGAAGTTGAACAAAAGCGAACAGCTTTTGACCGACACCGATTTAAGCGTCAAGCTGATCTCCGAGCTGTGCGGCTTTTGCAACGAATACTACTTCAGCCAATTTTTCAAAAAACGGACGGGCGTATCGCCGTCAAAATTCCGCAAGGGCGCAATTTAAATGAAAAACAAATACAAAACACCAATTCCCCTCTTGACAAATGGGATTTCGATGTTATAATGAACATATGAATAAATGTTCATATGTTGAAAGGAAAATGATATGGCTGATAACAAATTCTTGAACGATGAACTCCCCGTGTGCGAGTTTATGCACGCTCACGAGGATACCGTGAAGTCGGTCAGAGGGCTTATGCCCCACGACGAAGAGCTTTTTGATCTTGCCGAGCTTTTCAAAATTTTCGGCGACTCTACCCGCATAAAAATATTGTATATCCTTTTTGAAAGCGAAATGTGCGTTTGCGACATTGCAACCCTGATCGGTGCAAGTCAATCGGCCGTTTCGCATCAGTTGCGGCTTTTGAAGCAAGCCAACCTTATAAAGCCACGCCGAGACGGCAAGACCGTGTTTTACTCCCTTGCCGACGACCACGTGCGCACCATTATAGACAACGGAATGGAGCATATTTTTGAGGATCGCCCCACACCGTCGAATACCGCAAAACCCGACGGTGACGAGGCACTTATCAAACACATTCTTGAAAACACATAAAGGAGAATTTTTATGAAAAAGGTATTTAAGCTTGAAGATCTTGATTGCGCTCATTGCGCCGCCAAAATGGAGGACGGCATCCGCAAGCTGGATGGTGTTATCAACGTTCAGGTCAATTTTTTGAGTCAGAAGCTGACCCTCGAGGCCGCCGACGGCGAGTTTGACACCGTTCTTAAAAAGGCAAAGGAAATCATCAAGAAAATCGAGCCCGATTGTGTTGTAATTGATAAATGAGCAGAAAACAGAAAAAGGTCTTATACCGAATAATCGCTTCGGCCGTGCTGTTGATTGCGGCATTTTTGGCCGACCGCTTTTTGATAAAAGGGCAAAGCCTTATAGCCACCCTTGCGGTCTACCTTGTCCCCTATTTTATTATCGGTTACGACGTTTTGCTGAAGGCCGTGCGCAACATTCTGCACGGTCAGGTGTTTGACGAGAATTTTCTGATGGCCATTGCCACCGTCGGTGCTGTCTGCATCGGTTTCTTCCCCAACACCGAGCCGCAGTATGCCGAGGCCGTTTTTGTAATGCTGTTTTATCAGACGGGAGAGCTTTTCCAATCGATAGCCGTGGGCAAAAGCCGCCGTTCCATTACCGCCTTGATGGACATCCGACCCGACGTTGCCTTTATCGAGCGTGACGGTGCTTTGACCGAGGTCGACCCCGAAGAGGTCAAGGTCGGTGACGTAATAACCGTCCGCCCGGGTGACCGTGTGCCGCTCGACGGTGTGGTCGTATCGGGTGAGTCGACGCTTGACACCGTTGCTTTGACGGGTGAGGCTGTTCCGCGCAGAGTGCAGGTCGGGGACAGCATCATCAGCGGTTGCGTAAACCTCAACGGTGTGCTGACGGTGAGGGTCGAAAAACCGTTCCAAGAATCAACCGTTTCCAAGATCTTGGAGCTGGTTGAAAACTCAAGCGCCAACAAGTCGAAATCGGAGAATTTCATCACCAAATTCGCACGGGTCTACACCCCTGCGGTGGTCATAGCGGCGGTGGTGCTGGCATTTTTGCCGCCGCTGTTTGTCGGTGGCGGCTACCTTGCCGCCCTGCCTGATTGGATCATCCGTGCGCTGACCTTTTTGGTCATTTCCTGCCCGTGCGCGTTGGTCATTTCGGTGCCGTTGTCATTTTTCGGCGGTATCGGCGGCGCCTCCAAAAAAGGCATTCTGATAAAGGGCTCCAACTATCTCGAGACCCTTGCCTCGGCTGACACGATCGTATTTGACAAAACGGGAACGCTGACCAAGGGCACCTTTTCGGTGACCGATATACGCAGTAGATCTCTCCCCGAAAGCGAGCTGTTAGGCCTTGCGGCGCACGCCGAGTGCTACTCCAATCACCCCATTGCGCAGGCTTTACGCTCGGCCTTTGACGGTGATATAAACACCGAAGGCGTGACCGATGCGACCGAGCTTGCGGGTCACGGTATAACAGCCAAGGTCGACGGTGTGACCGTTGCCTGCGGAAACGCCAAGCTGATGGCCACTCTTAACCTTGAGTGTGACGAATTTAACGGCTCGGGCACGGTGGTACACGTGGCGGCAGACGGCGAATACGTCGGATTTATCGTGATATCCGACGAGCTGAAGCCGACCTCCAAGGCCGCTATAGCCGAGCTTAAAGCCATAGGCTTGAGCCGCACCGTTATGCTGACGGGTGACCGTGCCGAAACTGCGGCCGTTGTTGCCAAAGAGCTGAACCTTAATGAGGTCAAAGCCGAGCTTTTGCCCCAAAACAAGGTGCAGGAGGTCGAGCGCCTGCTGAACGAGACCGAAAAAGGCAAAAAAATGGTCTTTGTGGGTGACGGCATCAACGATGCACCCGTTCTGACCCGTGCCGACGTTGGCATTGCGATGGGTGCCTTGGGCTCGGATGCCGCAATCGAGGCCGCCGACATCGTGCTGATGGATGACGACCCCAAAAAAATATCCACCGCGATCCGCATTGCCAAGCGCACACTTTCGATAGTGCGGCAGAACATTGCCTTTGCGCTGGGTGTTAAGGCGGCTGTGCTGATTTTAAGCATATTCGGCTTCACGCCGATGTGGCTGGCAGTTTTTGCCGACGTAGGCGTAGCCGTGATAGCCATCTTAAACGCTATGAGAACATTAAAGTAAACCAAGACCCGACCGAGGCTCCAAAAGGAACCTTGGTCGGGTCTTTTTAATTTCGTATGAATTTTGAACGATCATTCGGCGTAGTCGGGCCACCAAGTGACTGCCGACTGCTCTACTGTGCCGCCATACTCACCGTCAGAGACAGAAGCTGCGAGATCTGTATCCTGAACGAGTGCTTTAATAAGCAGTTCAGGCTTGATATACTCTTTCATTTCAGCCACCCCTTACTGTGCGGGTGCAAAGTCGTTGTAGCTGTAGGAGACCTCGTCGGTGTATACCGTCTCGTTAGCAAGAACTGCGTACATAACTACGGTCATCTTGGTGTTGCAGAGAGATTTCTCGGCGCCTTCCTTGGTGAGACCGGTGAGGATCATCTGATACTCATACATAGTTCTGCCGTGAGCATCGGTGGTCTTTGCATAAAGGATCTCAGGCATCGAAGCATCGTCCATAACCTTTGCAGTAACAGCAAGGTTGTCGGTGGTCTTGACATACTCGGCAAGGCTCATACCGTTCAATGCTGCGGTAGGAACTGCATAGAAGCCGATCTCGTAAGCAGAAGCTCTGAACTCCTCGGTAATAGCCGCCTTGAAGCGGATACCTGCAGAAACATACTCTGCACCGCTGCCGCTTGCACCACGGGTAGATACAGCAACGATATCCTTCTCGGAAAGGAGAGACATATCGGTGATGTAGATCTTATCAACAACTATGGTATAGTTCGATTTATCAGCACCGGAACGGAGGCCCATACCGCAGGTCTCCCAACCCTTGCTGCCGGCGTTACGTGTAAAGTCGTACAAAACGGTAGCGGTTGCTTCCGACGACTCGGTTACCTTAAACGAGGGAGTTGCGCTGTGCTCTATGCCGGAATCTCTTGCACCCTTGTTGCCTGCTGCGGTCGCACCCATCAGAGTGATGCTGCTGGAACCGCCTTCGACATTCTGCTTGATGCCCGAAAGCTCAACAACTACGCGGTAGTGAGCACCGTTGGCAAACTGATAGTAGTCATAGCCGCGGCCGTCGGTTGCGGTTGCAGGTGAATCGTAAGCAGGGATCATAAGACCCATATTTGCAGCACTGGTAACGGTAACACTGCCGTTGCTCAAGGTTCCAGCATTACCGTTGTAATCCCATCCCTTTACTGTTGTCTTGATGTTATCGAAATCAACGATGGTGGTGGGGTACTTTGCAAAAATAGTGCCGTCGGTCTCGGGAAGCTTGGTAGCCTCGGTAGTGAGAGCAGAATCGGAGTACCAGCCAAGGAACTTCTCGCCCATAGCAAGGTTCTCGGCATTAGCACCGTCTGCAACGTTGTGCAGGAAATCGGTGCCCTTATAGCCGGAGCGAACGCTGAATTCACCGTTATCGTTCAGGAAAACGCCGACAACGTTGGGGTTTGCAGAGGTGTTTGCATACTCGAAGGTATCAATAGCGATCTCGGCACCTGCTCCGCCAAGAACTACTCTGTAAACATAATTACCCTGGTAAGGCATCTTGTAGGTGAGGTACTGCCAATCCTCGGAAACCTCGGTAACCTCGACCGACTGGAAGAGGCAGGTAGAGCCTGCGGTGGTGGAGGCACGGCCTACACCGATAACGGCCTTACCCGAGGTGCCGAGCTTGTTGACCTTGTACTTCAAGACCATAAAGCCATGGCCGCCTTCTGAACCGGTATTCTTTACCTGAACGCCGGAAGCAGTCAGAACGTCAACACAGTTGTAAGCATCAATAACACGGTCATCATTGGTCACGGGTGCAGCATCGTTTGTGGGGACGAAAACAGTCTCACCTGCGGCATTGACATAAGAGTTGGTCATCAAAGATGCACCGGCAACTTTGTATTGTACAGTTTCATGGAAAAGGTCGGCCTTGGGTGCGCCGTTCTCATCAAAGTAAACGCCGAAATCATGCTTGTCACCGCCGAATACGACCGAACCGCTCTCGGTTACGATGTTGATGTTCTTGACGTAACCTTTGAATGTGCCGTAGTAGGTGAGGTACAGATAAGGCAGAACCTGATCGGCTACGCCGTTAACCTTGCCCTTTACCTCGTATGCGGTAAAGGTCATCGAAGCAGAGTGCCACTTACCGTCACCGATAAAATCTCCGCTGATACCGGAGTTTGCAGACGTGATCGCTGACTTCGAATAGTTCGCAGAATAGGCAGACTGTGCACCGTAGTACAGACCGAAACCGCTAAAAACGGTTCCCGAAGTAAAATAATAGTCAAAGGTAACGGTGTAGGTGGTGCCGGCAACAGGTTCCCACTTCTTGGTATTGTCATCAGGATCGGCCAACTCAAAGTTGGGACGGTCATTTCTTGCATCAAGAGGCAAAACCTTTTCGCCGGTGCCGGTGGGATCGTCAGTAATTTCACCGCGGGAAATAACTGTAACACCGAGGTCATTGGGGGTGATTTCTTCTGCCGAAACAGAGGTAACAGCAATTGTGCAGAGAGATGCGAGCATCAAAACTGCCAAAAGAATACTTAATACTTTTTTCATAAAAATCTCCTCATTTCATTTGAAATTTTAATTTTGAAAAAACTTCCAAAATGTTCTGACCTAACATTTTCTAATGGAAAATATATGTCCCCCGCCAAAAGCATACACAATAAAGCGGTATACGATCGGCAGACTACTATACTATTATATAATACTTTTTGTTTTGGCATTTGTCAAGTGCCAAAACCACATAAATCAAGAACAAATAAATAATATCCTTTTCAAAACAATATTACAAAAACTTATTTGAAATTAATTGTATATCTGACCATTGTATCGGTTTAAAGCCGTCTTACGACGGGCGAACGCAGTTCGCCCCTACGACAGAACCGCTGTCTGAACTACCGTATAGGCGTTCTGCTAACATCCGACAAAAACAGCCTTGCAAAACCCGTTTTTATGTGATATACTTGTAACAGAATCAAACGTTTGGAGGCGACCCTATGCAACTGCAGGAATCGGGACAGATGTACCTTGAAACTATATATGTTTTGACCCGCAAGAGCAATTTTGTGCGCTCGGTCGATGTCGGCGAGCATATGGGCTTTTCCAAACCCAGCGTCAGCCGTGCGGTAGGCCTTTTGAAGGAAGGCGGCTACATCACGGTGGATGCCGAGGGCTATCTGCATCTGACCGACATTGGTGAGGAGCTTGCCGCTAAAATTTACGAGCGGCACACGATACTCACAAGGTTTTTAACGGGCATCGGCGTCGATACCGACACCGCAAGCGAGGACGCCTGCAAAATGGAGCATTGCATAAGCGACACCACCCTCGCCGCCATCAAAAAGCATATTGAAAAATAATCTTCCGCAAATTATAATACTGCAGATTTTTATACAATATACCCTTATACGACCATAAAACAAACAACCTCTGTACCCACACTCGGATACAGAGGTTGTGTTTTTATAAGTTTTATAAGTTTTATAAGTTTTATAAGCTTTATCAATCCAACGGCTTCATTGTGGGGATTTCACGGGTGATGGTTTTATACCCTTATTTATCCTGCCATTACCTGACTTTGTTAATCCAAACCGGTTTCATTGTAGAAAATAACCTATCATTATATGGCATAACTTTATCCCATTTGTCGTAAAATCTGTCGTAAAAATTTAAGTGTGTTTACTATGTAAGAGAAAGAAGCACTTGTGCTTTTTACTGTATAATCAACAATAGTACACAATGTTATTTTATTACCAATTAAATTCCCTTGCCATCTCTGCAAGACAAGCGGAAAATGCAATTTGCTGATGATGATCATCTAACTGTTTTACAGCTTCGCATAGATCATGAATTGCATTAACAGCCTTTGCAACTTTCTCATTTTGTTTTGCTTCATATTGCAATTGCTCTATTTGGCGGTAATATTGCAAATTCACATATTGCGGATTGAACATTTGATTATAAAAAGTATTTATAATAACTCCTCCTTTTGATTTAAAAATTTTATTTACCATAAAATCTTCATTCTTGCTTTAAATTGTTGTCTTCCAATTGAATTTGTTTAATGCGTTCTGTAAGTACTTCAAGTCCGGCTTTAAACGAATTGAAAAACTCACTTAAAAAATCTTTTGAATATGTTAATTGTATTGCTCTATCAAAAGCGGTACAATACTTATTCAACAGCGATACCATTTTTTCATAATCATTTTTTGAAAATAATTTGCAATGTGCGATTTTATTTCTAAAATCTTTTATTTCTTCAACATCTTCTTTAGGTTCAGAAAACTGTATTTTATCGGCAAAATACAGTTCCCAATCGTTTTTTTCTGTTCCATCCGGTGCTGGCCTTTTATGAACGAATAAAATATCTATTAGTTGGGAATAATCATAAGCATAAAAAATGTTGTCTAAACAGGGCACATTTACACCAGTATTCTTACCACGTTTATTTAATTTCTCACCGTGAGAATAGTAATTAAATCTATATGGGAAATCCGAACCATAAACTAAATAGTAAGTGTTATATAAGAGCAACCTCATCTTTCGGTCAAATTCATCTAATTTGGGGTAAAGCATATTGCAATAATATGACGATACATCGTCGTAAGTTTTGATGATATCATAATCTTGAACTATACATACTTTGTATCCTGAATATGTAGTAATAACCTTGGGTTTAACAAGGGCAGAATCAAAACTCTCCAAGACTCCAATATTATTAGCTTGAACCCCATCTACAAATACATCTAAGAACATTACGCGTGGTGACTGATGTACTGTAATTTTCACTCCATTCCAACACGATTGCACATCATTTATCGAAATAGTGAAAATCACTCCCACATCTTCAATTGTACATTGTTCTTTGGATAAATTAAGATGATGCATTAAAGTCTGCTTAAAAGTCCAAGTAGTTAAAACAATATTTTCGGTTTGTTTTTCTTTTGCCTTTTTTGTTTTTTGCTCTTTATATTTAAAAATATATGACAATTTAGAAGTCATTCTTGTCGTCCTTTATAAATTGATTTATGTAATTACTTCGTTAACTCCTGATACATCTTCATCAGCTCTGCCACACAGCTACTTTCCGTCATAGTCTTGACGTCGAAGCCATACGCCTGCATTACGGCGCGGTCATTTGCTTGATGTGCCTTGCGGAGTTCGGGTGGCATAGCAACTTCATCATAAAGGTCTGCCAAAGAACAATCGGGATAGAGTGCGCGTGCGTCAAGAATAGCCTGTGCTGTTTCCTCAATTTTCTTTTTCTGTTCGGCGGTAGGATTGCACCACGGGAAATTATTGTAAACAATATCCTTGGAATAACGGTAATCACTCTTTAAGCGACCACATACCGCACGCACCCAAGCCATATGAACATTAGATGTCAAAACTCCGAAATGATAAATTTCAGCATTAGGAATTACTTTTACCAAGTTGCTGCTTAACACATACGGATCTAAGAATCCCATAGGAATATATTTTCTTCTTTCCGAAGAAACCTCGGGAACAACAATATAGTTTCCTTTGGGCATATTTTCAACGTGGAATCGGGTTGGTGTGTCGGCAAGTTTTACTGTGCCCGCGCTTGGACTTGAAAGGCGGTAATCTCTTACAGCTTGCACTCTTTTAAGGCATTCGGGCATCTTCCGCAATTCATTGGGAGGACATTCTCCAAGCCACAAGCAGTATCTAAAATATCTATTGATAAATTCGTGAGAACCAATCCAGGGTCTAAACCACTTTTCCGCTTGAGGTTCTTTTTTTATAAATTCGTTCTTTTCTTCTTCAGTAAAGAGGTAGAATCCGCCATCAATAGGCTTGTTGCCTATGCCAATTTTCGGAATGTCGCAAAGAGGATTTGTGCGACTCTCAACAAAAACATTATCCGCATCTACCAAATAAGCATTGATGTTATCTACTATCAGAGGTCTTTCCGCTGAATAAATAACTTTTGCTTTATAAAAAGGTGCAATGCTGAAACCAATAATAACGCAATGCACGTGCGCCTTGATGCTTGCTTCACTATCCCAACGGAAAGTGCGGTGTGCGAAATCAATATGAACACCATCTTCAAAAAGAGGTTTCCAAAGAATTGCAACACTTTCGCCTTGTGAAACAGAATTTGTCGAAACCAAGGCGGTACGGATAGACGTACCTTTCATCAAATCGGCTGCTTTTTTGTACCAACAGGAAACATAGTCAAGATTACCTGCATTCTTCCATTTCGCCCCAAACACATCAAGCAGATCGTCTTTTTGTTCTTTTCCCATCAAGCGTGCACCAACGAAAGGCGGATTACCCATAATATAATCAAGCTTGTCCTTCGGCACTACAGTTTCCCAATCGGTGCGGAGGGCATTACCTTCTGCAATATTGGCATAGGATTTCAAAGGCAGGAAATCGAGGGACATATTTACAATGTCCTCTGTCTCTTTGAGCATCTGGCTTTCTGCAATCCAAAGCGCAGTTTTCGCAACGGTTACGGCAAAGTCATTGATCTCAATGCCGTAAAATTGACCGATGGACACCTTGATAATGCCGTCAAAGCCGAGCATTATCTGTCCTTCGTTTATAATTTCAAGCGCTTCGTTCTCCAAACGGCGCAGAGAAATATAGGTTTCGGTTAGGAAGTTACCGGAACCACAGGCGGGATCAAAGAACGTAAGCTTAGACAGCTTTTCACGAAATGCTTCTGCTTTATCGTGGCGAATCTTGGGTACTTTCAGTGCCTTGATCTCTGCAAGCCCCTCGCGGAGTTCATCCAGGAACAGCGGATCAATAACCTTATGGATGTTCTCAATAGAGGTATAGTGCATACCACCACTGCGACGTGTTTCGGGATTCAAGGTAGACTCAAATACGGCACCGAAGATAGTGGGGCTGATCTGCGACCAGTCGAAATCCTCGCTTGCATTGTGCAGGAGCAGATCAACAATATCCTGCGTCATGTTGGGAATTTCAATATTTTCGTCAGCAAACAAGCCACCATTGACGTAAGGGAATGCTGCCAAAGCGTCATCCATATAAGGATCACGCTCTTCGGTTTTGGTATCGAGCACACGGAAAAGGTCAATGAGTGCGCGTCGCACGTCTTTCACGCTAAAGCTCTTTATGTAATTATGAAATTTCAGATGGCCACCGAAAATACCGGCGTCCTCTGCATAAAGGCAGAATACGAGGCGGACACAAAGCATATTCAAGCTGCGTAGAGTTTCTTCGCTGTCGGGATGAATGTACTGCTTCAAAATAGCATCGTACAGTTTGCCGACGAGCTCGCCCGCTTTGATGGAGATCTGTTCTTCGCGGTGAAGAAGATCGCTCTTTTCTTCTACAAGAAATTGCAGGCGATAATACTCCTTGCCGAGATCCTTAAGCATTATACTTTCCGGCTCACCTGTAGGCTTCTCCATATCGTAAATAAGGAACTCCTCAAAATTACAGGTGATGATCCAACGGGGACGCTGTGAATAAGGCAGTGCCGCTGAATATCTCTGTGCCTGCTGAAAAGGATTGAGCAAAGTACCATCCGATTGACGAATAGGACTACGCAAATTAAGTCCCTTCTTTTTCTGTTCGATCAACACATGCGTAGAGGGAATATGACCGTCAATAAAGCTGGTATGGTCCAACTTTACGCGTTCTTCAAATAATATAAACTTTTCGGGCTCCGCAACGCCCAACACGTCACGTGCAAGAGAAAGCCAAAAGGATTGGCTATCACTCTTTTCATCGCCGCGATCTTTCCAATATTCCGCAAAGGCTTTTGCGGCTCTTTTTCTATCTGTATCTGTCATAATCATGCTCCTTACAAGCTTGTTGTTAGTATTTTATCACAAAACCCATAGTTTTACAATAGAATCACAATTTACGACACTAATTTGTCGTAACCCTCAAAGGACGCTCACAAGTCTATTTGTCGTAAATCTGTCGTAAACTGCATTTTTGCACATTGTTTTAGATTAACAAAAAGCCGAAAACGCCTTTAAATGAACGTTTTCGGCTTAATATTACTCGGTGAGCGGCTTCATTGTGGGGAAGAGGATTACTTCGCGGATGGTGTCGGAGCCGGTGAGCAGCATTACGGCACGGTCTACGCCGATGCCCATACCGCCTGTCGGGGGCATTCCGTACTCCATTGCAAGGAGAAAATCTTCATCCAGCATCTCGGTCTCGTCGTCACCGCGCTCACGCTGCTCGACCTGCTTTACAAAACGCTCACGCTGATCGATAGGATCGTTCAGCTCGGAGTAGGCATTAGCCAGCTCGCTGTGGCAGATAAACAGCTCGAAGCGCTCGGTAAGGCGGGGGTCCTCCTGCGACTTTTTGGTCAGGGGGCTGACCTCTACGGGGTACATCGTGATAAAGGTAGGCTGAATAAGGTGCTCCTCTACCCTCTGGTCAAAGCAGGCATACAATGCGTTGCCCCAGGTGGGTTCGGCGGCTTCGTTCAGCTCAACACCCTTGGCCTTGGCGGCGGCAATAGCCTCGGCATCATCGGTGATTGCATCAAAATCAATACCGACGTATTCCTTAACAGCCTCGACCATGGTCATTCTGCGCCAGCCGGGTGCGAGATCGATCTTCTCGCCCATCCACTCGACCTCATAAGTGCCCAAAATTTCCTTTGCGGCACCCGAGATGATGCCCTCGGCAATGTCCATCATATCGTGGAAATCGGCATAAGCCTCGTAAAGCTCTACCGATGTGAACTCGGGGTTATGCTTGGGGTCCATGCCCTCATTTCTGAAGATACGGCCGATCTCATAAACCCTATCCATACCGCCAACGATAAGTCTTTTGAGCGGCAGCTCGGTTGCGATACGCATATACATATCAAGATCCAGAGTGTTGTGGTGGGTGACAAACGGACGTGCCGATGCACCGCCTGCGATGGTGTTGAGGACCGGGGTCTCGACCTCGATATAGTTACGCTCGTCCAAATAACGGCGCATAAACTTGATGAACTGCGAACGGATAATGAAATTGCGCTTGACCTCGGGATTGACGATAAGGTCAACATATCTCTGACGGAAGCGAAGATCGGTGTTGGTAAGACCGTGGAACTTTTCGGGCAGCACCTGCAGGCTCTTGGAAAGCAGGGTCACCTTTGCGGCGTGGATGCTGATCTCACCCGTCTTGGTCTTGAAGACCTCACCCTCGATACCAACGATATCACCGATATCCATACGCTTGAAATCCTTATAAGGATCCTCACCTATGCTGTCTCTTGCAACATACACCTGGATAGAGCCGTCACGGTCCTGCACGTTGCAGAAGCTGGCTTTACCCATAACACGCTTGGACATCATACGTCCTGCGACCGAAACGGTTTTGCCCTCCAAGGCATCAAAATCGGCCTTGATAGCGGCGCTGTAGTTGGTGACGTTATACTTGGTAATGACAAACGGGTCCTTGCCTGCATTCTGCAGCTCGGCCAGCTTTTCACGTCTTACCTTCAAAATTTCATTTAAGTCCTGCTGGGGCTTATTGTTGTTTTCCATTTTTGCACTTCCTCAGATTAAGGTAAAGGGTAAGTTATCTCTGAACGTCAAGAATCTTGAACTTGAGATGGCCTGCCTCACAAGCAACGGTGATCTCGTCACCTGCTTTGTGGCCGATCAATGCGGCACCTACGGGAGACTCATCCGAGATCTTGAACTCCTCGGGATCGGACTCGGCCGAGCCAACGATGGTGTAAAGCAGTTCTTCCTCGAACTCCTCATCGTAAAGCTTTACGGTGCAACCGATGGTGATGGTGCCCTCAACGATGTCCATATCGTCGATGACCTGTGCGTTTTTGAGCATTGCCTCGAGCTCGACAATACGAGCCTCAAGCTTGGCCTGCTCGTTCTTTGCTTCGTCGTACTCGGAGTTTTCGGAAAGGTCACCGAAGCCGCGTGCGATCTTGATTTTTTCGGCGATCTCGTTACGGGAGACCGTTTTGAGGTGTTCAAGCTCGTCCTGCAAAGCCCTGAGACCCTCTGAAGTTAAAAGTACAGCCTTAGACATAAATAATACAACCTTTCAAATGTGTTAATCTATTTATACGCATACTGAACCAAAATAAGCATTATGAATATTATAATGAATCACACGTCCAAAGTCAAGAAATAATTTTTAAAACATATGTTTTAAATGTTACGGGTCTATAAATTATCGGCGTGATATTGACAATTTGGGAATTTCGGGTTATAATAAGTAAAACAAAACAAGAAAGGTGACTTTATTATGAAAGCAAAGACCGTATTTTGGATCATCGGTATCGTTGTTGCCGTTGCAGCAATGGCCGCAGGCGTTGCACTTTTTGTTACCCGCTTCCTTAAAGAGGAAGACGAAGAGAATTACATCGAGTGCGAAATGGGCGCAGACGAATAATCTTCCGTAAACTTAAAGAGGCTTTGTGAGCATTACGTTCACAAAGCCTCTTTTTTGTGTTGCATCAAAGAGAAATATATTGAGTGCCCTCCTGTGTGTAGTGGCTTTTCTGTTCGCCCGCCGTAAATGGGATTCACGGAAGGCATAAATGCCTTCCCTACAAAAAGCCAAGACCTCCGTTGTAGGGGTGCACCTGTATGTTCGCACGCAAGGTGTGTTGTGACGGTCAGATTTCGGGACGTCGTAGGCGCCGTCCCCTACAATTCAAACCTTGAAGTCGGTCGTAGGTGCGGCCATCGGCCGCCCGAAAGCCTCCCTTGTCTAAAGGGTAACTCCCCATAAAATGGGGAGATGTCACGAAGTGACAGAGGGGACCGCCACGGTAAGTGGGTGTCACCGCAGGTGACGGAGGGATTCCGTAAGCCAACTG
>JAFQCR010000008.1 GCA_017416345.1 Clostridia bacterium | reverse complement strand
CAGTTGGCTTACGGAATCCCTCCGTCACCTGCGGTGACACCCACTTACCGTGGCGGTCCCCTCTGTCACTTCGTGACATCTCCCCATTTTATGGGGAGTTACCCTTTAGACAAGGGAGGCTTTCGGGCGGCCGATGGCCGCCCCTACGACAGACTTCAAGGCCTGAATTGTAGGGGACGGCGCCTACGACGTCCCGAAAAAGGCTGACCGTCACAACACACTTCACGGGCGAACATACAAGTGCACCTCTACAACGGAGGTGTTGTTTTTTTTTGTAGGAAGGCATTTATGCCTTCCGTAAAGTCGGCTTTCGGTGGGCGATTCGTGAATCGCCCCTACAGCAACCTCATCATTCTGCAACCCGTAGGTGAGTGGAGCATTCGAATTTTTGATAAATTTTTCATTGAAAATTATGCTGTTAAAAGGGCAGAATAGCTGTGGGAGATGAAAATTATGAAGCAAATGAACAACTGCAACTCAAACTGCAACGCCGACGATCAGTTTATAAATGCAAAAAAAGGACACAAAAAAGACCGTGGAATTTCGGTTTCTGTTGACCCGAGTGCGGCTTCGTGGGACCCAACACCCGACACGTGTGAGGAAATGATAAACACCTACGGCACCTACGAGATACAGCCCACCGCCGACAGCAAAAACCTATTCCCTGCCATTTCGCAGGGGTTGCCGTCCGAAACGGTGGCCCACACGCCCGATAATTTCGATGAAGGGCTTATTCCAAAGCTAAACAATTGACAAAAGAGGCCGGAACACCGTTTGATGCTCCGGCCTCTTTTTATGAGGAGGTAGAAAATTTAAATTTAATATTCAAACGCCTTGATCTCCATCATCAAAGCAACGGCCTTTTCGGGCGCTAACTGATAATAGGTAAAGGTGGTATCAAACTTTTCCCTGTCGTACACACGCTTGACAAGGTAGTAGGTGCTGTTTTCGACAGTCACCCACATTCCGCCACTGTATCCGTCGGCAATAAACTCAATGTTTTTATCGCAAAGGAATATCTCATAGCCGTCAAACGAAAAATTGTTACGGACGACCCCTTCGGTTGCCAAAGCCTCGCTTACGACAGCCGAACTTTGCTCGCTCAGAAGTCGGTACTGGTTTATAAGCGCACCCAACTTTCCGTTGTTTTCCTCATAAGAGGGACCCCAAGCGCAGTAATGCTCCAGCTTAAAGCTTTCGATGGCCTTGACCTTCCGGTCGTAAAGGTCGGCACGGCAATAGACCTTGTCGGTATCGGATTCCCAGATGCCGCATACCAGCAGCTCGGCACCCTTGCCGATAACGGCCGGCATACCACGGCTATCAGCCAGCAAAACAGGAACATCCTTTTCGGTGATGTATATCGGATCATACCATTCGGCCGAAGGTACGACATAGATCTCCTCGCAGGCAGGGAGCAGCTTGTATTCGGCACCTCTGAAGCTTATGACGGTGCGTTCCTTATTCGCCCAAAAGCCTTGATCGTTGCGCAGCTCGTCAACATCAACGCAGGAACAGAAGCTGAACGCAAGCACAACACAAAGCAACAAAGCCAATGATAATTTCAAAAACTTTTTCATAGCTTCCACCCCTTATTCCAGATTAAGACGCTTTTGCATAATATAGCGGCTGACCGCAAAATACAGAGCCGACATAGCGCAATAGAATGCCACAATAAGCAAAAGGACGATATGTATTATTCCGTTGGGGTTATTCACCGCAAACTTTACAACACCCTCCCATTCGAAGGAGGTCATTCCGATCAAAAGAACAGTTCCGAATATCTGGCACACAAAATAGTAGCCGAAATAGATTCCAAACGCCGCAAGAATACGGTTTTTCTTGGCTCTTTGACCCAGCGAAATGCAGGCATAGAACTTCAATATTTCGGAAACGCCGACCGCAACGCACATTATCAGGACTTCGATCGCAAAGAAGATGCGGTGTACCGTGTTATGGGCAAACAGTTCCTCTATAAGGTAGCCTGCCGCCTTGAACAGCTCGACAAGATAGTCACCCATTGAAATGATGCAGATCGAAATAAACACCGTGACCATGGTTATGACCGTATAGGTACAAGCCACCAACAGCTTGGCAAAAATATGCTGTGCAGGGGTCACGGGCAGAGTGAAGCTCAAATATCCTTCGCTGGTAAACAGATTCTTGTAAAAGCGGGATATTGCCACCGCCACCGTCATAACTCCGCAGACCATCAGCGAAATACAATAAGCCGCATTGGACGACCACTCGATGATGGCATACGAGGTATCATGACTTTCAAACAAATGAATAATACGGTTGAGCAAGGCCACACCGAGCAGTATCAGCTCCATGGGAAGCATGGTACGTGTAAAGGCCGTAAACTCGTGTTTTATAAGCTTCTTTACCATCTGAATACCTCCCTGAACAGCTCGTCAACGCTTTTTCCGTGCTCCTCACGGATCTCATCAACGCTCTTTTTCATCACAATGTTGCCCTGATTGATGAAAATGACCTCGTCCAGCACCTGCTCGATATCCGAGATAAGATGGGTCGAAATAATGACCGAGGCTTCGGGGTTGTAATTGTTGATGATGGTTGAAATAACGTAATCTCTGGTTGCGGGGTCAACGCCTGCAATGGGCTCATCCAGCACATACAGCAATGCGTTTCGGCTCATAACAAGAATAAGGCAGACCTTTTCCTTGTTACCCTTTGACAGAGTCTTAAGCTTGGCTTCGGGCGAGATCCCCAGCCTTTTCAGCATATCCAATGCAAGCTCCGGTCTGAAATCCTCGTAAAAATCGGTGAACATATCAACTATCTGACCAACCGTCATCCACGAATTAAGATAACTGTTATCGGGCAGATATGCCACTATTTTTTTGGTCTCGACGCCGGGTGCCATTCCGTTGACCAGAACCGTTCCCGAGGTAGGTGTCAAAAGACCGTTGATTATCTTGATAAGGGTGGTCTTTCCCGAACCGTTAGGGCCTAAAAGACCAATGATCTTGCCGCTTTCAACGGTGAGATCTATGTAATTCAACGCCAGCACTCCGCCGTAATCCTTGGTAAGCTGCTGACATTTCAAAAGCTCGCTCATTCGCTCCACTCCTTTATATATTCTTTGACCTGCTCGGCCGAAAGACTAAGCTTCTTCATTTCATTAATGTAATCTTTTGTTTTGGAATATTTCAATTCCTCCACGGTATTTTTGGCCGATTCGGTATCGGCACCCACAAACCATCCCGAGCCTCTCACCGAATAGATAAGCCCCTGCCCTTCAAGCTGTTCAAACGCTTTCTGGACGGTGTTGGGGTTTACGCCTGCCTTGACAGCCACCTCTCGCACCGACAAAAGCTTTTCATCGGGCTTGAACTCCTCGGCGGCGATCAAAACGCTGAGCTGCTCGCATATCTGCGGACAGATAGGTCGGGTCTTGTCAAGCTCCCACACTAACACGGTCTCTCCTTTCAATTTTGAACTGTACTACTGTACTATTGAGATAATACACTATTTTCCGTCATTTGTCAATAGAGTTTGGAAAAATTTATAAAAAATCTCCCAAGGCGACCGCAACACACCGCAAAATCACCTTGGGAGACCGTATTTTATGCTATTTAACCTCGGGCAAGCCTGCGACCGAGGTCAAGAGTGACACCAAGCCTGCAAGCGCCGATGTGCCGAGTACGGTCAGCCAGCCGACCTCACTAACACTCACGCCAACGGGTATCATAGCGACGGCGGTCTGTGCCACCGTTTTTACGGCACGCACGCCCGCCGCTTTAAACCACTTTGAGTGATTTTTAAACCAATTTTTCATTTCTGTCTCCTTTTTACGGACAGTCGGGGACGCTTTGTCCCTACACTGTCATTTATGAAACTCCTCAAGATCATCGATCCTATGATTGGCGACCTTGATCTCCTCATCCATGACGGCTTCGTGCTTTTCCAGCTTGTAAACACGCTCTATGACCGAGTTGTGCTTTTCGACCTTCTTTTCCAACTGTTCAATGCGATAGTTGGACAGCTTGTTGGCCGCAAGGATGCCGAAAAGCGAGCCTATGAGCGTACCTGCCAGCGACAGCACCGCAACAAGCACCGTTTCGCTCATCACTTCACCCCCAGCATAGCCTTCCACGTGTTGATTCCCACGGCACCGTCGGCGGTCAAGCCGTGAGCCTTCTGCCAAGCCTTGACCGCTTCCTTGGTGGCGTTGCCAAACAATCCGTCATCCACGACACCCACGATGCGCTGGACGATTTTGGTGAGGTTTTTGTTGGTGTAGACCAAACGCTTTTTGCAGACAGCTTTCTTTGCAACACCCTCGCACTCGGCACCCCACTCACCGTCACAGCCGTATTCCGGGAAGCTGAAGCCGTCCTTCACGGCCGCCTTTTGCCAATCCCACACGCTGACGGTGACCTCGGGTTTTTCTTCCTTTACATAGTCGACATACGGAAGCTTGCCGTGTTTAGTCCAATTGCGGCGTTTGTAGCCCTTAACGGAACGGTTGCAGGCGGTAATCTGCACCTTGTTCTGCCACGACGGAGTACATTCAACGGCAAGTCCCGAACCGATATAAAGCCCCACGTGTCCCTTCATCCACAAAAGCTCACCGACCTCAATATCGGAAAAGTCGGTCGAGACCTCACAACAAACCGAGATCATACGCTCGGTGCCAAGGTCGGGCACACCGTTGGAGCAGTAATACGCACCGCCGTAATTTTTGGAGGTATCACCGCACCATCCCCACAAAACGCCCTTGATAAGACACACGCAATCGAAACCGAACGTGTCGGACGAAGCAGCGTTTATCAGCTTGGTCCTATCGGCTCGGCGGTTGTATTCGTGGTTATTGGTATACCGCTTTTTGTTGGCGGCGTTCATCGGGGCGCCGAAGCACCCCATAACGTACAAGGTCTTGTAATTTTGGGCAATATCACGAAGCATTGCCGCAAGGTCGAGATTATTCATTAAACCTCCTCCTCATACTGTGAATCAATGGCAAGCTGAATATCGGCAAGGTCGCTTTCTTCGAGCACACCCTTGTCAAACCAGCCTGCGGCGTTCAAGATTACTTGGTAGTCAGCCATTTTACCGACCGCCTTGATAAGACCGTTTTTAATAAATTCCTTGAAATTGAACATTATACATTACCTCCCATAGAAATTAGTGCCGCCTGAAGCTCGGCAAACGCTTTGTTTATATCTCGGTTATACTCGACCGAAAGAGTGACATCCTTGTTGTCGGGGATAAGGGTCATCGACGGATAAACCGAGGCAATACTTATCTCTCCGTCAGAATTTGGTGTATAGGTCACGGGCTCACGGTACGGTTCATAGTCGGTAGCAACAGAGCCGACCTCTATCTGCACGTTGATGACATCATCAAACGCTCCCGTATAGTTACGGGCACTTCTTACTTGGAGGTATTGAATTGTATCTCCCTCGTTAAGAGTAAAAGTGCCATTATACCAACCTGTTTGCACTCCGTTTTTAAGCGTAAAAACATAATAAATAAATTTATCGGTATTAGTCCCTTTAAATGTGTAAGTTCCAGCAGGTAAGGTAGGGTTTGGATTTAACGCATAATTAATAGAAACGCCAGCACCACCAACAATTTTCACTGAGCCATCTTCTTGAACAGAAAATTTGTCTGGTACTACGCCACCAATTTGACGTGCACTTGTTGGCTTAAACAGATTCTTTCCGTAGACCTTGACGGCGGTGTCGGACAGACCTTCATAGACCTCGACCGTCATATTAAGCTCGTCCCACTCCGGGCTTTCTGCATAAGGATTGTCCTCCGAAAGATCGTAGACCTGACAAAAGCCGGTTATCATCTGTCCCGGGGTGCTCAATTCGACCGAGCCCGAAACGGCTTCGTTCATACTGCTGTCAGAAGCGTAATACTTGACACCCGACCACGACAGGGTGTCGCCCGAAATGGTGTATTCAAGGTCATAAACACCCGGCGCTTCACCGTAAGACCAGGTCGGCCAAAGCGCGAGTTGCTCTCTTATGCCCGATGCCGTAAGGTCGTCACCGCTGACGGTCGGCACAAGACCGCCTACGCAGTAAGCACCGCCCGAAACAACAACACGAACCGAAGAAGCAGGGGTATCAAGCAGAACGGCTGCATCCTTTGTTGACAATGTTTCGGTCTTGGTCAGCACTTCGCCGCCCTCGGTATCACCACCCGAAACCTTAACGGTTACATCGTGCGGCAAGGGTGACACATCCTTGATAGCCACCACTTTGCCCGAAGCCGTGCCTTTAAGCGCATTGGAAACATCTTTCATATTGATAGCGGTTGCCGACAGCACCTCGGCAGCCGAAACGGCTGTTTCGGCGCTTTTTTTCGCCACCGTTGCCGAGTTCAAGGCCGACCGCATTGCCTCCGTTGCTGTTTGTGCCGAAGCACTCGCCTCCTCGCACGAAGCCTTGGCTGAATCGGCCGATGCAACGGCAGTTTTGGTCAGAGCGCTGCATTTTTCCAGCGTTCTTTCAAACACTCCCGCATCGCCGCCTACCGCCTCTATCGGTATCTCGGAGTGCTCCACGCTAAACCCGAAGACCTCGGTTTTGACAATGACCGTCGGCTCTCCGTTATCGGTCTTATAGCCGACTATCTGACAATGGACCTTTGGAGGAAGCATACACTCCCCCGGCACCGTGTACTCAAATCCGCCGTCGGTGACATATATCTCATCGGAATACAACCCCTCGATCACAACACGGCAGTATTCGGCAGACATAAAGCCTTCGTTCCGGCCGCTCGAAAAATCGACAGCCAAAACGACCGCATTGTGCTCACCGCTATAGCCCAACAGCTCGCTGTCGGCGGTCACACGGCCGAGCTTGTCGACCGAAACTGATATTTTTCGCATAATATCTCTCCTTAAATTGCAGGGTACAGCTTCCTATATACTGCAATTTTCAAGAGCAACGTTGGTGCAACAGCGTGTCAAGTCTTTGGCACAATACAAATTGTATTTTAGTTGTCATAATATCAATTTCAAAAAATTTATGTAAACAAAATAACCTATAAAGTTTTTAGACTTATCCACAATCTTATCCACGCCGTCGGCCGATTTCGACACCGTTTTCGCTTTAAAATTGCCGTTTTGCCTGTGGATAACTTGTTGATAACGTGGATTACTAAATGTATACAAATAACTGCATACAAAAATTATGTCAAGTTTTGTAAAAGGATATTTTTGCAAAATAAAACCGTGCCAAGGCTTTGGTTCAACCCAGAGTCCTGACACGGTCAGATTTTCTTAATTAAATTTACAGACAAAGCTCGGTCTTCAAAAACGGACCTATCTCGTCCGACTTCATGTCCAGCGCTATGGAAAATTCATCGTGGATAAGGCGCTGTGCTTCTTTAAGCGCACGCTCATCAGCAATGTGCAGGCGCTTGCCCTTGGTCGACAGCTCGGCCTGGCGGTGGTGCAAAGTTCTCAGCAGCACAAGGCCGACCTTACGGTCGCCCGACGAAATTATTTCGTTAAACTTAAGTCTTCGCTCGGCATCGTTTTCGACCCAGATGTCCTCCAAAGAGGATATTTCCGAAATAATGCCCTTGACCTCGTCGGCAGTAAGCACATTGCGAACCTTGGCCAGCAGCTTTTCATTGTCGGCCGGTAAAAACACGGTCGAGGTTGCCTGCGAGACCGGCTTCAACACATAATACTCCTTGACCTCTCTGCCTATTTTCTTTTGCTCAACGCTTTCAACAACGCAGACACCCGTTGTGCCGTACATCACCTTTTCCTTGAGTTTTAACATTTTCCCTCCGCTAAAAAACAAACGCCGACGGACAATTCCGCCAAGAACCCACACATTATATTATAATTATACTGATTTTTGCATAAAAATTCAATGAGCAAAAGTCACAAATATTTGTCACATTTTGTTGTAAAAAGGTTATAAAGTTACATTTCACACAATGCAACATCCCTTATATCCATAGTATTGGCTGATTTTTGGCTGCTAAATCAAAAAACCGTTCCGACCAATTATGCCGAAACGGTTTGATTCCAAAAATGTATAAATATTTAATTGTTTAATTATTTTTTCTTGGAGAATATCTTGTTGATAGCAAGCGTTGCAAGGATGATAACGGTAATGATGACAAAGATGACCAGCATACCGATGCCTGCTTTAGGCAGAACATCGAGAGCCTTTTCGGGATGCCACTGCATACCCTTTTCAACGACCGGAGCGCTGAGAAGATTTAAAAACATATTAAGCAAATACATATTTCACGCCCTCCTTAACCTGCAAAGAAATTTAGAATGATACCGCCTGCGATAACCGAAGCGATCTGACCCGAAACGTTTACACCGATGGAGTGCATCAAAAGGAAGTTCTGCGGATCCTCTTTAAGTCCCATCTTGTGAACGATACGACCCGACATGGGGAATGCCGAAATACCTGCGGCACCGATCATGGGGTTGATCTTCTGCTTTAAGAAGAGGTTGAGGAACTTGGCAAACAGAACACCGCCTGCGGTATCGACGATAAATGCTACAAGTCCAAGACCCATAATAAGCAGAGTATCGGGCTTTAAGAACTTGTCGGCAGTCATATTGAATGCGACCGAGATGCCGAGGAAAATGGTGATAAGGTTTGCAAGCACCTTCTGTGCGGTTTCGGAAAGCGAATCAAGCACGCCGCACTCACGGATGAGGTTACCGAACATCAAGAAGCCGATAAGGCCGGTTGCCTGCGGAATGATAGCCGAAACAACAACGGTGATGATGATGGGGAACATGATACGGGTAAGCTTGGAAACGTTCTTCTGCTCGTAAGGCATACGGATAAGGCGTTCCTTCTTGGTGGTGAGCAGCTTGATAACGGGCGGCTGGATAATGGGCACAAGCGCCATATAAGAGTAGGCCGCAACGGTGATAGCGCCGACATATTCCGAGCCGAGAGTGTTGGCAACGGCAATGGATGTGGGGCCGTCAGCCGCACCGATGATAGCGATCGAAGCCGCATCGATCTCGGGGAAGAACATACGTGCCATAAAGAAGGTAAAGAAGATACCAAACTGTGCCGCAGCACCGAAGAGCATAAGCTTGGGGTTAGAAAGCAACGGTCCGAAGTCGATCATGGCACCGATACCGATGAACAACAGCAACGGGAACAGCTCGTTGGCGATACCTGCGTTGTAAAGCGTTGTCAACGCACCGCCCTCTTCGACCATCTCAATGTTCTCACCGCCGATACCGATCAAATGAACGATCTTTTCGGCAATAACGTCTGCGCCGGGAATGTTGACCAACAGAGTGCCGAAGCCCATAGGTAAAAGCAGGGTCGGCTCCATTTCCTTTTTGATGGCAAGGAAAATCAGTAAGCCGCCGATAAGCAGCATAACTGCGTCCTTCCAGTCAAATTGTAATAGGTTTTCCCATAAAATTTCCACTTAGAAACAACCTCCTGTAAAATAGTTTATTAACATATCCGTAATATTTTAACATTATTTTTTTAAAATTGCAATAGACAGAAACCCTGAAATGTCCGTAAAAATATCAAACATTATACACATTTGACTTGCAAGATCGAAGAAAGATGTTATAATGTAAGATAATATAATATCATTCTCTTTTAGTGAGGAATAATTATGAGAATAGTGATCAAGGTCGGCACGTCTACGCTGACCCACAAAACGGGAAATTTAAACATCCGTCATGTTGAAAAGCTCTGCCGTGTTTTGAGCGACCTTAAAAACGCAGGTCACGAGATTATTTTGGTGTCCTCGGGTGCTATCGGAATGGGCGTTGGCAAGCTGGGAATTCGTGAAAAGCCGCAGGATATGCCGACCAAGCAGGCGGCGGCCGCTATCGGTCAATGCGAGCTGATGTACATATACGACAAGGAGTTTTCGGAGTACGGCCACATCATTGCCCAGATACTGCTGACGGGAAGCGACCTTTCGGACGAAAAGCGTAATCAGAACTTCTGCAACACACTCAACCGTTTGCTTGAGCTTAACGTTATGCCGGTCATCAACGAAAATGACACCGTTTCGACCGAGGAGATCTCGGTTGGCGATAACGATACCCTTGCCGCCATTGTTGCAGTCGAGGCCAACGCTGACCTGCTGATTCTTCTGTCCGACATCAAGGGTCTTTACACCGCCGATCCTCACAAGGACCCCGATGCCAAGCTGATTTCCGAGGTGCGTGAGATCACCGACGAGATAATTGCTCTCGGCGGCGGCGCAGGCTCGTCACTTGGAACGGGCGGAATGCAGACCAAGCTCCGTGCCGCTTCGACCTGTATGGATGAGGGCATTGATATGGTCATAACCGACGGCAACGACCCCGAGGCTATGTACGACATTGCCGAGGGTAAATCAGTCGGAACAAGATTTTTTGGGAAGGCAACAAAATGACAACTTTAGAAATTTTACAGCGTGCCAAGGCTCAAAAGGCCGCCCTTGCCGCAATGAGCGGTGAGCAACGCAACAAAGCGTTACTAAAAATGGCCGAAAGCCTTAAAGCACATTGCGACGGGATAATCGCCGCCAACAAAATTGATATTGAAAACGCTAAAGACAAGATATCTCCCGTTATGATCGACCGTCTGACCTTGACCAAGGAGCGCATTTTTGCCATGGCCGATGCCGTGGTCGATGTGACACATCTCCCCGACCCCTTGGGTGAGACTATTTCGACCGTCGAACGCCCCAACGGACTTACCATCCGCAAGGTCTCGGTGCCTTTGGGACTGCTTGCAATGATATACGAAAGCCGCCCGAACGTTACCTCGGATGCCGCCGCTTTGAGCATTAAGGCAGGCAACGTGTGTGTTTTGAGAGGCGGAAAAGAGGCTATCAACTCCAACATTGCAATTGCCAACGCTCTGCGTGAGGGTGTCAAATCCGCAGGCCTGCCCGAGGATGCCGTGTCGCTTGTGACCGACACGACAAGGCAGAGCGCCACCGACCTTATGACGGCTATCGGACTTGTCGATATGCTTATTCCCCGAGGCGGTGCGGGACTTATCCGATCCTGCGTTGAAAACGCCAAGGTGCCCTGCATCGAGACCGGCACAGGCATCTGCCACGTGTATATTGACGAGTTCGCCGATGTTGAAAAGGCGCTCAATATCATTGAAAACGCCAAAACCAGCCGACCCTCGGTCTGCAATGCCGCAGAGGTCTTGCTTGTTCATAAAGCAATAGCCGAAAAGGCTTTGCCGCTTATAAAACAGCGTCTGGTCGACGACCGTAAGAAAAAAGGACTTGTTGCAGTTGAATTGAGGGTCGACGAAAGAGCCGCCGAGATAATCGACGGCACCCCTGCTTCGGCCACCGATTTTGACACCGAATTTTTGGATTACATCCTTGGAGTTAAGGTCGTGGACAGCGTGGATGAAGCCATCTGCCACATTGCGGCACACTCAACGGGTCATAGCGAGTGTATCGTGACGGAAAACTTGGACAACGCCGACCGCTTCACCCTGATGGTGGACAGTGCCGCCGTTTATCACAACGCTTCGACCCGATTCACCGACGGCGGTGAGTTTGGTTTGGGCTGTGAGATGGGCATTTCGACCCAAAAACTGCACGCACGCGGCCCTATGGGGCTTAAAGAGCTGACCTCTTACAAGTACATCATCAGCGGCAACGGACAGATAAGATAACAAATTGTAGGGACAGGCGTCCTCGACTGTCCGCACCTTTTTATGTGTGAGGGATGAAAGGAAATATTATGAGCAAAATAGGCTTTATAGGTTGCGGAAATATGGGCGGAACGCTGGCTAAAGCGGCTGCCAAAACGGATCATGCCGTTTATCTTTCCGATTACGACCAAAACAAACTTAACACCGTGGCAAAGGAGCTTAACGCTCATGCATCGACCAATGAGGAGATCGTTTCGACCTGTGACCTTATATTTTTAGGTGTAAAACCGCAGGTCTTGGCAAGCGTTCTGGAGCCGCTTAAAGGTGTACTAAAAAACCGCAAGGAACATTCCGCACTTGTTTCAATGGCGGCAGGCATGACGCTTGAAACCGTGGCAGAGCTTGCAGGCGGCGAGTATCCTATCATCCGCATTATGCCCAATACCCCTGCGGCGGTGGAAAGCGGAATGATACTTTACTGCAAAAACGGCCTTGTGACCGACGGCGATGTTGCGCTTTTGCTTGATTCGATGCAATTTGCAGGCGTTTGCGACTTTATTGACGAAGGTCTTTTTGATGCCGCAACGGCTGTTTCGGGCTGTGGACCTGCTTTTTGCTATATGTTTGTTGAAGCGCTTGCCGACGGCGGCGTTAAAGCAGGGCTTTCAAAGGAGACCTCATTAAAGCTTGCCGCACAGACCCTTATAGGTGCAGGCAAAATGGTGCGTGATACAGGTATCGACCCCGAGACCTTAAAGGTAAACGTCTGCTCCCCCGGTGGCAGTACCATTGAGGGCGTAAAGTCGCTCGAAGCCGACGACCTCAACGGCATTGTGAGAAAGGCCGTCAACGCCTCATTCAAACGCACCCAAGAGCTTGGAAAAAAATAAAGTAAAAGGACTGATTGCTTGCACAAGTCCGTTAAAAACGGACAATAGAAAAAAGAGACCTCCTATGGTAGAATTAAAGAAACTACCATAGGAGGTTTTTTTATGGCAAGAGAATACAGACATATAAAACAATATGAAAATGAGATATTGCAATTAAAAT
>JAFQCR010000007.1 GCA_017416345.1 Clostridia bacterium | reverse complement strand
TACCGCCGAAACAGCAACGATTTATGAAGGTAAGTCAACGGGTCTGTATGTCCTTGATGCACGGTATGTGTGTTATACCGCCTTTGGAGTGGATTGGTATAAACTATATGATCTTGAGACCGGAGAGACTAAGTTGATCTACGGAGAGGAGTAGAATATGTCTGAATTAAAATTTCAAAATATCAGTAAGCGCTTCGGTAAAAAACAAGCGTTGAACTCGGTCAGCGGTGTTTTTTCAGAAGGTATTACAGCTTTGCTTGGTTCAAACGGCGCAGGCAAAACAACGTTGATGAATATCATCACCACCCTGCTTACTCCCGACAACGGTAACGTTACATACAACGGCACCGACGTTTTTACTCTTCAAAAGGATTATTACTCTATTCTCAGCGTTCAGTTTCAAACGCAACCTATGTACAAAAGCTACACAGCCGACGAATATCTCGAGTTCTGCGGCGCACTAAAGGGTCTTGACAAAAAGACTGTCAGAGAACAAAGCACTGTTCTTTTACAAAAATTCGGTATTATTGATGCCCGCAAGAAAAAGATCCGTGCCTTTTCGGGTGGTATGAAACAGCGTTTAGCTCTGTGTGGCACGTTTTTGGGCGATCCCAAAATCATAATCCTCGACGAGCCCAGCGCAGGACTTGATATTTATGAACGTGAGGAACTGAAGAACCACCTTTGCACACTGAAAAAAGAGTGTATCATCATAATCTCAACACATATCGTATCTGATATAGAGAACATCGCCGACCGAATAATACTTCTTAAAGAGGGTGTTGTTGAAGCCGAGGGCGAGCAGTCCGAGCTTATTGAAAAACTGATAGGAAAGGTGTGGCAGGTGCCCGAGGAGGCCGAGTTGCCGTCGGGTGTTGCCTCATATCATTCTGACGGCAGACGTATCGTTATATGTGATGAAAGCCCCTGCGACGGTGCCGTTATGAAGCCTGCCGACCTTACAGATGTGTATTTCAACAGTATTGCAAAGAGGTGACATATGTATCAGGTATTGTTAAAGGGTCAATTGCCCAAAGCACTTTTGATCGTGTTGCTTTTTATGTGTATACTTTTTATAAGCACAAAAGCCGAGGAATCTTCTCTCTTTTGGGGATTGACCGACAGCCAGACAAAGTATATCAACGAACACTACGACGGTGACCGAAATAAGTTTTTTGACACCTTTAATGCGGATTACGATGCCGCTGACGAACGTGTAAAAGCAATTGAAAACTTTACTATGTATGACGGTGAGCGACCCGACGAAGTGCTCAACCCTGTGATCCAAGCTGCCGGTGGCGGCGGCGCATTGAATGTTGAAATGATAAAATGGCGCCGTGATATGCTGGCAATGCCGGGTGTTTTCAGCGAAACAGTCAGCGGTGACCAAGGTCTGTTTATGGGGCTTGAACGCAGACTTAACGCTCAGGAAAAATTCGACATTAATCTTCTCAGCAATCAGGAGATAATGCGCCGTAGTATCAAACGAGGACAGAATGAGGCCTCGATATACCACGAAAAGGTTCCTATGTACGAGACAGCTCTGGCGCAGTATGACAAGGTCGATCCCGACTTTGATGTGATCGACACTTATTATGTTGACAGAACGCTCGACTATGCCGATAACGACTACTACATCATAATACTTGTTGCGCTTTGTGTATTCAGCGTCTTTTCGGGGTGTGCGCAAAGCAAGGTATCTAATCAAATACTTGTTTCGCCCGGTGGCATACGTTTGTTCACGCTAAAGCAGATCGGCGCAACTTTAACCGTTGTGATGATCTGTCTTATTGCATATTTCGCCGGTTCCTTCTTTATACTGACGGCAGGTAATCAATTTTCAGCCGCCTGGGGTCTTCCGATCCAGGCAATAGTTGGCTATGAGAACATTCCTTTAGCCGTATCTGCAGGCACCTTTCTTGTTATACACCACGGTATGAAAGCCCTGTTTTGCATTATGATAGCCGCATTTATCCTGCTTGCCTCAATGCTGTCGCAAAACAACATTATATCGGCAATGCTTTCGGTAGGGATTTGCGGTGCATTGATGCTGCTTTATAATTCCGATATCGGAGCCGTCAGAACGAACGAGCTTTTTGGCGTTCAGAACAAGATCGCACCGTTGTTCATCGGCGGAAGCAAGCTACTGTTTGAGGATCTCCCCTACCTGCTCATAGGCGACACGACCGTTCATTATGCATTAGTTGTAGGCATTACCATGATCGTTATGACCTTGGTACTGCTGTCACTCACCTTGCTTGTATCCAAGCCCGCAATGAAATGGAGGGCTGCACGATGAAAAGTGCATTATATCATATCTTTTGGAAAAACCTGCTCATCGTGGTGGCGGTCGTTGTTTGCTTTTGCTATATCAAGGACAGCACACGTCCTGTTATTACCGACCCCGAATCCGAAGAATTACTTGACCAATGGATCGCCGAGACCGAAGGTATGACCCCTGAAGAATGTGACATATATGTTCAGGAGAAAAACAATTTGGTAATGACTGATCAGCGGTTAGGAGCAAAATACGTTAACGCTTTCCGCGAGTTGTCTGAAACTCATCAGAACACCGAAAAATTGCAGGAATATATCAACTTTGCCCGAAACGGTGAAGGAGTTTTGACTTCTGCGATACCGTATAAATTCATCGAAAATCTGGATTTTTATAAGGATGTCACACCGGCTTCAATGATAAACGACAATCCTCTGTCACGTTATCTCAATTCTCAATCAGGCAGTGTTTTGCTCATATTATCTGTTTTGATGTTTGCGGTATTTATGGGTCAGCATTACGAAGCCGAAATACACCGTCTGTCAGGTGTTATGAAACACGGTGCCGCATATCACCGTTCTATCCGCCTGATACTGATTGCAATAAGCTTTGTTTTGTTTGCGGCAAACGAGATATTCGATCTATATGTTAGCGGAATGTTTGACCACAGTTACATTTTCAGCGCATCCCTGCAAAGTTATAAAGCCTATATTACCGTATCAATGGATATAACTATAGGTCAGGCGATACTGATGATTATCGCAGTCAAGGCGTTGACCCTTCTATTCTTCTGCTTTGGCGCAGAATTAGCCGCTAAATACAGTAAAAGTGTTAAGAACGCAGTTATATCATCTGCTGTATGTTTTATGGCCTTCACATTTATCGATATGACTATTTCGGGCTTTACATACAGTTCTCTGTGGGGCATACGTGCAACCGATCCCAAAGCGTTGATATCCGATTCGGTTCGCATACCGTCTTTAGGGGTTTCCACAGCCACTTTAGGCTTGTGCTTTGCCTTCATACTTACCGTTGCATTACTTGTCTGGCTGCTGGCTTCCCTACGCACAGCCAAGCATAAAAGGTTGAGTTTATTTAAACGTGTGACTCAATAAGAACCAACCAAAAAGGCCTGTTCGAGCGAACAGGCCTTTTAATGTAGGGTAGAGCGAATGATCCGAACTCCGTTTTAAAAAGGCGGATTTTTGCTCTACCCTAGGGTAACGAGAGTTGAACCCGTTACCCTATGCAACTATCTCTGATTATCGGTCCACTCGGCGGCAAGCTCGACCCATTTTGCGTTATGGGGGTTGTTGCGTACCGTGCTTTGACCGGCTGTGATACGGTTGGACAGCGCCATTCCGTGGGGTGAATTTTCAAAAATATGCAATTCAAACGGGATCTTTGCCTTGGCATAAGCATTTGCAAGTTCGATTGCGTTACGCACATTGACAATGTTGTCGTTGGCAGTATGTACGATAAACGCAGGCACCGATCGCTCATCAACCTGCAGTTCAAGCGAAAACTCGGCATACTCCTCCTCCGATTTTTCTTGACCGATAAGGTTGTAAAATGAACCGCGGTGGGCAAATTCGGGGTTACTTGACACAACGGGATAAACGGGGATTATGCCCTTGGGTCTGTTATACCCAAACGGCATATCAACGGCCTTGTATATCTCTTCCCTATGCCAAAGAATACCCAACGAAGCACACAGATGACCGCCTGCAGAAAATCCGGTTGCGAAAACCTCCTCGGGGTCGATGCCGTACTCCTCGGCGTTGTCCTTGATGTGCTTTACGGCCAACGAAGCCTCGATCAAAGGATTCCACTTTTGGCAGTTTCCCTCACCTACCGAATAATGCAACACAAACGCATTAAAGCCGTAAGGCATAAAGGCGTGGGCTATCGGCTCACCCTCTCGGTCGGAGCAGATATTTCTGTAACCGCCGCCGGGGATGACCAAAATTGCTTTTCTTGTGAAATTAGCGGTCGGGTCGGCAATGTAGCAATCAAGCCACACATTTTCCCTGCCTTCGACCAATTCTATTCTTTTGAAGATCATAAAATCACCCTTTCATACGGAACGCCAAGGATGTCGGTCCCTACATTGTACCATTGCCCTGTCATTCTGAGCGTCAGCGAAGAATCTTGTAAAGACATTTCACTTCGTTCAGGATGACATTTTACATACTCTCGGGAGCATCGATCTTGAGCATTGCGAGAACGTTCTTGATGACCGTCTTGGTTGCAATGCAAAGCGAGATTCTGGCCTGCATCAAAGCTTCATCGTCGACCTTAACACGGCAGGCATTATAGAACTTGTGGAACAGCGTTGCAAGATCAAGAACATATCTTGTAATTCTTGCGGGGTCGTAGCTTAAAGCAGACGACTCGATCTCACCCGTGAACTCCGAAATGTGACGGATAAGCTCGTGCTCCTCCGAAGCGGTCAGGCAGGTAAGCTCGTCCACGGTAAGGCTCTTGGGCTCAACACCGTCGGATGCGAGATTGCGCAGGATACTGCATATTCTTGCATGGGCATACTGCACATAGTAAACAGGGTTCTGGCTCGACTGCTCGACAGCCAGATCAAGGTCGAATTCGAGGTGGGTGTTGGGCTCCTTGGAGTTGAAGATAAATCTTGCGGCATCCAACGGAACCTCGTCAAGCAGGGTTTTGAGGGTGATGGACTTACCTGTTCTCTTGGAGACCCTTACGACCTCGCCGTTTCTGACAAGGCGTACCAGCTGCATCAAAACAACGTCCAGCTTGTTGCCGTCAAGACCGACAGCATCCATTGCACCTTTCAGTCGTGCAACGTGACCGTGATGGTCGGCACCCCAGATGTTGATGACCTTGTCAAAGCCACGGGTAGCAAACTTGTTGTGATGGTAGGCGATGTCGCCTGCAAAATAGGTCGGGTTGCCGTTGGCACGGATTAGCACCTCATCCTTTTCGCCGCCGAAATCGGTGGCCTTGTACCAAACAGCGCCGTCCTTTTCATAAGTAAGACCCTTATCGGTCAAAATCTTTACAATATCCTTGATTGCGCCCGACTCATAAAGGCTGGACTCCTTGAACCACACGTCGTAGTTGATCCTGTAGGTGCCAAGGTCGGTGCGAAGACCCTCTATGTTAAGCGGCAAAGCATAGTTTACCAAGGCCTCACGGCGCTCCTCCTCGGACTTATTAACAAAACTGTCCCCGTGGATATCGGCAAACTCCTTGGCTCTTTCGATAATGTCGGCACCGTGGTACCCGTCCTCGGGGAACTCGACCGAATCGTCGAATATCTGAAGATAACGTGCCTCCAACGAAGCGCCGAACTTGGCGATCTGATTACCTGCATCGTTTACATAGAACTCACGGGTAACATCATAGCCTGCTTTATCCAAAACGGCGGCAAGGCAGTCGCCCAAAGCACCGCCACGTGCGTTACCGATGTGCATGGGGCCTGTGGGGTTGGCCGAAACAAACTCGACCATAACCTTTTGACCTTTTCCCATATCCGACTGACCGTAGCCGTCACCCAAAGCGATAACGTCGTTTACGATGGCGGCATAATAACGCTCGGACAAAAACAGATTGATAAATCCGGGGCCTGCGATCTCGGCATTTTCGATATATGTTCCGTCAAACTCAAAATTCTCGGCCAACGCTTCGGCGATCTTTCTGGGGTTGGAGCGCAAGGCCTTTGCCCAAACAAGTGCGGCATTGACAGCAAAGTCACCGTGAGCACGGTCGGCAGGAACCTCGACCTTGAAATCGGGCAGCTCTGCCTCACACAAAGCACCGTTTGCCATTGCCTTTTTGGCGGCGGCAATTATAATTCCTTTAATTCCTTCTCTTGTTTCAAAAACTATTTTAGACATTTTTATATCCCTTTCTCAGGCTTGTTTAACATTTATCTGAACCTTGTTACGGCTGACCATACCGTAGTTTACATCCAGCGTGTAGCTCATAAAAAGACTACCGCCGTTATCGGTCATTTCGTCCTTGACCGATTCACCGAAAACTCCCAGAACCAACGTGCCCTGTCCCGTTTCATAATGGCAGATATGGCGCTGACCCTTTTTGACGTACATTCTTGAATTAAGCACGCCCGACCGTTGCATAACGACCGAATTTTCATCGGGATCGATCTTGATAAGACAGCTCACACCCTCAAGTCCCGTGGCGGCGCTGTCGTCATATTTCAGGTAGGTCTTGCCGTTAATGACATTCATCTTACCGACCGTGGTCAGCTCGATGGAATCCTCATCCCCGTCGACCTCCTGGGTGCTGATTATTTCAATTACAACATCCTGCATTTAAAAATTCATCCTCCGAAGCTTTCAATGGCGACCATTTCGACATCGTCCTCGATCTCGGTTCCCAAAAGGATACCTGCGATTGAAGCAAACGACTCGGCTCGGTCGCTGACAAAGTATCGTCGTCGTCCGCCCTCTCCCAACAGACCGTTGGTATTAAGGTACTCGGCGGCGGCCAAGGCGGCCTGCTCGCCCGAGTTTATGAGCGTAACACCCTCCCCCATAATGTCGGCAATAATGTCCTTTATCGCAGGGAAATGGGTGCAACCCAAGATAACGGTATCAACTTTGTGCTTGATAAGCGGCTGTAAATAGCGCTTGGCGGCGGCTATCGTGACCTCATCGTCACGGTCTATCCAACCACTTTCGACCAACTGAACAAACACGGGGCAGGCATTCTGCACCACAGTCAGGTTGGGGTCGATTTCAAGCATTTTATTTTTGTACGAATTACTGTTGACGGTGGCGGCGGTGCCCAAAACACCTATTCTGCCGTTTTTGGTAGCCTTGACGGCGGCCTTGGCGGCCGGTGTCACGACCTCGATAAAAGGCACGGGAAGCTCGTCGGCGGTAAAGCCTGCAACCGAGCTCACAGTGCCGCAGGCGGCAATTATAAGCTTAACGTCGTGCGACAAAAGGAACCTCTCATCCTGACGGGTGTATTTTACGATCGTTTCGGCACTTTTGGTACCGTAAGGCACACGACCCGTGTCACCGAAATAAACAATATTCTCCTCGGGCAAAACACGGTTCAGTTCCTTTATGACCGAAAGACCGCCGAGGCCTGAATCAAAAACACCTATCGGCCTTTTATCCATTTTGTTCACTCCCATCAAGTAAGATCGTTTGCATTACATAACTATTCATTGTATTTTACCACATATTACTTAAGAATGCAAACCTTATTTACATTAAACAGTATTTTTTTGTCACCGCTTGTTGCAAATAATATTTTATTGCAATATTGCGGCAAAGGTGGTAAAATTATAATGTTGCGAATTCAACGTTTGGGTGGTGACAAAAATGAACTTTATAAGATCCCGTTTGGGTGAAGCGACCGTACTGCTTGCGGCCTTGCTTTGGGGATGCATCGGCATCTTCACACGCAGTATGACCGAGATCGGCTTTACGGCGGTGCAGATAGTTGCCGTCCGTGCCTTTGTCACCGTTATTTTAATGGGTATTTACATACTTATCAAAGACCCCAAGCTGTTTAAGATCAACCCAAGAGACCTTTGGATGTTTTTCGGAACGGGAATTTTAAGTTTTCTGTTTTTCAACATCTGCTATATGTCGTCCATCGGTGAAAACTCGCTTTCGGTTGCGTGTATTCTGATGTACACCTCACCCATTTGGGTAACCACACTCGCCATTCCTCTTTTTAAAGAAAAGATGACGTTGCATAAGGCCATTGCCTTTGTGATAGCCTTTGGCGGATGCGTTGCGGTCTGCTTTTCGGATTCGCTGAAGCTGACAAAGATCGGCCTGGTTTACGGACTTTTGTCGGGCTTTGGCTATGCTTTATACTCCATTTTCGGAAAATATGCCTCGGCAAAATACAACTCCGCCACCGTCACCTTTTACACCTTTTTGTTTGCATCGGTCGGCGTTCTTCCGTTGTGTGACCTGCCGAAGCTGACCGTTTTACTCTCAAGCGGCACCAACATTTTGTGGGCGGTCGGCGTTGCCGTGACCTGCACGGTGCTCCCCTATTTGCTTTATACCTACGGTCTTTCCAAAATCGGTGCAGGCAAAGCGGCGGTCATCGCCATTTTTGAGCCTGCCGTAGCATCAGTTGTGGGAGCCTTGTATTTCGGTGAAAATATGGGCGCTTTGGGCCTTTGCGGCATTATTGCGGTTATGGTTGGATTGGTTTATCTTGAGATAGGCAATCCGTTTAAAAGGAAAGATTGAAAATACACATACGATGTGGTATAATAAATTGATAACTCATATGTTGCTGACGCAACAAGAATAAACATAAGGAACAACAATATGCGAATACTGACCGTTGGGGATGTTTGCGGCTCGGTCGGATGCAATTTTTTGCTGAAGATCTTGCCCAAGCTCAAGTCTGACAATAAAATAGATCTTTGCATCGTCAACGGCGAAAACTCGGCCGACGGCAACGGAATCACACCGCATTCGGCCGATATGCTTTATGCCGCAGGCGCTGATGTCATCACGGGCGGAAACCACTCGATGCGCCGCCGTGAGGTCTTTGACCGATTGGACTCTGACCCGTATCTTTTACGCCCCGAAAATATGCACACAACGGGTGCGGGAAAGGGTTATGCCGAGGTTGACCTCGGTCACACACAGTTGGCCGTCATAAACCTTGTCGGACGTGTTTATCTGCCCGAAGCCGACGACCCCTTTGGCACGGCCGACCGACTTATTGAAAAGGCCAAGCAGAATGGCATAAAGATGATTTTGGTGGATTTTCACGCAGAGGCCACCGCCGAGAAAAAGGCGCTGGCCTATTACCTTGACGGCAAGGCTTCGGCCGTTTTCGGCACCCATACCCACGTTCCCACCGCCGATGAGCAGATCTTACCTTGTGGCACGGGTTATATTTCCGACATTGGAATGACCGGACCCGACGATTCCATCCTGGGCGTGAAAAAGGAGTTGTCCATTGCCAGGATAAAGGACGGCACACCTGTGAAATTTGAACTGGCAGAAGGCAAATGCCGCCTTGACGGATGTATTTTTGATATTGATAAATCGACGGGCAAATGCATTTCGGTGACCCGTGTGAACATACTTTAAAAAGGAGGATGACCTATGGCTTTTAAAAAAATTATAGCCGCAATTCTTGTCGGAATTATGCTTTTTTCGGCCGTAGGCTGTGGCTCCGACGGTGACGGCACCGACAACATATCCTCTGTGCAATCAGGCAGCACCGAGACCACCGAAAGATCGCTTTCGCTTCTGTATTCGTCCAGCGATTCGCTCGACCCTTATAAGGCCGAAACGCTTTTGAACCGACAGTTAAGCCTTCTGATGTACGACCCGTTGGTCAAGCTTGATTCCAAGCTTCAGCCGCATTTTTGCCTTGCGAAATCGGTCGAGTTGGACGGTAAGGACTGCATCATAACGCTTAATAATGCCACATTTTCCGATGGCAGCGCCGTAACGGCCGAGGATGTGGTGTATTCGCTCAAGGCCGCTTTAAAGGCCGAGCTCACCCCGTATCCGGAGCAGTTGAGCAGCATCAAAAAATATTCGGCCGAGGAGGACGGCACCGTTAAGCTGACGCTTACAAAAGCCGACCCCTACTTTGCCAACCTGCTGGACTTTCCCATCATAAAAAAAGACTCCGACGAGCTGAAGGACGAAAATAACATTCTGTTGCCCCCCATAGGCTCGGGAAGGTACATTTTTGATACCGAGGAAAAGCTTCTGACCGCCAACAAACAGCACATTTCGGGAGCGCCCTCGGTCAACACCGTAAAGCTGGTCAACGCACCCGACAGCGAGGTTGAAAAATATAATCTTGAAGCCGGCAACGTGAGCCTTTACTATACCGACCTTGCCGACGGAATTATCCCTCCGATGAGCGGAAATTCCTGCAAGGTGAACTTGCAAAACCTTGTTTTTATGGGTGTAAACCTGAAAAACGCATACCTGAAAGATGCAAGAATGCGTTATGCTTTGGCCTCGGCAGTCGACCGTACCGTCATTGCCAAAGAGGCGTATTATGAATACGCCACACCTGCTTTGGGACTGTTCAACTCGGCGTGGAGCGACGCAGGAAGCCTGCAAAATCTCACAAGTTCGGCCGATTTGCAAAATGTTGTTGCGATTTTTAAAGATATAGGTTATAATAGTAAGGATGAAGAGGGATTTTTTGTAAACCCCAAGGGCAAAACCGTCACCTTTAAGCTGGTTGCCTTCAAAGATAACGCCCGACGTGCCGCCGCTGCCGAGCTTGTAAAACAGCAGCTTGAGGCCGCTGGCATCAAGGTAAAGCTTTCCTTACTTGATTGGGACGCCTACGTAAAGGCGCTTCAAAACGGTGATTTTGATCTGTACATTGCCGAAGTCAAGCTTCCCGACAATATGGATGTATCCGAACTGGTCACCTCCAACGGAAAGCTGTCCTACGGTATTCCCGACGTCACCGAGAATGACAAAAACAACAAAACTGATAAGAACGGCAAAGATCAGAATACCGCCGACAAAGATAAAGCCGACGGTGATAAGACCGAGACCGACAACGGCTCGTATGTCCCCTTGCTTGACGGTGTTGTAAAGGCTTATTACAGCGGCACAGCTTCGCTGGTCGATATAATCAACGCCTTCAATGCCGAGATGCCGCTCATCCCCTTGTGCCACCGCCAGGGTCTCACGGTGGGAGCACCCGACATCAACGTGACCGATATGTCTTCTGTATCCGATGTGTATTTCGGATTGGCAAATATAAAATAAATTTTTCGGAGGTTAAATATATGATCGCTTATGAAACCAAAACCGGTACGATCACTTTGGGTGAGGATTATCTTGCCAAGCTGATCGGAAATGCGGCCTCCTCCTGCTTTGGCGTTGCCGGAATGGCACCCCACGGCAAGCAGAAGTTCCGCAATATCTTTTCCAAAAAGAATTATACCGAAAAGGGCATAAACATAACCGGTGATATTGATATGATCAACATTGATCTTCATATCATTGTGGCTTACGGCATGAACATAAACGCCATTGCCAAGAGCATCACCCACAAGGTAAAATATGTCGTCAGCGAATCTTGCGGTATCAATGTCGGCAAGGTAACTGTCCGCATCGACGGAATCAAAGAGTAATATACACACCGGCGTTTTTAAACGCAAATTAAGGAGTTGTTAATTTTGATAAACGGTAATACTTTGCGCGATGCTTTGCTGTCCGGCGCAAATAACATCGTAAACTGCCGCCAGGCGGTCGACGAGCTTAACGTTTTCCCCGTTCCCGACGGTGATACGGGAACAAATATGTCAATGACCATCAGCGCTTCGGCACGTGAGCTGGCATTGCTTAATAACGAGACCGCAGAAAAGGTTGCCAAGACCAACGCTTCGGCACTTCTGCGCGGTGCAAGAGGTAACTCGGGCGTTATTCTTTCCCTTTTGTTCAGAGGCTTTTCCAAGGGTCTTAAGGGCAAGGAGGAAATGGACTCCGAGAGCCTTGCCAACGCCATAAAGCTTGGTGTTGAGGCCGCTTACAACGCAGTTATGAAGCCCACCGAGGGTACCATTCTGACCGTTGCACGTGTCGCTTCGGAATATGCCGCCAAGGCTTACAGCGAAGGTCGCGATGTCGTTGAGACCTTTGAGGCTATGCTTGAGGGTGCCAAAAAAGCCCTTGATGAGACCCCCGAAATACTCCCTGTTTTGAAAAAAGCAGGTGTTGTTGACGCAGGCGGTAAAGGCTTTGTTGTAATTTTGGAGGGTATGCTTTCGGTTATTCGTGACGGTAAGATGATCGAATCCGCAGAAAGCACCGCCACCGCCTCCCCTGCCGCCACACAGCGTAACGCCGCAGGTGAAGCCGAGGCTGATATCACCTTCACCTACTGCACCGAGTTTATTGTAAAGCGTGATCTGAAGCTTGACAAGGACCCCAAGGCCTTAAGAGCATATCTTGAGACCATTGGCGACTGTGTCGTTGTTGTTGACGATGACGAGATCATCAAGGTCCACGTTCATACCGACCATCCCGGTAACGCCTTTGAAAAGGGTCTTACCTTTGGTCAGCTTATCAATATGAAGGTTGAAAACATGCGTGACCAGCACGAGCGTGCCAAGCACGACACCAAGGAGTCGGCTCCCAAGGCCGCCGCTCCCGTTGCCGAGGCTAAAGAGCCCGTTTCGGTCGCCATTGAAAAGGATTACGGCTTTGTTGCCGTTGCCGCCGGTGAGGGCCTGCAGGCTCTGTTCACCGACCTTGGTGCTGACCGGATCGTTTCGGGCGGTCAGACCATGAACCCCAGTACCGACGATATTCTTTACGCTATCGAGCAGACCCCTGCTTCGACCGTATTTGTACTGCCCAACAACAAAAACATCATTATGGCCGCCGAGCAGACCATTAAGCTTAGCACCAGAAAGGTCGTCGTTCTGCCCACAAGAACCATTCCGCAGGGCATCACCGCCATGCTGAACTTTGACCCCGATGCTGATGCCGATGCCAACGCCATCGCAATGCAGAAGGCTTACGCCAATGTTCAGACCGGTCAGGTAACCTTTGCCGCAAGAGATTCCGATTATGACGGACATCAGATCAAGAAGGGCGAGCTGCTGGCTTTGGCCAACGGTAAGGTCTCCTTTACCGAAACCGACCTTGAAAAGTGCGTAATCAAGCTCACCAAGGATCTCAGCGATAAAGAAACTGCCTTTGTCACCCTCATCCACGGTGAGGATGTCAAGGAGGCTCAGGCCGAACGCATCTGTGAGGCTTTGCAGGATAAGCTTGGCCGTGATGTTGAGGTCACCCTTGTAAACGGCGGTCAGCCGGTATACTACTTTATCATTTCGGTAGAATAAAATGCGATCAGATGATAACATCAGATACATCAAAGGCGTCGGCGAAAAACGCGCTGAGCTGTTTTATCAGCTCGGCGTGGAGAGCGTCGGCGCTCTTTTACGCCATTATCCCCGCGGATACATCGACCGCTCACATCCGTTAAAGCTTCGTGAGGCCCCGTTTGACCGTCCTTGTTGCATAAAAGCCAAGGTCTTCAGCGAGGTCAGAGAGATATACGTCCGCCACAAAATGGTGATATACAAATTCTTTGCCAACGACGGCGAGGAAAATGTTGAAATAACGCTGTTTAACCAAAAATGGGTGGCTGAAAAGCTGGAATTCGGCAAGGAATTCCTCTTTTACGGCCTTGTTAATCGCACACTTCTTTCGTGTGAGATGTCGGCTCCCGAAATCTATGACGTTTCGGAGCAAAACGTCTGCCCTATCTATCCGCAGACAGCGGGACTTAATTCAAAGGCTATATCCAAGGTCATAAAAACCGTTTTGGAGCAGTACATTCCGCTTGACCCGTTGCCCGAAGCTTTGCGCCAAAAATACGGCCTTGTTTCGCTTAAAGAGGCGCTTTTCGGCATACACTTCCCCACCTCAATGAAGCAGTTGGAGAATGCGCGCCGCAGACTTGTTTTTGAAGAGCTGTTCTTTTTGCAGACGGGTATTTTGTTCCAGAAAAGCAGTCGGAGCAGCTACACACCCGTCAGAATAACCGACCGTGCGTTAGACGAGTTCAAATCTCTCCTGCCCTTCAATCTGACCGAGGCACAAGCCTTGGCCGTGAATGAGTGCTTGAAGGATATGAACTCGGGTCGACCGATGAGCCGCCTTGTGCAGGGCGACGTTGGTTCGGGTAAAACGGCAGTGGCGGCGGCTTTGGCCTTTTGCGCCGCAAGGGACGGTTGGCAGACCGTCATTATGGCACCGACCGAGGTTCTTGCCGGGCAGCATTTCAAGACGTTTCAAAATCTGCTTCAAAATAGCGGTATAAAGGCCGTTTTGCTGACAGGCTCCGTGACCAAGGCCAACAAAGCACGCATTAAAGAGGCTGTTTTAAACGGCGAATACGATATAGTTATCGGCACCCACGCAGTTTTGCAGGAGGATGTGCGTTTTAAAAGGCTCGGTCTTATCGTAACCGACGAGCAGCACCGCTTTGGCGTTGAGCAACGCACAAGTCTGACCTCCAAGGGCAACGAGCCTCATATGCTGGTTATGTCGGCCACACCTATCCCCCGCACTATGTCGCTGATTTTTTACGGCGACCTTGATATCAGCATTATCGGCACCCTGCCAAAAGGCCGTCAGCCGATAAAGACATACCTTATTGATTCAAGTATCCGCAAGCGCTCATACAACTACATCCGTGACCACCTTGACCAAGGACGGCAGGGCTATATTGTCTGCCCAATGGTTGAGGAAAGCGAGACCACCGACCTTGCCTCGGCCGTGAAATACTACGAGGACATCAAGGAAAACGATTTCAAAGGTTACTCGGTCGGTCTTCTGCACGGCAAAATGAAGCCAAAGGAAAAGGATGCCGTAATGAAGGCCTTTGCCTCGGGCGAGATACAGCTGCTTGTTTCCACCACCGTTATCGAGGTTGGCATCGACGTGCCGAATGCCGTCATTATGCTGATTGAAAATGCCGAGCGGTTTGGCTTAAGTCAGTTGCATCAGCTAAGAGGCCGTATCGGACGTGGAGAGCACGCTTCGACCTGCATTTTGCTTTCCGACCGCAAGGGCAACGAAACCCGGCAGAGATTAAAGTTTATGTGCAGTACCACCGACGGCTTCAAGGTTGCCGACGAGGATCTGCGCCTCAGAGGCCCGGGTGACTTTTTGGGCAAACGTCAGCACGGTCTGCCGGAACTGAAAATTGCCGACCTTTCGGAGGATATGGAGCTGTTCAGAGCCGCAGGCAACGCCGCCAAGGAGCTTTACAGCACCGATCCGCATTTGCGAAAACCCGAAAACGAATGCCTCCGCCAGGAGATCGCCACCCTCTTCAAAACCGCCAAGATGTATGGGTATAATTAACTACAAAGCCACTAATAATTTTCAAATTGCAAAAGGCTCCCTTGTGTAAAGGGAGCTCCGCCGTAGGCGGTGAGGGATTGTCTATGCAGCGAAAACATAACAAAGCAATAGTTTCTGTGGCAAAAATGTTGCGCAATAATATGACAAAAGAAGAAAAACATCTTTGGTATGATTTTTTAAAAAGTTATCCCGTAAGATTTTCAAGGCAAAAAGTACTTGGAAAATATATCGTGGATTTTTACTCCGCAGAAGCAAAACTGATTATTGAATTAGATGGTTCGGGTCATTACACCGAAAACGGACTTGTGCACGATCAAGAACGCACAAAGTTTTTGGAGCAATATGGACTCAAGGTGATAAGAATACCAAATATTGAAATCAATCGAAACTTTGAAGGGATTTGTGAATTTATAGATATTACAGTAAAACAATCCCTCAGTCAGCTTCGCTGACAGCTCCCTTTGCACAAGGGAGCCTTTTAAGACCTTCAAGGAGATAATTATGAGAGCGCCTTTTCAAGTTCTTGTGATTCCGTACAGAGTGACCGACGGCGAACCACTTTACTGCGTTTTGCACCGTGCCGACCATGACGAATGGCAGTTTATTGCAGGCGGTGGTGAGGACGAAGAAACACCGTTGCAGGCGGCCATACGTGAGGCTTCAGAGGAAGGAAACATCACCTCCGATGATATGACCGAGCTTAAAAGCCTGTCCTATGTGCCGGCCGATTGCATTGCGGCAGACCGAAGAAAGCATTGGGACAAAAACATCACCGAAATTCCCGAGCATTGCTTCGCCGTAAGTTGGAATGCTGAAATCAAGCTTTCACGTGAGCACACCGAATTTGCGTGGCTAAACTTTGAGAAAGCATCCGAGGTGCTGAAATGGGAATCCAACCGCACGGCACTTTATGAATTGGATGAAATTTTAACCGTCAAATAGCAAAACAGAGCAAGAAGGCTTGCTCTGTTTTTGTTTTGTTTATTATTTTATTTATTTTCAAAATACTGCTTCAAGCTTAAAAGCATTTGCTTATCATCCTCACTAAAGGTATTCGAAATGCTTTCCAAGCGTGTAATTTCTTCCTTGATCAACGTATAATCAAGCGGCTTGGGGGTCTTGCCCAAAAGCCTTATGAAATTGCCTGATTTTATCTTTTCCTGTGTTTCGTTTGACAGACCAAGACCTGCACAGTTGCGGTACTTGCCCCAATCGAAGTCCTCGGCGCTGTCAAGGGCGGTCAGAACCAAGGAGTAAAGACCGTTGTGGTAATTCGGCATTTCGGTGTCGTTTACATCGGTGCCGAAATACAAACGGTCGGCATACTTTTCAAAAAACGCCTTGGTTTTGGCCTTGTTCTTGCTGAAATTCGGGTACATTTCCTTGCCGGGGGTCAGGTCAAAGCCTATGTTGGGGTACTTTTCGAACAAGGCCGCCGCCCTGTCAATATCGGCCGACAGAAAATAGAAATGCGCAAAAATCGCCTTTAGTTTCGGGTGTCTTGAAAGGATCTTCTCAACGTCCGAATAATAATCCTCCTTTGAAAGGCAACCGGGTGCGCCGTAAAAGCGGCCATGGGTCAAGGCATATTGGTCGACCGTGTTTATATCCCAGCTTTCCTCGGGGTCGGCCACGTGCAACAAAACGGGGATGCCGTTTTCCTCAGCATAGCCAAAGGTTGCATCAAGCTTCTCATCCGAAATGCGAAGGTTCAAGGTTTTCTGCAGGCTGGGGTGACTTTCAAGAATCTTCAAGCCCTCAAAGCCCATTGCCAGTCCCTTTTTGAGCTGTGTGAGGTAATCCTCGGCATTTTCACCGTGAACCAATCCCACAAAAGCCGACGAATACGGCGACAGCATATCCTTTAACTGCAACGCCAAGAGATTCTGCGTGTGGTAATATTTAGCCGACGGCGAAACAGGTATCGACAAAATGCAGTTGCGGTCGATTCCGTTAGCATTTTTCAGTCGTAAAAAATAATCGAAAAGCTGATCGGCATTCATATTTTTTCCAATGTGGTTATGAATATCACAAAGCATATTCCTTACCTCCAAGGCTAAGTTATACTTTATTTATAGCACATCAACCTTACAATGTAAAGCAGATAATAAGGCTGAAAATTAGCACAAAACCGCTATTTATACAGTTTCACTGCCGACGGTGAATGACCCGTTATTCTTTTGAAAACGGTACTGAAATAGTTTTGGTCGCTAAAGCCCACCGCCAAAGCCGCCTCACGAACCGAGTAGCCTTCCGCCATAAGCTCAGCGGCACGGCGCATTTTTTGGCGGTTGAAATACTCCATGACCCCAACACCTGCGTAATATGAAAACGATTTTTGCAGATTGATGACACTCATATTGCAAAGCGCCGCAAGCTCACCGACCGACAGCCTCTCCCCGATATGCTCCGACATCGTGTTGACGATATCGAGGTAGTTTTTAGCCTTTTGCGATACGTTGGCTTTTGCCTTTACCAGATGGGTCGCAAGCTCGATGAGCAACAGCTCCAACCGTTTTATGTAAACCAGATGATCATTACCGTCGGTCTTGATATTCTTGATAACAAGGTCGCTTTTTATATTGTAATTTTTAAATGCGAGCTCGTGCAGGGTCTTGATCTCCGAAATATCGGGGATCTCGCAAACGTGGTTCTGGATATTGGGAATATTCTCCCCCGAAAAGGTGAAAACGCTGACGCTTGTGGGTCGGTTGCCTGTAACGGTGATGTTGTGAAACTGCATCGGGTTATGCAAAATTGCGTGACCTGCCGTGAGTTCAAAGATCTCATTATCGGCGGCAACGCTTATCGAGCCGTCGGTTACACAAACCAGCTCCCAAAAGTCGTGCGATTCGCCCTTGAAGCGGTAATCGGGCTGGAACACCCACGAATAGGTTGTATAGACCTTGGTGATGTGTGGGTTGCCTTTAATTTCAAAGCCTAACATAGCGCACTCCTTAAGTATACAAATTCAAAGATTAAATATATAATATCATATATATCTTTGAATGTAAATACTGTAAAATCAAATCAAAGAACTTTTTTGGGAGGCTTTTTTATGAAACAGTTTACCGCAATCGTTATCGGTGCAGGCTCACGTGGCTCACGCTATACCGACCTTATGGGTGACCAGCCCGATAAATTCAAGGTCGTCGGCGTTGCCGAGCCCATTGTTGACCGTTTGAATTACATAAAGAACAAGCACGGCGTTGACGAGGCCCATTGCTTCGACACCTGGGAGAAGATACTTGACATTCCCAAATTTGCCGATATCGCAATTATCTCCACTATGGATCAGATGCACCTTGAGCCTTCGCTGAAGGCCTTGGAGCTTGGCTATGACCTGTTGCTTGAGAAGCCTGCCGCAATCACCCCCGAGGATTGCGGAATGATCTACAAAAAGGCCCAGGAATGCGGCCGCAAGGTCATGGTCTGCCACGTTTTGCGCTTCTCGCCCTACTTTATGAAGCTGAAGTGGATCCTTGACAGCGGTCTTTTGGGCGATGTTTTCTCTATCGAGCATCTTGAGGCTGTCGGTCACGTTCATCAGAGCCACAGCTTTGTAAGAGGCAACTGGGGTAACACGAGCCGTGCATCCTTTATGCTTTTGCAGAAGTGCTGTCACGACCTTGACATTCTGCAATGGCTGCTCGGTAAGGAGTGCAAGCGTATTCAGTCGTTTGGCTCACGCAACCATTTCCGCATTGAAAACGCTCCCGAGGGTGCGCCCGAGCGTTGCACCGACGGTTGCCCCCATGCCGATAAGTGCTACTACAACGCAGTAAGACTTTATTATGATGCCAAAAATAACGCCTGGTTCCGTGACGCTTGCGCACAGAAGCCCAACCCGACCGATGAGGAGGTTTGGCACGCACTTGAGACCACACAGTACGGCAAGTGCGTTTACAAATGCGATAATGATGTTGTTGACCATCAGACCGTCAATATGGAGTTTGAGGACGGCACCACCGTTGCAATGACTATGTCGGCCTTCACCCGTGGCGGACGTAAGACCCATATTATGGGTACTAAGGGCGAACTTTTCTGCAATATGGACGCTCCTGCCGACAAGGCATTTGAGTTCTTCAGCTTTGACGCCCGCGCTACACGTTACCTCGACTCCGAGATCGCAACCGCAGGCGACAGCATCACCGGCGGACACGGCGGCGGCGATACAGGCATCATCAACGCACTTTACAGCTACCTTGCAGGTGAGTTGAAGCCTGAGGACGTCAGCGAGATCGGCATTTCCTGCCGCAACCATATGCTTGCCTTCGCCGCCGAGGATTCCCGTCTTTCGGGCACCGTCATCAGCCTTGATGATTATATGAGTAAGTATATGTGATATACCCTTAATATACCCATAATTACAAAGTCAAAGCCGTTTCGGGTTTCCGAAACGGCTTTGTTGTGTTATTTCTTTCTTGGATAAGGTTTCTTTTCATCGGTCAATTCGGCAAGATAATCCATACTTGTACCCAATGCTGTAGCTATTCGTCGACATTGCTCAAAGGTGTAATAGCGTTTACCACTTTCAATTTTGGAGTAGTCACTTTGGTCAATACCCGTCAGCATCTGCATTTTGACCTGCGTGTATCCCTTTTCCAAGCGCAATTCCTTTAATCGACTCATAAAATCACCTCATTATTATTATGTCAAATTGACCTATTGACGTTAGGGTTAAATTGACCTATAATAAGCATAGGTGATACTATGAACAGTTTAATTTGCACATTCTTCGGACATAGGGATTGCAGTGAAGCGGTCACACAAGAATTATATACTGCTATAGAAAGAATTATAGTTGAAAATAACTGTAGATTGTTTTATGTGGGCAATCACGGTAATTTTGACAGTTTGGTTTCAAAGGTATTGTTTGAATTGCAAAGAAAATATGAAATAAAGGTATATGTTGTATTGGCTTATATGCCTAATAAAGAAGTAGCTTCTATACACCCGACTATATTACCCGATGGTATTGAAACAGTGCCAAAAAAGTATGCAATAATATACCGTAACAAATGGATGATAGAAAAATCGGATATTGTTATTACTTGCGTAAAAAACAGTTTTGGTGGTGCTGCACAGTTTAAGGAGTATGCAACCAAGAAGAATAAATCAGTTATTGAGTTATATAAATAGTAAAAGCCGTTTCGGGTTTCCGAAACGGCTTTTGATTTTGTATTAAGCTTTAGAAATCCAGCTCGACCTCTTCCATGATAGCACGGAAGTCGTCGCCGCTGATCTTCTCGTCAACGAAAAGTCTCTGTGCGACCTTGTGGACCTTCTTCATATTTTTATTAAGAATATCCTTAGCCTTGCCGTACTGCGTCATAATGATGTCACGAACCTCATTGTCAATAACGGCGGCCATACTGTCGGAATAATTGGGGGTGGATGAGAAGTCACGACCCAAGAATACCTCATTATTGCCGGTGCCAAGCTTAACAAGACCGACCTTGGCGCTCATACCGAACTTGGTGACCATGTTGTGAGCCAGCTCGGTTGCACGCTCGATATCGTTGGAAGCACCCGTGCAGATGTCGTCCTGTGTCAGCTCCTCTGCGGCACGTCCGCCAAGCAGTGAGCAGATATCCTCCTCCATCTTGGTCTTGGTGATGTGACCCTTATCCTGGTCGGGCAGGTACATCGTAAAGCCTGCGGCCATTCCACGGGGGATAATGGATATCTGATGAACGGGGTCCTGCGTGGGCAGGAAGTAAGAAACAACAGCGTGACCTGCCTCGTGATACGAGGTGATCATCTTGTCCTTTTCCTTGATGACCCTCGACTTCTTCTCGGCGCCCATCATAACCTTGATGGTAGCCTCCTCGATGTCGGACTCGATAATTGCCTTGCGGTTAGCCCTTGCCGCCAGTAAAGCGGCCTCGTTGAGAAGGTTTTCGAGGTCGGCACCCGTAAAGCCGGAGGTCGACTGTGCAATGGTCTTAAGGTTTACATCAGGACCAAGCGGCTTTCCGCGTGCGTGGACCTTGAGTATTTCTTCTCTGCCCTTGACATCGGGGTAGTTGACCATTATCTGACGGTCAAAACGGCCGGGACGGAGCAATGCTCTGTCCAGAATGTCGGGACGGTTGGTTGCGGCAATGATGATAACGCCTTCGTTTGCACCAAAACCGTCCATTTCAACCAGCAACTGGTTGAGGGTCTGCTCACGCTCGTCATGGCCACCGCCAAGACCTGCGCCTCTCTGACGACCGACAGCATCAATTTCATCAATAAAGATGATAGCAGGAGAATTCTTCTTGGCCTGGTCAAACAGGTCACGTACACGGGATGCACCGACACCGACGTACATTTCGACGAAATCGGAACCCGAGATCGAGAAGAACGGAACGCCTGCCTCACCTGCAACAGCACGTGCAAGCAAAGTTTTACCGGTTCCCGGAGGGCCTACAAGCAGAACGCCCTTGGGGATTCGTGCACCAAGCTCGTTGAACTTCTTGGGGTCTTTAAGAAACTGCACCAGCTCGGCCATTTCCTCTTTTTCCTCGTCAGCACCTGCAACATCGGCAAAGGTGGTCTTGCGACGGTCATCCTCGGCCTTTTTGACACGTGCTTTGCCAAACGACATGGTTCTGTCGCCGCCAACGCCGCCGCTCATCTTGCGCATAATGAATATCCACGCAAAGATAACGATGACGATCACCAGAATGGTGGGCAGTAAGCTCATAAGCCAGGAGCCCTCGCCGCCGGCCTTATAGTTCATAACAATGTCATTTTCGGTGTTAAAGGTACCGTCTGCGTTCTTATCGGTGTTCTTTTCCTTGATTATCGAGCCGATATCATTGTAAAAAACATCGCTGACGACCTCAATAGTGTGTTTTTTGCTGTCCTCACGGGTAACGTAGACCAGCTTTCCTTCATAAACGTTAAGCTCAGCTTCCCGGATCTTGTCCTCATTGAAAAGCTGCATAACGGTCGAGTAGTCGGTCTTTTCGGCCGACTGTGAGCTGTACATTACGCCGGCAACGACCATTATAAGTATCAGCGGTATGCCGATGTACAGCAAAGTTTTTACTACTCTGTTCATATTGGACCCCTTTCGGTTCTTTATTTTAACTTCAGTCTGACAAAAGTCGTCCCAAAATAAAATTTAATCTTCAACTGCTTCAAATATCAGCACATTTTGGGTGTTTTCCGACACCGCAACACGGCGGTCGACGCCAAAGCCCTCAAGCCATACAACACCCATATCGTCGGCGGCAACCAACAGACCGTCTCTTGTCTGCCCGTCAAGTCCGCTTTCGTTCAGCAGTTTTTTAAAGCTTTTGGTACAGTTGCGCTTAACAAGTGTTATCCTGTCGCCCGCAAGCCGTCCCCTCAGCTTCAATACGCCACATAGTTTATCATAATCGGCGGCGTTATTTAATAACAAACTGTTAATTTTCAAAAGATTTTGGAAATCTTTACCCGAAATCACGCTCACCTTGATGCCCTCATACAAAAAAGGCAGTTCATTCGGCACGGTTTCGGTAATTTTCTGCGGTTTTGATGGCACAAACCTCAAAACACCGTTTTTTATTTCGGCGGTCATATCACCAATAACGCTCAAACGGCATTTTTCCGATTTCAACGCATCGTACACAGCGTTCACGTGCTGTCTTTCAAGCACTCTGCCGCTGCCCTCTTCAAAAAGCTTCAGAATACAGCGCTTGGCCATTGACGGATGCATACCGCACAACGCTTCAACCGACAAGCCGCCGTTTTCCTTGGCACCTTTGAAGTGCTTTTCGGCCTCAATTTCCAGAAATGAGGCATCCTCACGCAGGGTCTCGCTCATCTGCGTTACGTTTTTCACCGCACCGCTGTTGACCGACACCATTTGCGGCACTATCGAGTGGCGGATGCGGTTACGGGTGTAGCTTTCGTCAGAATTGGTGGAATCGGTACAAAAGCTTAAGCCCTCCTCGGCACAGTAGCGCTCGATAGCCTCTCTGCCGACCTCAATAAGCGGACGGATAAAGCGGTCACGTCGGGGTCGTATTCCGCAAAGCCCCACGATACCGGTTCCTCTGGCCATATTGTGAAGCACGGTCTCGAAATTGTCGTTAGCGTTGTGTGCCGTAGCAATAACGCCCTTTGAAACACGCTCCAAAAAAGCATACCTCACCTGCCTTGCCGCAAGCTCGATACTCATTGAATTATCCTTGGCAAACGCCTTCACATCGGCTTTTTCGCAAAACAAGGGCACATTTAAGCGTTGGCAAAGTTCACGGACGAACCGTTCGTCACGGTCGGCCTCCTCGCCGCGAAGGCAATGGTTAAGGTGTGCCGCCGATAACGTGAAGTTAAATTCATCACGAATTTTCAGCATTACCGACAAAAGCGTCACCGAATCGGCACCGCCCGACAAAGCAACCGTGACATCTTTCACGCCTTCTAACATATTATGCCTTGCAATCGTCGCTTTAACACATTGTAACATCAATAAATACCGTTTTTATCAGGGGTGGAGAAACGTGTATATGCGCCATCCCAATAAAGATTGACATCCTCAAGTCCGCCGTGACGGTTCTTGGCTACGATACACATTGCTTTATGCTCATCCACCTGAACATTGGGATCGTCATTATCGTTTTTATAGTAAAGATCACGGTACATAAACAGAACGATATCGGCATCCTGCTCAATAGAACCCGACTCACGAAGGTCGGAAAGCTGAGGCTTATGCGATTTTACGTTTTTACCCTCGGTTCCGCGGGAAAGCTGTGCACAGACCATAACAGGTATCTGCATCTTTTTGGCCATGATCTTAAGGTTACGTGTTATATCCGAAACCTCCTGAACACGGTTTTCGGTACGCTTGGCCGACTGGAGAAGTCCGAGATAGTCGATAATAACAAGATCGGGAGTGTCCTTCATACGGCGAAGCTTGGCCATGATCTCGGGCACTGTGATACCGGGCGTTTCGTCAATATACATCTTGGCCTTGGACAGATTAAGTCCCGCCTGAGTAAGTCTTGTCCATTCATCGGGAGTAAGGTCGCCGGTACGCATCTTGCCCGATTCAATAAGCGCCTCGCTTGACAAAAGACGCTGTGCAAGCTGGTCACGGCTCATTTCGAGCGAGAAGAAGCAGACCGTCTTACCTGCCTGCATTGCAACGTTTCGTGCAACGTTAAGAGCAAATGCCGTCTTACCCATACCGGGACGTGCACCGACAATGATAAGGTCGGAACGGTTAAGTCCCGTAATAACCCTGTCAAGGTCGGAAAATCCCGTAGGGATACCGACATAATCCTTCCTGGTCTCGGGGTCACTTATCTTGGAAAGACGGACAAAGGTCTCACTCTTGATGATATCATCAAGCAGGTGCAGACCCGTGACATCCTTGCCCTGGCGAATATCATATATCTTGGTTTCGGCCGTTTCGAGAAGCTGACTTGCGTCAACTCCTCCGCCCTGTGCCATTGTAAGTATTTCCTGCGAAGCCTCCATCAATGCTCTGATGTGGTATTTTTCAAGCACGATCTCGGCGTATGTTACGATGTTGGCTGAGGTCGGAACGCTCTGTACCGTTTCGGTAAGATACGCCTTGGCCTCGCCCTCCTTGAACATAAATTCAGCAGGCTCATCACTTTTCTTGCGATGCTCCTTTGCCGGCATCTGCTTAAGCTTTTCAAGTATCGTGATAAAGTCGATAGTCTGGTTTGAAACGCTCATACTGCACAGAATATCGAACAGTACACGGTTTTTTTCAAGGAAGAAATGGACGGGTTTGAGCTTGTCCATAACAAGATTTATGCTGGGAGGATCTATCAGTATAGCACCAAGCACCGACTGCTCTGCTTCCTTGGAAAAAGGCAGCAGTTTACCGTCGATGTGGCTTTCGTTAATATTTTCAGCCATTTTCAGCCTCCGAATATTTTAAAATCACTCTTCTACCTTAACGGTGACCTTGGCGGTGATGCCGTTGTAGAACTTGACCTCGGCGGTAAACTCACCGTAGGATTTGATGTCGGCCGCAGTAACCTTTTTCTTGTCAACCTCAACACCGAAGGTCTTGTTGATCTCGGCGGCGATCTCCTTCGAGGTGATGGCACCGAACAGCTTGCCGTTTGAGCCTGCCTTGGCGTGAAGCACTACCGTCTTACCGTCGACCTTATCCTTTGCGGTGGTTGCGGCTGCCTTTTCCTCTGCAATGTGATGAGCCTTGGAGGCCTCACGGTTTTTGAGCTCGTTCATAGCGCCTGCGTTGGCCTCAACAGCCAAATTTTTGGGGAACAGAAAGTTTCTGGCGTATCCGTCGGAAGCGTTTACAAGCTCACCCTTTTTACCCAAGCCTTTAACATCGGCATTAAGGATTACCTTCATTTTATATCAACCTTTCATCACTTTTTTAACTCTTTTTTATACTGGTCGATAGCGTGCTTGAGCTGCTCAACGGCATCCTCAAAGCTGTCGACCCGAAGCTGGCAGGCCGCCATTGTTCTGTGGCCGCCTCCGCCCAGCTTTTCCATTATGACCTGCACGTTCATACTGCCCAACGATCTTGCAGAGATGTTGAATTCACTGCCGTAGCGGCAGACAACAAACGATCCCAGAACACCGCTGATACCCAGCATTTCATCGGCCGCCTGAGCCGAAGCAAGACGGGTGTTTTCGTTGACGGTATCATTTATGGCAATAGCGCAATCGTCATCATAAAGCTCGGCCGAACCCACGATCTCAGCACGGAGCTTGTAGGTCTCCATCGAGCCTGCAAACATCTTCTTGACCGTAACGGGATCGGCACCTCGGTTTCTGAGGAAGGCCGAAGCCTCAAAGGTACGGACACCCGTGTTAAGCACAAAATTGCGGCTGTCAAGCATTATGCCGGACATCAGCGCCTCGGCCTCAAACGGACCAACGCTCTTCGGACACATATACTGCAGCATCTCGGTCACCATTTCACAGACCGAGGAAACGGCCGTTTCGTGGTAGAAAATGACCGCATCGTTGATAAAATCGACCGCCTTGCGGTGATGGTCAATGACGACCACGTTCTGACAATGGTCATAGACCTCGGGGCTGTCAAGGAACGAGGGACGGTGTACATCACAGATGATAAGCAGGGTCTGCTTATCAATGACCTGCATTACATCGGCACCGCTGACAATGTTGCACTGAACGCCCAAAGCATCGGCACGGTCGACCAGCGAGCCCGCCATGGTCTTGGTCTTGTCCATTACTATGTAGGGCTGACGGCCAAGCGTTGAAACAGCGCTGGCCATGGCAATACACGAACCCAAGCTGTCAAGATCGGCAAAGCGGTGACCCATAAGGATAACGTTGCTTGCCTGCATAATAAGGCTTTTGAGCGTGTTGGAAATGATACGTGCACGCACCTTGTTGTGCTTTTCCAACGCACCCGAAACACCGCCGAAGAACTTGTACTCATTGTTGGGCATTTTTACAACGGTCTGGTCACCGCCGCGTCCTAAAGCCATATCAAGTGCCTGCTTGGCCATTTCCTCGCACTCGGACATAGAGCCTCCGCCCTGACCGACACCGATGGAAAGTGTTGCCGAGCTGTCACCGAATTTGAGCTCACGCACCTCATCCAGCACCGAGAAGCCTTCCTCGGCTAATCTTTGATAGCCACGCTCCTCCAGCACCAGCATATAGCGGTCGCCCGAAAGCTTGCGGCAGATACCGTTGATGTGCGAGAACCACTTTTCGATCCTCTGCTGGACCTTGCCTCTGAACGAAGCGATCTCGCTGTCCCTTGCATTTTTGGTGATCTCATCCAGATTGTCAATAGCCACCAGCGCAACAACGGGACGTGTGCGCTCATATTCGTGAGCGATCTTACGAAGCTGGGTCACATCAAAGAGGTAGTATATTCTCAAATGTGTTCCGTCGCCGTCAATATCCGAATCGGTGACCGTAAATATCTTGTTGCCAAGCGTGATCTCGGCCTGCCCGTGACTTTCGATATCGTCCTTGAACTCGTTTCCGAAAACCTTGTCAATAGATTTTCCGACCGTCAGCGAGGCATCGGGAACATCGCTTTCAAACTGCGGATTGTACCATACTATCTCGCCGTAGGCGGTGGTTATAAGCACGGGCAAGCGCAGCTCGGTCAATGCTCTTGACTGAGCCGTGGATATTCCCTTTGAAACGCCCGAAATGATCTTACCGATGTTGGTGTGCAGTCCGACAAGCGAAAACACAGCGATTATAGCGCCCAAGAAAGCTACCCCGCCTGCGATGTAAAGCGCATAATCACCGCCAAATGCAATAGCAAAGATGTCGGCAACCAACAAAATGAGCAAGATCAGAAAAATTCTTCCTACTCCCCAAACCTTTTTCATCCGAGGTCAAACCTCCCTTAAAACAAATTGATCAGATCTCAAGTATGATCGGCAGTATCATGGGGCTTCTGCCGGTATGCTCGTGCAGATGGCGTGCAAGTCCGTCACGTATGCGGGACTTCACGGTGTTCCAATCACGCACGTTCTGAATATAGCATCTTTCAAGAATGTCGCAGGCAACCTCACGGGTGTCATCCATAAGCTGCTCGGCCTCCTTGACGTACACAAATCCGCGGGAAATGACCTCGGGACCTGCAATGACCTCACGTGTGACCTGGTCGACCGACACGGCAACAACAATGATACCGTCCTCGGCCAGATGCTTACGGTCACGCAGAACAACGTTTCCAACGTCGCCCACGCCAAAGCCGTCAACCAAAATGCTTCCTGCGGTAACGGTCTCTACCACCTTCATGGTGTCCCTTGTCAGCTCGATAACATTACCGTTTGAGCCGATAAGGATATTTTTGTGGTCGATACCCACCGTTTCGGCAAGTCCTGCGTGCTTGACAAGGTGCTTCTGCTCACCGTGGACGGGGATAAAGAACCTTGGCTGAACAAGATTCAGCATCAGCTTAAGCTCCTCCTGGCAGGCGTGTCCCGAAACGTGCACATCGTACATTTTTTCGTAGACCACCTGTGCGCCAAGCTCCAGAAGCTTGTTTATGACCTTGGTGACCGTCTTTTCATTGCCCGGGATAGGTGTTGCCGAGATTATGATAAAATCTCCGGGTCCGACACTTACATTGCGGTGGTCACCGAATGCCATTCGGTGCAAAGCCGACATCGGCTCACCCTGGCTTCCCGTAGTTATAATGACCAACTGCTCGGGCATATACTTTTTGACCATTTCAAGGTCGATCAAAACACCGTCGGGCACGGTCAGGTAGCCCAGCTCGGACGCAACCTGCACGACATTCTGCATACTTCTGCCCGAAACTGCAACCTTACGGCCGCAACGCACAGCTTCGTCAATTATCTGCTGAACACGGTGAATGTTGGACGAGAAGGTAGCAACGATTATGCGATTTTTCTCAGCCTTCTTGAAAAGGTTGAAAAAGCTTTCGCCCACAATGCTCTCGCTCGGGGTAAATCCGGGTCGCTCGGCATTGGTTGAGTCGGACAAAAGGGCCAGAACACCCTTTTTGCCCAGCTCACCGAGACGTGCAAGGTCGATGACCTCACCGTCGATAGGTGTTGTGTCTATCTTAAAGTCACCCGTCTGCACCACGGTGCCGAGAGGTGTAGTGATGCTCAACGCAACAGCATCGGGGATCGAGTGGTTGACGTGGATAAACTCCACCGAAAACTCACCCAATTTCACGGTATCACCGGGCTTGATGACGTTTAGCCTGGCGCTGTCAAGCAGCTTGTGCTCACGCAGCTTGCCCTCAATAAGTCCCAAAGTCAGCGCCGTGCCGTAAATAGGGACATTGCACTCCTTCAAAAGGTACGGAATGGCACCGATGTGGTCCTCGTGACCGTGGGTCACAAGCAAGCCCTTGATTCTTTCGGCATTTTTGACCACGTGTGAAAAATCGGGGATAACAATGTCGATACCCGGCATTTCCTCATCGGGGAAGGACATTCCGCAATCGACCAACAGCATATCCTCGCCGTATTCATACAGCGTGATGTTTTTACCTATCTCTCCCAATCCGCCCAGAGGTGTCAAGCGCAAAGGCTTAAGCTCTTTTGGCGGCTTTTTGGTGTAGCTTCTCTTGGTCGGCTTTTTGTTAGACTTTGCCGCCTTGGTGCCCGACTTGGCCGATTTGGGGCTGTTCGGCTTGGATGCCGACTTTTTGCCTGCGGCCGAGCCTTTTTGAGCCTTATTGCTCACGGGCTTTTTGTGATACTTTTTCTTCACATTCTTTTTTGTTTCGTCAAAATTCTTTTCGGCATTATCTTTGTGTTTTACTGCCATTAAATAAACTCCTTTTTCTCTGTCTTCGGATCACGGCGAGTCTGTCCGAAGAAAAAATTATGTAATATGTAAAGTATAGTCCAATGTAATATTATTTATTCCAAAGTCAAAAAATACACACATTTATACAGATTATATTTTACCTCAAAACCGCCCCAATGTCAAGCAAAGCAAGGCAATATTTACCGATAAAGATCGTACAGTCGGAAGTTTGACAAGTTATAAACAAAACCCACCCTCTGACAGCAGCAAAGGGTGGGTAAATATCAGATTTCGGGTTTTTGAAGCTCACGGGTGTATTCTACCAATTCTTTGGCTTTTTCAACCTTACCGCGGTAAGCAAGGTTCAAGGTGTCCTTTATAAGCTCGTTGTGAGCCTCGCAGGAGAAAATGTTTTTGATGTGTATGTACTCAGACGTTTCGCTGAGCTTTTCGGGGTCGATAACACGTTTTAAATAGCAACCGATCCCCCAACGGACACACCATGCATTCCACATCTCGATGTGGCGCTTTTCGTCGGAAATAATGCCGTTAAGCTCATCCATATACCTGCGGAAATTGTCAAGCTTTTCGTCCTTTAACAGCCTTATGCCGTCAAAATCAAACTCATACGGCACGGTTGAAAGCTCAATGCAGTTTTCGGTGATGTCAAGCACCGACATATAGCCTATATACCAGTTTGGAAGCTTCTGCTTTGCGTGAGGGAAGAAAAAGTTACCCATACTGTAAACGATGGGTGCGCCGTTGTATATCTCATAGCCTTGAGGGCAATGGGTGTGCATCGCAATGACAGCGGCCGCACCGATGTCGATAAAATGACGGTACAGCTCGGTCTTGCCCAGTGACGGATACGGACATTCCTCATTGCCTCCATGGAAGTAAACGATGGGTTTTTCGCCGTTTTTGAGCGCATTTTGAATGAACCTTGTCACCCTGCCCAAGGAATAACCCGCCGAGCCGCAGTTCTCATCATCTGCCGTACCAAACTCGTTCTCGCAGACCGCCTGAACAGTAACGGTGATGCCGTCCTTGGTGAATTTTACGGGTATGTATGCCTCGTCAACATCCTTGCCTGCACCCGTGGTCTGATACTTACGGTCGTGCAGCATACGGATGGTGTGGAACATCGGCTCACCCTGAAAATCTCCCGTGTGGTTGTTGGCAAGACCCACGGCAGAGGGGTTGAGCGCATCAATGTAGTTAATAAACTCATCACTTGAAATGAGGTTGGGTCCCGATTTCACAATAGGTGTACCCGTTTCCCGTTCGCCGAAAATGTTTTCGAGATTGAGCATTGTAAAATCGGCCTTTTTGAACTCGGCGGCGACCTCACTCATAGCCATTTTTGCCTGTTCCTTGGTCGGCACGGCCGGGAAATAGTTGAACGACATATCCGAAGCAAATAAAATTTTCATAAAGACACCTCATTTGAGTTTTGCTATGCTCATATTAGCACTTTAATCTGCCATTGTAAAGTGTTTTATTGCAAATTTTTGAAGTTTTATGTCTCGGTATCATAAATCAATCATCTAAAGTCCCGATTGCTATTCGTGATCCCATTTTAAATGCATACGAGAATATCCTTCTCTCAACGATTTCATTCAATTCGTTTAAGCAGTCCTCAAACTTTTCAAAAATTACCTTTTGCTCATCGGTCATCGACTCCGCCAATTGCTTCTTATGCCTTTCAATGTAGTGCTCAAGCTCCTGCATTTCTTTGGTAGCGGTTTTGCATTCAGCACAAGGCTCTATATTACCGTACCACAGTTCATCAAAAATTTTTGTCATTACTTTTACCTCCTAATCTGCTGATAAGTATATCATACAAAAAAGAAAATATTGGAATTTATCACAACTTGTGATAAAAATATTTAGCCACAACCGACTATATTTTAGGATTAACAGACAAGAAATCAAAACCCCTGGTTCAACCGGGGGTTTGCTCAGCCCCTGGAAGGGGCGATTACTGGCCCGACCCCTAAAATGGGTCACTGAATAATATTATAGCATCACAAGCACTGCCACCCGTAAACGGGTAAGTGGTCTGCTCTCTAGAACCTCCCTCTGACGAGGGAGGTGGATTGCCGAAGGCAAGACGGAGGGAGAGAAAACAACGACTACCCCTCCGACTGTGGTTTCACCACAGCCACCTCCCCTGACAAGGGGAGGTTCTTCATTGCTCCGCTTTTTTATTATCCCCCGGTAGAACCGGGGGTTTATTCTTTGCTGAAGAGACAATGAAAAACGACCCCTTGAGCCGAACTCAAGGGGTCGTGATGTTTTGAAGTCCTAACAGACCTTGCAAAGATCAGATCTCTGCGAAGTACTTGATGGTGCGAACCATCTGGCTGGTGTAGGAGTTCTCGTTGTCGTACCAAGAAACGACCTGTACCTGATAGGTGTCGTCGTCGATCTTGGCAACCATGGTCTGAGTAGCATCGAACAAAGAACCGTAGGTCATGCCGATGATGTCAGAAGAAACGATGTCCTCGGTGTTGTAGCCGAAGGAATCGGAAGCAGCAGCCTTCATAGCAGCGTTGATACCGTCAACGGTAACGTCCTTGCCCTTAACAACAGCAACAAGAATGGTGGTGGAACCGGTGCAGGTGGGAACACGCTGTGCGGAACCGATGAGCTTGCCGTTGAGCTCGGGGATAACAAGGCCGATAGCCTTTGCAGCGCCGGTAGAGTTAGGAACAATGTTCTGTGCGCCAGCTCTTGCACGACGGAGGTCACCCTTTCTGTGGGGACCGTCAAGGATCATCTGATCACCGGTGTAAGCATGAACGGTGGTCATGATACCGCTCTGGATGGGAGCGTAATCATTAAGAGCCTTTGCCATGGGAGCAAGGCAGTTGGTGGTGCAGGAAGCTGCAGAGATGATCTTGTCGTCAGCGGTAAGAACGTTCTCGTTTACGCTGTAAACGATGGTGGGAAGATCCTTGCCTGCGGGAGCAGAGATAACGACCTTCTTAGCACCTGCGTCGATGTGAGCCTGGCTCTTCTCCTTGGAGCAGTAGAAGCCGGTGCACTCGAGAACAACGTCAACACCGATCTCGCCCCAGGGAAGATCCTTAGCGTCCTTCTCTGCGTAGATCTTGAGGGTCTTGCCGTCTACAGTGATGGTGCCTGCCTCGTCGTCGGCAGAAACAGTGTGAAGATCCTGACCGATAACGCCGCAGTAACCCTTCTGTGCGGTGTCGTATTTGAGAAGGTGAGCAAGCATGGAGGGCTTGGTAAGATCGTTGATAGCAACAACCTCATAACCTTCTGCGCCAAACATCTGGCGGAATGCGAGACGACCGATACGGCCGAATCCGTTAATAGCAACTTTAACCATTGGAATTTCCTCCTAAAAATGTAATTTTGCATTTGCATTAGTATTTTATACTAAGTTGTCCGATTTTTCAAGTACTTTGTCATATTTTTAACGAAATTTTTTGAAAATTTTTTTGAATAATTTTTAAAGGTATCGTAAACGTCAAAACACCGTGTAAAACCACACGGTGTTTTAGATGTTTTGACAAATAAGCGCTAAGTGCTCTGAAGTTGGCGTTTGTTTTATCAGTATTTTTTACCTGTGATGACCTCTCCGGTCTCGGGGTCGACACCGTAGAGCATTGTATTAAACGGCAGATCGTTATAATCGATGCCGTGAAGCTCAAAAAGCTCCGACACGGTGCAGAAGCGGTAGCCGTCGTTGTAAAGTATCTCACAAAGGCGCTCGGTGGCCTCGGCAGTGCGGGCGTTGTTTCCGTGAAGCAGGATTATCGCTCCGTCAAATGCGTTGGCCAACACCCTTTCGACTATCATATCGGCCGAGGTGCTGCTTGAATAGTCCGAAACCGCCCTCTTGCAGTTGCCCGAAACGCACGGCAGGCCAAGACTGCTTGCCGCAAGGTACAGCTCCTCATTTGTATGCACGCCTGCAGGACGCAAAAACTTCGGGGTCTGACCCGTTTCGCTGACGATCAACTCCTGACAACGGTTGAAATCCTCAAAGTGTTCGGCGGCCGACCAGCTTTTGCCGACCTCACTTGTCGAAACACTTTGGTGTGAATAGGTGTGGTTGCCCATCTCAAAACCCTTTTGAGCAGCATACTCCAACAAAGCTTTACCGTTTTTCTGAAGTGTCCTTCCAACGACAAACAAGGTTCCCCGACCGTCATATTTATTGATAGCATCAATTATCCTCACCGTAGAATTACCGTTAGTATCTGAAAAAGACGGTGCATCGTCGTAGGTCAATGCTATCAGTTTAAAATCCTCGGGGTGTGTTCTCCAATCATCCACCGTTGCTTCCTCCTTGGAGCTTGTGCTGTCATCCGAGCTTTCATCGGTCACATCAGAGCTTGTGCTACTGTTTTTGTCGATCGATTCGACCTTGCTGGAGGTTATATTGCTTGACGTGTTAGCGCTTCCGATATCGTCCGAACCGCAACCGACCGAGCAAAACAGCATCACAGCCGGCAGAACCAAACAGATTAACTTTTTCATATATTTCCCCTCAGTTAAAATCAATAAGACCGTTTTCGGTTATAACCACCTTTTTGATATATTCGCCTCTTGGCACCTCATTAAGATCAACACCCTTAAAAGCGAAAAGCTCACTCACGGTGCAGAAGCGGAAGCCCTGCTCGTAAAGCTGTGGCAGCACTATAGCCAACGCATCGGGTGTGACACCTTTGGTGTTGGTGGAGTGCAAACAGACGATCTCTCCGTCGGAAACCTTGTCGGGTGACAGTCGGTCAACCAGGCTTTCAACCGTTGCCGAGCCTCCCGAGTGATCTCCGTTGCCGCCTCTTAAAGATGCAATGGCTATCATATCCTGCTCTGCGAGCACCTTCCACATATTTGTGCCCGTGGTGAATCCGCCACCACGGAAAAATGTGGGCGTCATCTCAAGGTTTTCATAATAAAGATCATTAACCCCCACTATCTCAAAGACCGCCGTTTCATAATCGGCCTCTTTAAGACTTGCATGGTTATATGAATGATTTGCAAGCTCAAAGCCGTTGTTAAGTGCATATTGAGGCACAACAAAGCCGTTTTTCGCAAGGCTTCGACCCGTGAAGAAAAATGTACCCTTGCCCTCATACTGCAAAAGTGTATCAACTATTCTTACGGTGACATTATTATCATCGGCAGCCTTAAAAGCAGGGCCGTCGTCAAAGGTCAACGCAACCAGCTTATAATCATAGGCGTGTGAGCGCCAATCGCTCTCGTCATATTGCTTGAAGACCTCGTTTTTCTTCAATTCTTCCATATACTTTTCCTTCCCCGTCAGCATTGAAACCGTGTCGGAGGTGCTTTGCGTGCTCTGGGTCGACTGCGTTTCGGAGCTGACCGCCGACACGTCACTTGAGCCGTTATCCGACGGCTCACCGCAACCGTGCAGCAGCACAAGAACCGACAAGCTTAAAATCAAAGCGATCAACCTTTTCATAAAGCACCTCTAATTTAATGATTCTATAATTCTCTCGGCAGTTTTAAGTCCGTCGACCGCCGCCGAGGTTATGCCGCCTGCATAGCCTGCACCCTCACCGCATGGGTAAAGACCCTTCAATGAAGCCACACCGCATTCGTCACGGATGATCTTGACGGGTGACGAGCTTCTCGTTTCGGGTGCCGTGAGCACCGCCGAAGGATCGGCAAAGCCTTTTAATTTGCGATCAAAAAGCAGTATTCCTTCCTTTAAGGAATCGGTAACAAACCGGGGCAAAACATCTTCTATCTTGCCAAAGGTGACACCCGTTTTGACGGTCGGTGTGACCGAACCGTCAGACACACCCTGCCCCAAAAATGAACCAAGGTTTTCCGAAACGGGCAAGCCTTTGCCAACCGAATAGGCCTTTTCCTCTATCTCACGCTGGAAATACATGCCGTCCAGCACGTCGTTTTTAAAATAATCGGCCGTATCAACACCCACCAGCACCGCCGAATTGGCATTTCTGCCGTCACGTGCATTGTAGCTCATTCCGTTGACGGCAATGCGACCCTTTTCGCTCGAGGCATTGACCACCTCACCGCCGGGGCACATGCAAAAGGTAAACACTCCACGACCGTTGGAAATATGCTCGGCCAAACGGTAATCGGCGGCACCCAAAGACGGATGGCCTGCGAAATCTCCGTACTGTGCACGGTCAATTTGCGATTGCTGATGCTCGATCCTCGCACCAACAGCAAAGGGCTTCGGTTGCATTTCAATATTGCGCTTTTTAAGCATTTCAAAGGTATCTCTTGCCGAATGACCGACGCAAAGCAGAACGTTATCACACGGCATTTCCTTTATGCCGTCGGGTGTTTCAACCGTGACCGAGGTCACCCTGCAGTTGACCGATTTAATGTCGGTCAGCTTGTGCTCAAACAGCACCTCACCGCCGAGGGCAATTATCTCCTGACGGATGGATCTTACCACCTTGACCAAAACATCGGTGCCGATATGCGGCTTGGAATCGTATAAAATCTTCTCCCCTGCGCCGTGGTCGGCAAAGGTTTTAAGCACCGTGGCAATGCGTGGGTCTTTTATGCCTGTGTTCAGCTTGCCGTCCGAAAAGGTACCTGCGCCGCCCTCACCAAACTGAATGTTGGAGCTTTCGTCAAGCTCGTTTGTGGCAAAAAACCGACCGACGTCAAGCATTCTGCGGTCAACATCACGCCCACGCTCAAGCACAATGGGACAAAGCCCTGCCTTGGCAAGACTTAAGGCCGCAAACATCCCGCAAGGGCCAAAGCCGACCACCACGGGACGGCTGTATTTACCCGAAACGGCGGGGAAAATATAGGGCTTCTCACGGTATTCGGCCGCATCGTACTTTTTAAGCCGCTTTAAGACCGCCGTGTCGTTATCGGTTTCAACCAAAAAGGCGCAGTTGAAGCAGACGTCGTCCTTGCGACGTGCATCGACCGCCTTTTTGAAAAGCCGCACCGACCGTGCGTTTATGTTGAATTTTTTGGAAACCGCCGCTTTAAGGTCACCGAAATCGGTGTCAAGCGGCATTTTGATATTGCGTATAATTATCATAAAATACCCGTTAAGTATACATCAAATAATAAAAATTTTGAATACACATTTCTGCTGTGAATATGCATTTATCTGCTGCCAAGATACTCGATAATGCCGTTCTTTGCGGCAAATGCCGAGCCCCAGGCAAATGCAAGATTGAAGCCGCCGCAATCGCCGTCAACGTTTAAGACCTCGCCCACGGCGAAAAGGCCCTTGGCTTTTTTGGACATACAAGTCTTAAAAAACTGCGCACATTGCGCGCCGCCTGCCGTTACCTGCGCATTCTCAAAGCCTGTGGTGCCGACCGCCTTGAAATCGAACGCTTTAAGCATTTTGGCGATCCTTAAAACGGCTTTTGGGGGGATCTCACCGCAGGTCAAATTAAGGTCAACGCCCGAGCATTTCAAGATCACCTGACCCAAGCGTCTGTGCAAAAATCCCGTCAGCATGTCCCCTGCACTTCGATTTGAGAAAGCCTCACACCGTCTCAAGATCTCCTGCTTGACCTCATCCTCGGACATATCGGGCACAAGGTCAAGGCTGACCGTCATATTTCCGCCCTCATAAAGACGGGACACCTGCAAGACAGGCGGTCCCGAAAGACCGTAATCACAGAAAAGCACCTCACCAAACTCGGTACGAAGACCTGAATCCGACCTCGCGGTAACAAGTGCATCCACCTTGATGCCCTTAAGCTGACGGACAACATCCGTGACGGTCTTCAACTGCACGGCCGACGGAAAAACCTTTTCGATCTTGTGACCCATTGATTTTAAGACAGAGTAACCGTCAGCACTTCCAAGCTTTCCGCCCGCCTGACCGCCGACTGCTACGACCACGGTATTGGCCTTCAACGTTTTGTCGGCACATACGACCGCAAAGCCTTCAGCCTCACGCTTGACCTGCTGAACTGCGGTATTGAGCATTGTTATAACACCCAACTCATCGGCCTTAAAGCGCAAAGCATCCACCACCGAGGTGGCCTGCAGCGACCTCGGATAGACCTTGCCGCCGTCCTCCTCGCAAAAAAGCACTCCAAGGCTTTCAAAGAAGGCCTTTTGATTCTCAAACCCAAACTGCAACAGAATATCGGCCGCAAAATCACGGTCGCCGTGGTATCTTTCGGGGTTTAGAGCGGTATTGGTTATATTGCAACGTCCGTTGCCCGTGGTTGCGAGCTTTTTGCCCACACGGTCTGCCCTTTCAAGCACCGTAACGGTAAGGTCGGGGCGGTCGGATTTGAGCATAACGGCCAGAGACAAGCCTGCCGCACCGCCGCCGATTATCAAAACATCGGTCATTTTGCACCTCATGTAAATAATTTTTCTATCCTCGGCATAACATTACTGCCACGTGATATCAACGCACCGTGGTCGATGACCTTGACCTCGTCGGTTATATCATACTCAACCGTGTTTCCGTGAACGGGGTCGTGCAAAAGCAGTACCCACATTGCGGCGCTGTTTTTCGTGCGTTGCATCTTGAGCTCGTTTATCAATTCCGAAACAAAACCGTCCTCATATCGGTCGGCCTGCAGATAGGACGACATAACGGTTCCTTTCGGAAAGTCAAACACCTTCAAGCCGTTAAGCGCCAAGGCTTCAAGCGGCTGTGAAAGGTCATTGAGGCCAAGCCCTGCCTCATAAAGATATTTTCCGTCAAGGCGGTATTTTTGGATAATTTCCTGCACCTTCGGCACGTCGGTTTTCACAAGCTTGGTGCTTTTAAGGCTCTGCGTGTCACAATAGACCGAAAGCACCGCCGCAGCATGATCCGAAGCCTCAAGCGGCACACCGTCAGCCTCCATCATGCCCAGTATCATAAAGGCCGTGGAGCTCGCTTTCCGGTTTATGTAAACCGGATAATCATACTCTGTTTCGGTCGGATGATGGTCAATACAGCCCACCACCTTCAAGTCATACGCCGTTTCGTGGTGATCGACCAGGAAAAGCTGTTCGTCACCGTTTGGTTTTGTCACCCCAACCGAAAACGGCACTCCCATTTTAGAAAGCATCTTAAAGGTTCCGTTCATCGGCTCGGAAAACATTGCGATCTGCGCCTCAAACCCGAAGTGCTCAAGATATTTTTTCAAAAGCAGGCATGAAGCGACCGAATCAACATCGCTTATATCGTGACCGACCACCGTGATCGGCCCTTTTACGTTAAGATCGAACATAGCAAACTCCTCCAAATACAGTATACCACCTAATCCCTTGCCCGTCAATTTTATTTTAGATTTTTGTTGACAACTTCTGTTTACAATGCTAATATAAAAGCAAACCTATAACGAGGTGATCTCAATGCAAAAAAGAATCGATTATTTAAAAGCTTTTGTTAAAGAGTTTGACTATCCCGAGGATGCTCAAAATGCACTTATCAAGACCTGCGAGGCCATTTATGCCAACGCGGAGACCGCCGAAAAAGCAGAGCATCCTTTAAGATTGTATGAGTCGGATATTTGGTTCGACTACGGCCAGATGATCAAGCCGTTAGGCGGCATTGCCGAAGCGATAGCAGAGCCTAAAGAAACCGTTGACCTTGTGTTTCTTATCTTGGCATCCGAACACATGAAGGAGCTTTATATCAAGCGTGGGATCGACCTTGAAGTTTACCACGATTCCTGCCTTGATTTCAAAGCCAAGCTGCACGAATGCCACGATGTCAAAGGCGTTTGGGGCACCTTTGTTACCGATTGGTTCGGCCGATTCTTCAACCTCACCCGTTTTGCGCTGGGCAGACTGCAGTTTGAGATAAACCTCTGCCAGGCCGAGACCGTAAGCCCATATAAAAATCTCTACCCGGGCGACCATTTTGTGGGCATCCACATCCCCGCTTTGGGACCTTTGAAGCAGGAGGATTGCCGTGCCGCTTTTATTAAGGCAAGCAAATTCTTTGCGCCTGCCTTTAAGGACGGTATCGTGCCGTTCAGAACAGGCTCGTGGCTTATTGCACCCGAGCACCGTGAGATGCTCAAGCCCGACAGCAACATCATAAAGTTTATGGACTTCTTCCACGTCACACCTCACGAAAAGACCGTTGAGGGCGATTATTGGAGAATATTCAACACCACCGATTGCAGTGATGTGGATAAACTGCCTGCCGACAATTCCCTCCGCCGAGCCTATATCAAGGCCATCAAGGAAAACAAGATCCCTCATTTAGGAATCGGCCTTTTCTGGATGCAGGGTGAAAAATTCCTATAAAAGATCAAGCCGACTCACACGAGTCGGCTTTTGTTATTATATTATCCTCATTGCATTTCTAAAGCAGAGCTTTTCAGTGACCGAAAAACCGAATTTACTTGTGATGGCCTCAACCAAAATCTGTATTTTTGAAGCATCAAACGGCAGGTCACAATCCATTCCGTCAAAATCAGAGCCAAGCGCCGCAACATCCTCGCCACCGACATTGATAAGATGCTCAAGGTGACGAAGAATGCTGTCAATATCGGTGGTGTTGGTACCGTTTAAAAAGTGAGAATAAAACACGCATCCCACAACACCGCCACTCTCGGCAATTGCCTTGATCTGCTCATCGTAAAGGTTTCTGGAATGCTTAAAAACCGCCGAGCAACCCGAATGCGTTGCCACAAACGGCTTTTTTGAAAGCCTTGCAACGTCCCAAAAGCCGCCGACATTAAGATGTGAAACATCGACCGTGATGTTGGTGGAATTTAGCGCCTGAACCACCTCACAGCCAAAGCCTTTAAGCGGCAGCTCGGACAAAGCTTTATCGTTTGAATGCGGATATCCCAAGCAGTTTTCACCGTTGTGAACAAGTCCCAAAACTTTTACGCCCTTTTCCTCAACCGTTTTTATCCTTTGCAGGTCGTTTTGCAGGAAATCGGCATTTTCAACCGTCAAAACCGCCGAAACCTTGCCGTTTTTGCGGTTTTCTTCGATATCCATTTTATCGGTCGCCATTTCCAAAACCAAGCTTTTGCTCACAGCATTTTTGAACACGTCGCATTGCTTTTTAAAATAATCAAAGCCTCTGTCCCCCGTAATATCGGTCGGCTGATAAATGGCAAAGCATTGCGCCAAGTATCCGCCGTTTTTCAACCCAACATCCGAAATATGACCGTTGTTCTTTGAAATTGAATACCGTTGGTTTTCAAAAAACTTAAAAAGAGTGTCGCAATGCAGATCAAAAACAAACATCGCAACACTCTCCTTGTTTTAATGAAGGCTCCCTTGTGTAAAGAGAGCTGGCAAAACCGCAGGTTTTGACTGAGGGATCGTCGTTTTATAGAAATTGCGGAGGTTATAACTTTTAAAGCAATCGGTCACCCGTTTCGGCATCAAACACGGCCGTCACGTTGTCGGGCAGCTCGAGGTTTAACACCTTGCCGTTTTTGAGCGTAAGGTCGACCTTGCCTGCCTTGGCCTTGTTGACAAACACAATGCCTGCGCCGGCAAAAACAAAGCACTCATCCTCGGTATATATATGCACTTTAAAGTCTTTGAATACCTTTTTGACAAGCTCGGTGTCATAAATCGGTGAACCGATATATGCAATATTTCCCCGTCTTGCGGCAACCGCCCTTTCGGTGCCGTCATAGGTTGCCAACACCTCAACCGAAGCATCCTCGATCTCAAAGAATGAGGTATACTTGTGCTCGGGGTATCGGAACTTATTTCCGTCACATACATAACCCTCGGGTACATTTTCCAAGCGCTTGACGTTAAAGCCAACCGTTTCACCAATATGCTCTGCACTTAAGGTGTCACCGTCTGCGTAACCCGGGGCATACATATAAAGCACATTGCACTTTTCGGCAACTGCCCAAACACGCTTACGGCCGTTTTCGTCTAAATTGTTGGCATTCATAAACACCACGCACTTATAACGGTCAAGCTCGGCCTTTTCAAGGTCGCCCATATAAATGCAGTCAAACATTGCCTTGGTGCCTGCAATGGCAAAATAGGATCGCTGGTCATTACCCGTGCATTGCGCTTGGATGTATCTCGCCTTTTCATCAAGCACCAACAAAACATCGGCGGCAGGCTTATACTCTTTTTCACAAAGCTTTTCGGCAAGCTCACGGTGCTTTTTGATCTCAGCCAAAAACTCGGGGCGCTCCCACCAGCCGTCCTTTATGTAAATGGACGATCCGCGGTATTTTTTACCTCTTTCTCCACCCGATAAACCGGGCACAACACGGTGATCGTAATACCACGCACCTTGACCCTTGACGAGGTTCAGCAGAATGTTGCGGCGCATTATGGCTATTGACTCATCTATCTTTTCAGGGTCGCCAAACTGCACGTCAATAGTTCCCTCGGGAGCCTGATCCATCTCGGTCAGCCATAAAACACCGTTCAGTCGGGAGGACTCCAAAATACCTCTCAAAGACGGTGCGAAGTCTATCTTTCGGTTTTCATTATACGGTGCAGGGCCGCAAAGAAAATCAATGTATTTGCGATTGTTGAACAGAACATCGGGATACATATGAGCCCCTTCAAGGCCGTTTCCCTGACCGAAAAGATACCCGTAAAACGCACCCGTCAAAATGGGTGTTTCAAAGCTTTCCTTAACCACCTTGCAGAAGTAGACGATTGCCTCGGTGGGGTTGAGCAGATGCGAGCAGAACGACTCATACTGCTTTCTCATTGATTTAGGCTCTCTGAAGGTGCCGTCACCCTTTATGCCCTTTAACGACAGACAGTATTCGGCATTTTCAAAGGTAACCTCGGGGTCTCCATAGTACTCTCTCAAAGCCTCAACCGTTTTGAATTTTTCCTTCAGTCTGCGGCGGTAGGCTCGGACGGCAGGCTCGGACTCCTCAAGACCCCAGTTGTGCCATTCACCGTTCTTTCCGCAGGCGATCTGCACGGCAAAAAGCGCATCACCCTCGGGTGTGCCTTTTAATGCTTCACAGAAAGCCTTAACACACTCGCCTGCTTCGGTTCTCCATTTTTCGGATGCCAGGCTGACCCTTATATGTCCCAAATGGTCATACGCAATAAGTCTTTGCTGTTCACCGTTGTCGATACCGTATTCACCGTCATACTTAACGGTTTCCTCCATATTGTCCTTCATCCACCAATAAGGGGGATTGACGTGTAAACGAAGAAGTATCTTGGCATTGGGATTGGCTTCAAGGACACCGCTCAATTCGGCTGTGAGCGGCTCGGGGTCAAACTCCATCGTCTTGCTCCAGCCAAGTGTAATGCTTGTATCGGCACAAACCAGGTCAATGCCCTGCTCGTGAAAATTTTTGACATTTCGGTGAGCATAAGCCGTGTTGCTTCGGGCTCCCGGAAAATCGCTCAGCGCAAACACCAACGGCGGATATTTCTTGCCGTCGATATAAAGCTCGGGTCGGTTGTTTTCAAAAACTACTTTTGATGACATAGCATCCACTCCTTCGAGATTCTTAATTTCATTGTAAACAATAAATTTGCAAAAGTCAACCATAAAGATTGTAAAAAACTCCACAAAATGTTCTCATTATCCCGTAAAACCGAACAAATTGTGGATTGACTTGAAATCTTCTCGGTGGTAAGATAAAAAGGAAAAGGACGGTGTTTTTATGGCAGAGATATTTACCCGAATGTCCAAGGACGACTTTAAGGAATGCCTGCAGTTTTTGAGCAAGGCCTTTAAAAGGGACGACTCCGAAGCGTTCAAAGCATTATTCCCCAGAATAATGCGCCCCTTGGACGACGCAATGAACGCCCACCATTGCATAAAGCTTGACGGCAAAATTGTCGGAATGGCGGCAAGCTATCCCTTAGTTTTAAAATACGGTGACCTTTCGCTAAAGGTCGCAGGAAGCGGCAACATTGCCGTTGATGAAACCTGCCGTGGCAAGGGTTATATGTCAGCCCTTTTGAATCACACCGCCAAAGAGGACAAAAAAGACGGCTTTGCCTTCAGCTATTTTCACGGCAACGAGGCTCGCTACCGCCGTTTCGGGTATCACAAATGCGGAGTGCAATGCTCGTTTGATATAAACGGCCGCTTTTTTGACCCCAAGCTCGATATTTCGGGCATCACTTTTGAAGATTTGACCAAGCAAAGTGATGAGATACTGAAAAAAGCCTATGAGCTTTACAAAACGCAGTATCATTTTGAACGTGAGTTTGAGGATTATAAGCTCGCCCTGCCCTCGAACGGAAGTATCAACTATGCCGCTTTCAAGCACGGAGAGTTTATCGGCTACATCGTTCATGCGGAGTATATCAAGAACGTCTATCTATCTGATCTTGATGATTTCGCTGTCGTGATGAAGGCTTATCTCAATTACAAAAACACCGCCACGGTCTGCTACGTTGTACCCGATACCGAGTATGAGCTGATGCGCACGGCAATAAAATATTCCGAAAGCTACAGAATGTGGCCGCCTGCCAATTTCAGAATTTATGATTTCAAGAAAACGGTAGAATTTTTCCTCGCCGTCAAGCTCACAAACGGTGATTTTGAGGGAAGCTTCACCATAGATTCCGACATTTTCGGCAAATGGAGCATCACCGCTAAAAACGGTGTGCCGTGTGTTGAACGGTTTGACGGAAAGGCCGATTTCACCTTAAAAGGCCTTGAAGTTTACGATTTCCTCTTTGCCGGCAACAACGCATTCCGCCAAAGTCTAACAGCAGGTGCTAACGCCATCCTCCCCATCCCCATCTATTGCCCTTATCTGAACTGACACAAAATCAACCCCGTAGTTGTCAAAATGACGACTACGGGGTTATTGTTTGAATTTCTGCGGAACGACGAGGCGTCGTTCCCTACACTAAACTATCTTGTAGGGAACGGTGCCCTCACCGTTCCGTTTTTAAGTTTGATTATAAATAATGATACTTATTTTTCCTTGCAAAGATGAATGCGACCGACAGTGCGGCAGCGGCAAGCTCGGCTACGACGATTGATATCCAGATTCCGTCAAGCCCAAAAATGAGCGGCAACAGCATAACGGCGGCTATTTGGAAAACGAGCGTTCTTAAGAACGATATGACCGCCGAGATAAGGCCGTTGTTGAGCGCCGTGAAAAACGACGAGCCGAAGATGGCCAAGCCTGCAAAAAGGAAGCTGAACGAGAAAATGTAGAAGCCTCTGACCGTCATGGCCAAAAGATCTGGATGACTGCTTGCAAAAAGCATCGACAACGGCTTGGCCAACACGATCGACATCAGCACCATCGCCACCGACGACACGCCGATAATAACAAAGCTCTTTTTCAAAAGGCTTTTGAGTTCTTGGTGATTGCCTGCGCCGTAGTGGAAGCTGACCACGGGCGCCGTGCCGATAACGTAGCCGATGAAAACGGCCAAGAATATCATATTGACGTACATCAGCACACCGTAGGCGGCAACGCCGTCCTCTCCTGCGTATCTCAGTAGCTGCACGTTGTAAAGCATACCGACCAGCGACATTGAAATGTTGCTCATAAGCTCGGACGAACCGTTGGTGCAGGCTCTTAACATAGCTTGACCGTCATATTTGGCCTTTCCAAGCTTTAAAATGCTCGAATTGGGTCGGGCAAAATAAACAAGCGGAATTATCCCTCCAACTGCCTGGCTTGCGGCCGTTGCGGCGGCGGCACCCTCGAGTCCAAAGGGCAAAACACCGACGAACAAAGCATCCAGCACCATATTTGAAATACCTGCGGCAAGGGTTGTATACAGCCCCAAATTCGGCTTTTCGGCGGTTACATAAAAGGTCTGAAACTCCATCTGAAGCGTGAAAAACGGCAGACCCATTAAAACAATTCGACCGTAACGCACACAGTCATCGAGCAACTGACCCTCGGCACCCAAAAGCGATGACACGGGCCTTAAAACGGCGATACCGACCGCCGCAATCACCACGGCAAGTGCTATCGAAATATAGACAAACATCGAAAAAAGGCTGTTGGCCTTTTTATTGTCGCCCTCACCAAGGGTCTTGCCGATCAGCGCACCGCCACCCGTGCCTATCATAAAACCGACGGTTGAAAGAATCATCAGAAACGGCATTATGAAATTGACGGCGGTAAACTCCACCTTACCGACAAAATTGGACACAAAAAAGCCGTCCACAACGCCGTAGATCGATGTGAATATCATCATCGCAATCGAGGGCATCGTGAACCGCAGTAGTTTTTTATAGGTAAAATGGTCGGAAAGCTGGATCTGCATAATACTTAATTCTCTTGCTCGTCCTCGGACATATTTTCTAACGCATATTTACAGCATTGAAGCACAAGCAGATTGAATGATATGTCATTCTCGGTTGCAACCTTGTTGAGCTTTTCAAACAACGGCTCTGTGAACCTTACTGTGCGTGAAATATTCGCAGATTTAAATTCGTTTTCGATCTTAAACATAATATCAACTCCTACATCAATATTATGCTTAATTTTCACTATATTTATATAACCGTTTATGGTTGCATTTTTATAACCGTTATGCTAAAATGCATTTGAGGTGACAGATATGCTGTGTGAAAATATTTTTTGTATTTACCAAAATGATGACTCGTGCACTTTGGATGACGTGGAAATGGACATTGTAGGCCAATGCCAAAGCTGTATCTATGTTTCGATACCAAAAGCTGAATTAAACAGGCTCAAAGCACAGACACTTGCAAGCGTAGAAGATGAAATGTAGGGAACGGATTTATCCGTTCCGAAAACCGAAACAAGACTTTGCGGAAAGCATACTCCCTCAGTCTCGTTTCACTCGACAGCTCCCCTTGGTTCATTCAAGGGGAGCCTATCAAGATAAATCTACTTGTCGCCTTTCCTCAACCTTTTCGGCAGGTCGGCGGTCTTGATTATGAGGATCAGCATGACCGTCTCAACAAAAATCATAATAGCCGTCTGCAACATTCTCCAATAAACAGTCGGAAAAATCGGCATACCGTACTGCCAATGCAATGCAAGTGTGTTAAGGCAAAGGCCTCCAACGATCTGGGTCAGCAGTACCGACAAAACGATCTTAAACACACTTTTTGTGTTGTGCAGTAAAAGTCCGAAGCAAGCACCGCACAGCACGTTGACCGCTAAAATAAGCGGTGAAAATCCAAGCCCCGAAACCAAGGCCTGCATAAAATCGGCAATAAATGCCACCAAAGCACCTGCCCACCAGCCGTACATACTACCGGCCAGCGCAACCGCCAGAAAAACGGGGGACAGCTTGATAAACTCGCCTACCCTAACCGTAAGACCCATCGGAAAAACACCCGAGCAGATAACGGCAACGGCCGACAGAATGCCAAGGATAGCAACCATTCGTGTGTACTGTGTGTTGTTTTGTTTTTGCATAAATAAAACCTCCTATTACATCGTCGTTGAAATAATAAGAGGCTTTTGACATACGTCCAATATTCTTCTTACTATACAGCGGGATGCGAAACCGCTACCGCAGGCAAAAGCCCTTCGTCCCCAAGACAACTCCCCGTTCTTTGAGGCACTTCACGCATCGGTTTCTACTCTGTTTTTATTGTATTGGTTTACACCGCAGTTATTCTAACACACTTCACACCATTTGTCTATAGTTAATTTCAATTATCTTATGTTGAAATCCGAAATAAGATATGCTAATATGATTATATATAATATTGAGGTTAGTAAAAATATGAACCTGCCAAAAAGGAAAGACACTCGTCTGAAAGCCTATAATTACAGCACACCCGGTGCGTATTTTGTGACTATTTGCACCGAAAACAGAAAACCTATTCTTTCCGAAATCAGAGTAGGGACAGGCAGTCTTACCGACTCCGTCCCCTCTGTCACTTTGTGACATCTCCCCATATTATGGGGAGTCTCCTCGACTGTCCGAAAATTCTGCTAAAGGAATACGGTAAAACTGCCGACAAATACATAAAACAATTAAACGATTTCTACGATAACATTTCGGTTGACAATTATGTTATAATGCCGGACCATATTCACCTGATTATAAGCATTCAAGCCGATGTCAACGGACAGTCGGGGACGCCTGTCCCTACCGAACAATTTTTAAACAACAGAAATTCCATAATTGCCAAATTTGTGAGCACATTCAAGCGCTTTTGTAATAAAGAATACGGAAAGAACATTTGGCAGGAACGATATTTTGACCATATCATACGAAACCAAGCAGACTATATTGAAACATGGAAGTATATTGAAGATAACCCTGCCAAGCGGTTAAGACAGCAAAATAAATAATTTTTGTAAAGGAGAGCGAAAATGGAGATAATCAAAGGTAAATGCGGAACCGATTGTAATACTTGTAAGTTCAAAGAAAAATTCAATTGCGACGGTTGTGTCAAGCAAGGCGGAAAGATATTCTGGGGCGAGTGTGATATTTACAAATGTGCCGATGAAAAAAGCTTTGAGCATTGCGGCAAATGCCCACAACTTCCCTGTGCCGAACTAACTCGTTTTATCAACGAAGGCCATAACACCAACCGATTAAATAACCTAAACAAATGGAAGGAGCAAGACTGATGAATCTGCATTTTCACGGACTGAATTACTATTCAAAACAGCCTCAAAGATTATTTGACTTTTATAAGGCTTTGGGGTTCAATGTCGTTCAGGAGAAGGAGTCGGACGACTACTTTGGTGCGGCCTTGGCCTTGAGTGACCAAAAGGAACCCGTTATGTGGATATGGTCTATCCCCGACGGCAAGGAGCAATCCTGCTGTAACAACCTTTATTTCACTACGGGCGGCAAGGTACAAGAGGTCTACGAGAATATAAAGGCGGCAGGAATCGATTGCCCCGAACCCGTAAAGACCTTTTGGGGCGGCACCGAGCTGACTGTGACCGACCCCGACGGTAACACTATTCTGTTTTTGTAAGGAGATGTATTTTATGAACATATCGGTCTGCGGTATTGATTGCGATGCCTGCAAATTTAAGCTTCAAGGCAAATGCCAAACCTGCCGAATTGTCGCCAAAAACGGCCAATGCGTGTGGGGCGGCCGTTGCGACACCCACGATTGCGCCACAAATCAAGGCCTACCGCATTGCGGAAAATGTGCAAAATTCCCCTGCGAGCAGTTGCTGAACATTCACAAAAGTGAAAACCCCGACGGCGGACTTATTGAAATAGAAAACTTGAAAAATATGCTGTAAGTGCTCATACAAAGTGCAAGGAGCCGTCTTACAAAAGACAATTTGCACAATCGAACCTCCCTCTGATGAGGGAGGTGGCACGGTGTAGCCGTGACGGAAGGAGAGAAACAAATAATTATATGACTTTTATCTCTCCCTCAGTCTCGTTTCACTCGACAGCTCCCTCATCAGAGGGAGCTTCTTTGTGATATTAACTACACCTATTTGTGCATTTTTTCTTTTGTAAGACAGCCCCTTGCTTTTATTTTTTATTCAGTCTTTTAAGTGCCATTTCGCAAGTGAAGAATATTACGCACCCCACCGCATAGCAGATAAGGTCGGCTATGTCGAAGGTTGAGCCGATGGCGGTTCCTATAGCGGTGCCTTCAACTCCCAAGATTCGGTCAAGCTCAATTAGCTGTGACAGCTCGACTGCGACGGCGAACAGCAACACAGCCAACGGCAACCAACGCCACCTTGGAAGCACTATCCTGCCCATTGCACACAACAGCGCCGTCACAAGCACATCGCCCACAAACGGCCGCACAAAATCATCGTGCACAAACGCACCGATTATCACCTCGATGCCTAACAAAACCACCGTAGCAACAATATACGGCAATCGGATCTTAAACCCTTCACGCATTGCGGTCAACCTATCCAAGGCTCTTCCTCCTGCTTACCGGGACGGTTCATAAGGTTTTTTATTGCCTCGGATGCAGGCGAATTTTTATAAAGAATGTTATAGCACTGTGCCGTCATAGGCATATCGACCATATAGTCCTCGGCAAGGCGCACCGCAATCTCAACGGCATAATAGCCCTCAACCGTGCCGACGGTCTTCAGCGCTTCATCGACCGACATTCCGCTACCCACAAGGTTACCGAAGCGGTTGTTTCGGCTGTGCTGTGACATACAGGTGACTATAAGGTCGCCAAGTCCCGACAGACCCATAAAGGTACTCGTGTCTGCACCCATTGCGGTACCGAGACGTGCAATTTCGGCAAGTCCGCGGGTAATAAGTGCCGCCCTTGTGTTGTCGCCAACTCCAAGTCCGTTGGCAATACCTGCACACACGGCAATAACGTTTTTCAAAGCACCGCCAACCTCAACACCGATAATGTCACGGTTGGTATATATCCTGAAGGTAGGGCCGATAAGCGCCTGCTGAACGGTTTTTGCAGCATCAAGGCTTTCCGAAGCGGCTACCACCGTGGTGGCAACACCGCGTGCAACCTCCTCGGCATGAGAAGGTCCCGACAGAATGACAATATCCTTTTGCGGTAATTCCTCGGTTATGACATCGGAGAGCAGCTTTTGAGTACCCTTTTCAAAACCCTTGGCAACGTTGACAACGATACCGCAATCAAAATCCTTCAACCTTGCGGCGGTCTCACGGACGGCAAAGGACGGTGTTGCGATAATGGTGATTTTTGACCCCTCAACAACATTCAAATCGGTCGTGATATCAATATCCTCAGGTATCTTGACACCTTTAAGCAGCTTTTCGCTCTCTCTTGTTGCATTGAGCGCCGAGACCTCGGCCTCAAAGGGTGACCAAAGCGTCACCTTAAAGCCTTTGGAGCGTGCGTGCACCGCCAAGGCAATGCCCCATCCGCCCGAGCCTAAAACAGTCAGCTTATTGCTCATCTTTGGGCTCCTTTTTCTTAGGTTGCAGCTTCTTTTCCTCGCCACGGATGAGGCGTCCGATATTGGCACGGTGGCTTATGAGGATGTTCAGCGACATAACGATAATGAGCAACACCTGAATAAGTACGGCATATTTTGAGCCCTCGATACGTGTTGCAAAGAAATAGTTAAGTATAGGCAGAGAAATTGCGGCGGCAATTGAGCCTACCGAAACTATCTTGGTGATGAGGAACATCAAGATAAACAGGGCAAGTCCCAAAACGGCGGTCGGCCAACAGCAGATAAAGCCGACACCCAGCGTGGTGGAAACGCCTTTTCCGCCCTTGAAGCCGAACCACACGGGATATACGTGTCCGAAAATGCAGGCAATTGCACAGTAGTACACAGCATATTCGGGGCGCAGAAGCTCATAACCCAAAACCGAATAAATATAAGGCAACACCCACATTTTTGCTATAAAGCAAACAACGGTGCCCTTAAAAGTGTCTATCGCAAAGGTAACAAGACCGGGAACGATACCTCGTGAACGGATCATATTGGTCATACCTGCGTTGCCGCTTCCCTCTTTGCGGACATCATCACCGCCGTGAGCCGTTGAGATAACGACCGCACCGTTGATACTGCCAACGCAATAGGAAACGACCAATGTCAGAACTAATACAAACCATGCCATTTTACATTCTCCTTATCTCCATAAAAGGCATACCATATTTTCAGTTAAGCTTTGGTCTTTCCGTCGCCACGCTCACGTATTACAAAACGGACGGGTGTACCCTCAAGGCCAAAGGTCGAACGGATCTGATTTTCAAGATATCTCTGATACGAGAAGTGGAAAAGCTCCTCACGGTTACAGAAAAATACAAATGTCGGCGGCTTGGTAGATGCCTGGGTCATATAGTAGATCTTCAATCTCTTGCCCTTGTCCGACGGAGGCTGAACACGTGCGGTGGCCTCGGCCAAAACATCGTTGAGCATACCGGTTGAGATACGCATGGTGTTCTGTGCGTGAACAAACTTTATCAGCTCAAACAAACGGTCAACACGCTGACCGGTTTTGGCCGAAATAAAGATGATGGGAGCATACGGCATAAACGAGAAATCCTGCATAAGCGATTTTCTCATACTGTCCATGGTCTTACCGTCCTTTTCAACGATATCCCACTTGTTTACGGCAATGATGGCCGCCTTGCCCTGCTCCATTGCAAGACCCGCAACCTTGGAATCCTGCTCGGTGAAGCCCTCGGTAGCATCTATCATAATAACACAGACATCCGAGCGTTCAATGGCCATTTTGGCACGCATAACGCTGTACTTTTCAATGTCGTCATCGACCTTGGACTTGCGGCGGATACCTGCGGTATCGGTGAAGTTATATTTCTGACCGCCGATCTCCACAAGAGTGTCGATAGCATCACGGGTGGTACCTGCAACATCCGAAACGATTACACGCTCCTCACCGCTGATGTTGTTTATCAGCGAGGATTTGCCGGCATTCGGCTTACCGATAACGGCAACATTGATGATCTCCTCGTCATCCTCTTCAAAATCGGCCTCGGGGATATGCTCAAACACACGGTCCAAAAGGTCACCCGTGCCGTGTCCGTGAACACTTGACACCGCAACGGGATCACCCAAGCCTAAATTATAAAACTCATAAAACTCAAGCGGTTGCTCGCCCAAACGGTCACACTTGTTTACGCAAAGCACGACGGGCTTGCCGCTTTTTTGCAGCATTGCGGCAACCTCGTTATCCGAGGCTGTGACACCGCTTTTAAGGTCGGTAACAAAGATTATCACCGAAGCGGTATCAATTGCCAGCTCGGCCTGAGCACGCATTTTTTTCAAAATTATATCGTCGGTCTTGGGCTCGATACCGCCGGTATCTATCAGCATAAAGTTCTTGCCCAACCATTCGGCGTTGCCGAAAATGCGGTCACGGGTGACACCCGGCGTATCGTCAACGATCGACAAACGCTTACCGCAAAGCTTATTGAACAGCGTGGATTTTCCGACGTTGGGTCGGCCCACAACTGCAACTACGGGTTTAGCCAATTTGCTACCTCCTGTCAAATTCCGTTTAACGCATCGAGAAGAGACCAACCGTCACTCTCGACCACGGTTATTTTCACATTCAACTGTTTTTCAACCTCCTCAACCGTTATGCTGTCGAGGAACATATCGCCCTCGTGACGGAGCATACTTGAGGAAATGAGCAGCTCGGTCCCTAAGTATTGACCCTTCAACTGCTCCAAAATATCGGTTCCGGTAAGCAGACCCGTTACGGTTATTCTGCCACCGAAAAAGTTGTTCTTTATTGCAACAACATTACAATTAAAATTATGCCACTTTTTTGACACGTTGTCAACAATATTTCTCATCAAGGGATAGGCCGCTTCACCCGTAATAAGGGTTATATTGCGGTCAATTTTCGGTGCATCGTAATCGTCGATGGCTTCCTCGACCTCGGATTTCAGCATAGCCCACATTCCGACACCGTTTTCAAGCTGCAGAAAGTCACCGTAAAAGTCGGCTTCGGGCATGGGTCTTTCAGCCGTCAGATAAAACTCATCCGCCGCAAACACACGGCGCTCACCGTACATTTCAACCGTTTTTGCACCGAATTCCTCGGCAATATCTATAACATCTGCGGCGGTCTGCTTATTAAACGGCTCAAGTTTACATAATCCGTCACGGTGTCCGGTCAATCCCACGGGAACACAGGCGATACTTGCGATAGACGGATGCTTTATAAGGTCGCCAAAGCTTCTGCGAAGCTCATCACCGTCGTTATAACCCGGCACCAGCACAAGCTGACAGTTGACCTTGATACCTGCCTTACAAATACGCCACAAAATATCAAGCGACTGACCTGCAAAGCGGTTGCCCATCATCTTGACACGAAGCTCGGGATTGGTGGTGTGCACCGACACGTTGACGGGGCTTATGTGAAGCTTTATAATGCGCTCTATCTCATGCTCGGTCAAATTTGTCAGCGTGATATAGTTGCCGAACAAAAACGACATTCTTGAATCGTCATCCTTGAAATACAGCGACTCACGCAAGCCTTCAGGCAACTGATCGATAAAGCAGAAAATGCACTTATTTCGGCAGGAGTGCTGCTTGTCCATCAGATAGGTTTCAAACAAAAGTCCCAGCTCGTCATATTCGCCTTTTTTAACGTTGACCGTGCGCTCGTTGCCGTCAGCCGACAGCAGTTTTACCTCGACCGCACGCTCGTTTTGGTAAAAACGGTAGTCAAGCACGTCGACTATCTGGTTTCCGTTAAGCTCGAGCAAGGTCTCACCCGACAAAATACCCGCCTTTGCGGCAGGCGAGCCTGCTTCAACACCCGATATTACAACCGCCAAGACCCAACACTCCTTTCATAAAACTAAAAAATGAGGGGAAGGATAACTCCTTCCCCCTGTGCTTTTGTAAACTTATGCCTCAACCTTAACTACTTCGCGATCATTGTAGAATCCGCAAGCAGGGCAAACTCTGTGAGGTCTCTTGTACTCACCACAGTGGCTGCACTTTACAAGTGTCGGAGCATCCATTCTCCAAACGTTGGAACGTCTCTTGTTCTTTCTTGCTTTACCGGTTTTTCTCTTGGGAACTGCCATTTTCAGCGCCTCCTTAAATCTCAGTTAGTTTTCAAGTAATTCGGCCAACGCTTTGAGCCTCGGGTCAACCTCTTTGGTAGCACAGCCGCAAGGACCGTCATTCAGGTTTTTGCCGCACTTAAAGCACAAGCCTTTGCAATCCTTCGTGCAAAGATGCTTGCTCGGCATAGCCAATACGACCTCGGTATAAACCAATTCGTAAAGGTCGAGCTTGAAATCCTGCACAAGGATCATTTCGTCATTCTCGTCGTTTTCGAGTTGACTGACGAGAACGCGCTCTATCGGGACGTTGTAATGCTTCACCGCTACTTCACCGCAACGGTCACACGGGGCCGTGTATTCGCAATCACACTCTACCGATAGTGTTACAATGCCGGCTCTTGAGAATGCGCTTCCTTTAACGGAAACGGGTGATCTTAAAGGACAAGTCCCAAAAAAGTCAACCTCACTCATATCGAACCGACAATCGAGCGGAAGAGTCTCGCCGTCATTTACAAAAAGTGACCTTAAATCAAGAATCATACCACTCACCTCAAATTGTCACACAGAATATTATATATACCGTTGTCCTCTTTGTCAAGTATAAATTTCCCGAAATCCTAAGAAAAAAGCATTTTTGCCGAAATTCACAAAACACCGCACAGAAAAAACTGTGCGGTGTTCAGTTTGGCTAAAATTTTAACTTACATTTCCTCTGCGATCTCGAAGATCTCTGCGGGGAGGTCTGCCTTATCAGCCGAAACGGTGATGATGAACTCTGCATTGGCATCCTTGGAAAGAGCGTCAAGCTTCTTTAAGAATGCGGCCAGCTCGTCATAGTTGCGGTTGCAGATGCGAAGGATCGCATCAATACCGATGTGGGTAACGTCATAGTTGCCTGCACAGATGCCCGAAATGAAGCCATAGAATGCATCATAACCCGAGATCTCGTAATGGTCGGTATCAACAAGGCGTACACGGTGGGTGATATTCAAGGTAAGGGTGGAACTCTTCTCGATGCAAACAACGTTGCCCTTGGAAACGTCAGCAGCGGCCGTCACAGCATCAATAAGCTTCTTGGTCTTTCCGCTACCCTTTTTACCGATAATAAGTTTTAACATAGTAACAACTCCTTTATATTTTCACCGCCTTAAAGCGGTTATTTCTTACTTAATTCTTGCTTCCAAAGCGGCCTTGCGGTCCTCATAGCCGGGCTTGCCGAGCATTGCGAACATATTTTTCTTATAGTCCTCAACACCGGGCTGGTTGAAGGGATTTACACCCAGCATATAACCCGAGATCGCACAAGCCTTCTCAAAGAAGTAGATAAGTCGGCCGAGGTCTTCCTCATTGGCCTTTTCGACCTCAATAACAAGGTTGGGAACTCCGCCGTCGGTATGAGCAAGCACGGTACCCTCAAATGCCTTCTGATTGACAAAGGACATAGGCTTGCCTGCCAGGAAGTTAAGACCGTCACCGTTCTTTTCGTCTTCCTTGATAACGGTGTCAGAACCGCAATCACCGATGGTGACAACCGTCTCAAACAGAATTCTGCGACCGTCCTGAATGTACTGACCCATCGAATGAAGGTCGGTAGAGAAGGTTACGGATGCGGGGAACAGACCCTTGCCGTCCTTACCCTCGGACTCACCGTAAAGCTGTTTGAACCACTCGGACATCATGGTGAAGCGAGGCTCATATGAAACAAGCAGCTCGATCGCCTTGCCCTTGCGGTAGAAGCAGTTGCGAAGTGCGGCGTACTTGTAGCAGTCGTTCTTTTCGATATCGTCAACTGCATATTCCTCACGTGCCAAAGCGGCACCCTTCATCAAAGCGTCGATATCGGCACCTGCAACAGCGATAGGCAAAAGACCTACAGCGGTCAAAACGCTGAAGCGTCCGCCGACGTCATCGGGAACTACAAACGACTCATAGCCCTGCTCGTCGGCAAGCTGCTTTAGAGTGCCGCGTGCCTTATCGGTGGTGCAGTATATACGCTTAACGGCTTCTTCATGGCCGTAACGGTTTTCAAGATATTCTCTGAAGATTCTGAAAGCGATAGCAGGCTCGGTCGTAGTACCCGATTTCGAGATAACGTTGACCGAAACACGCTTGCCTTCGCAAATATTTAAGAGATCCTGGATCGCAGAACCGCTGATGGAATTACCTGCGAAATAAATATCAGGAGTTTTCTTTGTAAGATTGTTGTAGTAAGGAGACTTCAGAAACTCAATAGCGGCTCTTGCTCCGAGGTAAGATCCGCCGATACCGATAACTACGAAAACATCGGTGTCGCTGATGATCTTTTCGGCCGACTTTTTGATGCGTGCAAACTCTTCCTTGTCGTAATTCACGGGAAGATCGACCCAACCTAAAAAGTCGTTACCGAGACCGGTTCTGTCCTCCAGCATTTTATGAGCGGCGGAAACGTGAGCCTTGATACCTGCGTAATCGTCCTCGGCCAAAAACTCGGCTGCGTATCCGTCCTTGAATTTAATAGACATTTTAAACATTCCCTTCGGAAAAAGTACGTAAAAAGATAATTTTTGATGTTACTACACCCAAATATACCTTTCTTTGTTGCTATTATACAATACCTTGGGCAAATTTTCAATACAAATTTGAAAAAGTTTACACATAAAATAGGTTTTTTAATAAGATTTTAAAGCTTTCAAAGAAGGTCAACTTCTTTATCGACTCTTTTGCCGTTATTTTGACAGTACCTATTTCGGCTCCGTCGACATATACCCTTACAACGCCAACCTGCTGACCTGCCGTAACGGGAGCCTTCAGCATTTCGGAAAGCTCGGTTTTTAATGTGAGTGTCTTGGCCTTTGACTTTTCGATCAAAAAGCTTTCAAAGGTGTCACACTCCGGCATCACGGCCGTTTTGATGCCGCCTTTTACCGGAATCGGGGTCAAGTCCTTGTCATCGGCCGTCACCTTAACGAAGCTGTAATTGGCGAAACCGTAATCAAGCAATTTTCGTGCACCGTTGAAACGGTCGTTGCTGGTTGAACAGCCCATCACCACCGCCACGAGCTCAAGACCCTGCCTCTCAGCCGTTGCCGAAAGACAGCACCCTGCGCCCGAGGTGGTGCCCGTTTTAAGTCCCGTACAGCCCTCATAATACCGCACAAGCTTGTTGGTGTTGACCAGCTCGGACTCGCCGTTGCGCAAGGAATCCATCCACACGGTGGAATACTGCTTTATGATATCGTGCTTGATAAGCTCCTTGGACATCACAGCAATGTCGTGCGCAGAAGTCAGATGTCCGTCGGCATCAAGCCCCGTGCAATTGATAAATGTGGTGTCGGAAAGTCCCAACTGCCCTGCCCTTTCGTTCATCATCCCGACAAAGCCTTCTTCACTACCTGCCAGGGCTTCACCAAGCACCACGGTGGCATCGTTGGCGCTGCCGATGATGGCCGCCTTTAGTAGGTCGTGCACCGACATCTGCTCATTCGGTTCAAGCCATATCTGCGAACCGCCCATTGAGCAGGCGTGCGGACTTGCCGTCAGCATGGTTTCCAAGGTCAGTTGTCCCGATTCAATCGCCTCAACCACCAAAAGCAACGCCATGACCTTGGTAATGGAAGCAGGCGGCAGCTTCATGTGGCTTTCGCTTTCGTAAAGGACCTCCCCTGTGTTGACCTCCATCAAAATGTAGGATTTTGCAGGTATTTCAAGCGTTGCGCCCACTCCTGCCACCGTTTCGGCAGCACCGACCTTTATGGGGTCGGTCAGGTCGGGCGAATAATATTCGGTCACGATGTTGTTACGCTCCTGCTCCTGCTCGGGAACTTCATCAGCCAACACTCCACACGGCAGCAACGCTAAAACGACCACTAAACACAAACAAAAAATCTTCTTAAAAACAAACATATTCGGCACTCCCCTCTTTAAATAAAGGATATGCCGAATGTGTGTGATAAATGATTATAACGGTTATATTTTCCCCTTTGCTCCTACCTCTTTTGCAACCTTGACAAAGCTTTTGACAATGGGGTTATCATCGGCGGTGTGCTTTCTTATAAGGTACATATCACGGTAGGCCTCACGGTGGTGCGGTGCAAAAAACAGTATGTTTTCCGATTCGTAACTGCTTTTTGAAACCTGAAGGTCGTGAGTCATCACAGCACCCACACCTGCACACATAAGGTTGTAATGCATACCGCTGTGTCGGACGTTGACAATGCTGTAGGGCGCTTCTTTGTAATCCCCCAACATAGCCGTCATACACTGTGAAGTTACCGAGCCTTTGCCAAACCGCAAAAACTCAACGTCCTTGAATATCGACATATCCCTGACCTCTTTTTTAGGGTCGATATTCCCCTTGACGACCTCCTCCCAGGTCAAAGCAAACGGCTCAAGATCCTTTGCACACGGCATTGATCTGTGCATTGCAATAATAAGCCGCTCGGTGTATATCGGCTCGGTAATATAGTTGCCGCGCGTTGTGTAGGAGAACATTATGTCGACCTCATCGTTTTTTAATTTTTCCCACAAAACATCGGTATCACCCTTGTTTCCTATATCAAGCTTAACACTCACATCGGGGTATTGCTTGTGAAATTCACCGCAGATCTCCGACATAAGATAATACGACGTCGAGCTTTGTCCGCCGATGGTCAATGACCCGTAGCTCATATCCGAAATATCACGTATGCGGCGGCGCATATTGCTTTCGGTCTCAAGCATTTCCTCCAAAGCCTCAATGTATATCCTGCCCTGCGGTGTGAGGGTCAACGGCACGGTGGCACGGTCAAAAATGCGGAAGCCAAGCTCCTTTTCAAGCCTCGATACGGTCGAGCTTAATGCAGGCTGTGAAACATACAGCGACTTGGCCGCCTTGGAAAAGCTCTTTTCCTTGTAAACCTCATAAACATATTTTGCCGCAAGCTCCATACACTTCGTTCTCCTATAATATATAAGTTATATTGTTATATCTTTATTTGTATTTGATTATACACTAAATGCAGAGTATAATCAATAAGGATTTTGGATTTCGGGTGGTAGTTATGGAGAAAAAGGTAAACCGATTTATAAAGCTTTATCCGTGGTACAAAGGGTTAACGGGCGACCTTTTGTTCTATGTTGCCATCGGCACTTTGTTTTTGAGGGTCGTGCGTGGTCTCACATCGTCCGAGCTGGTCACAATGACCACCGTATCAACCGTTGCCGCCATCGCTTTGCAATTCCCGATGCTATGGGTAATAAAGCGACTTGGTAACACCGCCTCCGTAAGGATAAGCGGTATTGCTTTGGTGATGTCAGCCCTGTGCTTTACCTTTGGCACTGACTTTTATGTAATAATGCTCGGTGCCGTTTTCCGCAACATTTCGCAAACAATGTGTCAACCGATATTTGTTGCGCTTGAAAATAACCTTTATCTTGTAAACCGCCGTGATGAATTTATAAAAATACGTGCTTCGGGCAACACCTGCTATTCGGTGCTGACCATGATAGTTTCCTTTATCGCAAGCCCGCTTTTCAATGTTCACCGCTTTTTGCCTATGCTGTGTTGCATAGCCTCAACCGTTATCGGACTCATTATGTCCTTCTTTATGGCCGACTGCTCCGACAGCGACATAATTACATCCAAGGCACAGAAAAGCAGAGCCAAGGTCGGCTACGGCAAGCTTGTTTTACTTGCCGTTCTTTCCTACGGTGTGTTTTTTGCCCTTGTCAACGAAGGCCAGACCGACCAAAAGCTGTTTATCGAGGGGGAACTGATGTCGGCCTTCAGCGTTGACAATGCCGCACTTATTTTAGGTATCATTCTGGCAGTTTCAAGAATAATCCGTGTTATTTCCAATATGGTTTTTGTCAAGATCTACACCCGTATGAAGCAGACCATCGGCAACCTTTTGGCTAGTCTTATGTTCGCTTCGTTCGTGCTGTCGGTTTTGGGATCGCTTGTGCCTAACACAGCCGTGAAATTCACCGTTATGGCATTGGGCTACGTTATCATACTGTTTTGCCGTGACCCGTTCACCCTGTATATTCAGGACATTATCTTTGAAAACACCCCGAAAGAACAGCACCAGACATTGCTCACAATGCTTCGTTTCGGCGTAAAGCTTGCAACGGCTGCCTTGGGAATTGCGGCATCAATGCTGTTGCTCCAATTCGAGTTTATTGTAGTTATCGCAATACTCGGCATCTTTGCCATAGCCGAAATAGTTATCAGCGTGTGGCTGTATAAAACCGTTAAAGCTTCACAAAAAGAGTCTTGCGAGGTACAATAAAGCATTTACAAGCACCGCTTGAAATGATATAATACATAAAAAGCTTAAAGAGGTAAGATTATGTTTTTTGAAATGAGCTACCGCTCCAAAGCGGTCAAAACGACCACCACAGTTTCGGTGATATTGCCCGACAATGTTGAGGGTACATATAAAACGCTTTATCTTTTGCACGGCGCAGGCGGCAACAACACCGTTTGGCCAAGGTTTTCAAGCATTGAGCGTTACGCAAAGGAGCACAACATCGCCGTGGTCATGCCGAGCGTCGGCAACAGCTGGTATACCGACACAGCCTATGGCGTGAACTATTTCACCTTTGTGACCGAGGAGCTGCCCGAGTTTTGCCGTGCACATTTCAAGGGTATGACCGACCGTCGTGAGGATAATCTTATCGCAGGCCTTTCAATGGGCGGATACGGAGCATTTAAAATAGCCCTCACCTACCCCGAGCGTTATTTTGCCTGCGCTTCGCTTTCGGGTGCCTTTGACATAACCCGAAAAGGCCGACCCTACGATCTTTCGCTTTGGAAGGCAAATTTCGGTTTCCTGCTTAACTCTGCCGCCGAGCTTGAAGGCACCGCTCACGATGTATTCCACCTAACAAAGCAAGCCAAGGCCGACGGCAAAGCTTTACCCAAAATGTTCATCTGGTGCGGCACCGAGGACCGCTTGCTTGATGCCAGCCGCAGCTACCACGCACTGCTGACCGAGCTTGAGATCGACCACGAATACCGTGAATCGGAGGGCGACCACAGCTGGAAATGGTGGGATATGCACATAAACCCCGCATTGGAGTATCTTTTAAACACATAAAATGAAATAGATCCTTCGCTAACGCTCGGGATGACACAAAGACTTAAAACTCTGTCATCCTGAACGAAGTGAAGGATCTTTATTATTTATCGTCTTTTTCTTGTTTTCATTCCTCAACCGTCAGCTTTTTGTCCGACTTTATAACGCGGACGGTGTGAGGTGCCATTTTGAGTGTAAGCGCATTGAGATTTCCGATATTTTCCTTGGCCCAAGCATCGCGAAGATCGGCTTCGGACTCAAACTCAAGCTCGGTTTCCCGTTCGTTTTCACCCATATTGAAAACAGCATAAGCATACCTTCCGTCCTCAAGAAGCTTTTCAAAAATATGCAGCTTCTCTCTGCCCTGCTCGACCTTTTTTACCAATTCAGGTGTTGAAAATGCCGTATCCTGATTTATTGCAATTATTTCCTCGTTACAATAAAGTGAAAGCTCGAACTCGTCCACGGCCTCCAAAGTACTGCTGATCTGTATCGGGGAATTAAGGAATGCTCGCATGGTGTAAGCCACGATCTGCTCGTCCTCGGTCAGAACACCCTCTAAAGCCTCACCCTTGCAGGTGCCGCAATCAAGCATATCAAGATCAAAATAATGGCCCTTTTTGGCAAAGCGTTGAAAACCGAAATACGAGTTGTATATCTTCAAAACGAACTCCCAGGTTCCTCTTGAATCGTCATTGCAACGGTAGGAATGGCAATACTCCGACCAATACTTTCCGTAGGGTCTTAACGCCTGAATGGTAACGCAAAAGCCAAAATCACGTCCAGCCTTGATCAATTCCTTTCGCATGATATCGGCATTGATCGTATCGCAGGGCGACCAGTCGTATTTCAGATAATCAAAGCCCCATGCATCCCACTGACGGACGTTGTTGGCCTCTTTGTGTATCACTCCGATACCGCCGTTTTTGTCGCTGAAGCGGTAGTCTGGCTCACCGACGGTACAGCCGGGGATCGATTTAAATTCCTTGGGACAACCCCATGCCGTAAGCATCGGGGTCGAATAAATACCGCACTTTAAGCCGTAACCGTGAATAGTATCGGTCATCTGCTTCATATCGGGGAATTTCGAATTGGGCATAACGGCATCAAACTCACCGCCGTACTCATACTGCCAGCCCGAATCGGTGTTGACATATCGGTAGCCGTACTCGGTCAGCCCCAATTTGACCATTCTGTCGGCGGCCGTCAAAATATCGGCCTGCGTCACGTCAGAGCCGTAGGCATTCCACGACGTAAAGCCAAGTAACGGGGTCACCAAAACATTTTGCGGCTTTATTTCCAAGGTGATTCGCTTTTCACACTGTCCCAACGCATTTTTTGCGATAAGCGTTATCTCGTACTCACCCACTTTGGGAGAGACACCCGAAATTATGTTGTCCTTCAGTTCAAGGCCCTCGGGCAAGCCGTTGACCTCAAAGCTCATGGGGCGTTCACCCGTGGCGGGAATACGCAATAAAAATGGCTTCTCGGGGGTTGCGCCGAATATTGCCGCAAGATTGATTTTAGGCCTGCCCGAAAAAGGCTCGGCAACAGCTATCTTAGTGGTTCTCACGATTACTTTTCTCCTTTTTTGTGCTTCGTATATCTATCCTCTTCGCTGAAAACGCAACCGCAGTATTTTTGCATATAAAGCCGGAGCTCCCGTGCCTTTTCCTGACCCTCCTTGAAGAAAGGTCTGAAATCACGGTACAAAAAGTCGATATTATACTTGTTTGCGGCGGCCTCGGCGGTTTTTATCATGAGCTCGTGATTCTGATAAGGGCTGACAAACAGCGTTGAGGTAAAGGCATCAAAGCCGTTTTCGGTGGCGAACTTGGCAGTTTGGTCAAGCCGTATTTCATAGCAAAAACCGCAACGGTTATCAAAATCGGGGTATATTCCCTCAATAAATTTGCGAAGTCCGTATTCATTCTCAATTATCAGCTTGGCATCAACCGATCTTGCATAGTCCACCAGCGTATTCTTACGCATTTTGTATTCCTTCATCGGGTGGATGTTGGGGTTGTACCAATAAAGTATGGGGTCGATCTCCTCACGGCGCAACGTGTCAATGCACATTATCGAGCACGGCGCACAGCAGGTATGCATAAGTAATTTCATTTTAAGCTCCAATATGTGTTTTTTTAGATTATATTATATCTTCAGCGTTCAGTCAATCAAAAAATAATTGTTTTAACAATAGCGAAACCGCCGTGGTGTCCCACAGCGGTTTTTTGTCTTTAATTGCGTCTGCAACGGCAGATACGGATGATCGTCCATACGCCGAGTGCGACAAAAAGCACCACAGCCAGCACAATAAATGCGGCAATGTTGGCAAGTATAGTTGCCGAAACTGCGGCACCGACCAAAAGGCCTATGACAGCGAACAGCAACGCCGCCAAAATACCCGGCACAGCAAAGGCACAGCCGGCCTCACGGCAGGTATCACACGAGTCATAGGAATCGTATTCTCTCATAAAAACCATCCTTCTTATTAAATATCCAAAGGCAAAAGCCTTCAACACATTATATGCCGCAAGCAACAGGTTGTTCGACCAACCCTATTAAAAAGCAACGCTTACAGTGTAAGCGTTGCTTTTCGTTGCTTATATTACTGTACCTCGGTCAAAATTCTGACGTCATCAAAGCTTAAGGTGATGGGGTCGGTATAGACCGTTTTGCCATCCACCACGGCGTACATAACTACCGTCATATCGGTGGAAAGCAGGTCGGTGTCCTTGCCCTCAACCGTAAGACCGGTCAGTATCATCTGATAGTCACAGTATTTTCTGCCGTCACCGTCGGTGCCGATCTCATAGATCATCTCATTGATTCCGTCGGCCTTGACCTTGCCGATTTTAGCAACATTGTCCGACAGCTTGAGGTAATCCTCGACCGCCATTCCGTACAAAGCGGCGTTGGGAACGGCCACAAAGCCAAGCTCCGATGCCTTTACACGGCAATCGTTAAACAATCTTGCCCTAAAGCGCAGACCTGCCGAAACATAAGGAGTATCAACGCCTGCCGCCTGCTCGTAACGGATGGAACCAAATCTCTGCATAAAGAAATTATCGTCTTTATTGGTATTGATCTTGGTTATTGTAACGTTATCAATAAACGAGGAATACGAATAGGTATCCGCCGTACCGCTGCAGGTAATAACTATCTGCAGCTTGGCGTTTTTGCCCATCTCGGCAATAGACGGCATGGTAAACTCAACCGTGTGGTTGGTGTAAAGCTCACCCTTGGCGGTGACATTAACAGCCTCGCCCAGCTTGATACCGCTTGCAATAACGGCCGATGACGAGCTTCTGACCGCCATAAGCTGATAGGTAACGGTAGTGCCTGCCGAAAGAGTTGAAACACACTCGTCAAACGAAACGGTGTACTTTGTGTTGGGCGACAGAATGTAGCCGAACTGGTCGCCCGTATAGGCGTTATCGTCACGTGCAAGGTAAAGACCAACCTGCGGGATGGTGTTTTTACCGTTGACCTTGATGGCAAAGTTTCCGCCAAAGGAACGGCTGTAGGTGCAAAGCGAAGCGGCACTTGCCGTGATTATACCCGAAACACCGTTGGCGTTGCCCGAAATGTTCTTGTAGGTCAGCAGCTTGTCAAAGGTCAGCGTGACGGCCGATCTTTCAACCGATGAGGTTCCGTCGGCATTAAGGTATCTTGAGGACAGCACAGTTCCGTTTTCGGGGATATCGGTGACCTTAAAGCCGTCAGAGCCCACCCAGCCCTCAAACTCACAGCCTTCGGCACCGTTGTTACCGTCGGGCAGGAAGGTAAGCTCGGATGCATTGGCATAATACAGCTTACCGTTATCGTTAAAGGTAACAAGGTCGCTCATAGAAGGCAGGATCTCGGCCGAAATGGTTACGTTATCAAGCAAAACCGTCACTGTACTGTTGCTTCCTTTGTTGACAAAGAAAGACAGATATTTGTTATCACCCATTGTTGCGGCATCGGGTGTGGTGAAGGTATCGGTGTAGGCTGTGTAGGAGGATATCTTGCTTGCCACGGTGTGCGAAGCCAACGTATACCCCTCGCCAAGCTCGGCCTTTACATAGGTCGAAAGTCCTTTAACACCAAAGGTTATATTGGCGGTACTTGTTGCTATATAGTACGTGACTGTGTACTTACGGTTGGGCTGAAGCTCATAAGCTGCACCAAGTCCGTTTGCCACAACGTTATTCTTGCCGAATATAATAGCGGTCTCCTGACCGGGAGAGGTTGCCCACTTAATGGCACCCGTGCCGTTAACGCCCTCACCACGGCACATGATTCGGTCGGTTGAACCGTCGGCAGTTGATGCAGCTATACCCTTGATGTCACGGATTGTTGTACCGCCAATCTGACCGTAATCATAAGAAGATTTGTCAAATTCAAATTTCACCGACTCGGTTCTGCCCATTGCCGAAAGGTCGGACTTGATGGCATCCACCTCATCTATCTTGGCAGTTTCCTTGAAAACGGGAGCCTTTATCTCGTCCCACTTGTACTCAAAACGGACAATGGACGGCACACCCGACGAGGTGTTGGTGTATGCTCTGGTATAGGTAATTACATTGAGATAGGTCTCCCCGTCCTTTTCGTGGAAGAAGGTCTCGGCGTAGAAGCCGTCACCGCCGTTGGTGCCGGTGTTCTTGGGCTGAAGCTCAACGTAGGTCTCCAACGACAGAGTTGCGGGGTCGAGCCTATAAAGCGGAAGCTCCATTGCGTTGCCGACGTCGGGCAGCATATTACGGAGAATGAGGTAATACTCGCCGTCCTTCAGGATGATCTCAGCCTTGCCGTTGTGACCGATACAGTCGAAATCAACACCGATATTGCGACTAGAATGAACCGTTCCGTCAAGGTTTAAAAGAGCCGCCTTGGTAACCTTTTTGTCACCGCGACCGACAAACACAAGCTTGCCGTCGTAATACTCAATGGTCGACTCGTTAAATTCGTATTTCAATCCCTTGGTAAGGTTGTTGACATACTCCCAGGTCACGCAGTTGTCCGACGACTTTACAAGACACATATAATCAAGCGAATCGTCGTTATTAAGCTGGGGATCCTTGGCGGCCAACATATAAACGTCGTTGCCGACGATGGCATAATCGTGAACGACCGAGAAATGATGACCGAACTGATCGGTGGGTTGTTGTTCCTTTACCCAGGTCTCGCCCTCGTCGGTCGAGCGGAATACCAGCGACTCGTAAGGATCGGCCGCATTGTTGGAATGCTGTACGTTAAGGGTGATGTAAAGATCACCGTTGGGCAGTATCATAAGGTCGGCGTTTTGAGCATTATATTCCTTGACACCGGGATCGTAGATGACCTTCTGCTCGATGACCTCCTCGGTGGTGGGGTTATAGACAATACAATCCAGCACACCGTGAGAATATGCGTGCTTAACACCGCGGTGGAAGATTATAATTGCCTTTTCGTCGCTGATCTTCTTGACCGAGGGAAAGGCCGAATAATAAAGGTCATTTGCGGTATCGTGTCCGCACTGCTCAGGGTTGGCAGAGGACAAGATCTGCGCTTTGATATACTCGGGGACATACTTTTCAACGTGAACCTCATCGTGGACGGGTGTTACAAGGTTATCGAAATACACCTCGCCGTTTTTGTCCTTGTTGGAAAGATAGCAGGCACCCGAATAGCCGTAGCCCACACCGCTGCTGTAGTAAGCCACATTTTCGGCAATTGCGGTACCGTTGATATAGACCGAGGCGGTCTCCTTTTCGGGATCGGCGGCAATTTTGACGGTGAACCACTCGCCTGCCTTGTAGGTCGAAACGATCTTGGAGGTTGCATAAAGGTTACCGTCGGCATCACCCGTTACAGCAAACTGAATACGACCGTCAAACTGGTCGGGGAAAAGACCGACCTGCCAATTGGAAAGCACAGGCACATAAACATCGACCGAAACCTCAAAAGCCTTTGAAATATCGGTAAAATAATAATTTGCGCTTGCCGCAGTTCCTGTCGAATCAACAAGCAAAGCCTTGTTGTCGGGCTTTACGGGGTCGGGATAAACAATGACCGTACTGTCGGCCTCACAAGGAAACTCGGGAGTATGGTTATACTCTATCGATTCAAAATCGTAGGTCGATACCGCAGCACTCTGCGTTTTAGGAGCCGTTTGGTCGGTCGGCTCTGCGGCGCAGGCGGTAAAAGCCGAAATGCTCAACACAGCCAACAGCACCATAATAAGTGTCAAGGAGACCGTTTTGAGAATTGCGGATCTTGTAAATTTGGAATTAGCGGTTTGCATATTTTAAACCGTCCTTTCAAATAAAAATACTTTATGAGGTTATAATCTATTATTACTCAAAACGCAAGCAGTTGCAATTGCAAAAAAGGACATTCTGAAACGATAGTGTCCGAAAACGATACTTTTTTCAAATCAGTCATACCGAGCAAGTTACAATGTATCTTGTAAAAAGACGAACGGAGCCAAACCGATTGGTTCAGCTCCGCAAAAACTATTCAACACGAACCGTTCCGTCCTCCAAAACGGTGACGGTCATATCGTCCTTGACATACTCCAAAAACTCGTCTCCAAGACAGTCGATGACCGGCATGGTAACGCTGTCGACCCAAACGTCGGCCAAAACGGCACCTGCGGCGGCCAAGGAGTCGATGTGGTTGGCAAACAGCATGCAGGCAGGCTGACGTCCCATTGCACAGGCGCAATAAAGCACAAGTCCGCCCGTGGTAGAGCCTATGGTCTGCGGCAGACACAAAGCCTTACCGAACATCGGCTTTTCGTAAAGGTCGGGGTTGGACTGATCCCCGCATTTGACCTTTTTGTCGCCAAACTGCAGAGCCATCTGCATGGAAGCAAGGGTGTTAAAGCCCTGACGGGTCACAACTGCAGGAGCAGTAACCGTTCCGGGGGTAACTACACGTCCTTTAAACTCTCTCATATCATTTACCTCCCTTGGTGATGGCCAAAAGTATCTCGTCATCGGTATAGTATCTTGCACTTGTATAGGTGCGAAGCTTGTTGGACGAGGTGATGACCGGCATCTTCTTGCACAGCGGATTGTTCATATACATCAAAGGACAGATGTAAGAGGTTATTACACCCGTAGCCTTTAAACGGTCGGCATATTCGGTCTTGTTGAACTGCTCAAGCACCTTGGGTGCGGCGGTAAATACGGTGGGGATAACCACCTTTTTGTTGCCGTGTTCCTTCAAAGCGCTTTCTACCTTGTCGGTCCAGGATTTCAACTGCTCAAGGCTCATATGCGGACAACCCATAAAGCAAAGCTTGGGGGTTGCATCGGGGTTCTTCCACACAACGGGATAATTGTTCTTGACTCTTTCGAGCTCGGCATCGTCGATGATATACTCCTTAGCACCCTCTTTAATAAGCTCCTTACCCGATTCTACTGCCTCGGGAGTGAGATTTTCGATGTGGTAAAGTCCGACAGCACCGTTGGAGGCGGTGGCGGCACCAAAGTCCTTCAGATAGGTGCAGGCGGCATCGTTAAGCTCGGTTCCGAGCCACTTGTCAAGACCCACGATGTACGGAACATCCTCCATGACCTTCATACCGATAGCAGAGCCTAAAAGCTGTGCCTCAGGCTTTTTGGTGGTCTCTATCTTTACGACCCAGGTGGCCTTTCTGCCCTCATCGGTCAACAAACCAAAGTAAGGAACAAAGCCGACGATGGAGCCCATAATGTCGATAATACCCGAGTTGCGGTTGCAACGTGCACCAAGTACAGAGTTGGCATAAACAACGGCCGAGGACTCCGCCCAAGAGAGGATATCTCCCTTTTTAGGCTTATTGCCGACCTCGTCCATATAGCAGGTGCAGGTAAAGGCATCCTTGTCCATAAGGCCGAGCTCTTTGAGCTGACCCTCGTAAAAATCCTGCTTTGTATACATAAATTTGTTGAAAACAAAGTTCTGCAGGAAGTTGGCAGGAACGTTTTTGTCCAACGGTCTCGGGTCGACCGAGAATTTCTGACCCGACATAACGCCTGCATCCAATAACTGCTGCATAAGGTCGTAAACGGGCGACATTACCTTGAGACCGAACGAGGTAACAAGGTGGTTGTAATTTGATGTAATAGGCACCAACTTTTCAGCCTCAAAAGCGTCACCGTACATGACCATGGTCTTCATAACCTTGGCCATAGTTTCGCCTTTAGAACCGTCAAGTATAGCCTGCTGTTCTTGGGTTAACTGCATAAGATACACTCCTTTTTTTCGGAACGACGAGGGCGTCGTTCCCTACGGTCACGGGTCGTCTAAGGCGCCGACCCCTACAATTATAATTAAATCTTCATACAAACGTCCCAAGCGCCCCAGATAACGGTGCGAAGATTGCCGACGGCCTTGGCGTCACCGATAACGTGAACCTTGCCGCTCTTTTTGGCTATGGGTGCAGGGTTGTAACCAACCGAGAGCACGACCGAATCGCACTCGACCTTAAACTCCTTACCCTCTTTGTCTTTAAGCACAACAAAGCCGTCACCGATCTCGGAAAGTGCGGTCTCGAGATGTGTGGGTACCTTGTTGGTCTTGAAGAAATCACGCAGATAGCTTGTGTTGGCAAGGCAGACACCCTTTGCGGTGATAAGGTCGTCCTGCATCTCGACAACGGTCGGCTTTTTGCCCTTTAAGTAAAGGTCGTAAGCGATCTCACAACCGGTGAGTCCGCCGCCGATGACCACAACGTTTTCACCGACCTGCTTGTTACCGAGCAGATAGTCGACCGCCTCAACTGCCGTTTCAGCACCCTTTATGGGTATCTTTTTGGCAACAGCACCGGTTGCTACGATGACCTCATCGGCACCCAAAGTCTTAACGTCGGTGACCTCGGTATTGAACTTGACCTCTATTCCCTGCTTTTGCACCTCACGGATGTACCAGCTTATCAGCTCACGGTCCTTTTCCTTGAACGAGGGTGCTGCGGCGGCCACAAACACACCGCCCAAAGCATCGGTCTTTTCATAAATTGTGACCTTGTGACCACGCTTGGCACAAAGGATCGCAGCCTCCATACCGCCGATACCGCCACCGATGACGGCTATCGTTTTGGACTTCTTGGCAGGCTCTATGTAATATTTCTTGGACTGCATTGTTTCAGGGTTCAAGGCACAGCGTGCAAGACCCATTGTGTCAGAAAGAGCCTGCGTGTTGGCGTGACCCTTACTTGACGAGAAGTTAAAGCAGCCTGCGTGACAGCAGATGCAGGGCTTGATGTCCTCCAAGCGATCCTCGATCAGCTTGGTGACCCATTCGGGATCGGTCAGGAACTGACGGGCCACACCAACGGCATCAATGCATCCGTCGGCAACCGCCTTGGCACCCACGTCGGGCTCCATACGTCCTGCACAAACCACGGGGATATCAACAAACTTCTTGATGTGTGCGACATCCCGGAGATTACAGTTCTGCGGCATATACATAGGCGGATGCGCCCAGTACCACGAGTCATAGGTACCGTTGTCGGCGTTGAGCATATCATAGCCTGCATCCTGCAGATATTTTGCCGCTTTTTCGGATTCTTCCATTCCACGGCCGACCTCGGTGTAGTGCTCACCCGGCATTGCACCCTCGCAAAAGCCCTTCATCTTGGACTCGACCGAGTAGCGCAGAGATACGGGGAAATCGGTTCCGCAAGCCTCTTTAATGGCCTTTACGACCTCGGCGGCAAAGCGGTAACGGTTTTCAAATGAACCGCCGTATTCGTCGGTACGCTTGTTGAAAAACTCAATGGCAAACTGGTCAAGCAGATAGCCCTCGTGAACGGCGTGAACCTCAACACCGTCAACGCCTGCCTCTTTACAAAGCTTGGCGGTCTTGGCAAAGGCCTCGATTATCTCGTGTATCTGCTCAACCGTCATTTCGGGACAGATGATGTCGTGCGCCCAGCGTGACGGCTGTTCACTCGGAGAAGCCAACTCGTGCGAGGTGTCGATGATCGGCTTGACGATAGCACGGGTAAACTTATTTTTGTGCAACGGTGCGACCAGCTCGGTTATGGCCCACGAACGGCCCATACCTGCGGTCAGCTGAATGAACAGCTTGGCACCCGTTTTATGTATTTCGTCCATAAAGACCTTGAGCTCTTTGAACATCTTGGGGTTCTGCCAAAGCCATTTGCCCCAAAAGGTATCACGCAAGGGTGCGATACCGGGGATGATAAGACCAACATTGTTTTTGGCTCTTTCGAGGAACAGCTTTGCGGCCTCCTTATCAAAGCCGCAACCCGTAAGCTCAAACCAGCCGAACAGCGATGTGCCGCCCATAGGACACATAACTATACGGTTTTTGATCTCAACGTTGCCGATCTTCCAGGGTGTAAACAAAGCCTCGTACTTTTGATCCATTAAAACACTTCCCTTGAATTGATATATGCACAGACTGTGCCTTTTAATTTCACACTTTTATTATAGTTGATAAATCAACCTTCGTCAAGCAAATATCATTTTTCAACATCATAAGGCTCCGACTTGTCACCCATAGGTTGACAAATTTCCTTCGTCAGTTGGTGGAATATGACACATAGCTGTGTTATACTGTAATCGGAAAAAGGAGGCGGTCAAAATGACGGTAGGACAAAGAATACAGCGGTTGCGGCTGACACTTGCGCTGTCGCAGGAGGAATTTGGCGAAAGGCTTGGCGTATCACGGCAGACCGTGTCAAAATGGGAGCTTGACCAGACCCTGCCTGAGCTTTCCAAGATCGTGATGATGGCTAGGTTGTTTTCGGTCACAACCGATTATCTTTTGGTGGATGGAATAACATCATTTGATATTGAAAACGATGATTTCAACTGTCAGATAATGCGGTCAGAGCTTACCGAAACGGTTGAGACCGAAAAATACGCACTTGTTTATTTTTGCAATGCCGATAAATCGGTTTTTGGGGTTAAGCTTTACATCGGATACCGAAACAAAAAGCTGTTGCGAGCTGTATGTGAGCGTGACAACGATGAAAACAAAACAAAATATGCCTATCTCACAGCCGAAAACACGCTATGTCATAACGATGAAAACACCTCAAAGCTGCTTGGAACCAAATTCGTTCACAGCCCAACCGCCACACGCCGTGAGAGCTTTCAAATAAGCCGAAACAACGGCGGCTTGCCCAAGGTCAGCGAGGTCGGTATTTTAAAGGCACTGCAGTCGTGGCGTATGTGTGCCAAGCTGACCGACACGGTGGAAAGGTTCTCCTTTTCGCTTTGCACACAAAGCACCGAGTATATTTTTTCTATTGACCAAAACGGTGAAAACATATACTGCGGTGCATCCTTCAACCGAGTGTTCGATTTAGGGCTTTACTGTGCAGGGCAGTATTTCAGAATAAGGCATTATAAGGACAACACCGAACCGTTTTGCGGTTTTGGTTGCGATTTTTCCTTCGTCCCGAGATCGGCCTTGGTTCCGACCGACAAATGTGACCTGTCAGCCTGCCAAAACGATAAGCAAAGCAATATTTTCACCGTGAAAAGATACAGTGATGATGAAATAGTGTTGAGCGGGTGCGGCGGTGACGAATATATCTACCGCAAAGATGACAAGCGAAATGAAATATTTTCGGAATAATTTAGCCTTCCCCGGCGGAGAAGGCAAAAAGCCACCGACGGCCGTCGGTGGCTTTTTAATGGTAATAATTTTATTCAAACAACGGTGTGGAGAAATATCTTTCGGCGGTGTCGGGCAGGACGGTTACGACCGTTTTACCTTTGCCGAGCTTTTTGGCAAGCTTGATTGCGGCGGCAACGTTGGTTCCGCTCGAAATTCCGCACATAATGCCCTCTTTCGAGGCAAGCTCCTTGGCTGTGGTGATGGCCTCGTCATCCTTGATGATGCAGATATCGCTGTAGATCTCCTGGTTCAAGATCTTCGGGATAACGCCGTCACCGATACCCATCTGGATATGCGTGCCTATCGAACCGCCCGAAAGCATTGCGGCATTTTCGGGCTCGACCGCCCAAATCTCCATATCGGGGTTGTGAGCCTTCAAGACCTCACCTATACCCGTGATGGTGCCGCCTGTACCGATACCCGAGCAAAAGCCGTGGATAGGCTTGCCGACCGCCTCTATGATCTCCATTGCGGTCTGATCACGCTGGATCTGCGGGTTGGCAGGGTTTTCAAACTGCTGGGGAACAAACACGTTTTTATCCTCGGCCTGCATTCTCAAGGCCGTCTTGACGCACTCGTCGATACACTCACCGATATTGCCTGCATCGTGTACCAGAATGACCTCGGCACCGTAGTGATTGACCAGCTTTCTGCGTTCCTCGCTGACCGAGTCGGGCATAATTATTTTAGTTTTATAGCCCCTTACCGCACCGACCAAGGCAAGGCCGATGCCCTGGTTTCCGCTTGTAGGCTCAACGATCACGGTATCCTTATTGATGATGCCCTTTTGCTCGGCATCAAGTATCATATTGTATGCGGTTCGGGTCTTGATAGAGCCGCCGACGTTTAGCCCCTCAAACTTTACAAGTATCTCGGCACCGTCGGGGTCGCCTATATGCGAAAGGCGGATGATGGGCGTATTGCCCATTGCCTCAAGTATGTTGTTGCAGATCATAAAAAATGCTCCTAAAAATCAATTCCAATAATCGGTTTCAAACGGCAGGTCGATATCCTTGGCCTTAAACGTAGGTTTTTTGCCCTCTTTGCGCTGTCTTTCATAATCCTTTAGCGCACGGATGGCATATTTTCCAAGTATGATAATGACCGGTACGTTGATGACCGCCATAAGTCCCATAAGCACATCGGCCACGTTCCAGAGCAAGCCTGCCGAAAGTCCTGCGCCGACAAAGATCAGCAGAGATGCCACGATGCGGTATATAAGCATAAACCGCTTGCTCGGCTCACGCTTGAAAAGATACGTCCAGCACTTGTCAACGTAGAAAAGATTGCCGAGCAGTGTGGTGAACGCAAACAAGACCATTGCAACGGTGATGAATATCGGGCCGAAATCACCCAGGGTTGCTTTCAGCGATTCCTGAACATAGGTTGCCGCCAAAGCATCACCGTTTGCATTCACAAAGGAAGAGGCATCCAGTCCCGAGCTCATACACATAAATGCTGTTGCAGAGCAGATAAGTATGGTATCGATGAATACCGACAGCACCTGCACAAGACCCTGCTTTACGGGGTGCTTGACGTTGGCCGCAGCCGAGGCGTTGGGTGCCGAGCCGACACCTGCCTCGTTGGAAAACAGGCCTCTTTTTATACCGTACATAACGCACGAACCGGCGAAACCGCCGAAGATCGCCTCAAAATCAAAGGCTTCCGAGAAAACAGTCTTGAACACCGACGGCATAGCCTTATAATTGATGGCAACGATCACGACCGCTACTATAATATATGCAACACCCATTATAGGAACCAAAACACCTGTAACCGAAGCAATGCGCTTGCCGCCGCCGATAAGGCAATAGGCCACCAGCACGGCAATAATGCCACCGATCATCCAGGGAGCAATATTCTCATTTTCTTTATAAAACTCAAATCCCGAGAAGGTATCCTGCAGGTTGAAGGATGCCAGCATATTGAAGCCGACACCATAGGTCAGCATCAAAAGCACGGCAAACACTACACCAAGCCAGCGCTTTTTGAAGGCCGCTTCTATATAATATGCAGGGCCGCCGAAACTGCCCTCGGCTCCTCTTTTTTTGAATATCTGTGCCAGCGTGCTTTCAATAAAAGCTGACGCCGCACCGATCAGTGCAATGACCCACATCCAGAAGACCGAGCCGAAGCCACCGAGAATCAACGCCGTTGAAACTCCTATAATATTACCCGTTCCGACACGGGAGGCGGTTGAGACCATCAAAGCCTGGAAGGAAGAAACACCCTTACCCTCCGACTTTTCGCTGACCGATCTTACCTGCTCGCCAAGCTTTCTGAACTGCACAAGTTTTGTTCGCAACGTAAAATACAAGCCGCCGAGTACAAGTATGATTATAAGAATATAACTGTAAAGCGCATCGTTTATGTATCCTACTATTTTGTTTAAAAAATCCATAAACACCCTCATTTCTTTTTCAACCAAGATTATACCCTTTTATTGCCATCAAGTCAACGGTTATTCGTCAAAGTCAGACAGATATTTGTCAATTTCCTCGTGCGAGTGAAAAACAACACTCCGTTTATCGCTGTATTTTTCCAGAAGCGACAGTATTTTCGGACGTGAACAGGTTGCAAAATCCTTAATAAACTTAAGAAATTCGGCATCCTCGCCGTTTTCGACCCACGGCATATCGGGTCGGGGCTTCCCCTGCCGTTGCTTTACACCCAAAAGGCATTCCTCGGTCGAAAGATCAAGAAAATATACCGTATCGCAGGCCGAGAGCCTTTTTTCGAGTGTACGGCTGTAGTTGCCGTCGATCAACCAACGCTCGGTCGCCAATACCGCATCCAGCCTTTTGTCAAACTCCTCACGGCTGACCGTTGTTTTATCGGCATTCCAAAACATCATATCAAGATAATGAAGCGGCAGACCCGTTTTGGCCTGCAAAGCCCTTGCGAAGGTGCTTTTCCCCGAGCCGGGACAGCCGATGACGATGACCCTTTTCAACCCGTCCACCTCTTTTCGTTAATGTCAATCAAGTATACCAGACCCATTGCAATTTGTCAAATAATAAAGCCTTGTGCATTGATGGTTACGCACAAGGCTTTTTGTTATTCTGTCACTTCATTCAACTCTTCAGTTCCGTCCCTTTAGGTCGGTTCACCTTCATTGGTCTCGGGCTCCTCGGACGAGCCTTGCTCGCCCGTATCGGTTTCTCCGTTCCCGTCACCCTCGGCATCGTTTTCGCCCTCGGCATTTTCGCCGTTCGACGCATCGGGGTCGATGTTGGTGTCGGTATCGGGGTCGGTGCTTTCGTCGGGAACCTCGGGATCCGGCTCGGCAGAGTTGTTCCCGTCGGCCGTAAATTCAAGCTCGCCGTTTGTGAGTATCATATCGGTTCTGGCGCAGGTGCCCCACGACGCCGTCAGCTTCAGAAAAGCATCGGCATTTTTCACCTCGATAAGGATGTAACGGGTAGTCTGTATCTCCTCGGGTGAGACCTTACCTATCTGCTGCGTATAGTGAGTAGCGGTATTGCCCTTTGCGTCACAGACCTCAATACGGCAAAATCCCGTGCTGGCCTGCGAGGTCAAAGGCTTGGTCATCTTAACGGTGTAAACACCGGGCTGCAGCTTATAAGTGCCGTCAAGGTCGCTCGGAGCGATCTCGGTCACCGTTTCGGCCGTAGCCACACCGCCTTGAGGACGTACATCGCCTGCCATAACGGTATATTCAAGAGTATAGTTGGCCGCCGCAATCGTGGTCTTATTGGAAGAAACGCCGTGCGAAAAATATGCATATGCAGAATAGGTCAGCGCCGCCATACAGAAAATGATGGCAGTAAGTCCCAATGCAATACGTGTCATAAATACTTTTTCACGAACCGTTCCGTATTTTGGAATTATGATATAGTTGGCCAAAAAGTTTTTCACACCGTTTCCTCCTTTCATAAATTTTCAGCAGATTTTAGGAAAGCGTACCCTCCTGGGATGCCTTGACCGTAATTCCCAGCTCGACCATCGGCGGAGCATCGTCACGGTAGTTGGCCACGTTGTTTACACCCTCGGGCATATAGATCATCAATGCGGCATAGTCGTCCGCACCTATCTCAAGATTATGCACATCCGATATAAATGCGCCCAGATCACGTGTTGCGACCTGCTTTGCGGTCTCACGGTCGACCGTGAGATCAAGTATCTCCTGCTCGGTTCCGATAACGGCTCCGAACTTGAGATGCTTTTCAAGGTGTATCTCATCACCGAAGACGTTAATGGCGGGGATAGACTTCGTAACATCGACCGACATTACGTAATCGAAATCCACGGTACCCTCGTTTTCGATCTTGAGATATACCACCTGAACGTAACCCGGCTCATACAAAGCCTCATCGTCAAAGAGCTTGGTCTGCTCGGTAACGACGGTATATCCGTCAGGCGTCTTATGGGATACGACCAGATCAAGCTCACCTATAATAAAGGTGTTTTTCTGCGTAGCCGTCGTATCGGTAAACCATGCAAGAGTCGTACCGGTGCCCAGCGTGCTCCACAAAATAAAGAGGAAAACACTGAACGCCAATGCGATCCTGGTGAATCTTTTTCTATTCATTATCACTCTGTCCATTGTGCGTTTTTTCACCGTTGTCATCTTCCTTTTTACGCTTGAAGGCGACAATGATGAAAATAATTATCATAACTGCTGCAACCGCTCCGATACCCGAAGCGATCCATACGCTGATATACGAGGTATCGCCGGTAGGCGGTGCGGGATCATCGGGCTCACGGGGGAACTCCTCGATCCTGAACTCCCAATCAAGATATCCAACCTGCTCCTGATATTCGTTTCCGACCGTTACGGGAACATCCAGCTTGACCTCAAGCTCGGCTTCACCGCCCGAATACAGCATTCCGAGGTAGGTCCATTCGGTAAGCTGTGCGGTCTCGTGAGCCATAGCGTCAAAAAGGTTGGTATCGGTCAAAAGTGTGACCGTCATCTTAAGCTGAGAAAGAAACTCGACCGAATCCTCATGTGCACCGAGAGAGCGCATATAGATCTTGACCTTTACGTCCTTCTCAACATCATTTTTGACCGAGATCTTCTGAGTTATACTGTCTCCCGGCATAACTCCCTTAAAATTCGGGAAAAGGTCGGTAGGAGAATAGTCGCTTCCGGGTTCAAAAATGAACTCCTGCGCCTTTCCGTCATAGGTGACGTTACCGTCGGCCGCCGAAACCGACATTGCCGAAAGCAACAGCACCAAAACGGCTGTTAAAAAAGCTAAAACACGTTTCATCGGCTACACCTCAACCTTCCGGCCAACCGAGGGCTTCAAGGGGAGTATCAGCGGGATTGTTCTCGCTCTGTACTGCCTGAGCCGAAACGGTAAGGGTCAATGTTTTTCCGATATAGCTGTTGTCCACCTTTTCGCCGATTATCTCAACCTCGGAGAAAACGGCAGGTGTGGTCTCACCCGGTCGGACGATATCCTTATAATAGAACCATCCGTCCTTTTCTATCCAGTTTTGACGGTCAATATCAAGGCCGAAGCATTCCTCAGCGGTAAGCTCATTAGAGCCGTTGATGCCGTAGACCGGCTTGACTCTCAGATAGAAGGGATGGTCGCAAAGGCTTTCAACGGTGACACGCTTGCTGACGATATCGCCGGGGACGATATATACGCCCTCCTTGGGGAAATCGGTGCCTTGGGCGGTCTTTTCGTGGATGGCGAACTTGATGTTACCGGAGGTCACAACGTTGGTTGCCTTGCCCACGGTGGTATAGTAAGCCAGGGTGCCCTGCGAAAAGACCGTGACCACGATCGCAGCGATTGCAATAAGCAGCAAACGAAGCTTTAATTTAGCCATGAATTTGCTTTTCACCTGTTGTTCCTCCTTTTGATTATATTTTTTGGGAATCATTATATTCCCGAACTTGATAGTATTATACCATCGGCCATCGAAAAATGCAACCTTATGCGACGAAATTACCAACATTTACAAGCTCACGGTTGTATTCTTCGATCACCGCCTACCTCACCCTTCGGCAAGGTAGGGGGATCATAAGACGTTTAAGTCTTATCTTCAATTAGTACTGACCCATCCAGATAACGGTTACGTTAGCACCAAAGAAGGGTGCAGCATCAGTTGCGCTGTTGATAGCAGTACCGTTGATGGTAAGAGGTCCGAAGACATAAACAACAACGGGCATGCTTGCCTGGTCGATCTCAACAACAGGGCCGTTGGCAATGTTGTAGGTACCGCCTGCAATAACAATAGTAGAGTTCATACCGTTGTCGGTAAGGGTGATACCCTTATCGGCGTTAACGGTTGCGTTAATGAGCTGGAACTCGGTGGGCTCGGTGAGCTCTGCGATGGCCTCGCCGGTGATGTTCTTGTTCTCAAGAACCACCTTATCGGCGTTGTTGTAGGTAAGATCCTCGGGCTGATACTTTGCGAAAGCCTCTTTAGCGGTGTTAACGCCGAGGTTCTCGGACTGGATAGCCTCACCGACAATATGTACGGTGAAAGCGTCGCCGGTCATAGCCTGAGCCTGCTCGAGAGTGAGCTCGAGGGGGATCTCAACGTCGGTGAAGAGAGCAGAAGTGTCAGCCTTTGCAGCCAGAACATGGTTGTAATAGAAAACATACTTCAACTCGCCGTCGACATAAGATACGCCGTCATAAGTCCAATCAGTGGTGTTGATACCCTTGAAGAACTCGTTGGCATCAGAATAGTCATCGCCCATAGCTGCCATCAGAATGTCAGCATCAGAAACGGTTACGGTTGCGCGTACAAACTGGGGATGTACACCGGTGTTGGTGAAGGTAGGATCCTTATGGAGAACATCGCCGGGGAGGATCTCGACATACTCGAGACCGTCATCGTCTTTAGCTCCGGTGTCGGGATCGGTTTCCCAAACATCAATACCGAATACGTCCTTGCCGGAATCATCATCCTCGGTGGTACCAACATAGAAGTTGTTGGTGATCTCATCGGAAGCAGTGAACCAAGCCAAAGATCCCATGGAGAGGATAGCAATCAAGCATACACAGAGTGCAGCAACAAGAACTTTTTTCTTAGTAAGTTTCATTGTGAATTTCCTCCTTTCTTCAAGTGATGATATTCTAAAATCATAATTACCCGAATTCGTCACCACGCGCTAATTACGATTCTAAAATCAACTTTACCAGGGAATGGTCGTGAATGCGGTGTCGAGAGCCTCATTTGCGTCAGAGAAGCCACGGTCCTGAACACCCTGGGTAGCAACGTAAATGTTGAGCTTACCGGTTGCGTCAAACTCGGTGATCTCGGTGCCGTTCATAACAAAGTATGCAGTCTTGACACCGTTGGCATCCTCGTAAACATTGAGGTCGGTCTCGGGTGCGATGTAGACATACTCGAGGCAGGCGGCAGTCTCGGAGCCTGCGGTGAGAACGGTATTGTATCTGTAAACATAAACGTTATACAGCATATTGTCAATGGTAGCGGTGTGCAAGGGCTGAACGCCGTTTACGTTGGCATCGCCGTCAAGCTTGGTCCAGCCGTTGGCTGAGGCATTGGTATCCCAAAGCTTCAGAACACCTGCGTTGTCAAGACAGGCAGGAACGGCAACAAGGGTCTGAACATAGGCACCGTTTTTGCCTTTGTTTTCAACAGTTACCTTCTTCTGTATGTAATTATCATCAGCCTTGGTAGGATCGGTGCCGACAACAGGCAGAAGCTGTGACTCCTGAACAAACTCCTCGTTCTGCTCAATATCAACGCTTCCCACGGTGAACACGTTGGTCACATCATCGGTATCCATAAAGTAGGCCAGCGAACCGCCGACCGCAAGAATTGCGACAAGAGCTATTGCAAGGCTGATAAGAACTATTTTCTTTTTCATTATCCTTACTCCTTATGCATTAGTGTTATCATCAGCACCGTTTTCGGATGCGTTTTGATCGGTTATCACTATGGATGCCTTGGGCTCCTCGGGCACGGTGGGCTCTGCAGCCTCAACGGGTGCCGCAGGTGTTTCGGCAGGTGCTGCCGCGGGTGCTTCGACCAACGGTGCAGCCTCGGCCTCGGGCTCCTTTTTCTTCTTGCCCATAAAATCGGGCAGGAACACAAGTATTATCAGCAGAACGCCAAGCGCTATAGCAACATACATTCCGGGAGGATTCTGAATATAATCGGAAACATATCCCAGATACGGTATGGCAAACACGGGAACGCCTATAACATTTTTGTAATGCACGGGCGACTGGTCGGGATCCTTGTTGGCATCACCCTTGGTATAGAAGTACAGCTCGCCTTCCTTTTCCTCGATGCGCTCAACACGGTGGGTCGCAACCACGAGATTTTCATTCATCACAAAGGTGATGGGATCCTTGACCTTGATCTCGGTAACATCGACCTCTTTGACATAGATGAGGTCTCCAACGCTGTACTCCGGCTCCATACTGCCCGAAATAACGTTGAAAACACGGAAGCCGATTATACGTGAGCCCATAAGGAACAGCGCAAAAACGACCACGATAACGACCAGAACGGTCGATACAATGCTCCATATCCTGGTGATACTTTTAGACATCTATCTTACCTCTTATAAGAAAAATAGGGGTGTGCGATGGGGTCTTGTTATTCTGCGGTGCCGTTTGAGTTGTCCTCAGAAGCGGTCTCAGTTGCGGCAGGAGTCTCTTGAGCAGGAGCCTCGGCAGGTGCTTCGGCAGGCTCGGCTGCTTCATCCAAAGGCTTATCTGCGGCAGGTGCGTTGCCTGCTTCAAGCTGAGCCTTCAAGGCCTGCAGCTCCTCAAGAACACGCTGGCTCTCGGCACGCTCGGCCTCGATCTTCTGACGCTCGGCCTCGATCTCGGCGGTCTGCTCCTTCTTATAGCGGCGGAACAGCTTGATACAGTTGATGCCCTGGTAGATTATGAGCAGCATAAACGGAACAAATATGCAGATGATGTAGCCCTGCGGAGTCTTCAAAAAGTTAAAGAAGTGACCCGCATTGGGGATCTTGCCGACATATTTACCCGAAATATACGGGAAGGTTACGACCGTTTCGTCATCGACACCTGTGGTGGTACCGTAGGTGATAAAGCCGTAGTTACCCTCGGCATCAATGGTCTTTGAACGTATTCTATGGGTCACGGTCTCGCCGTAGTTGTGTTCGTTAAGGGAGGTATATGTAATGACATCACCCTCCTTGAGCGTGGTGGGGTCGACCTGCTTAACAAAGATAAGGTCGCCTGCATCAAAGTGGGTCTTCTTCATAGAGTCGGTCTGTACGATGAACATCTTAAAGCCGAAGATATCACGGTCATTACGGTCAAAATTACGGACCGAGATGATGGTGAATATCATCATAAACACAGCAATAGCTATGATCAGCCACACCAAGACCGTTTTGATAATGTTCAAGGTTTTTTTCATAAATAAGCCTCTTTCGTCATCAATTATTTTTAACTTCAAGTTGGGCAAAACAGCCCCGACAATAACAATACAAGCACCTTGTAAACCGCAATGTAACACGGCGTTTTTCGCTTTTTGGGTACAACAAGGCACACGGAGATGATACTCCGACGGATGAATTATAGCATAGTCAACCTAAAATGACAAGTATTTTTTTAATAAATTGTTAAATATTTAAACAAAATAACCGCCGTAACGCCCCATAAGAGCATTACAGCGGTTAAAGATCATAATAATTCTTGTAAAAATGCCGTTTTTTCGGGGTCAGGCTCCGGCAAACGGCCGAATTTAAACTCGATCCCCATCTCCGAATACTTGGTCTGACAAATTTTGCGGAACGGCAAAAGCTCAACTCCGTCGACACATTTATGTGCGTCGGCAATTTCCTTTAGCTTCAGAACGTTGTCCTCGTTGTCGTTCAAGGTCGGGATAATGACCTGACGAAGCGTTGTGGGTATCCCCTGCCCGTCAAGATAGTCCAAAAAATCAAGCACTTGAGACAACTCGCATCCGACGTGCCTGCGGTAATCCTCGGCATCGGTATACTTTACATCAAGCAGTACACGGTCGGTGACCTTCAAAAGCTCCTCGACTGCGTCATCAAGCATACAGCCCGAGGTATCAAGGCAGGTGTTTATTCCCTCGTTGCGGCAAAGCTCAAAAAGCTCCTTCACAAATTCGGCCTGCAAAAGCGGTTCTCCGCCCGAAACGGTCACGCCGCCCTTTTCTCCGAAATACTCCTTAAAGCGCACCGCCTTTCGGACTATCTCCTGAGCGGTATACTCGGTACCGCCCGAAAAATCCCACGTGTCGGGGTTGTGGCAGCAGCCGCAACGAAGCGGACAGCCCTGCATAAACACCACAAATCTGACACCCGGTCCGTCGACGGTACCAAGGCTTTGAAGTGAATGAACCTTACCTATCATAATGCCACGTGGAAGGTACGGCTGATGACCTCACGCTGCTGCTCACGGGACAGCTTGTGGAAGTTGACGGCATAGCCCGATACACGGATGGTGAGGTTAGGATAAGCCTCGGGATCCTCGTAAGCCTTCATCAAAGTCTCACGGTTCAACACGTTTACGTTGATGTGGTGAGCCTTCTTGGCAAAATATCCGTCGAGGATGGAAACAAGGTTGTCCACCCTTTCATCATCGGTCTTGCCCAAGGCCTCGGGAGTGATCGAGAAGGTGTTGGAAATACCGTCACGGCAATCGTCATAGCTGAGCTTTGCAACCGAATTCAAAGAAGCCAGAGCGCCGTTTTCTTCACGGTTGTGCATGGGGTTGGCACCCGGAGCAAACGGAGCAGCCGCCTTTCGGCCGTCGGGAGTAGCGCCCGTGTTACGGCCGTACATTACGTTGGAGGTAATGGTCAGAACCGACAGCGTGTGGATGGCATGGCGATAGGTCGGGGTCTTTCGAAGCTCGGTAATGACCTTGTGGGTCATCTCCTTGGCGATAAGATCAACACGGTCGTCATCGTTGCCGTACTTGGGGAAATCGCCAACCGTGTCAAAGTCAACGATAAAGCCGTTGTCATCAAAGATCGGCTTGACCTCGGCATACTTAATGGCACTCAACGAGTCGGCAACGACCGAAAGTCCTGCAATACCGAATGCCATAAAGCGCTCAACATCGGTGTCGTGCAAAGCCATCTGGATCTTCTCGTAGGCATACTTATCGTGCATATAGTGGATGATGTTCATTGTATTTACATACAGCTTGGACAACCACTCGATATAGATGTTATAACGGTCCATAACAGTGTCGTAATCCAGCTTATCACCTGTCAGCACAGGCATCTGCGGTCCGATGTGAATACCGCTTGTGGTGTCGTAACCGCCGTTGATGGCGATGAGCAACAGCTTGGCAAGGTTGCAACGTGCACCGAAGAACTGCATCTGCTTACCGACCTTCATGGCCGAAACACAGCAGGCAATGGCGTAATCGTCACCGTAAATGGGGCGCATCACATCGTCGTTCTCATACTGAATGGAATCGGTATCACTTGATACCTTGGCACAGAATTTCTTAAAGCCCTCGGGCAGAGCGTTCGACCACAAAACGGTCAGATTCGGTTCGGGAGAAGAACCGAGAGTGTAAAGTGTATTGAGCATACGGAAGCTCGACTTGGTAACCAAAGTCCTGCCGTCCTCACCCATACCGCCGACCGCCTCGGTGATCCACATGGGGTCGCCGCCGAACAGCTCGTTATACTCGGGCGTTCTCAAATGACGGGCAATACGGAGCTTCATAACAAAGTCATCCATCAGCTCCTGCGCCGTTGCTTCGGTCAGGATGCCGTTTTTAATGTCACGCTCAATGTAAATATCAAAGAAGGTGCTTACCCTTCCCAGAGACATAGCGGCACCGTTTTGCTCCTTGATGGCACCAAGGTAGGCAAAATAGGTCCACTGAATGGCCTCCCTTGCATTTTCGGCAGGCTGGCTTATGTCAAAGCCGTACATCTCGGCCATTTCTTTAAGGTAACCAAGGAAAGCTATCTGCTGATAAAGCTCCTCATCCTGACGGATATTCTCGGTATTAAAGGGCTTGTTGGACAGCAGCTGCTTGTCCTTCTTCTTTTCCTCAATAAGCCTGTCCACACCGTAAAGAGCGACCCTGCGGTAGTCGCCGATAATACGTCCTCTGCCGTAAGCATCGGGCAGACCTGTGATAACGTGGCACTTTCTTGCCTGGCGCATTTCGTCGGTATAGGCTCTGAAAACACCGTCGTTATGGGTGGTTCTGAAGCGGAACTCCTCCTCGACCTTGCGGCTGAGCTTGTAGCCGTAAGCCTCGCAGGCCTGACGCACCATACGCATTCCGCCAAACGGGTTGACCGAGCGCTTCAAGGGTCGGTTGGTCTGCATTCCGACGATTATCTCATTATCCTTATCAATGTATCCGGGTGAAAAGCTGGTCAAAGAAGCTACCGTTGCGGTGTCGATGTCCAAAACGCCGCCAAACTGGCGCTCCAGCTGGAACAAAGCCTCAACCTTTTTCATCATAGCACGGGTCCTATAGGTAGCGCCCGACAAAAAGGCTCCGTCACCCTTGTATTCTGCATAGTTGAGCTGAATAAAATCACGCACGTTGATCTCATTGAGCCAAGAACCTCCGTTAAATCCGTTCCAATTTTTGTGTTCCATAAAAAATTCCTCCTTTTGAAGAACCTGCCTTGAAAAAAGCAAAAAGGCAGGTCAGTTTGTAAATGCAAACTGATCTGCCCAGACGGTCGGCATAGCAAAGCCATAAAGCTTTGAATTAAGCATTTACATTCCCCGAGCGTTATCGCTCTTATCCGTCAGTTATGTAAATGTTGTACCCATATTATACACATTGTGTCGCACTTTGTCAACACCCAATTCGAAGAAAATAACACAAAATTTTGTTGTGCTGTGGTGCAACATACACAAAATATAGTGGTTGTGCCGATTTTCAGGCACAACCACTATGCGTTTTGTTTATCTGATTCCGTAGTTTTCGAGGATATAGTCCATATCCTTGTCACCACGACCCGACAGGTTGATAAGTATCGAACCGTGATCCATGGTCTTGGCAAGCTTCATACCGTATGCAACGGCGTGCGAGGATTCGATCGCAGGGATGATACCCTCTAAACGAGCCAGCTTGAAGAACGCATCAATGGTCTCCTCATCGTCGATAACATCGTACTTGACACGGCCGATGTCCTGCAGGAATGCGTGCTCGGGGCCCGAGGACGGATAGTCAAGACCCGATGCTACCGAGTAGACCGGTGCAGGCTCGCCGTTTTCGTCCTTAAGCATTATGCTGTTGAAGCCGTGCATAATACCCTCGGTACCGTATTTCAGACTTGCGGCGTGGTCACCCAGCTTGGGACCGCGACCCAAAGGCTCGATTCCGTAAATGTCAACGGGGTCATTAAGGAAGCCTGCAAACAGACCTGCGGCATTTGAACCGCCGCCCACACAGGCAACGATAGAGGTCGGCAGATGGCCTGTCATATCAATAAACTGCTCACGGGCTTCAATACCGACAACGCTCTGGAAGTCACGCACCATCATCGGGAACGGATGGGGACCCAAAACAGAACCGATGCAGTAGATAGAATCCTTATACTCCTTGCTGTATGCATCAAAAGCGGCATCGACAGCCTCTTTAAGGGTCTTAAGGCCGTGGGTGACCTCAACAACGTTAGCACCCAAGATCTTCATACGTGCAACGTTGGGAGCCTGCTTCTTTATATCAACAGAACCCATGTAAATATCACATTCAAGACCAAAGTAAGCGGCGGCGGTAGCCAAAGCAACACCGTGCTGACCGGCTCCCGTCTCGGCAATGACCTTCTTCTTGCCCATGTACTTGGCAAGCAAGGCCTCACCCATACAATGGTTGAGCTTGTGTGCGCCCGAGTGGTTAAGATCCTCTCTTTTTGCGTAAAGCTGAACCTTGCCGCCCAAAGCATCGGAAAGTCTTTCCAAATGGGTTACGGGAGTAGGTCTGCCCTGGAACTCTTTTCTGATCCTGCGAAGCTCTGCAATAAACTTTCTTGACTGGCAGATCGAAAAATAAGCCTCGGTGATCTCGGCCATGGCGGCCTTCAGCTTATCGTCGATGTAAACACCGCCATACTTTCCAAAGTAACCGTCCTTATCGGGATAGTTGTTAAAATATGTATCAAAATCAACGCCATTAAGTTTCATATGTCTTTCCTCCAAAAATGTATATTGTAGGGAACGACGCCCACGTCGTTCCGATTGTTAAGTGCAAGTCAAAAACAGCATTTTATTTATTACGCCATCGCTTTGATAATATTATCATAAATACATCTCCAATGCAATAAAAAAGTCCTCGGCAAATAAATGCCAAGGACGAATAACCGAAAAATTATCCGCGGTGCCACCTTGATTCGTGTAAAACACGCACTTTAAGGTACTTCATACCCTTGGCACTAACGTAGCCCTCACGTTGCAGAATACTCTGTTAAAACATTTCACTGCACCCTCAGCGGTCCATTTGACGACTTGTTTCCTACCCGACTCACAGCAACGCGGGCTCTCTGTAAAGGCATCATCGCCGTTATCTCCGCCTCAACGGTTTGTTTTGATTATAATACCACTCCGCACAAAAAAAGTCAAGCACAATAAATCAGTATCTTAAGAAAATCTTAAGTTGACATAATATCTTTTGCCGATTATAATTAAATCATAATAAATGTTAAAGGATAAGAAAGGAGCGGTTCGGATGAAGGATAGCAAAAGATCATTGACTTTGGTATTGATTGCGGTATTGCTGCTGTTCAGCTTTGTCGGCTGTTCGTCCGACGAGGCGGCGGTCTTCGGCGAAGAGATCAAATTTCCCGAGGGCACCGACAGTCAGCTTGACCAAAACGCCACCCTCACCTATAACGCAAAAGAGCTTGAAGCACAGCTTCCAAGCGATACGGAATATTATGTGTCCTTCGACCCCGTGCCGACCGACTATGCAATAGCCGCAAAGCTGGGTTTTGATGCCGAAGATTTCAAAACCTACGATGACGGCGAAAGAGTGTACGAAGCCGAGGGCAAAGACAAAACAAAAAGCCTTTATATAGAACCCGACGGCCGATTTTCTTACTATTCGGGCGTCAAGGGCACCACATTTCAGATAGCCCTCAGCGAAAAGGAGTGCTATGAAATCGCCAAAAGGTTTTTGGTGGACAACGATCTGTTTCTTGAAGAATTCGGCAACAAAGCTTCGGTAAACGAGGCCGAAGCGCTGGGGAGCGCATCCGAAGGACATCGGGTAACGGCACTTGGCGTAAGCTTTCTGGCCGAGGACAAATACTGCGATTCAAGAGCCACCGTCACCATCAACGGCAACGGTGAGGTCATTTCGGTAATATATAACGCAAAAAAATTTGCACAACACAAAAAGGTCAAGCTTATCCCGATCGAAAGCGCCATTGAGCGCATAAAGCAAAACAAAGCCCTGATAGACGTCGGTGAGCTTTATTCCTACACCGACCTGAAATTTGAAACGGTTTCGGTGAAAAATCGGGAATACACGACTGAGGATAACGCCGTCCCGGTGCAACCGGTATATGTTTTTGAAGGCACGGTGACCGCCGCCGACGGCACTACCCACACCTGTTCCGTAACGGTTCAGGCAAATCAATTTCAATAAATATAATGCAAAAACGGGTGAACGCACAGTTCACCCGTTTTCATTTTACAAATACCCTCTGATATCCACGGCCAAGCGTTCCTCAAGATTTATCAGCCGCTTGGTGATGTCCTTGGAGACCTCGTCGGCCGCCTTGTACTCATTAAGATAACGGTTTAAGGACTTCACGCCCATATTACAGCCGTCGGTCATAAGGTCAGCCACCGTGCTGTCGGAATCGTTCATTCCAAGCTTCATTTCGGTCTTGAACCACGACATACCACGGGCTACGGGGTTAGGGCTCTTGCCGTCGTCACCGTATTTTTCCAAAAGGCTCTGCACCTCGGAATTAAGCTTATCGTGCTCACGGCGGCACTCAACAAGATAATCTTTCAAACGCTGGGACTTCACGTGGTCCCTCACCTGATCAATGGAGCTTATGCCCATATTAACGCCTGCGTCACACTCACGCAATAATTTAACGGTATCCTGCTCTACCATAAAAGTCATCCTTTCACGCTTTGGTAAAGACAGTATTTCCAAAATTTCGCCGTTTATGCGTCAGTTCTTTCGGTGGTCTCCTTGATCTTGTTCATACTGCGCTGGTACAGTATCTCGGTGGCAAATGCCAGCTTGGTGACCACGTTTTCACGTGTTCTGGGATAGCAGTAGAACGAATCGTTCTCGGTAGAAATGTCAACACAGTCCAGCGGCTCAAGATAGCAGTAATCATACTCAATATGCAGGCTGTTGGTCTGCTGGGGCGAACGGTTGATGAAATAATCCTCACCGTTATAGTGACCCTTTAAGGTAAAACCGTTTTCCATATCGTGGGTCAGCGTTGCCTTGCCCAATTTTTCAAATTTCCAGCAACGAGGCATCGAGTATACCTCAACCTCATCCGTGAAGGAATACTCACCGCTTCCGATCTGCTTTTCGACCTCGGTACGCTCCCAGCGGAACCAGTCGGGGATGTGTGAAAACTCGGTCTCTCCCTCCAACGCCGACAGAGTTCCGTCCTCATTGAAATTCCAGCGCTTGCCACATTCGGTACAGAATATTTCGGTGCCCTTTGAGGCCATTTTGTGTTCCTGTTTGCAGTTCGGACACTGATAAAGCACCTTATGCAACCCTTCGGCTCTGAACGGCTCGGTTATAAGGATGCCGTTTTCCTTTTGATAACGATAATCGTCGTATTCCAAAGCCTTTCTGACGGCAGCGGTTATCTCGTCGGGTGTCATTTTCTTGACATCCTCGGCCGTGAGTATCTGCGTCATAACGGTGTGAAGCGGCACCTTACGCTTTTTGCGGAAATTCCAGAACGGAGAATGCAGATGGTTTCCGTGGTGCACCACAGCAACTACCGGCACCTTGTTCATTTTGATAAGCTTACCCAAGGAATCCGGAATATAGGAGGTTATACCGCAGGGCGAATAACGTGCCTCGGGGTACATTGAAAGCACGTTACCTCTTTTAAGCACGCGGTTAATGGACTTGATAAGATGCAGGTCCATAACGTATTTCCTTGTGCAGATGGCACCGATAAGCTCCATCAGCCACGGACGTCGGTAGTATCCGTCAATGCTGACAACATTGTTCATCCTCTTGCCGAAAAGACCCACAGCAGTAAGCTCAAAATCAATGAAATACATATGGTTGCTCAAAAGCATATAAGGCCCCTTTAAACCGTCCATATTGACCTTTTCGATCTTGTATTTTTTGCCAAGCAGCATAAACCACGATAAAATTGAAATAAGCCACGCAATTATCCACGGCTGGCGTATAGGATACTTGGCCGTTTTGTAGCGCTTTTTGTTTTTGTAATTCACTTCGATATCTTTTTGCTTTTTCATTCTTCCACCTCAAAAATTTTTACCCTTTCTATAATTGTAACCGCCCACCGATAAAAAAGCAACAAAATTATGTTTTGCAACATTCGGCAAATATTGAAAATTCATATTATTCGTGATATAATTCTTTTCACGGAGATGATAATTGTGATTTTTTGGACCGTTTTCAGCATTGTTGTCGGCATCGCTTTTTTGATCCTGCTGACATCGTTTATTTGTTTTATGATGGCGTTTTACGCCTCACGTAAGGTGGATAAAAATGCTCCCGAATTTGATATTCCGCCGGGCAAAATTTACGAGCCCTACCGTGAACAGATGATAGCCTGGATGAAGGAAGCTAAAGCAATGCCCTGCCGTGAGTTCACCATGCGTTCGTTTGACGGATTGACGCTTCACGGAAAGTATTACGAATGCAAAAAAGGCGCCCCCATTGAGCTTATGATGCACGGCTACCGAGGCACGGCCGAAAGAGACCTTTGCGGCGGTATTCAGCGTTGCTTTTCGTTAGGACGCAACTGCCTTATCATCGACCAGCGTGCCTGCGGAAAAAGCGACGGTCACGTCATCACCTTTGGCGTAAAGGAGCACCGTGATTGCCTTGATTGGGTGGATCTTATCATAAAAAATATAGACAAGGACGCCAAAATAATCCTTTGCGGTATTTCGATGGGTGCCTCCACCGTGCTGATGGCTTCTGCTAAAGAGCTGCCCAAAAATGTTGTCGGAGTGCTGGCCGATTGCGGCTTCACCTCGGCCAAAGAAATAATCCAAAAGGTCATCCGCCGGATGGGACTGCCTGCCAAGCTTTTGTATCCGTTTGTAAGGCTCGGTGCACTTGTTTTCGGCGGTTTTAACTTGGAGGAGACCCCTGCCGTTGAGGCTGTAAAAAGCGCTAAAATACCCATAATCCTCTACCACGGTACGACCGACGATTTTGTTCCGTGTGAGATGAGCGTTAAAAATTTTGAAGCCTGCAAAGCCGCAAAACAGCTTGTGACAATAGAAAACGCAGGTCACGGTCTGTGCTACCTTGTAGAACCCCAAAAATACCTCGAGACCCTGGCCGAATTTTCAAGAGAACACTACAAGATAGAATGTGACTACCACGCCAATACATAGCCAAAGCATTCAAACCCGAATCAGATTTTGGGGAAAGGATTTAATGCTGTGGCTTTGTTAAAATACTCGCAAATCCGGAGAGCCTATGTGCGACAAAGAGCCAAAAGACGCCTTAAAACCGCCCTTTTAGGCTGGTTCGGGTTTAAATACTTTGGCTAAGCAAACCGCCGCAGATTTTTCTGCGGCGGTTTTATGTTTTGTTTTACTTAAACACCCATTCGTGCAAAACGGCGAGGCATTCACGAAATCCATTGGGCAAAAAGGTGTAAAGAGCACCTACGCTGTGGCAATGTCCCGTGACGTTGACACCCTCCCACCCGGCGGTCATTTCGGCACGGTAGATGTGAAAATCATCGGTCACAAATACCACCGAATACTCTTTATTGTAAAAATAGCTGTCCAGGATCTCCTTTGAAAATCTGAAATTTTCGGCCGTACTGGTGGATCTCCCTTCTTCAAGTATCTTTTCAAACGGGATATCCTGCTCCAAAAGATACCGTTTCATGGCCAGCGCCTCGGTTATATCCTCCTGCGGACCCTGACCGCCGCTGACAACGATCACTGCATCGGGATTCTTTTTGTAGTATTCCACCGCCGCATCGAGTCGGTTTCTTAAGGTTATGCTCAAAGATTCACCGTGGATGCCTGCTCCAAGCACTATGACGGCATCCTCGGTGTAATCGACGTTATCGTTCTTGCCGTAGATATACACAAACGACATCAGCACCACCACAAAAGCCACACCCAAAACCAGCACACTTTTTATGATCCAATGCACCTTAAAGCGGAAGAATTTATAAAACACACCCACCGCAAGGAAAAACAGGCCGGCACACCAGGTGCAGATGCAACCGATATTAAAGTTGGACACAAAGGTCACAAACAAGGCGTTGGCCGTAACCAACGCACCGATAATTATCAGTAAAAAGCGGAAAATTTTATGTAAAACTTCCTTTTTCATCATTTCTCCTTAAAATTTTCGGTGAGTGACAAAAATCACAGCTCAAACTCTGTAACTATGGGCAGATGGTCGGAATAGATCTCATTGACCGTCACACACGAAACACATTTCAACCCTTTATACAGTATATAATCTATCTTGCAATACGGCTCATCCGAGCGGAAGGTGTTGGTCTGACCCTTATCCATCACGGTAGTGTCATTAAGACGCTCAAACAACGGCTTCAGCTTTTCGTCGTCGGGGCGCATATTAAAGTCACCCATAATCACCACAGGCATATCGCACTCGTCAACAAGCTCGCATATCTTCTTGACGGCGTTCTGCTTTTCGCCGTCACTCAAACCAAAATGTGAGGTGATGACTGTGATATCCTTGCCGTCAATTTCAAAAACCGCCTTTACAGCGCAACGGTGCTCAAATCGGGGTGTTGACTTGTCCTCAATATCGGGGATGTCAACCTTTTCAACCGATTTGAACGGATAACGGCTTACCATTGCATTGCCGTAAGGGTTTTCTCCACCAGTTTTTATGGCCTCGCCGAAGAAATCGTAAAATCCCAAGCCTTTTCCAATGGCACCTGCCTGATCGGTGTTACACTCTCTCGGCCCCTCGTTATAAACCTCATTCAGACCGCAAATGTCGGCATTCTGCTTTTTTATGGCATCGATAAACAGCGGAATATCTATTTCCTGCGTTAAAAAATTCTTTGCGTGTTGAATGTTAAAGGTCATAATTTTCATAGTATCACTCCGTATACACGTGACGTTATTACATTTGATATTGTAACACAGAAATCCCCCCATTGCAACGAAAAAAACTTGAACAAAACCTTACGTTATTCTTAAATTTCAAAAGATCCTTTGCCAAAAAGCAAAGGATCTCATTTTTATTAAGGCTTATCTTACAATAACCGCAACACCGTCGGGAATGGCGGTGACGGTCACATCGTCACGACCCAATATTTCCTTGGCTTTTTTCATTGCCTCGTCGATGGAATGCGCAGGAATCATGTGCATATCGCTTACGGTCTTATCGTCTGCTTCGGAAATGTAGATTACCGAAGCTCTCAACAGAATACGGCTTAATATCTGTGTCATCCATTGGTCGGGCAGGGTCTCATTGCGGCCACGGCTCATAAGCTCGGCCATTATTTTGTTGACATCGGGCTCGTCGGCCATCTGGTGATAGAAATGGTCACCGCCGACACCGTCGCCTGCCTTGGCCATCATTATGATGACACCGCCGTCCTTAACGGTTGCTTCGGCCGCCGTCATACCCTTGACCGACTGATAAACGTTCTGGTCAAGCGGGTATCCGCCGTTGGTGGTCAGCACGATATCGGCAGGCTGTGCCTTGGCACCGCACAGCTCGCAAAGAAAATCCGTACCCTTTTTGTGTGCCTCAAAGGTATCGCCTGCAACGGCGTAGATGACCTTTTTCTCGGCGTTCAGCACAACGTTTACAACGTAGCAAAGCTTGGCAGTCTTGGCCGCCCAAAGCATATCGTTATGTATGGGGTTGCCGTCCAAAATACCGGTTCTGGCCTTTGGGTCGGCAATAAATTCTGCGCAATGGTTAGCCAACACGGTCTTTCTTCCGCACACACCGGGCAAAACACTCTTTCTTCCACCCGAAAAGCCCGCAAAGAAGTGCGGCTCGATAAAGCCCTCAGCCACAAGCAGGTCGGCATTGACGGCTATCGAGTTGACCTCGCAATCACCGCCCGAGGGAAGCTTGCCCAAATTGACCAATTTTTCACGCTCGTCGCAATCGTGGATATAGATGTTGACCGAGTTGACGATATCCTCTCCGAACTTGTCGATAAGCTCCTGCTTGGTCGTTCCTCTGTGGCAACCCGTTGCAATCAGAATGGTGACCTCGGCATCGGGATTACCTTCCTTTATTTCACGAAGCATCGGGGGAATTATGACCTTGCTCGGCACGGGACGGGTGTGGTCACTCGCAATGATGACGATATTCTTCTTGCCCTTGGCCAGCTCCGACAATTTAGGTGAGCCAACGGGAGCCTGCATAGCCGCCTTTACCAGCTCATCGGCAGAGCCCAACGGTTTATACTCCTCTATCGAGGATTCCAGCACACCCAAAAGCTGCTCATCCTTAAAATCGTATTCCAAAAATTCTTTTCCGTAAGGGAAGCTTACTTTAGTCATTTTTCGTCCTCCAAACTTTATTCAGCACCGTCACAAGCAACGGTATAAGCACGAGCTGCAGTATAATGCCGGGCACGGCATCGGCAAATCCGCCGATCCAAAACATTGCAAACGTGAACGGTTTACCGCCGACACCCAACAGCACCGCCTTGGCTACACCCCAGACAACACGTCCCAACAGCATAGCCGCTACAAGGCTAACGTAAACAGCAAGGATGCTTTTCTTTTTAAACGCAGCATACACAAGACCTATAGCAGCACCGTAAGCGGCAAGCTCCAATGCCATCCACACGGCATTGGGGTATATGGGCGGCATCCCGAAGATGACCGACCTTAACACCGGCAACACAAGACCTATAAATCCGCCGTATTGCCAGCCGCACAGAATTCCGCACAGCAGTACGGGTATATGCATTGGCAGCAGACTGTCACCGATCTCCTTGACCTGCATTGTGAGCATAGGTAACACCATTCCCACCGCCAAAAGCACGGCCGACAGTATCATATTCTTTAAAGCATTGTTTTTCAAAGCCTCACACTCCTATTTAAGAAAATTTTACCATACACCCACACTCTTTTCAAGGGTCATTTCTAAAAAGGTGGATAAAGACCGCTTGCCGTCAAAAAAGACCCGACACAACATTTGTTGCATCGGGTCGTGACTTAAATTCCCATTACTGCGTCGATGGGGAGTGAGATAACGGTGCCGTTGGCCTTTGATGTAACACCGCAGGTCTCACCTATTCTTTTCATAATATTGACCTTATCCTCGGTGTCGGCAATGATAAGCACAAGATCCTTTTCCTCCTGCGCGCTGAGTCCCCAGACGCCCGCGGCCTCCTCGCCACCGATGCTTCGACTGTGGATGACGGTACCTCCGCCTGCTCCCGCCGACCTTGCGGCATCCATAACCTCACCGCTGAAACCGCGGTTTACTATTGCAACTATCAACGCATGATCGGTTCTTGACATAGCATTTTCACCCTTTCTTACATCTTCCTCACTGCTGTTTTCGGATGTGTGCTCCATCATATTGGCAACTATCTTGCTGGCCCCTGTCAGCGGTACGGTAAATGCAATACCGCTGTTGACCGTGTCGAGCTTAAGCTCGGAATGCAGCTTCCAGAGCATAGCCTTACCGAAATCCCCCGGCACCGTGCTGATAAGTATACCCTTATCAATACCGCCGAAGCCCAGAGTTTCCATCATTTCACTCAATGCGGTTCCCTCACCGTTAAGTCGGTATTGGATGGGCATTGCGCTTTTCAAAAACATATCAGCCGCCTTGTCGGTCAGCTTGGGGGTGGCTATCAGCACAAGCAGTTGATAGCTTTTTTTCTCGTTTTTCTCCTGCATCAAGCTACACCTCCTCAAATTCTACGATATCGTCGCTGTCAGGCGTGATACCGGTGTGCTGAACAGCGGTCTTCTGCAGCTTATCGGTCTTGAATTTGTAGACAAGACCCATTATCTGAATGGCTATGAGCGGAGTTAAGGCAACCAGCGCCACCACACCGAAGGCATCGGTCATAATGTCTCCGCCAAGCGCAGTACAAACGCCGATACACAACGGCAAAAGGAAGGTCGAGGTCATCGGTCCGCTGGCAACGCCGCCCGAGTCAAACGCAATACCGACAAATATCTTGGGAACGACCAGCGACATAGCCAAAGCTATAACATAACCCGGAATTATTATCCATTGAATGGGAATACCGAGGATTATTCTCAGCATTGCAAGTCCTATACTGCAGGCAACACCGATAGACATACTGCGGTTCATAGCCTTGACCGATATAGCACCGTTGGTGACGTTTTCGACCTGATGATTAAGAACCTGAATAGCAGGCTCGGCCTTGACTATGTAGTAACCTATCAGCATTCCGATAGGAACGAGTATCCAGTTATACGAAAGTCCCGCCAGCCGTTCTCCGAGAATGGAACCGACCGGTGCAAAGCCGACGTTGACACCGCAAAGGAACAGTATCAGTCCTATGTAGGTGTAAATAAGCCCCATAATTATACGCTTCATCTGACGCTTGTGATAGCGGCGTGTGAAAAGCTGAAACACAAAGAACACCGCAACTATCGGCAGCAGCGACAGAGCGACCTCGCCTATGTAATGAGGAATTTGGAACGCAAAGACCTCGGCAACATCACGTGTTGTAAAGACCTCGGGCATTGCATCGGGGGTATAGACCGCCTCGGTGGGAAAAACAAAGCCCAACACCATAACGGCGAGAATGGGGCCCACGCTGGACAAGGCGACCAGACCGAAGGAGTCGCTCGCCGAGTTTTTATCGCCTCTCGACGCTGCGAGACCCACGCCCAAAGCCATAATAAACGGTACCGTCATAGGGCCTGTGGTAACGCCGCCCGAGTCAAACGCAACGGCGATAAAATCCTTTGGAACAAAGAACGAGCCGACTATTAATATGACATAGAACAGTATCAACAGCTTTGAAAGCCCGATCTGATATTTTATACGGATGATGGCCAATGCCAAAAACAAACCGACACCGATGCCGACCGTAAGTATCAACGTGAGGTTCGGTATAGACGGCACCTGCTCTGCCAGCACCTGCAGGTCGGGCTCGGACACCGTGATGATAAGTCCCATAATAAACCCGATGAGCAGCACCATTATCATGGTCTTGGTCTTGGATATCTGAACACCTATACCCTCACCTATCGGGGTCATGGCCATTTCGGCACCAAGCTGGAAAAAGCCCATTCCGAGTATCAGCATCACGGCACCCACAAAGAACATAACGATAAGCCCAAGCTCAACGGGCACGACCAGAATACTGATAAGCAGCATTATACCGGTTATCGGCAAAACCGCAGAAAGAGATTCCCTTGTTTTTTCTCTTAATTTCGGATTCAATTCTACACCTCTTTCCGGAATTGCTGTATTTACTATATTTTATCACACTTTTAAAACCGTAACAACCTTTAATTGTTAATTTTTCTTATTTTTCAAAATGACAATAAAAAAGTAACACTCAAAACCCATTTAAGTGTTACTCCTTTTCATATTCAATAATATCACTGACCGTGCAATCTAAAATACGGCAAAAATCATCAATCTTCATCGTACTGATACCTTTGCCCTTTTTGATACGGTCGATAGTTGCGCTACTGATATTATATTTGTTTATTAATGCGTAGGTTGAAACACTTTTGCTTTTCAGCGTGTTCCAAAACGGCTTATAGCTTATCAATGTCCTCAACCTCCGTCAATATATGTTCTCCAAAAATTCTATGTATTTAGAATAAAATGTATTCATATACTTGACAATAGTCATAATTATGACTATAATATTGTTATGACACATAATAAATATATTATTCACGTTATACTTAACAGCACAGCCGTAATCGCTTTGTTACTTGGCGCTTTGCTTTATATTTTGTTCAGAGAAAAAACCTATTTCTCTGTATGGGTATCAGATCTTGTCCCACTGGACGGCGTGCGTTCTGCTTTCAGCTTTGCCGACTGCAGTTTTTTGAAATACTATTTAGCAGATTATTTATGGGCTTTAAGCCTTGCAAGCTGGCTCACACTTATACTCGAAAAAATTTGGGCAAAATATTATTGTTTTGCCGCCTTTTGTATCACCTCTTGTTTCGGCGGAGCTTTTGAATTACTGCAATACTCCGACCTCATATCGGGAACGGGTGACCCGGTGGATTTGGTACTTTATCTGTCAGCAGGTCTGACGGTTAATGTAATAACACTTTTGATAAGGAGCAAAGAAAATGAAGAAAAAGATTTTATGGGCAATTTTGGCGGTTGTCATTTTGGTGGTATTTGGAGCAGTCGCTCTGGGTAGCGGCGAGGACAGTTCGTCCGACGACCAGGGGAGCGGCACCGCAAGTACACAAAGCAACGACAGCAACCTGGCAAGCTACAAGGTGGATATCTTAAGCTGTCGACTTGCCAAGGATTACTCGGGCAAGGATGTTGTTATTGTGAAGTATAAGTTCACCAACAACGACGAAAAGCCAACAAGCTTTATGTTGGCTTTTGATGATAATGTTTATCAGAACGGTGTTGGATTAAACGGCGCTTATATTCTTGCCGACAGTGCTGACTACAGCTCGGACAACCAGACCAAGGAGATAAAAAAAGGCGCAAGTCTTGAGGTCGAGGTCGCCTACGAGCTGAACGATACCTCCACCGACATTGAGGTTGAGGTATCCGAGCTATTCAGCCTTTCCGACAAGGTCGTCAAAAAGACATTCTCTATAAAATAACAACAAAAAAACAGAGCGTTCCGATCAGGGACGCTCTGTTTCTCTGTTGCTTTATTCTTTGTTCTTGTCCTTGCTTAGCACCTTTTTGTTCCACGAGTACCTGTGGCACTCGGGGCACTTCATGAACCTTGTACGGTTGACGTGCATTGCGAAAAGCACGCTCCAAAATCCCGGTACATAACGGTGGCCGCACTTGGCACACTCATAGTAACCGGCCGTCTGCTCGATTCTGATTGCAAACACGAGCCCGACCATGCAAACGATAAATCCTGCCGCTATAATACAGCCCATCAGCCAATTTGCCATGGGCACATAGGCCGCAACGGCACACGCACCGAGTAAAACTATCATAGACAAAACGCCTATCAGTATCTCCAACGCCAACAGCTTTTTGTCGGCCTCCTGCTTTTGCTTGGCCATTTCCAGCAATAATTTTTCAGAATTTACTTTATAATCATCCATTGTGATGACCTCCCCACTTAATAGATCGTTTACCGTAATGTTCAGAATACCGCACAGCTCAAGCATAATGGACGAGTCGGGCATGGCTTTACCCGTTTCCCATTTGGAAACCGCTCTGTCGGTAATGTTCAGCATTTCCGCCAACTGCATCTGCGTAAGTCCGCTTTCCTTTCTGCACTTGGCAATGAATTTTCCGATCCTGACCTGATCCATCTGTTTGACCTCCTTTCAAGCTCAGTATAGAAATTTTTCGTCAAAAAGTCCACAAACCAACGGTTGAGTGGGGATTTTTCAACCGTGGGTGGAGGGATTTTAGGTAAAAGCTGATAAAATTACACCATATCACTTATCAACGTAAATCCGTATGTTTTCCGGAGTAATTGTTCCTTTTACTAATACTTCCGGAGAAAATAAATTTCCGTCTTTGTATTGAGATAGTTGAATAGCTGTTATTTCGTATAATTTCACAAATAACTCGGCGGCTCTCTCGTTTATTGGAATATTCATTCCGCCATACTTTTCTCCGCCGTATTTATACATCATAGCAAAGCTGATATAATCCATACTTGCAACGATGCAATTATTTTCATCTACCGTGATTTCAAGACATATCGTATCATCGGAGAATATTTTATTGTCAGATGGAGATAACCAACAAAACACTACATCTTTTCTAAGTTCAGTAAAAGACTCGTATCTTGATGTTGTTTTGAGACCGTTGTGCATTATGCTGTCAAGATTCGCTCTGTCGGTATAATGATAAACTTTCATTTTGCATTCTCCTTTGCGGTTTTGATAGAGGAGATTAGGATGCGACGGATTGTGCCGCATTGATTATAAAGGTCAACAGCGGCATCTCTGTTTAGAATTTCAGATTTTACAAACAGTTCCAGCCAATATTCTGTTTCATAGCATTCCTTCAAAGCAATTTGCAGTTTTGCAATAAAATCGGGCTTTCCATGAGCATAGTTGGCTTCGTGGATATTTGCGCCGATTGAGGTTGCAGAACGCTCCAATTGATTAACAAGAGAATGATGTCCCTTGATATTTTCGCAGAGCTTGACTATCTTAATGGCAAAACCCATAGATAAATCAACAAGTTTATTTTCTTTCATATCTATCACCTCTGCGAATAGTATAACATATTAAATGAAATATTGCTACGCAATATGAAATAATCCTTCGGATTATGAAATATTTTGCCTTGGCGGCAAAATGTGAAATAAAATAAATCCCTCATACGCCGCAGCGTATTTCATAGCGTCAGCTATTTCATAACGCGAAGCGTTATTTCACAAATCCCGCAAGGGATTTATTTCATTGAAAATAACCCATATTTGTCATAGACAAATATGGGTTGTTTTCTGGCCCGCCTGAAGGGATTCGAACCCCCGTTCTTCAGAATCGGAATCTGCTGCGTTATCCAGCTGCGCCACAGGCGGATCTTTTGGGCGGAGGCGTGCTCCGCCTTTTGGTTTTTTAATCTTCTTTTGACACCGTTGACTGAACCTCTGCCTTGACATCCTCTGACACCGTTGACTCGGTGCTTTCGGTGCTGCTTACATCGGACGATGTTACATCCCTTAAATACGGGTCGGCAACGATGGCCGAGATAAGTCGGTCGGCATAGGTGATATGCTTTTTGACGTCACCTTTATTTGCAGTAGCCTTTTCGCCCACAAAACGGCGCATGATGTAGTAATCAAACGTGGCGGAGTAATCCTCGCTCACCGAGTCAAACGCCGCATCGAACACCGAACCGTTAAGGTGGAAGGCCGTACCGTTGAGATCGGGGAGACTGAGTGAATAATCAAGAAAATCATCACCGAACGAGCCTGCAAGATCGTCATACGCACCCGTGTCAACGATATATACAATGGCTTCCTCGTTCTGGAACTGACCCATTAGTCTTGTGGAGGCATCACCGTCATTCTTGGCCTGACCCTCGGGGATGGCACAGTTGACCACCAGCACCTCGACCTTGCCGTCACCGTTATGATCGTCACAATAGCGCTCGGCAATGGAAGCGATATTCTCACTCATTGCGCTGTCGACATATCTTCTGAAATACAGCACGATGGTCATATCGTAGTCAGGTCTTGAAGCGCATTGGCTGATACCGATGGTCAGAATGACCGCGACTATCAGAATAAAGCCTATCGTATACTTACTGTAATACCAAAAATTCTCCAGCTTGCTTCGGGTGGTCTGTGCCACCTGCTCGGGACCCTGCTGAGGCTTGAAGCCCTCGGGGTCATCCTTAAAGGCTTCCCTTTGCCGCTTGAGCTCAATAAGCTCCCTTTGACGCTCTCTTTGCTCCTCAACCGAATTTTTATTTCTGTTGTTTGCCATGTTCCGCTTCCTTTCGGTTGAATCTGAACGTTTTGTTCCGTATAATTGTACCACACAAGTCCCGTTTTATCAAGCACAGATTTATTCTTCGGCAAAAAGATCGTTTAAAACGGTTAAAAGGTTTTACAAACAGGAGTATTTGTGATATAATGGTGGCAGAAAAAGACGGAGGTGAGAGTTTTGAAGCGTTGGCTGGCTATTTTACTGTTTGCGGCGGTAACCTTGGCATCGTTATACCTTTGTCGGGATCTTGCCGACCTCGGAATACCGCCCGAGCACCGCAGCCGACTGTCCTACGTTTTAAAAGGGCGTTCTCCAACCGTTTCAAAGCTTGGAGATCCGTCGTGGAGTGAATACGGCAAAAAAAGTCTCAACTCACGCAACCCCTGGGATATGACCGTTTTTGACAACAAGGTCTTTTTGGGCGGCGGCGATTACGACAAAAACACAGGCCCCGTGACCGTATGGTTTTACGACCTTGTGACCGAGGAATGGAAAAGCTCCGGCAAGGTCAACGACGAAGCCGTTATGAGGTTCGTTGAGCTCGACGGACGGCTTGTGATCTTGGGAGCCGACCCCAAGGCCGATTGGGAATACGGCAGCCTTTACACCTTTATTGACGGCAAGTGGGAGACCTCACGCAAGGTACCCTACGGTGTGCATATGTTTGACTGTGTGCAGTTTGACGGCAGGACCTTTTATGGCATCGGAACCTCCGAGGGCGACCAATCACCCGTGCAGGTAACGTCCGACGGCGTGAACTTTTCAGGTGTTGACTTTTTGACCGACGGTGTTTCGATACTGAAAAACGACACGAACACCTTTACCCGCTGTTATTCCTTTTTTGTAAACGGTGACACGCTTTACGCCTTCTGCTACCGACGCAATACCGATTCGATCGATATTTCGTTTTATCGGTTTGACGGCACGGCCTTTCAGCTTGTGTCGGCATCCTCCGAGCTGCAGATAAGATCATCCGTCATCAGCCGTCAGCATCTTTTTAATGCCTGGGAATGCCTTGACGGGAAGGCTTATTTTTCGGTAGGCAAGCTTTACGCCACCTCCGATTTCACATCGGCCGAGCTTTTACCCACGCCCGACGGCTCGGATGTTCAGGATCTTTTTGTTTTCAACGGTGAGTTGCTTATCCTGACCTCCTTAAAGCTGGAGGACGGCACCTATAAAAACTCGATCAAGACCTACACCGAGGACAGCGGCTGGGGTGAGCTTTGCTCCTTCGAGCACGGGCAATCGGCAATGAGCTTTGCCTACAGTAATTCGAGCTTCTATGTAGGACTCGGCCGAAGGGTCACCGATACACCGACAGAAAACGACCCCCTTAACGGAACAATACTGAAATTAAGTTATACTGATTAATGTAAGGAGGAACGGTTTATGCATATATTTTTGATCAGACACGGCGAATCTATGGCCAATACGGGTGAAAACTACGTTCCGCGCATACCCGACCACGCAGTTTCGTTGACCGACAACGGCAAGCAGCAGGCCTTCGAGAACGGAAAATGGCTTAAGGAATATTGCGACAGAAACGGCATCGACCTTAATAATGCACGCATCTGGCGCAGTCCTTACCTCAGAACAAGGCAGACCTCCGAGGAGTTCAACAAATCGCTCGGCATAACCGATATCCGTGAGGACATCACACTGGTCGAGCAGCAGTTCGGACTTTTTGATTCGGTTCCCGAGGAGGATTGGGGCAAGCTTTTCCCCGCCGAGTTTGCCGAATACAGCCGTCAGAAAAACAATTTCGGAAAATTCTATGCACGTCTGCCGATGGGTGAAAGCCCGTTTGACGTTGCCATCCGTGTTCACCAGTTCACGGGAACCATCTACCGTGACCTTGAGAAGCACGGCGTAGACACGCTTTTCGTGTTCACCCACGGAACCACCCTCCGCACCTTCCTGTTGCGCTGGTTCCATTATTCCCCCGAATGGTACCACGAGGAGCGCAACCCCAAGAATTGCTGGATAAGAGAGATAAAAGACGGCCAAGACCTGGGATATATCAACAAATAACCGCAACGCTCCCGAAAGCAGAATCGGGAGCGTTTTCTTTGTGAAAATTCACCTTTTATTCACATATATGTAATAGTATAAACGGAAAAATGTGGGATAATGTATATTGAAAGGGTGATGCGTTGTGAAAAAGAGTACAAAGAAGGCTTTGCTTGCTTCGGGCGTAGCCGCCATTGGCATCTGTGCGCTGGCAACCGTATACCATGCCACGGCAAGATACCTTGTAAAGCTGGCACTCGACCGCAAACCGCCAAAGGCCGTTGAACGCCAAAAGCAAAAGCTTATGGGCTCCGAAGAGGTCTCAAGGCTGCTCGAAAGCGTGACCGAAGCCGCCGATAAATTGCAAAACGCAGGCTGTGAGGAGGTCACCGTCACGGCACACGACGGGATCAAACTGGTCGGGCATTGGTTCGGCGGTCAAGACCCAAAGCGTGTCATCGTCGCAATGCACGGTTGGAGGTCAGGCTGGTCGCAGGATTTCGGCGCAATTTCCGACTTCTGGCATCAAAACGGCTGTGCCGTGCTTTATGCCGAGCAACGTGGCCAGGGCGGCAGCGAGGGTGAATATATGGGCTTCGGAATGTTGGAGCGTTACGATTGCTTTGAGTGGATCAAATGGGTCAACGAGCGTACGGGCGGAAATTTACCGATATACCTCGGCGGTATTTCGATGGGTGCCACCACGGTGCTGATGACGGCAGGCTTCAAGCTGCCCGAAAACGTCAAGGGTATCATTGCCGACTGCGGCTTCACCTCACCCAAGGACATTTTCAAGCACGTTGTGGAAAACAATTTTCACATCCCCTACGGACTTTACAGCACGGTAGCCGATGACCTTTGCAAAAAACGTTTGCAGGTCAAGGCATCCGACTATTCCTGCGCCGATGCGCTGAAAAACAGCACCGTTCCCGTTTTGTTTATCCACGGCACCGACGACCGATTTGTCCCGATAAGTATGACCTTTGAGAACTATAAGGCCTGCGCCGCACCCAAGCGTTTGCTGACCGTGGTGGGTGCCGAGCACGGAATGAGCTATCTTATAGACAAGGAGGCCTACGAGGCCGCCGTCAAGGACTTCTGGCAGACCTATGACGGTTAAACACTCTTACGCAGCACATATAAAACTTCCTTATGTATCGGGAACTCCGAACCCCACAAAATGAATATTTACCCTCGTAGGGGCGAACTGTGTTCGCCCGTTTGCCTCCCTTGCCTAAAGGGTAACTCCCCATAAAATGGGGAGATGTCCGCAGGACAGAGGGGACCGCCGCCGTAAGCGGGTGGCATTTTCGCAAGAAAATGACGGAGGGATTCTGACGGG
>JAFQCR010000006.1 GCA_017416345.1 Clostridia bacterium | reverse complement strand
GCTCCATTTGTTTTATATGCGGAGCGCCGAGGGCGTCGCTCCCTACACATATTTTTTACAATTTAAGTTGCTCACCCTGCTCCTCGGCGGCAGGCAGGCTTCCTGCGGCAGGCAGAGTTCTTGTTCTGTAGCGGTGAGGCTTCTGGAACATACCCTCGGTATAAGGCACGACCTCAAACAGACGCTGACCCTTCTTCTGGGTCATAACGGCCACACCGCCGTTATCCTTGGTTGCCTTGACCTGCAAAGCGCCCGTGTGAAGCAACAGCATTCTGCCGCCCGTCGACTTCATCAGAAGCTCTTGATCCTCTTTGATATGCATTATCTGACACAGCTCAAACTTATCGGTATAGGCCGAAATGAGCTTTTTACGGTTGGTCTTTGTGGCATAGGCCGAAAGCGAGACCTTGGAAACACGACCGTTTGTAAAGAAGAACATCATAAAGCCTGCGTAATCGGTGGTGACGATCATTGCGACCGGCTTTTCGCCCTCGTCAAAATCGAGCTTGGCAGGTACATAGTCACCCAAAACGCTGGTCTTTGAATCCTCAAAGTCGTTAGCTCTGGACTTATAGACCTGACACTTATCGGTGAAGAACAGAAGCTCGGCCGCATTGGTGGTCTCGACCGTTGTGATGATCTCGTCACCCTCTTTAAGCTTGTGCTCACCGCTCATACGCAATGACTGCGGCGTTATCTTCTTAAAGTAACCGTCCTTGGTGAAGAACAGCGTTACCGGGTAATCGGGAACCTTTTCTTCCTCTATTTCTATCTTGTTCTCTTCGGCCGAAATTATCTTGGTCTTTCTTTCCTGACCGTACTTTTTGGCGACCTCCTCAAGTTCTTTTATGATGATATTCATAACCTTGCGGCGGTTTTTGAGAATATCCTCAAGCTCGGCGATCTCCTTTTCAAGCTCCTCAACATCTTCCAAACGCTTTAAGATGTACTCACGGTTTAAATGACGGAGCTTTATTTCGGCAACATACTCGGCTTGAACCTCATCAATACCGAAGCCGATCATCAGGTTGGGAACAACATCCTTTTCCTCGGCGGTCTCACGGACTATCTTGATGGCCTTGTCGATATCAAGCAGTATCTTCTGCAGGCCCTTCAAAAGGTGATACTTTTCCTTGGCCTTGTTAAGGTTGAAGTATACCCTGCGGCGGACACATTCCACACGGAAGGCCGTCCACTCGGTCAAAATCTCCTTAACGCCCATTACACGTGGAGTTCCACCGACAAGAATGTTGAAGTTACACGAAAAATTGTCCTGCAACGGTGTCATCCTGAACATCTTTTGCATAAACTTCTCGGGGTCGATTCCACGCTTCAGATCAATGGTGATCTTGAGACCTTTAAGATCGGTCTCGTCACGGATATCGTTGATCTCGGTGACCTTTTTCTGCTTTACAAGGTCGATTATCTTCTCGATAATAGCCTCGATGGTGGTAGTCGGCGGAATCTGTGTGATATCAATACAGTTGGCCGATTTATCGTAAGAATATACACCTCTTACCTTGATACTGCCACGGCCTGTGCGGTATATGTTTTCAATCTCATTACGGTCATAAAGCAGTTCACCGCCGCCCGGAAAATCGGGCGCTGTGAGGTAATCGGCAACGTTGATGTCCTCATCCTTGATAAACTCGATCTCGGTCTTGCAGACCTCGGCCAGGTTAAACGGACAAATTGAACTTGCCATACCGACAGCGATACCCGTATTTGCATTGACCAGAACCGTTGGGAAGGTTACGGGGAAAAGCGTCGGCTCAAGCATGGTCGCATCATAGTTGTCGACCATATCGACGGTGTCGTGGTCGATATCGCTGAACAGCTCGGCGGCAATGGGTGCTAATTTTGCCTCGGTATAACGGGGTGCGGCATAGGCCATATCACGTGAATAGGCCTTACCCATATTACCCTTTGACTCAACATAAGGGTGAAGCAATGCTTCGTTACCCTCGGTAAGACGAACCATGGTCTCATAAATGGCGGCATCACCGTGAGGGTTAAGACGCATGGTCTGACCTGCAATGTTGGCAGATTTGGTCTTGGCACCCTTTAAAAGTCCCATATTGTACATAGTGTACAACAGCTTACGGTGCGAGGGCTTGAAGCCGTCTATCTCGGGGATCGCACGGGACAAAATAACGCTCATTGCATAGGGCATATAGTTGGTTTCAAGCGTTTCGGTTATAGGCTGCTCAACAACGGTACCTGCGCCAGCAATATAAGCGTTGGTTATGGGTTCCGATGATTTTATTTCGGTTTTTTCCTTTTTCTTCGGAGGCATATTTTTACTCCTTGACTGTTATTTGAAAATCGACTTTAGCTCAAGTCGGCATTGGCAATATAAAGGTTGCCCTTTTCGGTGATGATCTCCTTACGTCCGTCAATGTTGTCACCCAAAAGGATGTCAAACATATGGGCGGTAGCCTCGGCATCCTCGGGAGAAACCTTTATAAGACGGCGTGTATCGGGATTCATGGTGGTAAGGCTCATCATATCGGCCTGGTTTTCACCAAGACCCTTTGAACGCTGTACGGTGCATTTACTATCGCCCACCATATTGGTCATAATGTCGGCCTTTTCCCTTTCGTCGTAGGCAAAATAGGTCTTGTCCTTGGTGGTTATCTCATAAAGCGGAGTTTCCGCAATAAAGACCTTACCTGCTTCGATCAATGTAGGCACAAGACGGTATATCATGGTAAGGATAAGCGTTCTTATCTGGAATCCGTCCTCGTCGGCATCGGTACAGATTATGACCTTGTTCCAGCGAAGGGCATCAAGATTAAAGTTGGAAATATCCTTATTGGCCTTGGATTTTACCTCAACACCGCATCCCAAAACCTTGATAAGGTTGGTGATGATCTCCGACTTGAAGATACGCTCATACTCAGCCTTAAGGCAGTTCAGAATCTTACCTCTGACCGGGATAACGGCCTGGAATTCTGCATTTCTTGCCATTTTGACCGAACCCAAAGCCGAATCACCCTCAACGATAAACAACTCACGCTCATTGGGGTCTTTGGAGCGGCAATCAACAAACTTGTCGATCCTGCTGAGCAGATCGTTACCCGTGGACAAGGTCTTTTTAAGGTTAAGTCTCTCACGCTCGGAGCGTTCACGGCTGCGCTTGTTGATAAGCACCTGATTGACTATTCTTTCGGCTTCTTCTTTATTTTCGATGAAATAGACCTCAAGCTGATGGCGGAAGAATTCGGCCATTGCATCACCGATAAACTTGTTGGTGATGGCCTTTTTGGTCTGGTTTTCGTAAGAGGTCTGCGATGCGGTCGAGAAGCTCGAGGTGCAAAGCACAAGGCATTCCTCGATATCGGCAAAGGATATCTTGCTCTCGTTTTTGGTGTATTTATTATTGTCCTTGATGTACTTGTCTATCTGGTAGACAAATGCGTTTCTGACAGCACGCTCGGGCGAGCCGCCGTGCTCAAGCCAGCTTGAGTTGTGGTAATACTCTTTAAGCTGAACTTGGTTGGAGAAGCAGACAGCGGCATTTATCTTGACCTTATACTCGGGCTTGTCCTCACGGTCACGACCCTTTCGCTCGGTCTGCCAGAACTGTACCGTTGAAAGTCCCTTATCGGCAACTATCTCGGTAACGTAGTCCTTGATACCCTCTTTATAGCAGAACTCGTAGGTCTCAAACTTGTTGCTTCCAACCTGGTCACGGAGCACCAGCACAACATTGTCATTGACAACGGCCTGACGCTTCAAAACATCCATATAATAGTCCAGCGGAATGTCGATATCGGTAAAGACCTCAAGATCGGGCTTCCAACGGGTCTTGGTTCCTGTATCCTTACCCGAATAAGGCTCCTTTTTAAGTCCGCCGACGTTTTCACCCTTTTCAAAATGCAGGGTGTAAAGGAAGCCGTCACGCTTGATCTCAACATCCATATACTCCGAGGCATACTGCGTTGAGCAAAGACCGAGACCGTTCATACCGAGTGAAAACTCATAACCGTCACCGCTGCCGGTGTCATACTTACCGCCTGCGTACATTTCGCAGTACAAAAGCTCCCAGTTGTAGCGGTTTTCCTTTTGGTTAAAGTCGACCGGTGCGCCACGTCCGAAGTCCTGCACCTCGATAGAATGGTCGCTGAATCTTGTTATTATAATTTTCTTACCGTGACCCTCACGTGCTTCGTCAATAGAGTTTGAGATGATCTCAAAAACCGAGTGCTGACAGCCCTCAAGACCGTTCGAGCCGAAGATGACCGCAGGTCTCTTTCGTACTCGGTCGGCACCCTTTAACGATGTGATACTTTCATTACCGTATTCCGGCTTTTTAGCCATAGCTTTACCATCCTTATATCATCGTTTTTAAAATCTGCATTATTGCATAATTTATCCATTATCCAATATATTTTACACCATATCTTGTGTTTCGTCAAGTGATTTATGCGGATATCTTTGAATTTTGGCGTTTTTGCGGGTGCTATCCTCGTATAAAGTACCCTAAAAGTGCCGTGGATAAATAAAATCGCAATAGAAAACCGTGTCGCATGGTAGCGACACGGTTTAATTTTGGTGAGTACCCATTCTCACCCTTATACAACGGTGCTGTGATCAGTATTTTTGCACCTGCTCATAAACTAAAGCTTTTCCGTATGTTTATGTTACACCGTTGTTTGAGGAGAATCATAAGGGGATCATTTTTTCTTTTTATCGGACAAAATGCGCTCGAGCTTTTCAAGTGCTGTACTGCTTTTTGTGCCATCATCATCGAAAACGGTCTGGACGCCCAAAGCCTCATATTTTTCAGTCAAGGCCTTGTCGGCATTCGCATATGCTCTTGGACAAACCATAACGGGTGTTGCGTTGATGCCGATATTGCGGTAGGTATTGAGCAGTTTTTCATAAACTGCCTCATCCAACGCCTCAACACAGCACTCAACGATAAGCGACCTAAAGTCCTTTATCAGTATCATATCAAACGGGTATTTCAGCATCGACTTATAGGTCTCGGTGTCAAACACACCGAAGCAATCGTCAAACCGACCCGATTCCAGCACGCTGCGGTAAAGCGACAGCGCAAAATTGAGCTCGGGATTGGTCAGCAACAGCTTTTCTCTTAACGACGGGAAGCAGAATCCAACATTATCACCGTCACGCTGCAGGCCAAGTATCCTGCCGTCCTCGGCCAATGCTTCAAGCACCGCAAAGGCCTGCTGTGACAGCTTCTCTGAACGGTCACCGAAGTTGAGCTTAAAGCCCTCGACCGCAAGGCTGCAGCCCATTGCCTTGACCTTATTTCGGTCGGCTATCACCCTCAACGACGGAACATCGTTCAAAAGATACTGCTTAAACGAAAGGTTCTTCAAGCCGTTTATAAGCCCCTCGTTTCCGCAAAGCGTCAACCTCACTACCGAAGCGGTGTGAGAAGTGATCTTATAAGAATCAACAGCCGTCGGTACCGCCTCTTTTATGTCCTCCAACAGCTTTTCGACCTTTTCCTTTAACGCCGTCGGCACAAACACATCAGCCTTGACCGATCCCAACGAAACGTGAAACTCAAGCACGGTGTCGATATTCTCAGTATGCTCCTTTAAGGAGTTGCACAGATAATGCCAACACTCGGTATTTGAGATCTCTCCCATAAGCCTAAGCTCTGCCCCAAGTCCTGCACCGATACTGTCGGAAGCGGCAACGTGCGGCATATCGCTCGGTTTAAGGCATTGGTGACGGTCGATGTACTTCAAATGATCGCACCGCTCATCGGTCTCAAAGCGTCCGTTATATGAATCAAACTCAAAGGTCGGCAGCAGCTTGTCGACCCCTGCCGACAAAAGCTTTTCAAAGATGCCTCCCTTGGCCTTTCTCAAAGCACAGAGCGTATCTTTGCGGCTCTTTTCGGCAAAATATTCCCGAAGAAACTCTCCGTCGTCGCTGTCGGCAAACTCAATATTGCCAAACCTCGGAGACAACTGCTTCAGTTTAAATCTTAGTTCGGCCGTTTCGTCAAAAAGTCCGTTATTCAAAAACAAAACGTCAAACCTTGTTTGCAGATTCCGAGCATCTGCCGCTTTTACCATATACCTCAAGCCGTCGGTCAGCATATCGCTGTCGTCTTGACCTTCAAGCTCGGCAACCAAAATGACCGACCTCGGATCGACAGCGATGACCGGCGCTATACGGTCAAACCATTTATTTTCCTTAACACCGACGTGTTCGCCGTGCTCCAGGGTCTGCACAAGACCGATACTGTCGGAATAGGTCAGAATAAACGGAATACCCTCGACCAGTTTTCGGTCGTGTTGCTTGTAATCGGTATATTTAAGGCTTTGAAGCACGGGATAGAATGTTTCCTCCAAGGCTTCGAAATTATTTTTGATGCTTTGAGCCACAGACGTCGGCAGTTTTTTCACCTGCGCCTTGAATTCCGCATTATAAAAATCATACAGTCTCACCTGACGCTTTTTTCCGTTGGCTATTCCGTCAAGACAATCAACAAAAAGCTCAAACGCCTTAAGAGCCTCGGTGTGACCGTGCAAAGCATATCTTATCTGCTCAACATCGGTCTTATATTGTGAAAGGCGTATTGCCTTCTCGGCTATATTCTTGAAGTGACGGTGCATCAGCACCGAAGCACGGTCAAGTCCGTCGAGCTCGCAAAGCTCCGCATCGGTTGCCGTATCCCATTTTGCGTGGCTGTCAGCCTGCCATTCGGCGGTCTGAAGCCTGCGCTCGGCATGGCTTTCTACAATACACGGATGCAGTCTCTTTTTGCGGTCACGTGTGTCATTGGTGAGTGCCGAAAGGTCACTCAAGGTATCCCAGCCCTCACATATATTGCAGACCAGCCAACGGCGGTGCTCATACATCGAAAGCTGTTGCTCGGCCTCACGGTTTTCCTCAATAAAACGGCAAAAAGCCCTTGCCGCAGTACAACGGTCGCTGATATCGTCGATACCAACGCTGTGAAGCTTATATTTTATGGAAAGCGCATTGCTCAGGCTGGAATGGAAATTATATCGGTTTTTAAACTCGGCTTTGAGTTTTTTTAGATCAACATTGAGCGAATCGTTCCATAAGCAATGGCAGTTAAAGGCCATTCTTTTAAGATCACCGTACTCAGGTGATTCGGTGATGACATCGTTAACAAAAACGGGAGTGCCTGCCGCAAGATCACGCTTTTCGCCGTACCATACAAAGTTCACGCTGCAGTTTTCGGCCAAAAGTCCGTCGCATTTAAGGCATTCCTCGGCCAGGCGGTAATTAAGCCCATCCTCACCCAGAGCAATAAACACGTACGAAAACGCATCGTGGCTGTTTCTGATATCGCTGATTATAGCTTGGTTGACCGCATCGTCATCACGGCTGAAGCTGCGTTCACGCCTACCCTTTGAGGTAGACACAAAGCTTATCTCACCCAGAGAAGTACCCTCGGGCGGAATAGAATCGACCGTAAAAAAGCGCTCAAACGCAGGTCTTGAATTGAGATAACGCTGTTTGTCGGCTTCCTTGCCTTGCGAAACGGCGGTTATCTGAAGCCTCAGATCCTTTATCTGTGCGGCGGCAAATGCCGTGTCGATAAACTTTTGAGCATAGGTTCCTGCGCCCAGCACCAGTACTCTGACAACACCGTCAACGGCGGCAGTATAAAGCGGACGCTCAAACAAAAGCCGCTGAATAGCACCCAAAGCACCCGATTCTATCTCGCTGTCAAGGTGCTCCTCAATGTTGACTATCTTTATTTCCTGACCAAGCTCTGTCAACGCTTCTCTTGCTTCATAGGGAAGTATAAAAGCACGTGCCAATGCAAGGTCATCCACAAGATAAGAGCAAGCCTTGTAACGCTTGTCGGGATGGTGTGCAAGGCAATTTTTAAGTATCTTGACCAAAATGTCGTGAAGTCCGGAATTGGAATTCTTATCCGAAGCGGTTATAAGCTTGGAGTTAGACACAAGCGTGTCGATCCTGCCGTAATACTCGTCACGGTAAACACCGTCAAAGCTGTCGGCCGCAGTAAGAGCATAAAACAGCGTTGCGCCGATGGAATAAATATCCGAACGTGTGCCTCCACGGCCAAACTCCACCTCGGGAGCTCTGAAGCCAAAGGTGCCTGCCGTTCTGGTAAAGCTATCCCCCGCCGAAAAGATCGTGTTGACATCATACAGCGAGATACTGCTGGAATCGACCTGACCCTTTTCATCGGTATGGATGCCGAAGTTACTCGGCTTGATGTCCAGATGAACAAGGTCGGCTGTGTGCAACGCGCGTATGCATTTTGAAAGCGTAAGCAACGCATTAAGCACGTTAAACAGATGCTTTTCGGGGTTTTTGTTGAGCTTAAGGTCATCCCTTAAAATTTCAATATATCGGTCAAACGGCATGACCTGCTTGTCGTGCCGTGTCCAAACATAAATGCTTTTGAGTCCCGAACCGCTTTGTCCCAGACCCTCGTAAAGCTCAAAGGGCGGGATATAGTTGTTGAGCACAGCGCCAAACTCACGGTTTTTGGCTCCGGCCAGCGCACAATAGGCCTCCTTGAAGTCACTACGTGCGGTCTCAAAGGCCTTGAGTGTGCCGTCGGTCTCCAATGCGGCGGTGAGCTGGTTATTTTGCCCACGCTCAACCGAAAAATAAGCCTTTTCCTCGGGCAGATCTATAGGGTAAAACTCCTTCAGGCGACCGTGAGCACCGTCGCTTTCGCAGCGTGCCTCGTAGCACACCGATGAGCCGCCCTCACCAACGCGAGAAAGCACGGTAAACTCGTCGCCCTCGTTTGACAGCGTCTGTCCCGTGCTCATATTTATCTTGTTCAAAACAATGGTATCACCGTTCAACAAAAACTGTCGGCTTTCTGTTTCCATTGTGAACCTCCCAAAAGCAGTTAATTGTTACTTAAATGTATTAAAGCAAAGCTGGAATCGTCTGTGTTTTCCTGCGAATCAAAATGCTGTTTGAACGTCTCGGTATCGCCCGAAGCTGCGGCGGCTGTCAGTTCATCTTTCAAACGGTTGCCGTCATACATCGAGCGCCAGGCACCGTCGGAGCACAGCATAACAGCGGTCAGACCAACACCGTCCACCATCTCAAGCTCGGCGGCCGCTTCGGCATCGGGTGAAACGGTAAAACGTGTGTCCGCACCCTGACCCTTGCCAAACAAGGCGCACCCGTCCTTTGAAAAAAGATACACATTGCTGTCCCCTAATTTAAACAGCATCAAGCGGCGTGAGACCTTGTCCAACAGCGCAAAGCACAGCGTGCTGGCGCATCGGGAAAGGTCACCTTCAGCAAGGCTCGACAATCCGTGACGCACCTCATTCAATATGATGCCAACCGTTTTTTGCGGCGGCATTTTCCAAAGCTTTTGGTGGTTCTTGACCAAAAGCCGTTCGGTCACCTTGACTGCCGCTTCGGCACCTTGGCCGCCGAATTCACATTCAGAGACCCCGTCGGACAACACCGCAAGCGCTATTCTTTCATTTTCAAAAACCGATACGGCATCTTGATTTTGCAGACCGTTTTCTTTATGCGCTCTGCCTATAACAGAACTGCAGTAAACACCGATGATAACACTCACTCCAATGTTCAGAATTTGTATTTTTTGAACGCCATAAACACCATTATCATATCAAACAGATTTTTGGAGCTTACCTGCTGATATCCGGCCTCCATAAGGCAGGTGTTAAGGCCGTAAAACGCCTCATCACCGATATACAGCTCAAAGCTGTCGCAAAACTCCTCGAAAAAGGCTTTGAATCCGTTGAAATCAAGCTTGGACAAAACGCCCTCGGCCTGATAGGTGAGTATGAAATTGTAATAGTATAATACCACCATCTTGGTGCGTGTTACAAAGGAGGCCACATCCTCATTCGGCATAAAGGTCGACTCGATGCATTCAATGATATTACGCTTGTCCTTTATCTTAAGCTTGGCCTCGATTTTGGAGATAATATCACAGAAATCGGTATCGTTCTTCAGCTCATCCGGCAGCTCAAAGGTTCCCAGATCTTTAAGCAACGGGAACACATTATCCTTAACGATGCCCTCTTTTATTACCCTGCGCCACTCCTGCGGCTTGTGCGATTCGGTGGTGTATTCGGCAAAAAAGTTGGCGCAATCCTCTGCGAAATAAGGACAATCCTTATAAAGCTTTTCGCCGTTTTCCTTTTTGCGGCGTGCACAACCCAGGCAACGTATCTCCTCGTAATACTTCTTTTCAAGCAGAGGATACAGCACATCGTTACCCACTCTGCAGCTTTCGGAGATCTCGGTCACCAGCGATACAAGGTTTTCGTAAAGGCCTTCGTAGATATCGGCGGCCGAAAGATTCTTTTCGGCAACACGGATAACATTTACGCCCTTTTGACCGAGTATGTAGTTTTCCTTGATAAACTCCTCAAACTCGGCTTCATCCATTCTCATAACGCCCGAAAGCAGCGGGCTCATATAATATTGAGTATGCTTTTTGCCGTGAAGCTTTTCCTGCATTTTGAGCACGGTAGGATCCTTGGTTTCGCAGTTTTTTATCATCTTTTCGGCTCGAAGCAGCTTTTCGTTGGGCGAAAGATCACTTCGGTGCAGGAAATACAGGTAAATTACCTCAACAAAATTTTTATAGTTTATGCCGTAGCCCGAAGGCTCACGGTCACGGGAGGTTGCACGGTCGGATTTAAGGCTGTCGATCAGATTATCGGAATAATAATCGGCAAAAAGGTTCTTTTCGATATCGGTCAGCTCGTCAAACTCATCGCCGTCCTCACCCGTGTTGAAGGTCATTTGGAAAATGATGGAGAAAATGTATATCTTACGGCGAATGGTGTGCTGATTGTCAAAAAAGCCCGAAGCAACATCGTCGGCAAAGATCAGCCACTCCCACTTTTCCTTGAACTCCTTTTGAGCATCCTTGCCCTTTTCGGGAGCCTCGGCCAGCTTATCAAAAACGCTGTCGGTCAAAGAAGCGATCTCCTCGGCCGTGGCGGCACGGGACGATTTTCCGCCCTTCAGCTCACACCCCATAGCCTCGATTATATAGGCCATAAACGCACGTGAAAAATGAGCCGTGTTCTTGGGGAACTCCACAGCCTTTAAAAACTGCTTTAAAATAAGCAGACGGGTCGTATCGTTTTCGTTGATAAACTCGGGACTTATGCTGCCGATACGTCGGCGCACGATACGGTCGATATAGCTTTCGGACGGACGGTAATGAGCATAAAGCTCATGAAGCTCGTTCATGAAAATACCGTCGACCTCATCATCCTTGGGCAGAAGCTCGGCGTATTTGCGGTATTCCTCGGCCGCCTTTTGCACCTTTTGGCTGTCGGTACGGTCGTCACACAAGGGCTTTGTTCCGTGGGCTTTGACAAAGCCTGTATATCGGTCGGATTCGGTGAGGATGGTGATTATATCACGCTCACTTTCGCCCTTACCGTCAGCAGGGACGGTAACAAAATCGTCAACAAGGGTCAGTATTTCTTCCCTGGAATGGATGTTTTTAAATCTCTCATCAAGCTCGTGCTTGAGCGACTTGGTCAATTCGGTGAAATTATAAAAAACGCTTTTATCATTATCAGGCATACATTTCTCCCCCAAAACCCATATTTTTTTAATTATAACACAACAATCAGACTGAGGCAATATCATTTGTCAAAACTGCAATCAAAAAAAGATAAAAGGCTTCGGAATTGTCCAAAGCCTTTTGTGCTTAATGGCTGCTGAAAAGTATCAGCTTATCGTGCTTTTCAAAATGAAGCCTGATCTGTGAAAGATCACCTGCAAAAAGTGTCATATCACCGCCGGGCTTGACATATCCCAAAGCAAGAGTAGGATTGATCTTGTCGGGCGGCAGCGAAGCATCGACCGAAGCCTCGTAAAGTGCACGGACAAATACATCCGCTGTAGTGTCCTTGGGTATTTCGGTAAACAGACGGGATATCTTTTTGATATAAATCTCCTTACTGTCGGTTTCAACACCCTCAATGGTTTCATCCTGCACATCGTAGGTAAGAATATCGTTATAGAAGCCAAACAAAGCCTCTTTTTCACCTATCTGGGTTATCATCTTACTGATATAGCGGTTACTGATAACAACGTTATTGGTGCTGTAGCTGTTGACAACATCATGATGCTTGGGGTCGATAATTTCAACAATGACATCAATACTTTCAACATCAAAATCAGGGTTTTCATAAACCTTATCCTTAACAATATCCTGGACATAAACCAGGTTTGCCAGAGCCTTGGCGTCAATATCCTCGTTGGATGCCCTGTCATCCGAAAGGATAAGCACACTGGTATCCTCAGTATTGGAGGATACAAAATCGTTGATGGTTGAGCAGATAAGATCCTTGTCGTAAATCTCAGCGGCCACGGTTTTGATGACAAAGGGATACTTTTTATAGTAGTTTTCTTTTTCAAGGTGCTCCTTATCATCAATAACAACAACACGAACTATCTCGTCATGGCCATCGGCATACTGCCACTCACCCCTGAACGACTCAAATCCCTGCATAATATCGTCACATCGGTTATTATGGCCGAGGATTATGACGTTCTTGCGCTCGATCCAGTATTCGGGATTGAGCAAAACGGAGTATTCAAACGGTTTTACGTCACTTGTTTTCTTGATATTCTTTTCAGAATCGGCCGAGAAATAGTGGAATGTTTTTCCACCCTGCGACATACAGGTCAGCGGTATGGCGTGGCGGTGATTCTTGAGGTATTTTTTAACAAATTCGATCTCATCCTTCTCATCACCCTCTTCAGTGTGGAAGGCGGCACCACGGTTGGAAAAGAGTTCACGGTAGGCAAGGTTCAGCTCAGGCATAAGCGAGAACTGCGACAGGATGTGTCCGAGCACCTGATTTACCATTATGGGAACTATGTTGCACTTGCCATCGACCTGCTTACTGCGGATTATTTTCTGAACCAGCTCGGCCGTCCAATCGTCGGTGATCTCAACAATTATCTTCTGATTGTCACTTGAAGTTTCCGCAGCGGTAATATCCGCAACCTGCATCAAGGTCTTGACGGTCTGAGAGTTTCCCTTGTTCTTCTCATTACTTCTTTCCTGCATTTCATACTTGCAGGCCGAGTTTTGAATATCACTTCCCAGGATAATGATCATTTTGGCTTTGTCGAGTGAAATATCAAGCAACTGCTTGGACGAGAAAACATCACCCTCACGCACGATATAGGTCACATTATTTTTGAATGCGTTTTTGTGCATATACATCCTGGTTTTGAAATATCCGAAGTTTTGTTTTCTGCAGTAATCCAGCAGCAAAGCATTTTCCTTGTGAATGGTATCGGCAAGGCGCTCCGATATTTCCTTTTCGATCTCTTTTTTTCGAGAATCCACAAGCACGACGACCTTTTGCTTGGTCGCACAATACATAAGGTCATTGATGATCTCGGATGCACGTGAGTTCCAGTTAAGGATAACCGAATGATCGGATATCTTCAGCCTTTTGGCACCCACGTCTGCATTTTCGATAAACTTGGAAATATAGTTGGTTATGTAACCGATAACAGCGCCGGTAAACGACACCATACCGATAAGAATAACAACCAGGCAAATTATTGCAACAACAACATTGGCAGTGCCTATATCAGCCACAACAAACTGTATACAGCCGGCATCAAGGATCATGGTAAGCGTACAAAAAGCCGCCTCCATAAAGCCCATGTTTTCTGTTCCGCTTAAAGAGAAATTGCTGATTATTACGGAAGATAGCAAAAAGAACAGTATGTTGAACAAAATAATTGCGCCCAACACCATTCTTCCCGGGCTTTTTATCAACTGAATATTAAGCCATTCTTTAAATTTTCTCATAAACATCTCCCTACACAATCTACAGTAACCATTATAAACAGCGACAATATCGAAAGCGGTTTTTACCCGCTTTCGATACCGTAAGCCTTATGTTTTTTATTGTGATCAATCGTCATCCTTTATCTGCTCTTCAAGCGGAAGTTCGTCAAACGGAACAAGGCAATGATGTGTTTTAGCCAGATCGTTTCTTTTAGGTGCATACACATAACCCTGAGAGCGCATATATGCATTCCAGCGGCAATGCTCAAGCTTTCTTAAGTTCCAAAGCTCTCCCTCTTCACGGTCGCAGGGCTTCTTTTCAACGCCGGGAATGCCGCATTTTTTCTTCATTACGGTGTGGATAGCCGAGGCGATGGATGAACGGTAGTTATAGCCGTATTTCCAGAAGTCGTCCTCGTTGCCCCACTTCATATGCCTTGCCAAGGCCAGCTCCTCAACATCGGAATCCAGCACGACCTCTTCGGAATAGGAGGTCTCCATATCACCGATAAAATCGATGTCATAGGGCTGACCCTTGAAGTTGGTGATACCGTCCAAAGCAACACGCTTATCGGTATTATAAACGATGGCCTGAATAATGGGATCCATACCGTTCTTGGCAAACAGGCCTCTCAGCTTAACTGCTGTCGAGATGTTGTCACCGTCTTCGCCCAAAGCAACAAACACATAGGTCACGTTAGGCAGAGCCGTAACGGCATCGTCAAAGGCCTTGCTTTTGACATCAACACCGCCGTTGACGGTTATTTTAAACTTCATCTCACCGTCGATATCATATACGCCGTTGAGCTTGGGATCGACAAGCTCGGGACACTTGGATGCAAATACCGATGCGGCATTCTCCGTGATATCATAAGCGGTGATCTCGGGAATATATCCGTCCATCTGGCAGAACCAGGCCAAAGCCTTGGCCATTTCGGTACCGTGCTTGCCCATACCGACCAGCACAGCAGATATCTGCTTTTGACCGTTTTGAAGCTCGGTCGCACTTTGGAAGATCTTTTCATAGCCCTGCTCGAAAAGGGTACGGAAGACCAGCGACTGTACCTCGTCAACACGGCGGACTCTTATCTTCATTCTGGGTGTTTCTTCGTTTTCACCGTCCTTGGAGGTCTGCTTATTAAAGGCGGCAGCCAACAGCATTTCCGACTCTACCAAGGTCGAGAAAACATAAAGGTTGGTGTTCTCACGGTATTTGAATTTTGTTATAAGCGACAGAGCGTGGCTGATATTCTCGTCCTCGTTCTCGCTTATTACAAGGAAATTCATTTCGCTGTTTTTGCTGTGACGTGTAAAGTCTACCGAATTGATATCCTTTTTGAAGCAGACAGCACCAAGCTGCATTGCCTGCTCGACCAGCTCATAGCTTCGGTCGTCTTCCTTTGTGAACACGTCGGTAAAAACAAAAAAGCGGTTTTTATCGGGGTTGCCGTCAAGGCTCTTGGCCAAGGCCAACGACTTCTCGTTCAGCTCCGAGAAGATATAAACGTCGGAATGGTAATGTGTGATATACTCCTTGTACGCCGAAATGTTTTTGAAGAACGACAGTACAAAACCGAAGGTAAGGATAGGAGCAAAAACAAAGTAGATCGAAAACAGTAACGAATAGGCAATATTGAGCCATGGCTGCTCTGCCGCAATGCTGCCGATGGTATCGGTAAAGTCGGCATCAACGACAAACAGCTTTATCATATTGTGGATAGGAATGAGCAGATACTCCCAGAACTTACAGTTTGAGGGAAGCGCATTCCAATAGATCGGAACGAACAAAAGCAACGCTGCCACAACAACGCCCACAAAAATGATCTTCGTGGGATCGATAAAATCACCGATCCTATACTTGGACCGTGATTTTTTGACCGCCCATACTATCGAAAGCAAGAAGCAGGCCAACGAAAGTATAAAAAATACCAACCATTCCATAAAAACACCTCTTATTACCGCTTTTAATCCAAGCGATAAATGATATCTGAACGCAAGGCGCAGCCTTACGCATCATTAAAAACTTGTCCGTCAGACCGAAAGGTTGCGGATCATCCTTTGAAACTCATCGTAATCAAGCTTGTGAACACCGTCGATCAGCGTGATGTTCATATCCTTGGCACGTTGTCTGAAATATTCCATGCTCTGCGCCTTTTTGCCGAGATAGGTCGCAATGAGTATCTTTTTCACGTGCCTTGAGCCAAAGCGGTTGGCAACGGCATCCAGCTTGTACAGCTCATCGTCACCCACCTGACCGTTTTTACAGGAGATAAACACGGGAACCATACCCTTCATCAGAATGACATCTATCTCGTTTTCGGTATCCTTTTCGTCATCCCCGATGCAATGCTCCTCGCCGTCCCAATCGATAAAAACACTGCTTAAGCTGTCGGTGTAATAAGGGCTTCCGTCCTTTTCGGTAAGGTCGCCTGCGGCAACCAGTACCTTAAGCTCCAGCACATTACCGGCCTTGGTAAGACACTTTTTGATCTGTTGGTTCTTATAGCTGTAGGAAATATGCTCCTCATCGGCAGACAGGTCGAGTATCAACTCGTTTCTGAAGAGCTCTATCAGCATCTCAAGCACCGAAACATACTTAACACCGACGTTTTCAAGATGCTCCTCAACATTTGCAAGGTTCACCGAGACCTCCAGGGAATCCTCATCGGCCGCAAAATCGTCAAGTGCGGCCAGCACGTTAAGCTGGGTATTCCAAAGGCCGGGGTCTCTGCGGCATATCTCCCACATAAGCTCAACATCGGTCTTAAAATCCTCGGTAAGCTCCCATTCGTTAACTCTGGAATCAAACTCAGACTTTCTGATAGAGCCGCCGTGCAGCATAATGTTTTCGGCAACCGTAAGCTCGGGAGTGCCCTCGTATATAACGGTTCCGTCATCGTCGCAATCGGTGACCACGCCGTTGCGGATGTTGAACCTTTGCATCTGAAGTTTTTTGGTATCCTTGTATTTCTGATAAACGATACCCATTGCCACAAGCGCCAGATCATCGCCGCCCGTGAGATCAAAAAAGCACTCATCCTCGTTTTCCACGATATCGGTCAGCACCTTGACAATGCTGTCAAGGTCGTGACGGTTGATGCTGCGGTACTCAAGCTTGGTGTCTATTCCCCTGCCGGCAAGAAATGCTCTGAAATTTCCGTGAAACTTCTTCATTCGCTTACCGTCGCCTATGAAAATTATCTTGTCGGGAGCGGTCGTTACCGAACTGATTATATTTTCCACCGGTGTACGGTCATAAAATTCAACAGCCGTCAAGAAACACCCCTCCTTATACATAGTTGATTATAACTCAAAATTTTACCAATGTCAACAAATCCGACGCCTTAAACGTTGATTATTTGCCGAATTTCACACATCAAAGGTATAATTTTGCCTTATATCAACAATATAACACGCCAACCGATACAAAATTTGAAGGGGTAAAAGAAGATCAGGAGACTTTTACATCCCCTGATCGAAAAACTCATTCAGTTGTCTGTGTCGACCGAAGAAATCGGTCGATCTCTTGGATCAAGCGGTCCATTTTTCCGTTAAAATCAGTCGAGTTGTCGATAATTCTGTGATACGGATGCGCTTCCCAAACGCTTACGGTCTTTTCATCCAGCGCCCTCGCCTCGGTGACCGTTTCGGTTCGGGCTGTGTTGTTGGCGGTAGTGTAAAACCTTTCGGCACCCTTGGCCGCCGTAACAAGGTGGAACACCGCCGCATATTCCCCGAAGGCCTCCTGCTCGGTCATGCCTATGAACTTCAGCGACTCGAAATATTCCTCCTCGGTCATATATGCGTGGTTGTCCATAAGACCTCGGTCGCACACAATGAGTATGTTTTCCTGCGGCATCGTACCTGCCGCAAGCTCAAAAACACGCTCCTTTTCAAGCTGGAGTTTCATCTGGCACATCTGATACTGTCCGTTGGTGCCGCAGGTCCACGGCGCAACACCGCCGCTTATCAGCTCGGTCGCCGTTTCGGCAACGATCAGAACGGTATAGCCTTTGGCGCAGAATTCCTCTTTTATGCGCTCCAAAGCGGTGGATTTTCCGCCGCACGGACCGCCCGTGACAACTATTTTGGTAATTCTTTTCATTCTCGGCCTCCGTAAAATGAGAAATGTAGTTTTTAGAGCAGTCTGAATACCTGATATGCGGTGCTGACCAGATTTTTATAAGCGTTGTTTTTGTCAAGCGCCTCATCCAAAGTGACAACACTGCGAAGTATCGGGAAAAAGGCATCTATTCCGCAGTCGTTCAGCGCTTCGGCATCCTCGGTCACACAGCCTGCAAAGGCAATTACCCTTTTGCCGTGAGCTTTTGCAAGCTTGGCAACGCCTATCGGAGCCTTGCCAAAGACTGTCTGCGAATCAAGTCTTCCCTCGCCTGTTATTACTATATCAGCATTTTTGATGTGTTCTTCAAGGTGGGTCAATTCCGACACGATCTTTATGCCCGATTTCAGCTCGGCATCCAAGAATGCCGAAAAAGCAAACCCGAGACCGCCTGCGGCACCTGCTCCCGGGGCGTTGGGGTCGGCATTGGGCAAAATATCTTTAACAATGCTCGCATAGCCTTCAAGCCACTTGTCCATATCCGACACAGTTTCGGGCGTAGCGCCCTTTTGTGGGCCAAACACAGCACTGCAGCCGTTTTGACCGCAAAGCGGATTGGTAACGTCGCAGGCAATGCGGAAACTACATTTTGAAAGCTCGGGCATAGCATTTTCAGTCGAGATCGAGCACAACTCTTTAAGACCCTTTGCGCCCATACCCATAGGCTGACCGTTTTCCTTGAAAAACTCAAAGCCTAAAGCTCTCAACATACCCGTGCCACCGTCGTTGGTGGCACTTCCGCCTATACCGATGATAAACTCCCTGCAGCCCCGTGAGACAGCATCACGTATCATCTCACCTACACCGTAGGTGGTGGTGTTCAAGGGGTTACGCATATTATCGGGTACAAGCGTTATACCTGCCGCCGAGGCCATTTCCATTATGGCGGTTTTGCCGTCGGGCAGGATGCAGTATTCGGCCTCGACGGGCGAGTATAAAGGCCCTGTCACATCGACCTTGACCATCCTTCCGCCTAAGCCTTCGCAAAGCGCCTCAACGGTACCCTCACCGCCGTCGGCCAAAGGACAGACCGTGACTAAAGGGGTATCAAACGCCTTTAAGGCCGCCTCTTTAACGGCGTTGCCTGCCTCAATTGACGAAAGACTGCCCTTAAAAGAATCAATGGCTATTACAAGCTTCATAAAATCCTCACAGATCAAATAATTTTTGAGATCGTAAAATCAAGAATTTATCATAATTCCAGAACAGCCGCAGCCAAACGCTTGGCACATTCCTTCAAGGAGGCTTTTATACCGAACTCCTCGGCCGAGTGTATTCTGCCGCCCTCGGTTCCGATCGAATCGACCGCCGTCAATCCGTAAACGGTAGCATCGGCGGCATCCGAACCGCCCGTGCGCTTGGAAGCTTTAAGCTCAGGTAAACCGTATTTTACAAAAGCCTTATTCAGGTCATCAACCAATTTTAAGTTGCGTTCAACACGCTCCATAGCCACTCTGAAGCCGTCGATCTCAAGCTCGGTCTTACAGCCCTTTATATAAACAGTATCCGCAAGGGCTTTGGCCTCTGCCTTAATTTGTTCAAGCTGTTGAGCCGTGGCAAAACGGACGTTACAGACAAACTCGCAATATCCCGCAACGGTATTCACAGCATTGCCGCCACTTATCATATTACAGCTGCAGGTCAAGCCCTCGTTGTCTTTATGCTTTTCGAGTTCAAGCATTTTGTGCGCCGCCTCAATAATGGCATTGGCACCGCTTGTGGCACAAGCAGAAGAGTGAGCCGCAATGCCTGTGATCTTAAATTTCAGTGTGAGAATACCCTTGCGCTGAATACAAGCTTCGCCCTTGGTATAGCCCTCAAGATTCAAGAAAGCACGGCTACCCTTGGCCTTGTCGCATATCCAGTTGATAGTGGCCTTATCGCTCCCTTTAGAGCTGCCTTCCTCGTCGGTTTGAATAATCAATTTTACGGGACGGTCAGCATAACCCAAGTTATGCAAGACCTCCATTGCATACAAAGCACCGACAACGCCGCCTTTGCAATCGGTAACACCGGGACCGTAGATCTTTTCATCATCAAAGCGAACGGCAGGTGTGCCGAACAATCCCGCGGGATGTACCGTGTCGATATGACCCGAAAGGCTGATAGGTGTACCCTTGGCTTCGGGGTTCATAGTAATACAGATAGGGTCGCCCGAAACAGGTTGCGGAAGCTTTTCAACGTCCCAACCCAGAGCTTTGGCGCACTTTACAAAGTAATCACCGCAAGCGTCAACGCCTTTTTTAAAGTCGGTCGGACTTTCGATATTGCAAACATCCTCCCAGACCTTGAGGTATTTTTCGTAAAGCGAGTCTATTTTTTGAAACAAAATTTCCTTGTCCACATTGTAGCCTTCTTTCAAGTTCGATATAGGATAATTGTACCACATTGCTTTTTTATTGACAAGGTGGGATTTGAATATAATACAACAAAAATCCGAGTGCCGTTTGACACTCGGAAAGAAAGGTTATTTGATTTTCTCAAAAGCCTCAAGCCAGAGTCTTTTGATAATTTCGTGACCGTGTGCGGTGGGATGAACACCGTCGGCTGTCCAAAATCCCGGCTCTGCCTTTTCGCAGGCGGCATCAAATGCAGGCTGAAGCTCGATAAGCGGAAGGTTATACTTTTCGGCCATTTTTTTGCAAACGGCGGCCTTTTCGGCAACATCCCTTTGGAAAAGCTCCCAACGGTTGGGGATGGTCTCGCAGTCGGCTGTTGCAGGGCCGTGCAGAACATACGGTGCAATGATAATGAGCTTAATGTTGGGGCAAGCGGCATATATCTCATCAAGCATCATTGTGTATATTTTTTCAAACTTTTCGGTATCAACACCGTTTTTATCGTTTATCTCGTGCCAGGCATCGTTTACGCCGATGTAAATGCTGGCGTAATCGGGCTTGAGATTGATAAAATCCTTTTTGATACGGGCATAAAGGTCAACAACACGGTTGCCGCTGATACCTCGGTTGATGAACTGATATTCATTGGGTGCATCATGACCGAGCGTTGCCTTTATGAGCAACGGATAGCCGACACCAACGTTTACGTTGTTGTCACGGGCACGGCCGCAATCGGTTATGGAATCTCCCTGAAACAAAATTAACTTTGACATAAAATTACCTCCCAAAGGATTTTTACCTTGTCATTGTAGCACCGCAGATTTACGGTGTCAATGATAATTCACGGATTTTTATATTATTTTTCGGGCGGCAGACAAGCCACGACCGTAATGGCTGTATCGGTTTTAATAACGGTCTCGTCGGCGGCAAACGGCAGGAAGAAATAATCACCCTTTTTAAGCGGCTTTTCGTCACCGCCGCAAAGCACGGCACCCTCACCCTCGGTCACAACGTACACACACGGCTTATGCTCCAAAACGGTTTCGGCGTTATTCAGCACATACCTTTCAACCGCAAAGCAAGGTGTATCGGAATAGGTTATCAGCGCCTCGTGCTTCACACCGTTTTTGTCCGAAATCACCTGCGGAATCTTTCTGCCCATATTGACGGCTTCTTCACCGAACACCGAGAAGTCAAACACCTTGACGGCGGTGTCCTTCGGAAGGTCGATATACATTTCCTTATCATTCAAAAGATACTCACCGCACCAATATTCGGGCTGAACGGTGAAGTCCGACGGCTCTTGAATCTCCAGAATCAAGCACCCTGCACCGATGGCGTGTGCCATTTTGGCCGGCACAAAAAACACATCACCCGTTTTGACGGGGATACGGTTCAAAAGGCGCTCCATAGCCGATTTGTCGGTCTTGCTTTGCTCAATGGCGGCCTTAAACTCATCCTCGGTGTACTGCTTGTTGAAGCCAAAGTAAAGACTTGCATTCTCTCTTGTGGCCAGCACCACCCAAGACTCGGCCTTGCCGTAGTTCGAGTTGAAATGCTCCCTTGAAAACGCCTTGTCGGGATGGGCTTGAGCAGGAAGCCTTATGGCACTGTCCAAGACCTTGGTCAGCACACCGAATTCCTCACGGTCACCCAGCATTTCTGCCTTGTGTTCTGTCAAAAGGTCATCAAAATATATATCGGTATCCTTGACCCTTGAAACGCCCTCTTTCTCACCCTTTGAGACCTTGTTTATAGCCTTCACGTTGGATGCGACCCATTCCTCGGGCTCAAAGCCGTCGGTCGAACCGTCCCCAAAAAAGTCGGCAAACAGCGCACCGCCGAGGTATACACGACCAACACGGTTGGGTTCAAAAAATATAGGCTTTTTAAGCAAATTTTCCATTTTCATGGTTCACTCCTCGTATTTTATCAGCTTGCCTGCCGTTTCAAGATCACGGATGACCCTTGCCGACACTAAAGCAAACAACGAAGCACCAAATGCGGCTTCCTCTTGGGTTTTGGGTATCATCAGCGGGATACCGAACATCCTTTCAATCACACGGCTCAAAGCCTTGTTGTTTCTGACACCGTTGCCCGAGCCGACCGCCACCTTGGGCGACGAATCAAGATACGGCTTCATTGCATTGAACATATCAAAAAGCTCCTTGGCCATACCGTTCATAAAGCCGTCGCAAAGCGCTTTTGCGGTGAGATTTTCGGTATTTATGTTACAGATACTGCCCCTTAATTCGGGATTCTCACGGGTTCCGCCAAACTGTGTGTTGACGGTAAGCTCGCTGTCCGATTCTCCGTCGGTCAAGGCGTCCATCATTTTGTAAGCGCTGTCCACCTTGACACCCGTTACACCCTCGGCGATCTCACGGAAAAGCTTTTCAAGCATTGCGTAAGCTCTGCCGCCGCAAAGTGACGAGCCTGCCAGGATATAGCCTCCGTCGACCAACGGACGGCAATCAACGGCGGCGCTTTTTGGGACAGAATCGGTATAGCACGAAACCTGACTACCCGTGCCGACGTTTATGAGAATACTGTTCTTTATATCGGAGACCGAGCCCAAAAAGCTTGCCTGATTATCCCCTATCGCAACGCTTATTGGAATGCCGTTGTAATGACCCAAAACGGTGTTTTCACGGCAAACATCGGGAAACATATAGGTTTTAAGCCCAAGCTTTTGGATGGCTTCAACATCAAACCGACCGCTTTTAAGGTCAAAAAGTCCCAGCGATGCGGCATCCGACGGATGGGTAACGGGTCTTTTAAGTCCTGCAAGACGCATTGCAAAAAGGTCGTGAACGGTGCAGAAAACATCGGCGTTTTCGGGCACAAAGCCGTTTTCGTTATCGTAAAAATAGGTCACCGAGCCATAGCCCGTTGCAACATTATAACCCGTTTCTTCGGTCATAAATGCAGAATAGCTTTTATCATCCTTATAGAAAAGATCACCACGACCGTCCTGCCATATACATAGGTCACTTATCGGCTCACCCTTGCGATCAAGATACACGATACCGTGCATCTGACCCGTGATACCGATGGAGACCACCTTCTCACCGCCGCTTAAAAGTTCGGTCAAAACGCCTTTTGCAATCTCCAAAAGGCGGTTTGCATCCTGCAGTTTGGCCCACGGGAACGGACTTTTTATAAAGGTATCGTTCGGCACGGTCAGCGACCGCACGACCTTACCGTCGGCCACGCCGTGCAGTATTCCCGACACCGACGTGGTGCCGATATCAATTCCTATTGCGTACATTTTTATCCTCACATTTCGGTAGAGTTGGGGTCGAGACGCTTAATGATATCCTGCTGAATTGCAGGTGACAGATCGAGGAAATTCACAAAGGTTCCGTGGATACGCATAATGTAAACACCCGAGGGCGCATACTTTTTGGGGTCGGCCAAGACCTTGCGCAAGGTGTCGGGCGTGGTCACGTTTACATAGAGGTAGAACGGTGAAACACGTCCCTTTATCGAAGGATTAAAGAACAATGGCTTAACCACTCTGCGAGAAAAATCAAGACCCTTGCCCTCAAAACTGTCGGCAGTAAAATATTTGGGGTCGATGCCAAGATGCGAAGCATATCCGCCACCAAATTTCTCAAACGGGAGCTTCATATTGGACAGCATTCTGAAGCCCATACCCCCACTTGCCTCACCGTAAAGCGGATCAACGCCGTAGTTGAGCTGTTCACGTGCAACACGTCCGTCGGGGGTTGCGGCCACCCAATAACCGTAGGTCAAATGGGTCGTGGGACTTGCCCAGTCGGCTCTGAAGGGGTTGCCGAGGTAGTTTTTGCGAGCCGACACGATATCCGAAACACGGGCGGCGATCTCGGCGACCTCATCATCAACAACGGCAATATTGTTGCCGAATTTGGGTGCCGATTTCAAAAAATTGTGCAGCTCCTCAAAGCCTTCGAAATTGGCCTTAAGTGCAGGGATAAGTTGGTCTGTCCATTCCGGTCTCTCGGCCAAAAGCTTGTCGATGGCTACAAACGAATCGGCCATAACGCTTAAGCCGTGGATAAGGCATCCGCTTCCGTTGTACTCGGTGCCTTGATTTTCGGTATCACGCATATCATAGCCCGTTTTAACTCCGCCCATCGCAACGCTCAAAAACGGCACGGGAAGCTCGCTGACGGCCTTGGATGCACCGTTTGCGGCATCACACATCTTGTCAACGTAATGCTCAAGAGTATTATAGAATATCTCACGGATATTTTCCAGCAGATATTTTGTGTCTTTTGGCTCGGTGGGCTCAATTGCCTTACCGGTTATCATCGAATAACCGTTGTTAAGGCAAAGCTCCAGCACCTTGGGCATACTCAGCCAGCTGTTGGTGGTGTTGCCGTTGTCCTTGCCCATGATAAGCGGCTCCTGACAGCCTGCAACCGAGTAATCGGCAAGGTCGCATTCCTTAACGTTTCTGCCCTTTAAGATTTCAAACACCGAATCGTCATTGAAAAGCGACGGTGTCAGCACACCGGGCGAGAAGAAAAACCGACCCAGCTCCTCATAGACCTTGTCGGGGGTGTTTTTATGTAATTTCACCGACAGTATCGGCTGTGGCAGGTTCATATCAAAATAAGCATCCATCAAGGCATAGGATGTTTCGTTGGTGAGGTCGTTTCCCTCAACGTCACGGCCCGAGATAAGCAAATTCTGAGAGATCGCCCAGCTACGGTCACCAACGTTGAAGAACACAAGAAAATGCTTTAAAAGAGAAGCGGCATCCTCACGTGACATACCGTCCTTCAAACGGTAAGGCTCAAAAATGCGGTCGGCATTACCCACCGAGAAGGCAAACGGGTTGGGAGCCTGCTCTAAACACATTACCTCCCACAGCAGCATATAGCTCTGAATAGCCTCAAACAGCGTGTCGCAACCGTTAAAGGGCACCTTTTTCAAGGTTGCGGCAAGGTGCAAAAGCTCATCCTTTTTCTTGCCTTCGACCGTCTTTGCCTTTTCGGCGGCAATTTCCGCATATCTGCGGCTTAAGATCAGCACACAATTAACCGCAACCTTGAAGGCCTCATAATTGTCAAGTCTTTTAGGGTCTATTTCGGCGGCCATTCTTTGATTTATCTCGTCAATAACCGCCTTGACACCGTTTTTCAAAATAAAACGGAAATCGGGTATAATGTGACCCGTGACCTGCTCGATGAAAAATGCAACCTCGGCGGTGTAGTCCTCGTATTGGCTGTACATCGCAGTAAGGCTCTTGACATAGGCCGAATTTTTGGAGAACTCACGCACACGGTCGATACGCTCCTTGGTGAACTCCTCATCAGGCTCAATATCGTTATAAACCGCCGTGGGGTCGCAATAGCCCGAAAAGGTCTCGACTTTAAAGGTCGGATTGATAAGCGCATAGCTTCGGGCAAAGGCATCCGACTGACTGCCTGCAAAAACGGCGTTGTCGCTGATAGAAAGCGGCAGCTTGGAAACGATAGCCTCCAGCTCCTTGGCGGCACGCATTTCTTTGGAAAGGTCTTTTAAGCTATCACCAAGGTCGCAGACCGTTTCCCTTGCCAAAAACCAACCGTCAACACGTTTTTTGGCACGTTCCTCTTTAAAAAGCTCCTTTGCGGCGGCCGTTACCGAAGCCGAATTATATATACCGTACATAAGCATTCTCCTTTATGTTCTCACTACGTTCAAGTCAAAACGTCTGAAATTTTCTTCTGTCTCACACCGTTGCTCTTCCCGTACAAAGGCATTTTCCATTTTATATTGAAGCCCTGCCTTTTCCCACTTGTCCTTGCCGTATTCGTGGTATTTCAGCAGCTCGATCTTCACGTTGGGACGGTTGACAGAGCAGAAAAATTTTGCAAAACCGTCGATCGCCTCACGGTCGGTGTTAAAGCCACCGATAAGCGGCACACGGATAAGCAGCTCCTTACCGCTTTGAGCAAAGGCGATGATATTCTGCCGTGTGACCTCGTTACCCACACCGCAGACCGCCTGCAGCCTGTCGGAATCGGGGTGCTTTAAATCAATTATCGCTTGGTTCAGATGCTCGGCTATTTTCTCAAAATCAGCACTTGTGCCATTGGTCTCGATGCAGGTGTCGATGCCATTTTCCTGCAAAAGCTTCAATGCTTCGGTCAGCTCTGCGCCCCAAAGGGTACATTCGCCACCCGTGAAGGTCACTCCGCCGCCATCAAAAAACATTGGCTTGCATGATAGCGCCTCGGCCAGGATATCCTGCGGTGTCATCTCAAAAAGTACGTCACCGTTAACGCTAAACCCCTCTGGGTTGGAGCACCACGGACACCGCATATTGCACCCAAGCAAATGGTACACAAGTCGGTTCCCGGGGCCGTCCTGCGAGTAGTTGAATCCCTTTTGAAAAATCTTCATAATTGCTCCTCAAATTCAGGTCTGATCATATCATATACCCTACTTGAGTTATTTTCAATTGACAAACGGGAAAACAAGATGTAAAATTAAGAAAACAAGCGGAGGTGAACAAATGAAAAATCTGTTTACGACCGAGCATCTGCACACCGTGACCGAGGCTAATATCAACTTTTACGCCACGCCGTTTGTGCACCCAAAGCGCAAAATGCGGGAGCACGATTTTATCTACGTTCTGCAGGGCGAATGGAAATTCGGACAAAACGATGAGGTTTTTGATGTGGAAAAGGATCATTTGCTCATCCTCACGGCCGAAAACCTGCATTTTGGACTTGCACCCTGCTCACCTGCCACCAAAACCATGTATTTTCACGTGTCAAAAGAGGACGGCGATCTGCTGACCAATGGAAGCAGTGGAATTGATCCGTTGATAGATGCCTCCAACAACCCCAACATTAAGCGCTTGTTTTCCCACACCGTCAACGCCAAGCTTGCAGGCAATCAGCGTAAGGCCGACCTTTATTTTGAGCTTTTACTGTGTGAGCTTTACGGGCACCACCTCTACACGGCCGACACCGAGCTTGCGGTCAAGCTGCAGAACATAATCCACTCCAACCCCGAAAAATTCTTCAGCAATTCCGAGCTTGCGGCCGCTCTTAACGTTTCGGTCAAAACGGCCGAAAACAAGTTCAAGCAAAAGCATGGGGTCTCCATCCACCAATATATTTTGAATTTCAAGATCGAGGAAGCCATTTCGTATTTTAATATGTTCCCCGACATCCAGATGAAGCAGGTTGCACACAACCTTGGCTTTTACGACGAATACCATTTCAGTAAGCAGTTCAAAAAGCTGAAGGGCATTTCCCCAACCGAATACAGACAAAAACAGCGACTCGATTGCGGAGCGTTCACTTAGGGATAATTCGCCCAAAACAGCGCCTTTTGCGGTCTAATGCGTCAAAAGACCACGGTACGCGCCAGCGTTAACGTGGTCTTTTTCCTTTTATACCAACAAAAATTCATCTGTTTTGGGTGCTATGCAGTTTTGTAGGATGAAATTTGAAGTAGCTGCGAAGTTGAAAAGTGCAGGAATACTGCCGTATTTCAAGGCTTTTCAACAAGCAACAATTCAAATTTCACCGAAAAACCGATTTCTCCCTAATTGAACGCTCCGTGAGTCGCTGTTTTTCTATTTTTCAGTATACCTCTTTTTCAAAAAGAATTGCGCACACGCAGGCACCGTCACCGTCGCCCGACAGCTTCATATCTGCGATATTCCACCCGTTCGCAAGGTACTTTTTATTAACGGTATCGTTAAACTTGAAGTTGGCGTAATCCACGTAAAATTCCCGCTTGACCGTAGGTTGACCTCTCAACAGATAGTCGGTCGTGACGTTAAAAATATCGGCCAACTGCGGTAAAAGCGTGATATCGGGGTAGCTTGCACCCGTTTCCCATTTAGAAACAGCCCTGTCGGTCACGCCAAGCCTCTCGGCAAGCTCAAGCTGTGTGAGATTAAGTGCAGTACGCAGGTCTGCGATCCTTGTTCCGATGGTAAGTTCGTTCATAATATGACCTCCTTTATTTTCTGAATAAAGTATACCACACGAAAACTTCCACCGCAACACACCCGTTTTAGAGTTCACAAGCTCAAAACGCCCAAACTCCCCAACCGTTGGTTGATTTTTGGCCTCAACCTCGTAGGGGCGATTCACGAATCGCCCGCCGTAAGCAGGCTTTGCGGAACGGATAAATCCGTTCCCTACAAAAACAACCAAAAAATGTAGGGCAGGGAAGATTCCCCCACGGCGTGGGGGAAATGTCGCAAAGCGACAAAGGGGGACGGCCTCTGTCAGAGGTTGCTCCTGCCGCCGTAAGTTGGCTTGCGGAACGACGAGGGCGTCGTTCCCTACGATAGTGCTAAATTTTTGCTATCGCAAAAGCTAAATTGCGCAGAGCGCAGCTAACCGTAGGGGCGGCCATTGGCCGCCCGCCGATGCCGGCTTTGCGGACCGCCCGGGAGGTCGGTCCCTACAATAAACCTCAGATAGTTTTGTAGGGCAAGGAAGATTCCCCCACGGCGTGGGGGAAATGTCGCAAAGCGACAAAGGGGGACGGCCTCTGTCAGAGGTTATCCCTGCCGCCGCAAGCAGGCTTTCGGGAGCACACATAGGTGCTCCCCTACGGTCAATTTGTACCTTGTTACTTAAGGAACGGTTTGCGGCGGCTTCGGTTATTGACGTAAAAATTGTCGGGAATATCTATCATTTCTCTTGCAAATATCAGCATTGAAACGAACGACGGTCTCGGATAAAAGCTGTAAAACTCCACCAAACCGTCATCGGTTTCGGCAACCGTTCTGCCTAAAAGGCTTAATTTCAGCAGTTGTGATATTATCTGCTTAGCCTTGTCCGCAGTGATGTTTAGCCCATCAACCAAAAGCTTTTCGGTAAAAGCGTGTGTGCTTTCACGCTTGTACAAAAGCACAAGCGAATCAAAAAGCTCTTTATCCGACATTATCTTAAAGAACGCAGGATAATCGATTCCGTTTAAAAGTGCCTTGTCCTTATCAATTGCATCGGGGACCACAAGGAAATACTTGATTCGGTTAAAAAGCCCCATTTCCGTATAGCCCGAGTCGACAAGCACCTGCGAGTAAAGCTGATCGTCCTCGGTGTGCGCATCGGCTTCTTCCTTAAACCTTTCGGGATCCGAAAAGATGGTTCCGTACATCGACTGCTCGATCGCCCAGCACAGCTCAAACGCTCTTGATATTCGGTCACTTTCCTTTTTGGATTGGATATCTTTTAATATCGCCTCCTGAATATCGACAACCGTGTTGTTTCTCCCAAAAAGTGCGTCTATCGAGACCTCGAAAAAGTCGGCGATCTTGGGGAGCAGCTCGGTGTCGGGGACACCGCCGTTTTCCCATTTGGAAACAGCCTGCGCCGAAACACCGACAAACCTTGCCAGCTCGTCCTGCTTGACCGAGCGTTGCCGACGCAGATCGGCTATGTTTTTACCTATAACAGTCATATCCATAAATAAACCTCCGTTGAAATTAATGACAGCGCTATCTTCATTTTTATGATAGCACAACCTTCATTTGTTTTCAACGGAGGCAAAATTTATTAAATCAACCGTGGGTTGTTTTTTGAAAGGCTTTAAACCGTGATCCTATTTTCGCCTGCTGTGATCTTATGCTCAACGCCGTTTACGGCCAAGGTGTACTCACCGTTGGAGGTAACGGTGCAGTCGTTGCCGTTAGCCACGATATCGGTGATGATATTGCCGAAACGGAGATTCTTAATGCCAATCTCACCCTTAATATCATCGGGCTTCTGCCACTTGACGGTATTAGTGAAGGCATCAATGGAATAGAATCCCAAAACCTGCTCGATATACATCGAAATGGGGCCCAAAGCCGACCAGCCGCAGAAGTCGGGACGTGAATATTCGGGACGACCCGTTTCGTTGGTGGCGGGCTTGTATTCCTCGGGGGAATAAGCCTCCCAGATGGTGTGCGGCTCAAACTCAGAATAGGTCTTATACATGTGGTTCAGAAGCTCGGTTGCAAGGGTGTGTGCTTCCTTAAATTTACCGTAGTTTTCAAGACCCTTGACGGTGGCATAGGCTGTGGGAAGCCAAACACCGCCACGCCAATACTGACCGACGGTCTTATAGTCGTTATCACTTCTTGACAGCGACAAAAACGGTGCCTTGGCGTGCAAGGTCTTGTCGTTAAAGAGTTGCTTTACCATTTCGTCGGCCTGCTCTTTCGAGGCAATTTCGGCCGTCATTGCCCAATACGACGCAATGGTCATGATCTTATAAAACGCTTCGGTCTTGCAGTCTATGTCGTAGTAGAACTTATCCTCGTCATCCCAATAATACTTGTTGACGATATCCTTCTTTTCGTTATAACGTTCAAGCCAAAGCTTCTCGTTATCGGTGTCGTCAATGAGCTTGAACAGCTCAGCAATCATTTTAGCCGACAAAGCCTGCTGACAAATGGCATCGAGCCACAGCATATCGGGGTTGTTGGGGCGTTGTTTTTCGCAGTGCTCGGTGGTTCTGCCTCTCGGGGTGTTGTCCATACCCGAGGTACCGCCCTCCCAATGATATCCTTTGTCCTCTTTAAAGACGCGTGTGCGTATCAGTACACCATCAATGCTTTTAAGAGGCTCGGTCAAAGATTCAAACCAATAAAAATGCTTCTGCAAGAATTTTCTTTCGTACAAAAGAGTCTTGATATACTCTTTATCACCCGAAACGAGAGCATTCTGATACTCAGCCCAAGCAAAAAGCGGCGGATTATCGGCAAGATGTACCACGATTCTATAAGGTTCACCGGGGACTGCCTTTGTCCACTCAGGCTCGTCGTCGGGAGTGGTTATGACCGGCATTCTTTTTTTACCATAAAGAGTTTCATAGAAGTTGTTAAGTGTCTCGACTCCGGGGAAAACATCCCTGCAATATTTACAGAAAAGGGTCATAAAGCAGGTATCCCAGATCCAGACCTGCGTCGCACAGAAAGCCTCGTCCATATAAGGATTCTGCGGCATTCCGTCAATGAACTTTATGTGGTCAAAAGCCAGCTCCCAGGCCTTTTCATAAAACTCGTTATACTGCGGATAAGCCTCGCAAACAGGCTTTGGAATATAGTCTTTATAATTTTCAGCGCCAAATTTATTTGCCATATTATCACATCCAAAAATATAATGGGATTTCCCCTGACCCGTTCAATATAACATAAAACCTCCGCTTTGTAAAGCAGAGGTTTTGTGTTATATATAGAAAAATCCATTATTTCAAATTTGGTACATACATCACGGTATAATTTACACAAGATACACCGTGTATTCCTTTAAGCTGTCATCTTGGGTATAATTCTCGTGCGTGCCGGTGTTGCGGATGTGGAAGACCACACGGTCGGAATAGACCTCAAACACAAGATACTGCGCCAAGGTCGGCGTTGCAGTACCGGGGTGGTAAACTTTTTCAGACTTTCCGCCAAAGCCCGTCAGACCGTCATCGGCAAAATATTCCTTGCCAAACGGTCGCAAGCCGCCCATGTGAACAAAGGTATATTCATAATTCTTGCCCTTGGAGTCGTCCGAAGCAAGATTAAAGTCTATAGGTTGCTTATCCTTGATGTGCAAAACCGCACCCGAGGAGTAATCCTTATAACAAGCACGTTCGCCGTGCACGTGACCGTAAAGATAAAAGGTGTTGCGGTGACCCTTGAAAATGTCATAAAACAGCTCAACGTCACCGTTTATCATGGTTTCCTTCAACACGCCGTCGTTATAATAATATATCGCCGACAGATGTCCCACCACAAAAACCGTCTTTTTGCCGTCGGGGTCGATCTCATTAAGCTTATCCTTGACCCACAACATGGACTCGTTGCTGTAGTACCCTTCGTGGGAATCAAACGCCGTGTCGGGGTCGATGTTGATGCCGATGAAGTCAATTCCGTTGACAACATAATGAAAAGCGCCCCAATAAAGCTCGTTGGGCTTATGCGTGGAATGGAGTATCAGCTTTTCGCTGTCGGGCAATTCGCCCAAAGCGGCCTCCATTACATCATAAAAATCGGTGGTGTTATACGGCTCGTTTCCCTCGGTGCCGATGTCGCCTAAGATCATATCGTTGTTGCCCGTGACGTACATCACCTTGCCGTCAACAGCGCTTTCCGACACACACGCATGCAGCTTCTGTTTGATGTCAAGAAAATTCTTTTTGGGCAGTGCGCACGACTTGTTCCAATACGGATAATCCGATATGTTATCTCCGCCTATAAGCGCTATATCGGCCAACCCAAACTCCTTCACGGCCAAATCTTTAGCCTGAATGAGCGATTTTCTCAAGGTGGTCGGGAAATCCAGCATAGACTGCTGATTATGTATGTCGGTAAAGCAAAAAGCCGTAAGTTTTTTCTCCATTTTGTCCTCCAAAACTCAATGCGAGGAGAGTTGAACCCGAACCGTCTCGCATTAAATAAAAAGGTTTTTATAATTATACCACATCTCTTCGCCAAACGCAACCAAAGTTGACAAAAGCACACTTTACCTCTTACCTCTTACCTCTTACCTCTTACCTCTTACCTCTTACCTCTTACCTCTTACCTACTACTTATTACTTCCCAAAAAATCCCGTTCGAATTTTATTTTGAAGTAAGAGTGAAGATATAAGAAGTAAGAAGTAAAAACCCCGCACACTTTAGGGAGTTGTGGTTGAGGAGAAATCGGTTTTTCGGTGAAATTTGATATGTCGCTTGTTGAAAAGCCTTGAAATACGGAAGTATTCCTGCATTTTTCAACTACGCAACATCTTCAAATTTCATCCTCAAAAGCATAAATTCTTCCTACTTTGCTTTTTGAACGACCGTTTGGGTCAAACGTTAAACTTAAGTATTCTTTTACCATACATTTGGCAAGTTCAATACCTATAACCTGAGACCCCATCGTAATGATATTGGCGCAGTTTGATAACTGTGCTCTTTGTGCCTGATATACATCGTGAATACAAGCGGCATAAGCGCCTTTCACCTTATTAGCCGCAATAGATACTCCTATTCCTGTTCCACAAACAAGAATTCCACGGTCATATTTCTTGTTAGCTACAGCCTTAGCGCATTGAATCGCTACATTTGCATAAATTGGGTCGTCACTTCCAAGGTCATATACATCATAGCCCAGTTCTTTTACATATTCCATAAGACTGTATTTGAATTCTGTTGCATTAGGGTCGCTTCCAAATGCTATTTTCATTTTCTACACACCTTTATCCGTAAATTTCGATCGTTATTTTATCTGCAATTTTTTTTAAACGTCCCTTTTCCTTTGCAAACTGTAATACCGAATATCTGGGACGTACTGTGTGCCCGTTCAAAAGGCTTTCATAGAAAAGTTCTCGGCTGATTCCTATTTCCACCGGAGACGAGGGTGCTCCTGCAGTTTTCAAGAGAGCCGCTATTTGTGTATGGCTAGGACAAAGTTCTTTTGTACCTTCGGGTAATATATCTGCCAGTTCTTCAAAAAAGCGTGCAATAATCACCGTTGCCACTCCAACCTGAATACCGTGATGATTAGGATTGCATCCTTTTGCAATATAATCCATTTCCCAATAATGGGACAACATATGTTCTGCTCCGGATGCCGGACGAGATATGTTGACAAGTGCCATAGCAACCCCTGTCATAATGAGTGCTTCAAACAACGCCATCAGAGCTTCGGGGTCTCGCGTTTTAATTCCTGATGCCATAGAAAAACAGTTGTCTAACGCTCGTTTAACCAAAGTTACGCAGGTGTTACACCGATAGTCGTCATTGGCTTTCACAGCCAAATCCCAATCGGCAATAGCTGTGATTTTTCCCACTACATCGCCAAAGCCTGCCTGAATTAAATCCTGTGGAGCTGTTTTTAAGATATCTATATCTCCTATAACACCGTAGGCCAGATGTGCCTGCGGTGAATATTTATATCCTTTTGATATAATAGGCGCACCATCGGCAACATATCCGTCCATAGAAGGTGCGGTAGCTACAATGATATAAGGAAGCTTCGCTCTAGATGTTACGAATTTAACTGAATCGTTTATGACGCCTGAGCCTACGGCTATCATAAGTTCAACATCCAGGTCTAGTTCTTGAACGATTCTTCCCAAGGTTCTTTCATCGGGTATGAGAATATCATCACCACAGTCGAACAAGACTTCTTTAGTGTTAAAGTTGTTTGCCTTTAAAAGACCTATTACCTTTTTTCCTGCAACTTTGTATGTGTTGTTATCATAAACAACAAGAATTTTTCCCTTTTTAAAAGGATTTGCCATTTTCACGATATCATTTACAGCACCCTTTCTTATCGACAGCTCCTTTATATCGAAAAAATGCTCTCTGCCGCAACTGCATTTGAATTTTGCTTGCGGCATATTGTTAATATCCATATTAAGTATTTCGTTCAAAATAATTCACTCCTTTATAAAGATAAAAAAACAGAGTCAATCAACCTTTTAAGTGTCAATCGGCTCTGTGTCATTTTTTGCATCCGGCTCTTCAATTATATTTAGTTTTAAGTTTTTAACCTCTATCAGCGTATGCAACTTGCATTTAGGACAAAACAGAGGAAAATTTTCAAGCATTGTATCGGGTCTGATTTTTATTCTCGTTTTACTTTGACAGCGTGGGCATAACAGCCATTCAGATACTTTTTCCAAGTTATTCACCACCAATCAATCACAAAGCAATGCTTCAGCACAACTATAGTCTGTAATCAAAGTATTGATATATTGACCTTTTATTGCACCTTTGATTGCGGTAAGTTTATCTATTCCTCCTGCAACACCGATGGAGCAGGGAATCTTTTTAAGTCTGTTTATATCAAGTCCTATGATATTATTATCGTTTTTATATTGAGATGTATTGCCTTGAATATCATAAAACTGCATACATATCTCACCTGAAACGCCTCTTTCAATAAGTGACTGTATTTCATTGGTTTTATAATATCCCGTAGCCTTAATGGATGAATTTTCATTTGGATAGCCAATACCTACTACGGATATTGAAAGATTTTTTTGAAGAGAGAGCACCGAGGCTACGCTTGGCTCTTTCACAAGTTCTCTACGCACCGACGCACTCGAAACGCGTGCAGGGGCATATAGAGGAACAAAGGTGCCGCCGTAAACTTTAGTCAACTTTTCCGCCAAATGATTGGAATGAAGTTCTGTGCGAAGATTTCCCATTCCTCCTATGAGCGGTACGAAAGTAATATTATTTTGAGTATGCTCAAATTGATAGTTCGCAATATGATAAAGAGTAGAACCCATAGAGATTCCAATCAAGTCCCCATCTTTTACAGTGTGCTCAAGATATTTAGCCGCAGCATTGCCCAACCTTGCTTTGAGCTCGGTGTCATTTTCTGTTGTATCAACGATTACTATGTCGTTCAGATTCAACTTCTTCTTGAGTTGTTGTTCTAGGTCCCAATATTTAACGGTGTCCAAATTATAAATGTCGATACTTACAATTTTATGTACTAAGGCACTCGAAAGAATTTTTGAAACAGTCGGTCTGGAAATATTTAAAATATCCGCAATTTGTTGATGCTTCATATTTTGATTATAATATAGTTCGCATACTTTTATCATAACTCTAATATCATTTGCAATTTTTTTCATTTTATAATCATCCTTTAAAAAGGCTGCTATTATTATATCATGCGCGCATTATATTGTCAACGAATAATTTTCATTTTTTAGAATTAGGGGATAAAAACACGTCAAAACCGATTATGATTTGTGTGTATTTTTACTTTTGTAAAAATAAATGTTGACTAGTGAATAATGAAGCCGTTTCCTGAAGTTTTGCTTAACGCATCGTGCCCGCTTAGGGTTCAAGTCCCTTTCTTTTCTTAAAAAAAGCAAAGAGGAATGTTACTTTTAGTAACATTCCTCTTAATTGGCTCGCCAACCGGGCTTATGCCGTAGGGGCTTTACTGTTCGCCCGTAGAACCTCCCTCTGACGAGGGAGGTGGGTTTTGCGAAGCAAAACTCAAAGGGAGAGATGAGCCAATAATCGGCTTTAAAAAGAAAACTGCCAAGTGAAATATCGTCAGAACTTGGCTTTGGCGACGGTTGCGGTGCCCAAAATCGTCTTCACGCGTCGGTCGACGCTGACGATTTTGACCGTTGCCCCTCTGCGCTCCTCCCTTCATCCGCCACCGGCGGCGGTCGGGCTGAGCCTTCCCGACTTCGCACGCTCAGTCGGTGGAAAGTATGACGGTCAGCCAAGATACTATTAGTTGAAGCCATTCAGACAGCAAAACAAAAAGCGCACCGTGTGGTGTGCTCTTTGTTTTGGGAGTTTTGAACTTAATGGCACGAATGAAACGTGCCTGAGAACTGGGGATTTTCTATATTTTTTCTACAAATTCAATCAATTGTTTTAAATATATGATTTTCCATTTATTATCATTACTACTATCACGGTCAAGCCAAAAAGATGCAAAGCCTTGCTCTCTTGCTCCATCTGCTTCCGGTTTATAATCATCAACATAAATACTTTCTTCTGCTGTTACACCTTGTGCAGTTAGAGCAGCATTAAAAATAATCGGGCTTGGCTTTCCCGCACCAACTAAAGAACTTGCAGTAAAGGATGTAAAATACTTCGCTATGCCTAATTGCTGTAAAGTATATTCAAGAGACGGTGAAGTATCACTAATAACGCCCATTTTGTAACCCTTGCTTTTAAAATATTCTAATACTTCTATCGTTTCAGGGAAAAGCTTTCTATCTCCATTACACCACAATTCATTAAATAATATTTCTGCTCGTTCTTCAATATTTACAACGACACCTTCTTCAACTAGCAAGAATTTATAATATCTTTTGAAGAAATTACGTTCGTCATCAAGCGTTTTATACCAGGGCTTTTTGCCTTCACTTGCCATATTAAAAAGTTTCATCATTTTCTCATATGGCAATTCAAAGGTCTTTCCCGACCATTCTTCTATAATATTGTCGCGCCATTTTTCTTTGTTTTTATCGAAATATGTTAACGTTCCGTCACGGTCAAAAAATATTGCTTTATATTTCACAATAATCTCACTTCCTTTAAAAGATTATACTAGAAAACACGAATAAAATCAACGGCTTGCCGTTGTATATCATCAATTCCGGAGGAATTGCATATCATCAAAACGAAGTTTTGTATATCATCAAGCCGACAGTTTTTTGATACACACCTACGGTGTGATGAGATACAACACGGCTTTGCCGTGTTGATGATATACACGACAGCGTCGTGATGATATACCAAGCCTGTCGGCTTGTATAAAAAAACTCTCGTTCAAAAGAACGAGAGTTTTTTGGCTCCCCCAACTGGGCTCGAACCAGTGACATCATGATTAACAGTCATGCGCTCTACCGACTGAGCTATGGAGGAATATCTATTGCCTCCCGTTTAGCGCCCCTTGTCTAAAGGGGAGAGGGCCGCGCGTTGCGTGG
>JAFQCR010000005.1 GCA_017416345.1 Clostridia bacterium | reverse complement strand
TAATGGTGGTTGAACGTGGAAATAACTCTGAAAGTGTTATTTCCACGCCAAATCTTCGATTTGGCAACAAATTTTCAAAGAAAATTTGACAACGACCATTGCAATGATGTAGAAAAACAATCAAATTTCAAGAAATTTGATCGTTTAAAAGCTGATTTATCTGCTTTTGTGGAAACGCTAAGCGTTTCCACATTCTACAATCATTATGAAAACAGTTCGGGATAATCTTTAATAACGAGGAGGATATATATGGAATTCAAAGGAAAAACCGCATTCATTACGGGCGCTGCAGTTGGTATTGGCAGAGCTGTGGCCTTGCAGCTTGCTAAAGGCGGCGCAAATTTAGTCTTGATCGATCTAAATTCAGAGGCGTTACAAAAAACAGAGGAAGAAACGAAGGGAATTACAGAAAATGTGCTGGCGTATACCTGTGACGTTACGGACTACGCCGCTGTTTCAGATGTGGTGGAAGCCGCAACCAAGCAGTTTGGCAGTATAGATATACTGGTAAATAATGCGGCGCTTTGGCGAGACCGTGCGTCCTTCAGCGAAGCAGATGTTGCGCTTTGGAAAAGGTATCTTGATGTAAATATAATGGGTACGGTCTACTGCACAAAGGCGGTAATAGACCGAATGACCGATAACGGCTACGGCAGGATCATCAATGTTGCATCGGTGGCAGGTGTTTACGGCAATGCTAAGATGACGCATTATTCTGCAACAAAGGGAGCCGTCATTGCCCTTACAAAAGCGCTCGCGAAGGAGGTTGCGGACAAGGGCGTTACGGTGAATGCGGTCTCCCCGGGAAGTGTAAGCCCGGCCGACAATCCCGATATTGATTTTTCTAAGCCCAGCGATCTTTCGTTTACGGGCAGAACCGGCACGGACAGAGAAAATGCCGACCTGATCTGTTTTCTGGCAAGCGATAAAGCAGGCTACATTTCAGGACAAAACATACAGATAGACGGATGCCGTAAAAAGATGTAGTTTGACCTTAAACACAACCCCACCACATTTTGTTTAGGCGGTGGGGTTGTTGGATAACGATGCTTTTGTCGAGCGAACAGGAAAGCCCCTGCCACCACCCTCTCCGTCACACTTCGTGTGCCACCTTTCCTTAAGGGAGAGGCTATAAAAGGCTCTCCCTTAAGGAGAGCTCCCGACGGACGTCGGGTGAGAGGGCTCGTAAGCCGTCTTACGGTGGGCGAACAGGAATGCCCCTACGGCGGACCTTGATATTTCTCGTAGGGGCGCACCTATGTGTGCGCCCGAAAGGTTGAAATCAACAGGACGGGCATTCGGGCGGCCAACGGCCGCCCCTACAATAGCGAATTTACCTTTTGTAGGGACAGGCGTCCTCGACTGTCCGTAGATCCGGCTACAGAATCCATGTTTTGATGTGACCGTTGTAGGGGTTATCGGATGGCTTTTGCGGTCGAAAAACAGCTTTTGAAAATTTTTTTAATTTTTTTGAAAAAAAGACTTGCATTTTGAAAAGAAGTGTGGTAATATATCTCCTGCACTCGAAAAACGAATGCAGTCGGTGTTGATTGCGATGAGGGTCCACCCGTTCCCATCCCGAACACGGAAGTTAAGCTCATTTGCGCCGAAGATACTTGGCTGGCGACGGCCCGGGAAAATAGGTAATGCCGACATACAGCCCACCTGATTTCAGGTGGGTTTTTCTTTTGCTTTAGCACTTTTTGTTTTTTTATTAAAGTAAAGCCATTGGAAGACTCCCTCCGTCACGGCGTTGCCGTGCCACCACTTACCGTAGCGGTCACCTCTGTCACTTTGTGATATCGCCTCATTTTATGGGGAGTCATCCTCGGAATCCCCCAGTCAAAACCTTCGGTTTTGCCAGCCGCTTACTGCGGCCGTCCCCTCTGTCACTTCGTGACATCTCCCCATTTTATGGGGAGTTACCCTTTAGGCAAGGGGGCCGTTACGGGAGGCTAAACGCCGGGTTTTTCTTTTTTATATTTCCTCTTTTCTTTTTAGCCAAAATGTGTTACAATATAACAGTAAGTATACATCCACTCTTATCAGAAATTCAAAGAGGCGTTTTTTATGCGTGATAAATATGATGTTCTGATAGTCGGCGCAGGCCTTTCGGGGCTTTATGCCGCCTATAATCTCGACAGCCGAATAAACGCACTTGTGATCTCAAAGCGTGACCTTCGCCTTTGCAACAGTAACCTTGCGCAGGGCGGTGTTGCCGCTGTGCTTGACACCGTAAACGACAGCTTTGACCTGCACATTGAGGATACCATGATCGCAGGCGGACACGAAAACCGTCCCGAATCGGTCGATGTGCTGGTCAAGGAAGGCCCCGATGACGTCCGCAAGATGATCGACCTCGGAGCCGAGTTTGACAAGGTCGACGGTCACATCCACGCAACGTTGGAGGGCGGACATTGCCGCCGCCGTATCGTCCACCACCGTGACACCACGGGTGAGGAGCTGATGCGAACCATCATTGCCGCCACCAAAGAGCTTCCCAACGTGGATATTGAGGAAAACACCTCGCTTGCTTTTCTCGACGAGGCCAACAACGGTTACTACGCAACCTTGCTGAAAGACGGCAAGCTGCACACCGTTGCGGCATCCTACGTGATAATCGCAACCGGCGGTATCGGCCGTGTTTATAAGTACACCACCAACTCGTCCATCGCCACGGGTGACGGCATCGCCATTGCGGCAGGACTTGGAGCCCGAATCGAAAATTTGAGCTATATTCAGTTTCACCCGACCGGCTTTGCAGGGGATAACTGCCGTGAGCGTTTTCTGATAAGCGAGGCCGTCCGAGGTGAAGGCGCTTACCTTGTCAACTGCCACCACGAGCGCTTTATGCACCGCTACGATGAGCGTTTGGAGCTTGCTCCCAGAGACGTTGTGTCCCGTGGTATCATCCTTGAATCACGCAGAACGGGTAGCGACAAGTTTTATCTTGACATCACCCATCGAACCCCCGAGTTTATCCGTGACCGTTTCCCGATGATACACGAAAGATGTTTGAGAGAGGGTATCGACATAACCAAGGATCCCATCCCGGTATTCCCGACCCACCATTATCTTATGGGCGGCATCAACGTTGACCTCAATTCGAGGACACGTATCAACCGTTTGTATGCCGTTGGCGAATGCTCACACACAGGTGTCCACGGTAAAAACCGTCTGGCCTCCAACAGCCTGCTTGAGGCGTTGGTCTTCGGCCGCCGTGCCGCCGAGGATATCAACCGTTGCTACAACGATACCTCCGTGTTCGGCAAGGCACCGAGCCACCCGGTCGACGGTGCACCCATGCCCACGGGAACCCGAACTTCAATCCGCAACATTATGCAGAAATGCCACTTTGTTCTGCCTAACTTAGAGGCCGCAAGAAAATACCGTCCCGAGGTCGAGGACATTGCGGTACGACTTAACAGCAAGCGCTTTCAGATCACCAACGACTACCTTGAGGCACGCAGTCTTGCCACGGTAGCTTCGATAGTATTGAAGGAGGTACTCCACAAATGATGCAGTTTTATATTGACGATCTTATCAAAAAAGCCCTTTTAGAGGATATCAACTATATCGATATGGCGGCCGACAATCTTCTGCCGGACGACCAGATCTCCAAGGCTAAATTTTTGGCCAAAGCCGACGGTGTGCTTTGCGGTGTTGACGTTGCTTTGAGAGTTTTTGAGTTGCTTGGTAGCTTCAACATCAAAAAGCTTATGAACGACGGCGCACACCTCAAAAAAGGCGATATCATAGCCGAGATCGAGGGTCCTACCAAGCTGCTTCTGAAGGGTGAACGCACCTCTTTGAACCTTATTCAGCATATGTCGGGCATCGCCACAATGACCAACGAGGCCGCCGAGCTGATAAAGGGCACCAACGCCACCGTTACCGACACGAGAAAGACTCTGCCGGGACTTCGTGCCTTGCAGAAATATGCCGTGACCTGCGGCGGCGGTAAAAATCACCGCTTCAATCTGTCGGATGCCGCAATGCTTAAGGATAACCACATTGACGCCTGCGGCAGTATCACCAAGGCAGTCTCCACCTTGCGTGAAAAAATAGGCCACACCGTCAAGATCGAGGTCGAGACCCGTAATTTGGACGAGGTAGCCGAGGCGCTTACCACGGGCTGTGAGATAATCATGCTGGACAATATGGATTGCGAGACTATGAAAAAGGCGGTTGAGATGACCGCAGGCCGTGCATTGCTTGAAGCTTCGGGCAACATCACCGCAGAGACCATCCGCCCCGTTGCCGAGACCGGTGTTGACATTATTTCCATCGGTGCACTGACCCATTCGGTCAAGGCCTTTGACATTTCGCTGAAAATTTCAAAATAACCTAATGCCGGTAAAGTCGGCGTCACCTTCGCTGTTGTGCGGTCGAGCTTTCAAGCCGTGACGGTTCGGCAACCGTACCGACCCTTTCGGACGGCAACATATCGGCTGTCAATACAGCATCTTGACCCGATTCGGTCAGCTTAAGGTTTTCGGACTGCATTTTCTTCATTATTGGCACCTCTTTCGGGTATTGTTCCCCGTTTCGTGCCGAAATGTAAAGGAGTTTCAAATGAAACGCAAAGCGTGTATGATAATTTCGCTGCTTGCGGTGATAATAACCGTTTTAAACGTGGCGTTTTTTGTTAAAGACGAATTTTTTTACAGTATGGACGATCTGCCCGAGGGCAAACTGCTCCGAAAAGAGGTTAATCAGAACATCCTTTTCAGCACGGGATACCTTTTGGAGATCTATGAGATCCCTGCCAGCGATAAGCACCCTCCTGCCATACGTGTTGCCGCACGTAACGACCGCACGGGTCGTGAGCGCACCGTTTATTGGCAGATCGGCACCCGTGAGAGCCTGGTTTACTGGCCCGAGGAGGAGGAAAACACCGTTTACATCAACGGCGTACCCGTAAACTATGTCAACGGCCATTACGATTGCCGTGACTACCGCAACTTTGCCTATATCCCGAAGGATGACGGCGTTGCGGGTGGGTTTTAATAAATTTTAAAAATACGTACAAAATATGTATGTATAAATATTTTTAAGGAGATTTTTATGAAAAAGATCATTTGCAAGCGTGAGTACGACACCGATGTCGCTTCACTCATCAAAAAGTATTCGGTAGGCGAGTTTGGCGACCCCAAGGGCTATGAGGAATCGCTCTACGAAATGCCCGACGGCAAGCTGTTCCTTTATGTGAACGGCGGTGAGGAATCGCAGTACAAAAAGGAAAATATCAAGAGCATTTCCAAGGAAAAGGCCGAAGCATGGCTTAAAGAGCACGAATAATTTTAAACCTAAAGATCCCAAAGCAAAATGCTTTGGGATTTTTTTCTAATGATATATTCCGCCCGACTGCACATAATACTGTTACCGAAGCGTTGGACGGATGAACGCACAAAGCAAACGTTTTATGCTAAGTCTTTTGTACATTTTAAGGCCAAGCCTTTATGCACAAACGGCACATCCGACCGCCGCTTTCGGTTTTAAGCACGGCGGTCGGGCTTTGTTTGAGCGTTAGCAATAAAAAAGCAATAACTGCCGTGCCCATACAAAGGAAGTAACACTTCCTGCAGCAGGCGGCCTTTGCCCCTGCTGTCGGCTTCGGCCAAAAAAAGAGAGCCGTGTCTTTCGACACGGCTCTTGATTTTTACTATTACTTGATAAGGCTCTGGATATACTCAAAGCTCTTTCTTGCGCTGTAATCGAGCGAATCGAAGCCCAAGGGCCAGGTATCCTGCTCGTAGCAGATGTGCTTGACGCCCGAAGCGTCTGCAGCCTTGATAGCGCCTTCGATATCAACGTTACCGTCACCGCACTCGGTGATGAAGCCTTCGGTGTTGGTGCCGAACTTAAGCGCACGGTCCTTAACATGAAGAACATCGCAACGTCCTGCCAGCTTTTCGATCCAACCGGTTACGCTTACATAAGAGTTTGCCAACCAGCAGGTATCAAGAACAAACTTAACGTTGTTCTTATCAAAGCCGTCTACCATGTAATCGATAACACGGTCGCCGCCGGGAACCTTTCCGAACTCGTGGCTGTGGTGATGGTAAGAGAACTTCATACCGTGAGCTGCAAGCTTTTCGGCAAGTGCATTTACCTTGTCGATGTAAGCCATAACTTCAGCCTTGGTCTTGCCGTAAGCACCGCCGCCGACACCTGCGGTATCGGTACCGAGGGTCTTGTGAAGCTTGATGTACTCATCAAGATCATTGATGTCTGCGGGGAAGCCGCAGTGAGTACCGACGCAGGTAAGACCTGCGTTCTTCATGTGCTCTGCGAACTTCTCAACATCACAGGGGAAGGCACCTGCGGTCTGGACCTCTTTAAAGCCGATCTCGGCCAAGCGGTCGAAGGTGAACTTAACTCCTGCCTCGTCGGTCATATGGTTTCTGACCGAGTAAAGCTGAATACCGATTTTGTCAAACATAAACAACACTCCTTTACTTTTGTCGGATTTTAAAGGCTCCGACACAGCCTTTTTTACCAATTATTTCTTTGCGGGTGCCTTGTTGTCGCTCTCGGGGACCTCGGGCACGACGGTACGGTCAACAAACGAACCGTCCTCACGCTGGTAGACCCTTATCCAGTCGACACAGACCTCCAAAGGCCACATTGCATCCTCGTCAACGGCCACCTGATCGGTCATATTGACACCTGCGATCAGATCAAGGTACAGGTCGGTGTTGAGCTCCTTGAATTTCGGAGCGGTGATATCGACCGTACCGTAGGAGATACCGTCGATAAAGAAGCGCAGATACTCGGGTGTCCATTCAACTCCGTAGGTGTGATATTCGTCGTCGTTGAGCACCTTTTCGTTTTCAAACGAACCTGAGCGATAGGCCTCATACGAGGGCTCGATGAGTTTAAGATAGTTAGAATAATAATCGTCCGAGGGCAGAACGCCTGCGCTGGCAAAAATGGTATCATTGCTGGCGATGGAGTTGAAAACATCGATCTGCGAGGTGTTTTCCTTGCCGTCGTTCTGATTGCTTAATATCATTTTGACCCAGAAGCCGGGGGTGGCACGGAATTTGGCACGAAGCTCAACATATCCGTACTTAAAGCTGAAGGAATCCTCGGTGGTGAGATGGCCCGAAACATAGCCCTCATTTGAGAGATAGGTCTTGATGATGAGGTTGCTTCCGTCGGACTTGACGGCTTGGGGCTCAAGGTACATCAAGGCGGCGGCATCGCCGTAGCCGACCATTGCACCCTTTTCAACACTCCAGCGCTTGGTATCTATCTCGGTGGCGTTGAACTCATCCGAGAAGGTCAGCTCATATCCGCCGAAATCATCTCCTCCGTAGGTGGAGATACTGCCCGTTTCGCAGAAATTTGCCTTTACGTGCAACGGTGCGGCGGTGATAGAGGCCGTTTCGACCATCTCGGCAAAGCGGTTGACCGCCTCGCTGGTGGCTTCGATCTGGCCGCCTCGTAAGATGAGCTTGGAGCTGTACTGTGCAACGGCATAACGCTTGGTTGCAAAGAATTTTGTAACATAGGTCTCGCCACGGTTGGTATCGCCTATCAGGATCTCATATCTCGATTCCTCGACGGCATCGGTGACCAGCGGCACCTCAACACCCGTGGCATCCTTGATGGCACGGACAAGGCGCTGTGCGGCGGTACGCTCGATGTAAGAGGGAGAGCCCGACATAACCACCGAATACTGAATGATGTTGATATCGTCAATGGTTACAACGGGGGTATCCGAGCGGTCGCTCAAATACATATAGCTGTAATCGGGAGTGAACTTGGATGCAAAATCGTTGTTCAAAAGGTTGCTCAGTATGTAGTTAAAGGCATCCTCTCGTCCGAATTTGGACATCCAGGTGACGCTCAAGGTGTTGTTGTAGCCGCGCAGGAGATAGTCGTAATAGTTGTTGGAACGGATACGCTCCATCAAAAGCTTGGACTCCTCCGACTCGTTGTACAGCGTGTTGCCCAAAAGGATTATCTTCTGGTTACCGTCGGTAACATTGAGGGTGTCGGGGCAGATCTGGAAGGTGGCGGTCGACGACGAAGCCAGCTTTTCAAGCAGATCAACAAAAGCATCTATCTCGTTAAAGCTTGCGGTGCTGCGGTAGACCAGAAGGTAATCGCAGTTGATCTCATCCACCGAGTCGATTATCATCTGATAGTTGCCCGAAATATAGCTGATATCGACCTTGTCGCCCTGCTTTTCCTCGCCGCAGCCGACCATCGACATCGCAAATATTACCACCGCCGTAAAAACGGAAACAATACGTAAAAAAGAACGGTTCAAATCCATAACACCTTTCAAAATATGCTCTGCCGTCATTTTGGGACAGCACACAATTCTACATAGTAATTTTACTATATTAAATGCGTCCCGTCAAGCAGTATATTTTTACAATATTGTAAATTTACAAAGAATAATACGCCCCAAAAACCATGTTTTGGAGCGTAAAGCAAAATTTATAACAATTTCAGCAGTCTTACGTAGAATTCGACTGTTTTAATGAGAGTATCGATGGGGATGCGCTCGTTGTGACCGTGGATCATTCCACGCTCCTCTTTCGACAGCTTCATGGCCGAAAAGCGGTAGACACGGTCGGTGATGCGGCAATAATGCCTCGAATCGCTGCAGGCCATCATAAGGTAGGGCGAAACAATGGCCTCGCACCACGTGTCGTGGATGGCGGCACCTAACTTATCCCACGCCTCGCACTTGGTGTCCGAGCAGATGGACGGGTTCATACCGTTGACGAGGGTTATCTCTACCTCGCCATCGGCCACCGTCTTTTTGAGATACTCGGTTGCCGACTCGATGGTATCACCGCCCATAAGGCGCATATTGATGCCAAAAGAAGCGCTCGGCGGCAGAACGTTATAGGCCTTACTGCCTTCAAAACGGGTGACCGCAACGGTGGTACGCATCATAGCGTTAAGCTCGCCGCCGCTCTTTTTGCAGATCATATCGAGCAACGGCATAAAGCACCAGAGGTTGGCAAAGATCATTCGGTAAACAAAGCTTGAATGACGGCCCAATGTATCAAACATACCCTCTACAGGCTTTGTGAAATGCCGCTTGAAGGGTTTATTCTCGATGCGTGTGACGGCGGAGCTCAAACGTCCCAAAATGGTGTGGGTCGGAGGAGTTGAAGCGTGACCGCCCTTGGAAGCAAGCGAAAAATTCATATTGACGCTTCCCTTTTCGCTGACACCGATCAACGCACATTCCTGCTTTACACCGGGGAAAACGTTTTCAACCACGGCACCGCCCTCATCCAGAACAAAGGCAGGCTTGATGCCGTTCTCTTCAAGATAGCTTACGATATCGGAGCAGGAAGCACCGTCGATCTCCTCCTCGCCCGAGAAGGAAAGGTAGAGGTCGTTTTGAGGAACGAAGCCGTCCAAAAGCAGCTTTTCAAGCGCCTCAACGATGCCGCAAAGGGTACCCTTGGTGTCAAGCGTTCCCCTGCCCCACAAAACACCGTCCTCGATAATGCCGTCAAACGCAGGCTTGACCCAGCCATCCTCCTCAACGGGGACAACGTCGTAGTGTGCCATAAGCACCGAGGGCTCTTGGTCGGACTCACCCTTAAGCTTATACAAAAGACCCGTTTTGCCGATTCTTTTAAACTCGCAGGCCTTATGGATATTGGGAAAACGCTCCTTCAAAAGCTGTTCAAATTTCTGAAACTCGGCACGGTCGACAAGGCTTTCATCACGGTTGGAGACCGTTTTGCACCTTATCATTTCGACCATATCGTCGACAATTTTCTTGCCGTCAAGCTCAAAGGTCTCGGGCTCGGCAGGCTTTACGGGCTGCGGCTTAAAGCGAAGTGTTCTTATAACTATAACACCAACAAACGCAAGCAGTACGGCACAAACGCCCAAAACGATATACAGCGTCATCAGATCCAGCCTTTCTTATACATGATCCTGCCGGCAATAAGCGTGATGATAACGCCGACGGGAACCAGCACACCGACCGAGCCTGCAAGGCTGGGCACGATGAGGAACAAGGCAACCATAAACACGATGGGAGCAATGGAGAGCTTCCAGTTTTTAGAAATATAAACTACACCCAGACCGCCGAAAAGTGCAGGCAGGATATTGTCAAATGCAGGTGCCAAAGTAGGAGAATTAAGCACGGGAGCAATAAGCGTCAGCACACATACACCGATAACGATGATAAGCGTTGTGACAATAGAGCTTGTGGCAATGGCGATGGTCGAGATGACCTCGCCCTCCTCGGTGCCCGATTTGACCTCGGCGTTTTCCATTGCGGTGAGAGCGCTCGGAGCCTTAAGGCTGGTGAGATTACCCGTGACAAAGGCAAGATAGGTTCCGCCTATACCCAGCATCGGGGTATAGGTTATGACCTCGATAATGCCGACCGTCCAGAAGATGGGGGCAACGCCCACAAGACCCTCCAGCACCTTGGTGATACTGGGCCAGGCATCATATTTGACGCAAATGATAACAGGAACCATAAAAACAACGAATGCGGCAGTCCATATCCATATCTTGCCGTATCGGTCGGTTTTCTTCAAATAATCACTCATAACGGTCACACTCCTTACTGCACGGTGCCGAGTATGGGTGCTATCAGCACCGCAAACACCAACGCTACCAATATACTGAACGACATTGCGTAGGTCTCAAGCCATTTCCATTTGAATTTTTTGATAAGTATACCGCAGACGGCCATTGTTATGGCCGAAACCATAAGCACGAACACCGGCAGCCAGCCCTCGATACCCTCTCGGATATCGGCAAAGACAACGCCCAAAAATGCCGAGATCATGCCCAAAAACAGCGAGGTCATAAATATATCGCCCCAGCGCTCGTCCTTTTGGCGTATCTTGAGCATACCGCCGTTGATACGCTTCATCAGAATCGGCGGCAGGATGATACTGGGCATGATACCCAGCGTCATTACCCACGCAATGGCGGCGTATACCTCGGGGTCGGTGATGATATCGGCCAATGTGTTGCCAAAGGCCTTTACGGCCGCCTCGGCAGCAGGCATTTCATAGGTGATTGCACCGATAACGCTCATTCTTATCCAAGGCAACGGAATTCCCAAGGCCTTGGAAAGAGCGATGAGTCCGACAAGGATGGAGATTGCAGGTGCAATGGTAAATATCGAGGTTGAAATGATGGTCTTACGCAGCTTTTGGGTGCTCATTCCGAGCTGTTTGCCTCTGCGATAGGCACGCACAAGGAAAAATACCGACTGTGCAAGCACAAATATGATAACACAAATGGCTATTCCGTATAAAAATGTACTGTTTACACTGAAATCCATATTTTACGCTCCCCAGAATTTTGTAATTATTCCAACGACGAAAAGAATGGCGATGATGATGGGAAGGACGATCGTCATATAAATGCGCATCCAATTCTTGACCTTCAGGCCTTTGCCCGTGTTGGCTTCGTCGGTAAAATTCTTCCAGCCCCAACCGTAGCGTGTAGTACAGAAAACAACGTACAGCAAAGCACCGATAGGCAGCATAATATTAGAGACGATAAAGTCCTCAAGATCAAGCACGTTGGAGCCTGCTCCGAAAGGAGTGAAGCCCGACAAAAGGTTGAAGCCGAATACGCAGGGCAACGACAGCGCAAACAAGACGATACCGTTGATAAGGCAGGCCTTTTTGCGTCCCCACTTAAAGAGATCCTGAGTACAGGCGACGATATTTTCAAACACCGCCAAAACAGTGGACAAGGCCGCAAACGACATAAACACGAAGAACAGACTTCCCCAAAGCTGACCCAACGGCATTTTGGCAAACATGGCGGGCAGCGTGATGAAGATAAGCGGAGGACCTGCGTCAACAGGTATGTCATAAGCCATGCAAGCCGGGAAAATGATAAGTCCCGAGGTGATGGCAACAAAGGTGTCAAGTCCGGCAATTCTGACCGACTCGCCCATAAGAGAGCGTTCTTTTCCAAGGTAGCTTCCGAAAATAGCCATGGAACCGATACCAAGACTTAATGTGAAGAATGCCTGGTTCATTGCGGCAACGATAACGTTACCCACACCTGCTTCGGTGAGGTTTTTAATGCTGGGAGTCAGGTAGAATTTAAGACCCTCTGCACCTCCGTCGATAAAGCAGCTGTTTACGGCCAACACTACCATTATAACGATAAGTGCCAGCATCATATATTTGGTGACTCTTTCAAGACCCTTTTGCAGGCTGAACGAGCATACAACGGCACCTATAAGCACTGCAAGCCCCATGAATATCACCATAGTCCACGGGTCGTTGGTCATTTGTCCAAAGGCATCGGCTGAAGCGGCATGGTCAACACCGTTAAGCTCGCCGGACGCCGTCTTGACAAAATAGTTCATCATCCAACCCGTAACGGTGGTATAGAACATCATGAGCAGATAGCTGCCGATAAGTGAAGCCTTACCGTGTGCCTGCCATATACCCCTCTTGGGTGCCAATGCGCTGTGCATTGCGGCAGGACTTTTCTGTGCGGCACGACCGATGGAAAACTCCATAGTCATGACCGGCACACCCAAAACAATGAGGAAGAACAGATAAATGAGAACAAATATGCCTCCTCCGTTCTGTCCGACCATCCACGGAAATTTCCAGACATTTCCGATACCGATTGCGCATCCTGCACTAAGCAGAATGAAGCCCAACCGGCTTCCCAATTTTTCTCTTGCCATAATTACCCTCCAAAGCTCTGCAAAGCAGACTTTTTATACAGTATTATAATACACCATCCCACCCACGCAGTCAATCAAATTTTCAGCTGTAACAAGTTGTTCCCACAATAACCGCATATTAAACAGCAAGGCCCATCCGTGCAAAGCACGAATGGGCCCTTATAAATTTAAGATCGCCTTTTAGATCTTGATGTACGTCTGCTAAAGTAACAATTTAGTTATCAACCCATTACACGGCCGATAATAGCGTTGTTAATATTGCCTTCTCTGTTGCAATCACCTGTGGCGGTAACGGTAACATTGGTGGCAGAGCAGTCGGACACGGAATTGGTGTAGGCAAGACCGAAAAGCTGACCTGCATCACGACCTGCGGTAACAGTAGAATCGGAAGCCGAGCAGTTGCTAAGGCAAGCTTTGTCTGAAGTATAGCCTGCAATAATTCCGGCCTTGTCGCCGCAAGCATCGCCATTTGCGTGGGTGCAGACTACGCTTGCGTTGGTAACGTGACAGTTGATGACCTTGCCGCTGTAGGTATAACCTACGATAACAGCTACATTGTGGTTGCCCTTCATAGTGGCACCGTCAACCTTTACATTCTGGATCGTAACACCTGATTCAGCCCAGCCGAAAAGGCCGGTAGAGGTGTATTCATCTGTATAAGCGGTGTTGTCGACCGAAAGGTTCTTGATGGTGTAGTTCTGACCGTCGAAGATTCCTCTGAACTCGGTTGCACCGGTCTGGCCGATGGGGGTCCAAGCAGCGTTCTTGAGGTCTATATCAGCAACAAGAATGACCTTCTGACCATTCCAGCTGTCGCCACCCTCGTTGACCGACTTCTGGAAAGCAACAAGGCTTTCAGCCGAGCCGATGTACTCGTGGTGGTAAGACTCCTCAACTCCGTTGAAGAAGAGCTTGGCAGCTGCATTTGTGGTAGATACAGAGGTGCTGTCGCCCCAGGTGCAGTTGTTGAACTCACCAACGCTGTGGATGTTGGTATGGCCGTAGTTGCCGTTTGAAAGGAAGGTACAGTTGTTGAAGGTGACCTTCACAAGGTCGCTTGCGAAGGCGTTAAAGCCAACGAAGGTACAGTTGTTGAAGGTAAGGGTTGCACCGTTGGACTGATCCATATGGAAGCCATAGGTGGAACCGCCCTTGAAGGTACAGTTATCAAACACAAGGTCTCCGCCGTTGGCGTAAGAATAGCGAACACCGTTGGTGGTACCGCTGAACTCAATGTTCTTAACGGTGGTGTCCTTGCCGAAGTTGCTCGAGCTGAAACCGGCGTAAGCATTCTCGCCGCCGATAACAGTACTGCCGTCAGCGGCACCGATAATGGTGATGCCTTCCTTACCGTTCATAGTGGGGAGGGTGTACTCTCCTGCGGAAATAACAACGGTTGCATCATTCTTCAGTGCTTCACTCAACTTGTTGTTGGTATCTGCATGAGCAGCCTTGTTTTCGGTCATGGTTGCTTCGCCGTTGTTGTCACCGATAGTCACTTTGAAGGAAGCGTGCTCGGAAACACGGCCTGCGTGGTTGTTTCTGTTTGAGTTGGTCTTGGTGGTGTCGGCGTAGTTTTCACAAGTAATGTAGGTAAGGGTTACGTTTTCAACAACGTTGCCGTAAACGCTGATGTTGCGGTTTTCAGACTGTGCACAGCCTACGATACCACCGAAATCTCTGTAAGCGTAAACGGTGGAGTTGATGGCCTTGTTGTTGTAGATGTTGCCGTTGATGGCCATACCTGCAATAACACCGGCCTTGTCGCCGTTGTCATTGTTTGCATCGGGAGTACATACAACGGTTGCGTTCTGTACGGTACAGCCTGCGAGGCTGTTTGCCGACAGATAGCCGTAGCCGAGAACGGTACCAACGTAGTGGTTACCCGAAACGGTAGCGCCGTCGATCTTAACGTTGTAGATGCTTGCGCTGTTGCCTGCATTACCGATGAAGCCGACCGAAGCGGTGCCGCTTACGTTAAGGTTGTAAATGGTGTAACCGTTACCGTCAAAGGTGCCGTTGAAGGGTGCGCCGCTGACGCCGATGGGAGTCCAGGGCTTGTTGCCGAGGTCGATATCGGCAGTAAGCACTGCGCTTACGTTAGCGGTGCCGCCGTTGACAAGCGCTGCAAAGCCTGCGAGATCCTCGGCGCTGCCGATCTGATAAACGCCGTTGGCATCCTTGGTAAGCTCGTCAGCAGCAGTTGCTGTGCCGTCCCAGGTGGGAAGCAAGGATGCATCCTCATCATAGGTATTGTCGAAGAAGTCCTCCTCGGATACCAGCTGGGTTGCAACAAGGTTCAGACCGAAATCAATGCTGGGAACTACATCGCCACGGTAGTTGGCCTCATTGCCAACGGTGGTGGGCATGTAAACGACCAGAGCGATCTCCTTGGCCTCGCCGTCCAAAAGCTGACCGACCATGCTGTAGTCGGCAAATTTGGATTCGTTAGCCTTAACGGCTGCGATAGCCTCCTCACGGGTAGCATATGCTGCGGTGTAATCGGTCACACCGTACATAAGATGCTGTGAAAGAGTGAAGCTGTCGCCGAGAACGTTGGTAGCAACGGTCTCGCTGATGATGTTCATAGAGAACTGATACTTGAGGTCAAGAGTGCCTGCGTTTTTGATCTGCAGATAAACTACCTCTGCGTGACCGGGCTCCCAAAGTGCATTGGGATCAAACAGGTCGGTTGCGCCCTGAACATCGGTCCAAGCGCCGTTCTTGAGGTACTTGAGCTCAACGTCAAGGTTTCCGGCCTTGATGGTGTTTTTGCCGGAAGCTACGGAGTCGGTAAACCATGCGAAGGTTGTGCCGACCAGCATTGCAAGGCACAGAATCATGGAAAGTGCGCTCAAAAGCAATGCTTTTTTAGTGGGTTTGTTTGCCATTTTGGTTCCTCCTTTGAATATTGACAAGCAAAATTATGTATTTCGGTGATGAACCGTTAATACCGAAAGCCACAGAACCGTTAAAGCGAAATAAAGATTAACTACTTAACCAAAAAGAAAAAAGAAAAAAGCTTTAACGATTCTTCACCCTTCAAGCCTACATAGCATAACACATAGCATTGCAAAATTCAAGAGAAAAATTACGTTTTAAGTGATATTTTGGACATTTACCTGTCAATTGTCCAAAAATCACAAAAACCGCCTCTCCGATCACCTGCATCCAAAGGGTCGGGCGGAAAAGAAAGGCGGTTTTAAAGCTCACGGCAAAGATCACACCCTCAACGTTTTTCGAGGCTTTACTTTTCGCTTGACAAGTGCACCAAATGGGCAATGGCAGGGATGCTTTCACCCTGCATGGATGAGGTAGGCGACATCAGCGCTCCCGTGGCGCAGAAAAGCACGCTTTTTAGCTCGCCCAAGGTCATTTTTTGTAAGATATACGAGCACAGCACCGAGGCCGAGCATCCGCAGCCCGAGCCGCCTGCGTGGACGTCCTGCCGCTCGCAATCAAATATCATCAATCCGCAGTCGTTGTGGTTTTTTAGATCTGTCCCCTGCTCGGACAAAAGCTTCAGTAAAAGCTTTGATCCCACCATGCCGAGGTCACCCGTGACGATAAGGTCATAGTCCTGCGGCCTTGTCCCGGTGTCGGTCAAAAACGCCGCTACGGTATCGGCCGCCGCAGGTGCCATTGCGGCACCCATATTGTTCATATCGGTCACCTTAAGGTCGACTATTTTTCCAACTGTGAAGGCCTTGACCAATATCATGGGATCGGAGCGATCATCACACCTCTCAACCACCACAGCGCCCGAGCCCGTAACCGTCCATTGGGCGGTCGGCGGCCGCTGACCGCCGTATTCAAGCGGAAAGCGGAACTGCCGCTCGCTGCTGCAAAAATGTGACGACGTGACCGCCACGGCACGGTCGGCCACCCCCGACTCGACCGACATTGAAGCCATAATAAGGCTCAAGGCCATGGTCGAGCAGGCACCGTAAAGCCCCACAAACGGTATTTCAAAATCCCGAAGGCCGTAGGCACTTCCGATACATTGATTCAAAAGGTCACCCGCAAAAATGAGGTCGATGTCGGCGCTTTCAAGCCCTGCTTTTTTGAGCGCCGTCGTGACGGCAAGCTGTTGCAGTCGGCTTTCGGCCTTTTCAAACGAGTCCTCGCCTAAAAATTCATCCTCCGACCGCACATCGAACCACGTTGCCAACGGCCCTTCGGCCTCCTTTGGTCCGACCGCCGCCGCAAAACTCCTTAACGCAACCCCGTTTTTTAGACTCACGGTGCGTTTTCCAATCCTTTCAGCCATAAAAACCACCCTTCTTTTTTACTATCTTGCCCCAAAAAGCGAAAAATCTCCCCTTAGGGAGTTGCGGTTAGGGATAATTCGCCCAAAACAGCGACTTTTTGCGGCCTAATGCGTCAAAAGGCCACGGTACGCGCCAGCGTTACCGTGGTCTTTTCCCTTTTATACCAACAAAAATTCATCTGTTTTGGGTGCTATGCAGTTTTACAGGATGAAATTTGAAGTAGCTGCGAAGTTGAAAAATGCAGTAATACTGCCGTATTTCAAGGCTTTTCAACGAGCGGCTTCTCAAATTTCACCGAAAAACCGATTTCTCCCTAACCGCAACTCCCTTTGCATAACGCAAAGAGAGATTTTTGTTAATTCGATGCCTTAAAATTGTAGATAGGCTTGATGTGTGCCACGATCTCGGCGGTAGGACCGATATTTTCGACTATCTCGTCCATGGTCTTGTAGGCCATGGGTGACTCGTCCAGCGTGTGGGAGTTGACGCAGGTGGTGTAGATGCCCTCCATCTGCTTTTGGTACTCCTCCATCGTGAGCTTTACGTACGCATCCGACCTTGAAAGCAGGCGTCCTGCTCCGTGGGGTGCAGAAAAGTTCCAATCCTCGTTGCCCTTGCCGATGCAGATAAGGCTTCCGTCACGCATATTGATAGGGATAAGCAGCTTTTCGCCCTTTTTGGCCGAGACCGAACCCTTGCGCAGTATCATTTCGTTGACGTCGATGTAGTTGTGGACGGTCTCAAACGAGCCGTGCGCCTCAAGACCTGCCTTGTCAATCAGTATCTCGGCCATTTTCTGACGGTTGCGTGTGGCAAAGCGCTGACAAACGTCGATATCGTGGATGTAATCCTCCATAAATGAGCCGTAAAGGTAGCAAAGCTCACGGGGCATTGTGGGCTTTTTGGCACGCCACTCACGCTCCATCTGCTTCAGGGTCTCCTCGATCTCACCGCGGCGGCCGTCGGCCTTGTATGTACGGATGACCTCCTCACGGCGGTTGTAAAACTCCTCTTTTCCAAGGTTGAGGTTTAACGCAATACCTTGGTATATCATAGCCACCTGGGTGCCGAGATTTCGGCTTCCCGAGTGGATAACAAGGTACTTTGTGCCGTCCTCGGCGGCATCTATTTCGATAAAATGATTGCCGCCGCCAAGGGTACCGAGGCTTCTTTCGAGCCTTTTGGTGTCCTTAAGGTTGCGGAAGCAGCGAAGCTCCTTAAGGTCGAAGCGTTCTAACCTGCCCTCCCACACACCGTGTCCCGAGGGGATGGTATGCGCCACCTCATCAAAGCTTTCAAGGTCGATGTCGACCTTGCCGAGGTCAACGGTGTACATTCCGCAACCGATGTCCACACCGACCATATTGGGCACGACCTTGTCAACAATGGTCATTGTGGTGCCGATGGTACAGCCCTTGCCCTCGTGGACGTCGGGCATAATGCGTATCTTGCAGTTAGCGAAGGCCTCCTCGTTGCAGACCGAAAGTATCTGCGAATAAGCCCCCGTCCCGATCAGATTTGTGTAACAAAGGGCAGTATTGTACTTACCCACTATCTCTATCATAAAAATTCTCCTTTGCATTGTATTATATGTTTTCCCGTAATGTGCCGTGAGAACCACCTTGCAAGCATATTTTACCAATCGGGTTAGGTTATAACACGGAAAAAAAGCTGCGAACTTTAAGTTTTTACGTTAAAGTTCACAGCTTTTTTGGGCTTTTAGCTTATCTGTTATCAAATTTTTAAAGTTTTCGGACTCCAAGACCTCTACCAACGGGCCGAAGGACAGAACCCGGATGACCATTTCGGGCTCGTCGTCCTTTTGAAATCTTATGTGCAGGCGGTAGTGACCGTCGGCCTTTTCGGCACGCTTTTCAAAATGCGCAAAGTGAAGCATACATCTTTCAAGCGTGTTGCGCTCCTCGCTGACCTTCAAAACGATGTCCTCATACCCTGCCTCGGGCGGCTCGGACTCGATGACCGTATCGCCGCTATACAGCCTGCATTTTGTGATGCGTGCCATATTAACGGTGCGGACAAAACCGCAGCCGCTTGTCACAAGTCGGAATTTATCGTCCTTTTCGGAATACTCTATGCGCTCGGGCACACACCTTACGTACACCGTTTTGCCCTTGCGGCTGGTCATTTCAAGCCTTATGTTCTGCCCCGTTTTCATGGCCGTAAGCACGGTTTTAAAGCGTTCGATATAGCCCTCATCCTCATAAGGGTCACCGTCAGCATACTTGTCGTAGATCACATAATCCTCGGGTGTAAACAACGGCTCAACACCGTCAAGCGCCGAAAGATCGACATCAAAAAGCTTCACTCTCGGGTCAAGCGACACCGCCTTGAGCCACCGCTTTTGCAAAAGCGTCAGCGGCATTGTGGGGGTGTGCTTCAAAGGCGTGGTCATATCGGGTCTTACAAGCTGCCATTTTCCGCTTTTAAGCGACGGTAGAACCGTCAGCATACTTTCCCCGAAGGCGTTGTCACACACTATTTTATTAAGGTGCTTTTCGTCGGTATCACCGTTCAAAACGGCGGTGATTATTTTGGCAACGGCATTATAGTAGGCCGAATATATCTCGTTAAATATCATGCCTCCGCCTCCTTTATGCCGTACATACGATACATTTCCTCAATGTCACGTCTGAACTGCTTTTCAACCTCATAATTGGAAAAATGCAGGTCGGTTATGCGGCAGATAAAGGTACGTATCCAGGGTATCATCTCGCTGACGTCGTAGACATCGGCCGTAAAGCGGTAGGTGTTGGCATCGATTTTTTCAACATAACCCACCCTCTTTTCACGTTCAAGACGGTTGACGATATACTCCTCGTTATCGGCCACCCTGACGGTAAACTCAACGTGCTCGGTACGGGCGTTTTTGAAGCGGTCGTTTTTGACCGTGACACCCCACATCTTGCTCTGCATATCGGTAAGTCTGTCACGAAGCTCGTCGAATCTCGGCGTGGGCTCTTCAAGACGGATATCAGACAGATAATCCACTCTGAATGACTTGATGGCGTCGTACTCCGGCTGATAGGCCAGCAGGTGCTGACGGCCGTTCTGCACGCTTATAAACACCCTTAAAGGCACTATGCGAAGCTTTTTTGAGGTGTCCGAGCGGCGGCTTGTGTTGGTCGCCGTAATGACGCATTTCTTCTGCATGGCCTCAAACAACAGCGCCAGCACGCCGCTGTCCATCGCAGAGGTGATATAATGGTGCTTGAAGCCGAAATCATCACGCTTTTCGTCCTGCTTGTCCAGCAAAAACGACCCGATAACGCCGCAAGGGGCTACCTCGGAGTAAAAATTCAAAATATCGGTAATATCGGGCAGATCAGGGGTCGAGGCTCTGCGGTAGAGCATTTTTTTGCCCGATCTTTCGTACTCAACAATGCCTAAGTCAACATATTCCTTCAGCTTTTTTCTGACGGTGGACTCGTCAAACACCATAGGCTCTTGAAAGTGGGACAAATACACGTCTATCTGCTCTAAAATCTCGGGCAGGGACAGCGTGACCTCCGGCGAATGCAGGATATCAAACAAAATAAAATGCAGGGTTATATCGCCGTCGGTAAAGCTTTTGGCCTTGAGCGTTTTGTAAAACGGGTTATGCTGCGACACACGGCTGTCGATCGAAATGAACACATTTTTACCGTCCGGATTGCGCACGAAGCGCATATGCTCACCCAACCAGCTTTCCAGCCTGCGTCGTTCATCGTCGTAAGAGCGTGAGCTTTTCTTGTCGTAATCCTCACGGCTTTTGAAGCCGTAAACATAAAATTCACGCATTATCTCACGCATTTTTTCAAAGTTCTTGATAAGCTCGCTGTAGGACGACATCGCTCACACTCCTTTCGTTCGGTTTTTAATATTGTACCACAAACCGTGCTTAATGGCAACCGTTTGACCCTTAAAAAACAGATGTTGCGCCCTTCGGAAGTTTCCGAAGGGCGCAACTGCCCGAATCGTATAGACTGAAAGAATTTGGCGGTATGTGATCAAAACCGCCGCTTCTCTGTGTTTATGCCACGTAACACAACCATTCTAATCTATTTTAGGTTAAATGTCAATACTCTGAAACAGATTATTTTACAATAAAAAGTGCAAAATAATCTTCGGGAGAAATGTATGTATCAGCGATTACGTGATTTAAGAAACGACCGTGACCTTAACCAGACGCAGGTGGCAAAAATGCTTGGAATGTCGCAGACGGGGTACTCGAAATACGAGACCGGCGAGAACGATATTCCCACCGCTATACTCATAAAGCTTGCCCGATTTTACGGCACGAGCATAGACTATCTTTTGGGCGAGACCGACCGCATCGGAAGATACCCGAAAAAGTGAATCCGCACTAAAAAACGGCACAAGCGCCCCTGATAAGGCGTTTGTGCCGTTTTTATTTTGGTTTTACGCTTTTGGACCAAAAACGTGAAGCAACCTTAAAGTATCACCGTCGGCAGCCGAGAACTCTACCGTGTCACGATCGGCAGGCAAGAAAAACTGATCACCCTTTGCCACGGCCTCACCGTTCAGCGTTCCGTTGCCATTAAGCACGTAAAGACCGCTGAAAACGGAGCCTTTCTCGATCTTGAGGCTCTTTGTGACCTCAAGCATTTCCATTTTGAACATAGGTGTGTCATCATATCCCACAAGTTCGATCACGGTAGCACCGTCGACCGTCTGTGTTTTAGGTTCAATATGCCAACGCTTAAAGGTCTCTTCCTTTATAAGACCGTTGTAATCAAAGCAATCAAACATTTTTTCAAAGCCGATCCCCTGATGGCAGGCCACATCGGGCACCGTTGCTCCCGTGGCCGACAGACGCTCGGTACGGATGGTGTAATCGGTCGGCTCCTGGATCTCCACAAGGAAGCAACCCGTTCCGATGGCGTGAGGCTGACCGCCCTCGATAAGGAAGGTGTCGCCTATCTCGACATCAAATTTATGCAGGCAATCGAGCATTCCTTTGATGTTTTGCTCATCGAACATCCTTTTCCAATGCTCACGGGTGACACCCTCTTTAAAGCCGAGATAGATGTACGGCTTTTCGCCGTTTATCTCACGCTTGCCGATGATGTGCCAGCACTCGGTCTTGCCGAACTCGGAGCTGAAAAGCTCTTTGGCCTTTTCCTTTGACGGATGCACCTGCACCGCAAGGCGCACCGCCGCATCGAGCAGCTTTAACAGCACACCCGTGGTACTGCCGTAACGCTCAAAATGGGCTTTTCCAAGCATTTTTTCGGGGTCTTTTTCGATAAGTTCCTTTAATGATACACCGTCGGGGGTCATGCTCAAGCCCTCGACAATATGCTCACGGCCGACGTTTCTTGCCGTTACGGTAGAGATTATCCATTCCTCGGGGAAATGGTCGTCCTCGGCAGTCTTGCCGTGCAGCTCGGCTATCATTTTGCCGCCAAGGTAGGACCTCCAGGCCGAGGCAGGCAAAAGCTTTATAGGTAACATAAGCGTCCTCCAAATTTAAGGTTTAAAGAATTTAACTGTCTTGATTTCCCACGGCTTGAACGTTAGGCTGACCGAGTTTTCACATACAGCAAGCTGTGAAACGGGGCATTCCAAAAGGTCGGTTTCGTAGGCTTTCTCTATATCAAGCGCAAAGGTGATCTTGCTTTCGGTCGCTTTGTCCGAAGCGTTGAACACACGGATAATATACCCGTCATCGTCATCCGACGTTTTAAAAAGGCTCAAGGCGATGTCGGGGTTTTCGATTTCAAAATAGGATCTTGCGGTGGCGGTGGGAGTGTCGGCGCTGACCTTATCGACCACCGTCATTTCGGTGTTTTTGAGACCGTGCTGAAGCTTCAGAAGCTCTGCATACGACGTGTCGGCCACCATTGGCACGATAGAATATTTAAAGGTCAGCCTGCGCTGAAGCTGTGGCAAATGCGACTCGGTCTGCATAAACACACGGTCAAAGCAACGATAGAGCGTAACCGCAACGGTTGAATCGGCATCATTCAAAACGCCTGCCTCGTGCAGCCCTTCGGCCGAAACAAATGCAAGTCCGTCGCCGTTGGCCGACTGCTTTCCGACAATGCCGTTCATATTGCGCTCAACGCATTCGGGCTCGTCCCAAGAGGCTTTTTTAGGATCGGTTCCGACAGGCCGTGTGACCTTGCAGAATGCCTGACCTGCAAAGTAGGTGTTGCCCTCCACGTTGGTGGGGAGCATCAGCTTCAAGCGGTGGTCACGTGCCGTGTTGTCGATCTCGGTCTCGACCGTAACGAAGGCGCTGTCACGGTTAATTGTAATGATATTTGTTATTGCAAGCTCGGCCTTTCCATCGCTTCGGTCAAGCGTTTTTGAGTCAAGATACTGCGGCACCTTGAGGACCTTGGTGACCTTGAACACCGTTTTCACCGCACCGTTGCTCAAAAGGCTTATCTCGGCAGGTGTGCCGATATCGGTCACGGTAAAGTCGTTCATCGGGCTTTCGTGACGCCAACCGTCACCGACCTCGCCGTTGTCGGCAAGTCCGCAAAGGTTTTTGTAAGTCCTACCGTTGCGCTTGTCGGTCAAATTAAGCCGTCCGTTAGGGCTGATTTCAAGCCTTACAAGGTCGTTTTCTGCCCAATTTTCGCCGCATGGCATCTTCTCGGGGAAGGCAACTCTGCTTTCCTCGGGCACGATTCTGAACGAAGCACAGCCCATTGCAGGAATGGCTGCCTTGAAGCTTACGGTATAAACGTCAAAGGTGTCAAACTTCTGTGCAACTGACGAGGTTCTCAAAAGGCGGCTACGGTCGATTCGGTCGAGCTGATATTCAATGTCCCTGCCTTTTTGGTCAAGCAGGCGGAAATTGTTGTGACTTTCCTTCATTGCATAGCCCCGCCGAGCCGTTGAAAAGCCCTTCATAGCCACCTTTACGGTGTGGGTCTTGTTGACAGGGTGGGCAAGTGTGTTGTAGACCTTTACGATATAATCGGTCTTGTCGCCGTCCAAGGATACAGTGCGCTGACCGTCCGAAAACGCCTCATAAAGGCGGTTGGCGATGTCCTCCGCCTGCTCGAAGCGGTAGGGCATCTGTCCGTGGACACGGTCGCTAGAGCAACCGCAGATAGAATCGTGCGGATGGTTCTGCAAAAGCCATTTCCAAGCGGTGTCGAGAAACCTGCGGTTCAAGGGCTTACCGTCCAATGCGGCCAACGCAAGCATCGGCTCCGCCCTTGTTTCCAACAAATTCTGACATCGGTCGTTCTGCTGTTTTAAGGGGTAATGCGCCGAAAGGCAATGGTACAAAAGTGTCAGATTGCGTGCAGGATGCTCCGCCGTGTCACGAGGCTCGGACAGCTCGCCCGAAACCTTTGGCAGTACCGATTTATGCTTTTTCAATTCCTCAACCATTTCGGAAAGGTCAACGTCGCAGACCTCTGTTTCGGGGAATTGCTCACGGATCATATTAAGTATTTCAGGGGTGCGACGGTCGACCGGTGTGTGGTCGTTGGTGTTGCTTAAAAACACAACGGGAGCCTCACTGCGGCTCATGGAAAGCTCGATCCACTCCCTTAAGATTTGGGGAAATTCCTCGGTGCCGTAGTGCTTCATTTTGCCGACGATAAACGCACCGTAAAAGCCGATAGAGGTAAGGCATTCGGTGCCGTCGGGCGAAGACCATACAAAGTGGTTGAACTCGGTATTGCCAAGTCCGCGGCCAATGTAAGCGCCCTCGATTCCAAAGCCCTTAAAGATCTGCGGAAGCTGTGCAATGTGGCCGAAAATATCGTTGGCATAACCATATTTCAAGGGCTTACCGCCCCATTCCCCCGCCAATTTGTGACCGACCGAAAGGTTTTTGATAAGACTCTCGCCCGACACAAGAAACTCATCGGGCATAACGTACCAAGGGCCGACAACAATGCGTCCCTCACGGATAAAGCTCTTGAGCTTTTCGGCCTTTTCGGGCTCTATCTCGGCGTAGTCCTCCAAAACGATGGTCTGACCGTCAAGCGTGAAAATTTTATACTCGGGGTCGGTCTCCAGAATGTCGATAAGACCGTTTAAGGTCTCGACAAGGTTGTATCTGAAATGCTGAAACGGGACATACCACTCACGGTCCCAATGGGTCGAATTGATGTAAAACAGCTTCATACCTCAAACCTCTTTGTAATAATTTTACCTTGGTTTGCTTCAGTATAGCACACCGCCCACAGCACAGTAAAGTAGCCTTGGGCATTTTATAATAGAATAGTCCATCAATTGTAAAATCACCACAAAAAGCGGTACTCCCTTCATTGGAAGTTCCGCTTTGGTTTAATATTGTCGTTTTTTGCTTTTGGCTGTGCGGATGAGCGAGATCACCGACGAGGATATTGTCATTGCGATGCCGATATAAACGGGTATCGACCGACTGTGTGTTATGTTATACACCAGCGTGCTTGACGATGCACCGATGGATATCAGCTTGGTGCTTCGGGTGTCCTTGACCCAGAAGGCGATGGCCGAAAGGGTTGAGCTTAAAGCAGGGAAAATGCAGAATATATCCTCCCACGTCAGCACCGCCGACACGGCATAAAGCGTGATAAAGCCGAACAACCACCATTTTGACGAGGCCCATTTTTTTGAATTGTTATAAAAAACAATGCCTCTGAAAAAGCATATCGCACTTGTGGCCGCCGCCGAAAATGCCGATAACAGCAGATAATGCGTTAGCCAACAGATGTCCTGCAGCATTTTTAAAGCAAGCAGCCTTCTACGGTCGGCCTGCTGAAAAATGATGAACGAATCAATAATGGCCGCCGCACCGAATATCTGTGCTACCCAATAAAGCGTGTTCAATTTTTATCCCTCAAGCCGATCTCGACCCAGCCCTCACCGTTTTGAGAGCTTTCGTACATTTTATCCAGCACGTAGCGTGAGGTCAGACCCTCAGAAGCCGTGACGATAAGCGGCTCGCCCGTGCGGATGGCGTTGGCAAAATTATCGGCCGCCTGATTCCACTCTTTCTTGGTAGGATACGGTGAATCCTCGGTCCACTTGCCGCCTTTGAACCAATAGGTATGGTTGCCCTCGGGACCGCCCGAGGTCTGCAGGTATGCCCCCTTGTCGCCGTAGACCTCAAAACGGGTGTACCACGACGAGGCAGGATAAGATGTGGTGGACGAAATGCGTGCCACCATACCGTTTTCATATTTCCACTCGGAAATACCGTAGTCCTCGACCTCGATATCGTGGGTCTGACGGGTGACCGAGCATTTGACCGCTTGGGGCATACCGAAAAGTGCCACCATACGGTTGATCTCGTGGATGCCCTGGTTGCTCAAAGCACCGCCGCCGTCAAGAGCCCAGGTGCCTCGCCAACCGCCGTTTTCTTTAAAATACTCGGGAGTGCGCTTGATATTGAGTATCATATTGGCCGATTTGAGCTTGCCGAAAAAGCCGTCGTCGACCGCCTTTTTAAGCTCGGTCAAAGCGCCTCTGAAGTGCAGGTCAAAGTCACAGCCCAAAACAAGTCCCTTTTCTTCAGCCAATTTTATAAGGTCGGTGCAACGCTCGTGATTTATGTCCATCGGCTTGGTGACCAGCACGTGCTTGCCTGCGTTGAGGCACTTTGCGGCAACCTCGCAATGCAGACCCGTAGGAGTGACAACGTAGCAAGCCTCGACCTTGGGGTCGTTCAAAAATACGTTGATGTCATCGGTATACGGCACCTTGAACTGTTCACCCACCGCCTTGGCCTTTTCCAAATTGGTGTCCACAACGCCGTAAAGGTTGATGCCGACGGTATCTCTTATCTGGGCGCAACGGTTTTTGCCCATTCCGAGACCGATGACCACCATATTGACGGGGTCATCACGGTAGGGGCGGTCAAATTTTTGCTTGACGGCCAATGCCGACTCCATATCGCCGGGTGCCGATGCAGGCCATACCTTTTTTATGTAGTCGTAGCACTTTTTGGTAGCCTCTTCGCCCGTCAGCACGTTGCCGTTGGGCACGTGGGTCTCGATGGATACCGGCATATTTTTACCCGTGACAGCGGCACCCTTGAGCACTCGCTCCCACGGTACCTTTTTGCCCTCGACCTCATTCAAAACTCCTCTGGCCTTGACATGAAGCATATTGGCATAGCCGAGCGCACGGGTGAAATACTCGATGCAATCGCCCTGAGCCTCAGGCAGCAGTTCAAACATATTGGAAACATCCCAGGCCATACCCCATTCCGGTACATTGAGCGCATCCAACACGGTGATGACCTCTTCGGGGGTCTGACCGCAGTTTTCGATACCTAAAATAAGCCCTGCCTCACGTGCTCTTTTGGCAATGGGGTAGAACATTTCAAGCACTTTTGACAGCTCGTCGGGACGGGTGGCAAGGATGCCGCACTCGGGGTCGTCCTGCTTATGCTGCCAGAAGTTGAACGAGCGCACAAGACGAGTATCCAGAATGTCGCAGGCACGGATGATGCCCTCAAGCTTTTCCATTTCGAGCTTGATTCTGTCCTCACTCGGCAGATGTACCTTGCAGAGTGACGACTGGATGACACCGGTTTTAAGTCCCAATGACTCCATCTGTGCCTTCAAGGCCTTCAACTGCTCGACCGATTGCTTTTCGATAGGCAGACCGTTGATAAGTCCGCGGAAGTCGACGTATTCCAAGCCCCATTCCTTAAATTTGGGCAGAACACTTGTGACCTCCTGCTTCAATTCATCCGAAAAAACCGAAATATACATAATATTCCTCCTTGAAAAAACTAAGATTTGCTATTATAATAAAATAAAATACGTTTTATTTATAGCATAGTTTTATAGAAAAATAGTAATTTTTTAATCAAAGAGGATGTTATGGAACGCATACTGCACGAAAACCGATTGAAGCTTTTAAAAACGCAGGAGCCTTTGACCTTCGTTTACAAAAAAAGCTGTGAGAGCCCCGACTCGCACTCCTTACACATCAACAATTATGTAGAGGTGTTTATCTACATCTCGGGCGATGTCGATTATATTGTCGGTGAGTCGTACTACACCTTAAAAGAGGGCGACATCATTCTGATAAACCCGCATGAGGTGCACAAGGCGGTAGTAAGATCGACCGCAGTTTATGAGCGGTTTTACATTCTTATTCCCGTTGACGCCTTTTTAGGCCTCACCTTTGACCCATTGCAGAAGATACTCGACCGTCCCGAAAATGCTTCGGCCGTTGTGAGCTTGTCGGCGTCAGAATGGAGTATTATAAAGCCGTTGCTTTACAGCATTGACCGACTTGCCTTTGACGGCGGTGACCGTGAACACCTTGAAGCATACGGCAAGATAATCGAGCTTATGTGCACGGTCGACTCCTGCGGTCAGACCGCGAAAAACGAACAGACCCGCAACGTCGGACAACTGCCCTTGCTTATCAAGGATGCTTTGGGGTATATTGACCGAAACTTGACCGAAATACCCTCGGTGGCCGATATTGCCGACCGTTTGCACGTGACACTTCCCTATCTTTCGTCAATGTTCAAGGCTCATATCGGTGTAAATATCAATTCTTATATCCGTATACGCCGAGTAGCCTTTGCAAAACGGCTTTTGGACGACGGTGCCACCGTGACCGAGGCCTGCTTTGACAGCGGCTTTTCGGATTGCTCCTACTTTATAAAATGCTTCAAGCAACACATCGGCACAACACCCTTAAAATACAGCCAAAGCCGAAGAAGGCTGTAGGCATCATAAAAGTCACCTTTACAATCAAGGGTGTGTATGGTAAAATTATATTGTTAAAAAAAGGAGGTACGGGCGTGAATTTTGAAAAATGGCTGAAAATGAACACGAGCGACCTGTCAGGTAAAACCATTGCCGTAACGGGTACAACAGGTGGGCTTGGAACCGAGCTTTGCAAATTTCTGTGTGAGCTGAATGCTGACCTCGTTTTGCTTGACCGCAACTCTCAAAAGTCGGCAAATTTCCAAAAGGAATTACAGATTCTCTACCCCGATTGCAAAATTACCCGCATTAAGGTCGACCTTGAGGATATAAACTCGGTCAAAATCGCCGTGAGAACGCTTAAAAATCTTCCGCTTGATATGTTTATCCACAACGCAGGTGCCTACAGCATCCCACGGCACAAAAGTTCTGCGGGGTTTGACAATGTTTTTCAGATAAATTTTGTGTCGCCCTACTATATGATACGTGAGCTTATGCCCCATCTCAAGGAGCGTTGCGGACACGTGGTTGCGGTGGGAAGCATTGCCCACAACTACTCCAAAACCGACCCCGACGACACCGATTTTTCTACACGCACGGCCTCTTCCAAGGTCTACGGCAACGCCAAGCGCTACCTGATGTTTTCCTTGTATGAGCTTTTCAAAGGAGAGACCGATGTTACCCTTTCGGTGGTGCATCCCGGTATCACCTTCACCAACATAACGGCGCACTACCCCAAGGTGATATTTGCCGTAATAAAGCACCCGATGAAGGTTATTTTTATGAAGCCCAAAAAGGCGGCCTTGTGCATTCTGAAGGGCGCTTTCCGCTCCACAGCCTACCATCAATGGATAGGTCCACGCATCTTTAACGTATGGGGTCTGCCAAAGCTGAAAAGGCTCAAGACCTGCTCAAGACCTGAAAGCAGTTCCATCGGCCAAGCCGCACAGAAGATATACGAAGACCTAAAATAAGACGATGACCCAAGCCGTAAAAAGCTTGGGTCACTTTTTGTCTTTTAAAACTTTTCAAATCCTATAAGCAATCCGCCCTTTTCGGCGTAAAAGCTGCAAAGTCCGTGGCACTTGCCGATCTCAACCGCAACGTGCGGAAATTCAAGGCTGATCTGTCCTTTAAGCGCCTCGGCCGCCGTGAGGTTGAAGCAATGGTCGATCAGCACCCTACCCTTTTCAAGTCCCGAGCTTTTAAGGCGGTTGACGATAGCCTTTAAGGCCTTTTGCTCACCGCGGCATTTGTCCAGGGGCTGAAGATCGCCCTTGTCACTCGCCTTTCCCACCATACGGATACCGAGCAATCCCACCGCCTTGGCGACAATGGGGCTGACACGTCCGTTGTTGGCGAAGTTTTTAAGGCTTTCCAGCATAAAAAGCAGTCCCGTGCTTTTGGTATATTCGGTCACTTTTTCGCATACCTCATCAAAGTTAAGCCCTGCCAGACAAAGCTCCTTTATTTTGTCTATCATAAGCTTGAGCTCGGGTCCTGCAGACAGAGAGTTCAGAACAAACACCCTGCGGTCGGGGTGCTGCTCCTCATACTCGGCCTTGGCCATCATTGCGGCATTGTAGCTGCCCGACAGCGTTGCCGTTATGGTCACGCAGAATATGTATCTCGCATTGCCAAAGGCGCTCAACCAATCCGAAGCATTGGGACAGGACGATGACGACTTGCCCTTGTATTTTGCAAGCTCCGAGACCATTTTCTCTACGTCGAGCGAGGTGTCATCGACATATTCCTTTTCCTTGGTAATGATCTTCAAGGGTGCCACGCCAAAGCCCACACCGTCGAGCTCTCTCAAATCAGCCGACGAATCGGCAACTATCAAAATTTCTTCCAAATTCATAAAAAATGATCCTTTCCGTTTTATGGACAGGATCATTTTATTTGATAATATAACTTTTATCAACCTACCGTAGTAAAAGGCAGGTATCTTTGATTTTAAGGGTCTGTAGAGGTTACATTTCACAACTCTACTGTCGGTAGAAACCACACGAACCCACCTGAAAGGCACTTCCCGTTACAATTTTTCATTGTTTATTTCAAACAAATCGTTTGGTGTACATGAGAACAGCAGACAAAGGGTTTCTATATTTTCGTAACGTATCGACTTGGTTTCATTATTTATCATTTTGCTGAAATTTTGATAGCTCATTCCCAACTGCTTATACAACCAGTATTTTGTTTTGCCGTTTTTCTCCAGAAGCTCTTTTGCGCGCAATCTAATCATAAGTCATTTCTCCATTACATAACGTTTTAATGAGATAATAACTTATAATTAACTTTTACATATAGACTAATGCATTATATAATGCTATAATCTATATAGAGGTGATATTATGATAAAAAGAGAATCGACCTGCTGTTTTACGGGACATCGAACAATACCTTTATCGGAAGTGCAAATTATTGAAAAATCCTTAGAGCTGTTGATAGTAGAGCTTGTTGGGCAAAATATCAATTGTTTCATTTGCGGAGGTGCTTTGGGTTTTGACATGCTTGCCGCAGAAGCGGTATTAAAATTAAAAAATAAATATCAGCACATACAGTTATTTCTTGCCTTGCCCTGCAAGAACCAATCAAAAGGTTGGAGCAGTAAAGAAAAAGAAGCCTATGAATATATTATAGAAAGTGCTGACAATGTGCACTATACATCGGAGTTGTACTACAGAGGCTGTATGCATGCAAGAAACCGATATATGGTTGACAATTCGGCGGTATGTATTTGTTATAAGCGTAAGCAGACAGGCGGCACGGCATACACAGTTGAATATGCCGCAAAAAAGGGCTTAAAAATCATCGAAATATAAATACAAGCCATCGACTATCAGCCGATGGCTTTTGCTTTAAAGTTTAGTCGATCTCGGTCACAACGCCCATAAAGATGGGGAGATTGGTCGCATTGTCGAGTATCATATACAGGAACGGACGGTTTAAGGTTACGGTCTCGATGGGCCACATTGTGCACTCGTCACGCATTTCGACCTTGGTCACGGCACCGGCCTTGGTGCCGAGTTCATCGACCGAAATGAAGGTCTTGTGGATGACATCGTGAACATAGATATTGCCATACGACGAGCGACCGAGCTTTGAAAAATCGGCCTTCCTTACATCAAAGGCATCGACCATACCGTGGTCATTGAGCGGCTTGTTCATCTTGAGCGAATACTCATAGCTGAACTTTGGCATAGTAGCTATGACATCGCAATAGTTGACATTTTTAAGAGTGCTTTGCAAGGTGCTTGCCGAAAGACCCGAGATATAATCGTAAAGGTCAACACCCTCATTCGGGAGCAGTGCCGCAAAGCTGTACTTTGCGCCCTTGTACGGCTTTATAAAGCCTCTGGCCTTACCGTCGGAAATGAACTGACCCTCCTCGGAATGCATCATTGTAACGGTCTGCTTCTTACCGTCGATTTTTGTAAACTCACCGTCATAAACCGAGTTTTTGTTGTAAACGGTCTGCCACTCGGCGTCAAAGGTGATGGCGTTTATGAGGTACATCACGGCGTTGGGGTCGATCTCGTCAAGGATCTTGTCGATCATACCGTCGGTATTGTCGCTGACCCAATTGTTGATGTCGTCCAATGTTGTGCCGTCAAACGGAGATTTGTAGGCATCGGCACCGTAGTAGTCGGCGTTGGTCTGCAAAAAGTCCTTTTCGACCTTTAAGCGGTTTTCGTCGTCCCTGAACCATATCGAGTTGGCGATCTCCATCTTGGACTTTTCGGTCGACGGGAGATTCTTCACATAATCATAAAGATAATTGTTAAGCTCCTCGATAGTGAGGTCGCCGCCCAACAGCTTTTCCATCTGTGCCTTGGTCTCACCCACAGCACCATTGGCCGTCATAGCAAGCGCAAGCTGGATCGACAGCGGTGACACAAGGGTGTTTTTGTCCTTGGTGGTCAAGGCGGACGATTTAAAGAGCTTCAAATAAAGCTCCATCTGATCGTTCAAAAAGGCTTCGTCGGCCGTTTTGCCCTCAACCTCATTGGCGGCAATACCCTCCATAAGGTCGGCGGCCTTGACGGTGGTGCCGCATCCGCTGAAATTGAACAACAGCACGGCGGTCATCAAAAGGCAAAAAACTGAAAACCAAAATCTTCTTTTCATGGCGTACTCCTTTCGGCTTACTCGTTCACTATAAACACAGAATACAATATCTCACGCAGTTTGTCAACCTGCTCGCCGGTCAGCTCGGCCTGACCCTTGTCGCATCGGGCATAGCCTCCCGACAGATTCACCCCGTACCCCTGATAAAACTCGGTGTCAACGGTGTACTCCGGCAGGCATTTGCAGACCTTTTTTGGGTCGTAATCAAGGTTTAACAAAAGGTCGGTTATATAAACCGAGTTTCCACCCATAAAGGAGCATTCCTTATCACCGCAACGAACGGCGGTCATGGTGTTGCCGCAATATCCGACATAAGGGTCGGAAACGGTCTGCGGCTCGTCAGCCTTTTGGTGGGTGTGGTCACCTGCGTTCAGCAGTATACCGTCATTCGGCGGTATGGGGGAGGGCTTTGAATTTTCCAAATCAACATTCCCGTTGCCGCAACCGCTGACAATTGTCAAAAGTGCAAAGATCAAGCAAAGGTATTTAAAATATTTCATGATCGGTCTCCCATATCACAGTCCCAAAAGCGCTTTGAGTTCTTCAAGCTGTGTGTCGGTCAGGGTCACGCTGCGGGTCGCCCCGCTGACATTTTCGGTCAGTAGGTTGCCCTCGAGCAGATACCCGTTTTCGGCATTGTCAAAGGTGGTGAATATCAGCTTATACCTCGGAAATTTCACGCTGTCAGAAATACCGGATTCCCCTTTAAACCCGTCATTCTCCCTTGCAAAAAAGTCCTGCAGTGTTTCGGCGATACGGTTGACCTTTTCGGGCTCGGTCACGGCGGTGTGCGCCTCGTCGGCTACGGTCATCGGCACGATTTTAAGTTCAGTATAATAGTATCTGACCTGTTGATCGCTGTCGTCGGCCATATCCTCAAACGATGCGGTACTCTCCAGATTCTCGGGTTTGGCCGACTCATCAACGCTGTCCATCGACCTGTCAACGTTAGGATAAAATAACCAAACGCTCAATACAAGCACCACGCAAACGGCCATTGAACCGAAACTTAAAAGCATTCTTTTGCGGCGCTTGGCGGCAACCAACCGTTGCTCGCTACGCTTAAAGACCTCTGCGGTCACCTCTTGGAAATTCCTCATAACAACTGCTCACCTTCCTTTCCCAAAAGAGTGCGAAGCCGTGCTTTGGCCTTTTGCAGGGTGTTGTCTATCTGTTTTTCGGTCTTCTTCATAACCGTTGCGGCCTCCTTGTAGGAAAGCCCCTCAAAATACACCAGATGTATTGCCAGTCGGCAGTCATCGTCAAGCTGTGCCAAGGCACAGTTTACGGCACGCTGTATTTCGGTCTGCAAAACCGTTTCCTCCAAGGTTTTACGGTCGTCCGAAATATCGTCCGACAGCTCGGTCATTTCTAACACCTTACGGTGCTTTATGACGTTAAGCGCCCTGCTTCGACCTATCATAAAAAGATAGGTTTTTAAGGTCACCTTGAAGTTATAACGGCTTTTGTGCACCACAAGGTCGGTCAACGCATCAATGGCGATGTCCTCGGCCGTGTGGATATCGTGCACGTAGCGGTCAATGAAGAAAACTAACGGATAATACAACTCCTTTACAATTTCGTCAAAGGCGGCTTGGTCACCCTCAAGGAAACGGCGGTAGCTACTTTCACCGTTACCCATAGTGTCCTGCCTTTCGTGATTTTAGGGGTCACGTCTGACCCTTTCATTACTTATACAACCGAAAATCGGTTTCTCCTACCCCATTTTATCATATTTTTCAAAAAATATCACCTATATAAAAAGCGACCGCAGTTTTAACTGCGGTCGCTGGGTATTACAGCTTGTTTATTGCGTCGATAAGCATTGTGCGAAGTGTTGCGGGGTCAACGTTGCCCTTCAATTGCTTCATGCACTTACCGAACAGAGCCATCAACGCTTTGTCCTTGCCGCCCTTGAAGTCGGCAACGGCTTTTGCGTCACCTGCTATGACCTCGGCAATGACCTTGTCAACTAACCCTGTGTCGTTGGACATTACAAGGTCGTTTTCCTCGGCATACTTGATGGGGTCAAGCTCCGGATCCTCAAACATAGCGTCAAGTATCTTCTTGGCGTTGGCACGGCTGACCTTGCTTTCGAGAACAAGGTTAATCAGCTTGCCCAGAACCTTACCGTCAAGGGTCAGCATCTCATAGCTCATACCCTTTGCGTTAAGCACACGGGTGACCTCCGAAATGACCCAGTTTGCGGCTTCTTTTGCATTGCCGCAGACCGACAAAGCATCCTCAAAGCACTCGGCAATGGCAATGCTTTCAGACAAACGGGTGGCATCATACTCGGAAAGTCCAAGCTCCATATACTTGGCCTTTTTGACCTCGGGGAACTCAGGCAACGAAGCCTTTATAGAATCGAACCACTCGTCGTCAATAACGACCGGCATTACGTTGGGGTCGGGGAAATAGCGGTAGTCACCGGCAGTCTCCTTGGTACGCATTGCGTAGGATTTTCCCTTGATATCGTCCCAACGGCGGGTCTCCTGACGAAGCTCCTCGGTGCCGTTCTCGATCGCATCAATGTGACGTGCGACCTCGTAATCAATAGCACGCTTGATGGCCTCGATAGAGTTCATATTCTTCATCTCGGCACGGACGCCCAGCTTGTCGCTTCCCTCGGGTCTTACGGACAGGTTTACGTCACAGCGCATGGTGCCGTGAGCCATTTCGCACTCGGCAACCTTGGCGTAACGAAGCAGGGATTTTAAACGTTCAAGATAAGCCTCGACCTCCTCTGCGCTTGACAGATCGGGTTGGCTGACGATCTCGATCAGCGGAACGCTGGTACGGTTGAAGTCAACGTGGGTGGTATCCTCACGGATGTCGTGTACGAGCTTACCTGCGTCCTCCTCCATGTGGATCTGCTTGATTCTGATACCCTTTTTGCCTTTTGAGGTCTCGATCTCAACAAGGCCATTGACCGCAACGGGCGCAAACCATTGTGTGGTCTGATAAGCGGCAGGCAGGTCGGGGTAATAGTAGCTCTTTTTATCAAAGGTGGTAACACGGTTAATGTCGCAATTAAGCATCATACCGGCCTTCATACCGAAATCAACAACACGCTTGTTGACGACCGGCAGCATACCCGGCATACCGCAGCAGGCAGGGCAAACGTGGTCGTTGGGGTCGGCTCCGAAGGAATGAGCCGAGCAGGAACAGAAAATTTTGGACTTGGTGGCAAGCTCAACATGAACCTCAAGTCCGATGACGGTCTCGTACTTCATATTATTTGCCCTCCTTTTCCAATTTTTCGGCAAGAGTGAACAGCTTATCTTCCGAGAATGCCTTGCCTACAAGCTGAACTCCGCCTGCAACAACGGCAGGCAGACCCGAAATACTTGCAGGTGCGGTGTAGAAATTCTCATTAAAAGCCATATACTTATCATTGTTTACTGCATCAACGGTGTATTCCAAAGTCGAGCAGGCCGGCATCAGCACGGCGTCAAACTCTTGAAACAGCCTTTTGAACTCCTCAACGACAACACGGCGGATGCGCAAGGCTTTATCATAGACCTTCATATAATTATCGGTCGAAAGTGTCTCCGAGCCGAACAGAATGGCGGTCTTCAAAAGCTCACCGAAGCCTTCCGTACGGCTGTTCATATAAAGCTCGTCAAGGTTTGTGAAGTTAGGCGTGCGATAGCCGAATTTTACACCGTCATAACGTGAAACGTTGTTGCAAAGCTCGGCTGACATCAGAATGTTCCAGGCAACCTTTGCGGCGGCGATCTTGTCGTTAGTCACCTCAACGACCTCAATTCCGTCGGCCTTCAAGGCGGCAACTGCAGAATCAACTTTGGCCTTTACATCGGCGTTGACATTCGCCAACATATCGGTCAGTACAGCTATTCTTTTGGGGGTTGCGGCATCGGTTACATACATACTGTCAGGCAGGCTTGTGCCGTCCTTCGGGTCGTGACCCGCAACTGCGGCCAAAGCGTCCTTGACGTCGGCAACATTCTTTGCCATGAGGCTCACGGTCTCACCCGAGCAGGCAACGGGAATAGTGCCGTAACGGGAAACGGTGCCGTAGGTCGGCTTTACGCTGACAAGTCCCGTTTGTGCGGCGGCACGGCGAACCGAGCCGTTAATATCCATTGTAAGTGCAACGTCGGCCTCATTGGCCAAAACGGCCTCTGCGGCGGCAAGCTTCAGAACGCCGTCGGCAGTCAAAGCGCCGTTTACAGCGGTCTCGCCAAGCAGGTCAAAACCAAACTCACCGACCTTGGCCTTACCGACAAGGCCGTAGCCCTTTTCTTCCAAACGAACCAAAGCCTCGCTTGTAAAAAGGCTCATAAAGCCTTCCAGCATCTTGGAGCCTGCGGTGGTGGCAACGCCCTTGGTCAGTATCATGTCATCGGCAATGACCTTTTTTGCGACGGAGCAATCAATCTTTACATTATACATATCTTCCGCCTCCTTATTCCATTACCTTGGGTACGCACCAGTAGCCCTCATCGGTCTCGGGTGCCTGGGCCTGCAGGTCCTCACGCTCGAACATTTTGACAACGACATCCTCACGGACAACGGTGTCGATCGGCATAACGTGAACCATTCTCTCTGTATTTGCAGTATCGATAGCCTCCAAAACCTTGTGCTCGGCTTCACGGGCGGCAAAGAAGGACAAAACGTCCTCCTTTTCGGCCTCGGTCAGCTTGAGCTGGTTTAGCAGCTCCAATCTGCGTAAAATTTCTCTATCCATTATAAAGGACTCCTTTTTGTCGGATAAAATTAGTCTCTAACCTTAATATGAACCTCACGAAGCTGCATCTCGGTAACGTCACCGGGTGCGCCCATCATAAGATCCTGTGCATTACCGTTAAGCGGGAATGCGATAACATCACGGATGGTCTCCTCCTCGGCGATGAGCATTATCATACGGTCAACACCGGGAGCCATACCTGCGTGGGGAGGTGCGCCGTAGTTGAATGCGGTGTAAAGTGCGCCGAATTTGGCCTTTACATCCTCCTCGCCGTAGCCTGCGATCTCAAATGCCTTCTTCATTATCTCGGGGTTATGGTTTCTGACAGCGCCTGATGACAGCTCAACACCGTTGCAAACGATGTCATACTGATAAGCAAAGATCTCAAGCGGGTCCTTGTTAAGCAATGCATCCAATCCGCCCTGCGGCATTGAGAACGGGTTGTGGGTAAAGTCGATCTTGCCGGTCTCCTCGTTGAGTTCATACATGGGGAAGTCAACGATAAAGCAGAACTCAAACGAATCGTTCTTGATAAGTCCAAGCTCGTTGGCGATCCAGGTTCTCATCTCGCCCGAAAGCTTGTCGATGACCGACTTGGAATCGCTGATAAAGAACAGCGATTCGCCCTCTTTAATGCCAACCAGCTCGGTCAGCTCGGCCTTCTGCTCCTCGGTGAGGAACTTGGCAATGGGGCCCTTGTACTCGCCATCCTCAAGGGTGATATAGCCGATACCGAACTTCATACCGATGCTTCTTGAATAAGCGTCGATAGCCTTTTCAAAGGCCTTTTTGCCGTCACCGTCGCCATCCTTCTTGACAAGATAGTTGGCAACGATACCGCGAACCAGCTTGTTCTTGAACGGAACGGTTCGGCCGTTGATGGTCAAGAACTCATTCTTTGCGAAGAAATCGGTCAGATCCTGAATGATAAGCGGATTTCTAAGGTCGGGCTTGTCGGTACCGTATTTGAGCATCGACTCGGCGAAGGTGATGCGCTTAAAGGGTGCCTCGGAGACCTTTTTGTCGGAAAACTCCTTAAAGGTGTTGGAAATAACCGTCTCGGCGACCGAGAAAACATCCTCCTGAGTGGCAAAGGCCATCTCAAAGTCGAGCTGATAGAACTCACCGGGTGAACGGTCCTGACGTGCATCCTCATCTCTGAAGCAGGGTGCGATCTGGAAATAGCGGTCAAAGCCCGAGGTCATAAGCAGCTGCTTGAACTGCTGGGGTGCCTGCGGCAGAGCATAGAACTTGCCCTTGTGCTTACGGCTGGGAACAAGATAGTCACGTGCGCCCTCGGGAGAGGAAGCGGTCAAAATAGGGGTCTGGATCTCCAAAAATCCAAGGTCCTCCATCTGACGGCGGAGATATGACAAAATCTTGGAACGGAGAACGATATTATTGTGGATCTTGGGATTTCGAAGATCAAGATAACGGTGCTTTAAGCGCACGTCCTCTCTTGTTTCGTGAGAAGCCTCGATCTCAAAGGGGAGATTGTTGTTGCAGGGGCCCAAGACCTCAATTTTCTCGGCCTCAACTTCAACAAGACCTGTAGCCAATTTGGGGTTGACGGTGTCCTCATCACGCTTGGTGACGGTACCCTCGACCGAAATAACGGTCTCCTTGGACATTCCCTGGATCATACTGTCATCGTGAACAACGATCTGGGTCACTCCGTAGTGGTCACGCAGGTCAACGAAAAGTACGCCGCCGTGGTCACGGACGGTCTGCAGCCAACCGGTCAGAGTGACCTTCTGACCGATATGCTCTGTATTAAGCTCGTTACAATTGTGTGTTCTTAACATAAAAATGCCCTCCAAAAGCTATCAATTATTATGCTGTGGTTGGTTAAATTTATCAGGAACAAAAAACAAAAAAGCCTTTCGTCCCAACATTGGGACGAAAGGCTGACTTCCGCGATACCACCCAGATTGACCAAAGCAGGGCTTTGATCCACTCGATTACATCGTTACGTGATGAACGGCGGGTCTACTCATCAAAAAGATTTTCTTCCGCAGGCTCGGGAGTGTTTTTCACAAAAAGCACCTTATCGGCTCACACCAACCGCCGACTCTCTGTAAGGTTCCGTTTTCGCTACTCGTTCCGTCAAAGCCCAAATATTTTATTTGCGGTAGCATTATAACACTAATTTTTTAAAATGTCAAGATTTTGAGAAAAATTTTGTGTCGCTACTTAAACCGTTGGGCATAACCGCATCGGCGGCACAGCTCCTCCGAGGGCTTGCGGCCGTCAAATCCCTTGACGATAGCCTTTGCCCTGTCACTCAAAAGGATATCTTCAATATCCCTTTCAAAAATATTTCCAAGGTTTATCCCACCGTCGCTGTCAAGGCAACAAGGCACCACCGTGCCGTCGGAAAGTATGCCGAAATGGTCTCTGAGGCCATAGCAAAACACGCTGTCACCCTGAATTTCGGCATCCTTGTCGGGCCACTGAAAGCGGTCGCCGTATTCTAAAAACAAACGCTCCCGAATACGCAAGCCTTTACTGTTTTCGACCCATTCGCCCTCGATCTCACCTTTAAGAAATTCAATAGCCTCGGCGTTTTTGCCACCGTCACAGCCATTGTTCCAAAGCCTTAACACAACGATTGTTCCTTGACTGTTGGCGGCCTTGGCAAACTCGGCAACCTCTTTAAGATACCTTTTGTGTGCCGCTTTGTCTCCACCCTCAAAGCTGTGCAGAGAAATGCTGACCTTATGTACCTTACGGTCTATCAGCACCTGTCCTCTTTGCTTCAGCAACGTCCCGTTGGTGGTGATTATTGACTTAAACCCCTTTTCGGTGGCTGTTTCTAAAAACAAACCAAGCTCGGGATGGGTCAGCGGCTCACCCATCAGATGGTAATAAACGTACTCGGTATGCGGCTTGAGTTTTTCTAAGATAAGCCGAAATTCCTCAAGGCTCATCCGCCGTGGTTGACGCTTGGTGCCGTGGCAAAACGAGCAATTCATATTGCAGATATTGGTTATCTCAACATAGACCTTACGGTACACCGCTTCACCCCCATTTTTGCCTTTGCGTTTTATCTATTGTAACACACTTTTTATAAAATGTCTTTATTTTTTTAAAATCACTCTTGACAAACAAGAAGATATCTCATATAATATATTTAACAATTAGGTTAAATGTTAAACTGTTTGCAAAAAGGATGGATATATAATGGGATTGCAACAGACATTAAAAGCACTTGCCGACCCCATTCGCCGTGAGATTCTTAATCTTTTGAAGTCGGGACGAATGTCGGCAGGCGAAATTTGCGACCACTTCCCCGTCACCGGGGCTTCGGTCTCGCGCCATTTGTCGGTCTTGAAGGAGGCCGACCTTGTGCGTGACCGGAGGGAAGGTCAGTTTATATATTATGAGCTGAACGCTTCGGTTCTGGAGGAAATTTTACTGTGGGTCACCAACCTGAAAGGAGAAAATGATAATGATTAAAAAGAACAAATTGCAGCTTATAATTTCAACCGTTTTAATGCTTTTGCCCATTGCTTTCGGCGTTATTGTGTGGGATAAGCTGCCCGAAAAAATTGCTATTCACTGGGGTACAAGCGGCGAGGCCGACGGCTTTGCTGGCCGACCCGTTGCGGTTTTTGCGTTGCCGCTGGTCGTTCTTGCCATCCATTGGCTGTGTGTGCTTGTAACCTCGCTTGACCGCAAAAACAAAGGCAAAAACGAAAAAGCACAATCGCTTGTTTTGTGGATATGCCCTGTTTTGTCGTTGTTTTTAAACGGAATCACCTATCTTGCCGCATTCAAAAAGGATATTAACACCACCGTGTTTGTTCTGTTTTTTATAGGTGCTTTATTCGTTGTTATGGGCAACTATATGCCCAAGGTCACCCAAAACCGCACCATTGGTATAAAGATTAAATGGACTCTCCAAAACGAGGAAAATTGGAACGCAACCCACCGTTTTGCAGGCAAAATTTTTGTTGCAGGCGGAGTTTTGGTGATGATTGCGGCCTTTTTGCCGACTCCGTATCCTTCTATTGCAAGCGGAATAATTCTGGCCGCCGTTGTTATCGGCACCGCGCTATACTCCTATATTTACTCCCGAAAGCACAAAACAGAGCCGTGATTTCGGTGTATAAAGCAAAACAACCCGCCCAACACAAATTTTGTCGGGCGGGTTGTTTTTTACATGCTCTTTGAAGAGGAATTTTACATCAGTTTCATGCTCAGTTTGAAAGCATCGACCTTATCGGTCAAAATATCCGCTTGCGCTTTATATAGACAGCCTTACCTGCACCAACGGCAGGGAGGTGAGCCTCCCTGCCGTGGTTTTTGTTTGGGTATCACCCGATTATTTCCCTTTAATTCTGATCTCGATATCGCCCGTGTCGGTGGTTATCTCGCAACGGCCGCCGGTCACGGTCTTGGGGACGTTTATTTCACCCGTATCGGTCTTGACGATGAACACCTTTTCCGAAAGCAAGGTACCCTCAACATCACCCGTATCGGTGGTGATAACCAACTCGGCGGCATCAAAGCCGTCCAGTTCAACATCGCCCGTGCTTCGCTTGTCACGAAGCGATCCCGAAAGCACGACGTTTTCCAGCGAAAGGTCGCCCGTACTGCCGCTCGACACCATATTTTTGCAGGTAACGTCGGTCAGCTCGGCATCGCCTGTGCTTGCCTTCAGCTTTATATCGCCATCAACGGTGGCCGAGCGCACTCTGATCTCGCCCGTCGAGACCGAAATGTCCATAGAGCCTGCCGTTATGTCCCTGACACGGATGTGTCCCGTAGTGGTCTTGAGGCTGACGGCACCGCTCGCCGAAGCATAGCACTTGATGTGCCCCGTGCTTTGGGTCACCTTGATGCTCTCAAACCTAAAATCCTGCGGCACCGTGGTGCTTCCCGTCTGCGTTTTAACGGTCAGCGCACCGTATTCTCCCTGCGGTATCTGCACGGTGATCTTGGACGTTCCAAAATTGATGCCGATGTAATCGTACCATTTCCGTGTGTCCCGAAGCTCAATTTTAAGCGTGCCGTCGGTCACGGTGACCGAGTGAAGCTCCTTTTTGTACTCACGGCACACAACGGTGCAGGTGCTACTGTCGGACGGGACAAACTCGACCTCTGCGGTATCGGTATTGACCGATATCGAGGTAAAGGCCTCGGTCACGGTATGGGTGTTGGTCACAAGCTTTCTTGTTGAAAGCTTGGTGAAGTCCCACTTAAACACCGTCATCACCCCTGCAAAAATAATTGCTCCGACAACCATAAGTGAGGCCGTCGCAATGAGCCAAATTTTAAGTCTTCTACTCATTTTGCCGCCTCCTTTTTGGTGAATCGGGATCTGATATAAAGGAATATCTTTTTGGTCAGCCACAAAATGCCCACGGTCACGGCCTTACAGCCGAAGAACAGCAAAATGGAAAAACCTGCGCAGAAAAGCCCTGCTCCAATGAGTGCAAGACCTTTAAGTCCGTTTCCGCCGAATATGAGCACAGCTCCTGCCGCTACACCTGCAACGGCCGAGGCGGCAACCGAAACGAAGACCGCCCATAGGGAAACAACGCACACCCATATCACAATGTAAGCAACCAGCACCACGGCGGCGGCCACCAAAACCAGCGGCACCCACATCGGTGAGCCGATGACCAGCAAAACCGCGCTCAACACCGTAAGCCCACGGTCGGCTTGCTTGGACGCAGCCGGCTTTTCGCCGCTGTCTCCATCGGCCTGCGGCGGCTCCTCGCCCAGCAAAGCTCCCGCCGTTGTATCATACACGGCGGCTAACTGCACCAGCATTTCGGCATCGGGCACGGACAGACCCTTTTCCCACTTGGAAACGGTCTGCCGCACCACATTTAATTTTATGGCAAGCTCCTCTTGGGAGAGTCCCTTTTCCTCCCTCAGAGCCTTCAGTTTTTCGTTCAACGGCAACAAAATCGACCGACCTCACTTTCAAAAAAATTATACCCCAAACCGCCCATAATTGCAAGCAATGAAAATTAACATTGCCGAAAAGCCTCTGCTCTGCTATTGGATAATAATTGTACATGAAATAACAATAATAATCCTTATGACAATGCTTTAGCAGAAAATTTCTTTTCAATTCTCAAAACAGAGTGCATTTACCGAGTAAAACTTCAGACCTATGAGGAGGCGCGCCTCCTCATAGGTGAGTATATCCATTTCTACAACTATCAACGTATCCAACTAAAAACAAAACTGACACCACTTGAAAAGCGATGTCAGTATGTTGCTTAAAATTTAATTTTCATCTACCATAGGGTTCTTTTTGTACTGTCCGCACAAATTGGGGCAGTACAAATCCCCGCCGTTTTTTATTTTGTAGGGAACGACCTATATGTCATTCCGTTTTTAATCCGAGAACCGTCCCCTGTCTTATCGCTTATCTTTCCCAAATCGCTCCTATTAAATTGTATGTTGACGATTTTTTACCATCTGACCAAGTTGAGCGTAAATATTGGGCTACATACGTACTTTTATTTAACGAATAGTTTCCAGATAACCCTTTAGTTGTCCCTGTAACATATTTTCCACCTGTGTCCCAACTTGATTGCACAATATCAGTAACATGCCATTGATTATTACCTTTTACTATAAAATCTTTAACACCACTTAATGCACCTGATTCAATTTTAACTACTGACTCCGAAATTACAATTGTCGCTTTTCTACACTGGCTAAAACAGTTTTCAGGTATAATAGAAATGTTTTCTGGTATTAAAATTTCCCCTGTAATAGAGGTGCAATTATAAAAGGCATTTTCACCAATCTCTTCAAGACTTGACGGAAGTTCTAATGAAACAATTGTATTTATGTTTTCAAATCCATTAGGAGCAATTCTTGTGACTGGTCTACCTCTATAACTTTCCGGAATAACTATATTTGAATAGCCTGCAATATCTTTGCCAGCCTTAACACAATATGTACCATCTGTCTGTAGTGTATAATATAAAATTTCATCTCCTAATGCAAGCATATCACTTAAATCATGTGATTCACTAGTACCGTCGGTGTAGTAAATAATAAGCTTATTATCTACTATTTCTGTTCTTAAAATTCCACGACCTGCGGCACCAGTGTCACCCTTATCGCCTTTGTCACCCTTCTCGCCCTTGACAGAACCGAGGTTGACTGCGGCAGTATCGGTGGTTTTCTTTACGTAAAGGTTGCCGTCTTGGATATAGATTTCATCAATACCAACACCGTCTCTACCATCGGCACCTTTGACATTGCCAAGGTCGGTGGTAATACCTGTTGTAAGCGTTATTTTGAGATGTCCGTCGGTATCAATAACTACCGTGGAAATGCCGACACCATCATCACCTTTAACGCCCTTAATATTACCAAGATTGAATTTGTCGTTATTTGAAAGAGTGATAATAAGTTCGTCGTTAATGAGTTCTACTTTGGAGACACCTGTTCCTGTGTCGCCCTTTTCACCTTGGATACCTTGAACACCCTGAATGCCTTGCTGACCCTGTTCTCCTTTGAGAGATGCCAGCCATTCTGCTTCGGTGCCTGTAAAACCGTTTTTCTTGGCAATATCGTAAGCAGAATCACCATTTGTTCCGTTGACACCTGCAGCTTTAATACCTGTGTCTTGGTCACCGATTTGCCAGTTGCCATTATCATTGATATAAGGTGTAAGACCGTTCTCACCATTCGTGCCGTTAGTACCATTAGTACCGTTTGTTCCATTGGTACCGGCAGCCTTTACACCTGTATCGGTATCACCAATCTGCCAATAACCATTAGCATTGATAAACGGGGTTAAACCGTTTGCACCAGTAGCACCTGTTGCACCAGTTTCACCCTTGTCGCCTTTATCTCCCTTTTCACCTTGGATGCCCTGTGCACCTTGGGGTCCGATGATTTTTCCGAGGTTTACAGGATTACCCTCGGTATATGTGATAACAAGTTCGCCATCTTCGTTGATGACAATAGAAGCAACACCTACACCGGCAGCACCGGTGTCACCCTTATCGCCTTTATCGCCTTTGTCACCCTTATCGCCAGTAGCACCTGTTGCGCCGGTTTCGCCCTTTTCACCTTGGATGCCTTGGTCGCCCTTGTCACCAATTACTTTACCAAGGTTAATATCGCCGCCGTTTGTGTATACAATTACAAGTTCACCGTATTCGTTGATTGTGGCAGATGCAATACCGTTACCGGTTTCACCTTGAATACCCTGAATACCTTGGATGCCCTGTTCGCCTTGGTCACCCTTATCGCCCTTGTCACCCTTATCACCTTTTTCGCCGGTGGCACCCGTTGCACCGGTTTCGCCCTTTTCACCCTTTTCACCCTTGATATTACCAAGGTCAAGAGTGGTTTCGTTTGTAAGGGTTATCTTCAAATTGCCGTTTTCAATAACAATAGTCTCAATGCCGACACCATCGTCACCTTTGTCGCCTTTGGCACCGGTTTCGCCTTTTTCACCCTGAATACCTTGGATACCCTGAATGCCTTGCTCACCTTGGTCGCCTTTATCACCCTTGTCACCCTTATCACCCTTGGCACCAACTACGACACCGAGGTTAGATACGGTATTATCAGAAAGGGTAATAACAAGCTCGCCTCTCTGATTGATTTCGGTTTTAGTTACACTTACACCGTCATTACCTGCGGCACCAGTGTCACCCTTATCACCTTTATCACCTTTGTCACCCTTATCACCAGTAGCACCTGTTGCACCGGTTTCGCCTTTTTCACCTTGGATGCCCTGTTCGCCTTGGTCACCCTTGTCGCCCTTGGTTCCAATTACATTACCGACATTGGTTCTTTGATTGTTAGAGAAAATAAGAACAAGCTCGCCGTTAGAGTTGATTTCAGCACCGGTTACACTAATGCCTTGCTCACCTTGGTCACCCTTATCACCCTTGTCACCTTTATCGCCAGTAGCACCCGTTGCACCGGTTTCGCCCTTATCGCCCTTGGCACCTACAACGACACCGAGGTTAGATACGGTATTATCAGAAAGGGTAATGACAAGTTCACCCTTGTTATTGATTTCAGTCTTGGTGATGCTTACACCATCGTTACCAGTTACACCGGTTTCGCCCTTCTCACCTTGGATGCCCTGCTCACCTTGGTCACCCTTATCACCTTTGTCGCCTTTGTCTCCCTTTTCACCTTGGAGACCCTGCTCGCCTTGGGCACCAGTAGCACCAGTTTCGCCCTTATCACCCTTGGCACCGATAACAACACCAAGGTTAGCAGTCTGACCGTTTGTATATGTAATAACAAGTTCACCATCTGTATTGATAGTGGTAGAAGAAATACCGATGCCGTCTGTACCATTCATACCGACAATCTTTTGAAGGTTGACAGTCTTGCCATCAGAGAAAGACAGCACGAGTTGACCCTCGGCATTGATGTTTGCCGCAGTAATACCTACACCATCTTTACCATTGGCACCATCCTTACCGTCGGCTCCATCCTTACCGTTTGCACCATCTTTTCCGTCTGTGCCGTCCTTACCGTTAAGACCGTCGGCAACACCGAGATTTAATACAGTACCATCAGTAAGAGTAATAAGCAATTCGTTGCTGTCAGAGAAAGCAGCCGTCTTAATGCCAACACCGTCTTTACCTGCGGTGGCTTTAAGAGAAGTAGTCCACTCGGTTTCAGTACCGGTGTAACCGTTCTCCTTGGCAATTTCGTATGCCGATTTGCCGTTAAGACTTTCTAACCATTCCTGAACAGTGCCTTCATAACCGTACTGTACTGCCAGTTCGTATGCAGAAAGACCGTTCTCAACAGTGGTCATGGCAGGAACACTTTTCTTGTCAACAAGAATAGCAGTACCTGCCGAGATGCCAATAACCATCACCAATGCTAGTATAGTCGCCAATGTTTTTTGAATAAACTGTTTTTTCATTTTTATTCCTCCTAAAAACAAAAAAGCGTGTGCACTACTTGCAATCGCTTTGATCTACGTAACTTTACTGTTGGCGTGTTCAATAAAATGTTGCCAGACCATCATTGGCATACTCGCCAATCGCAGTTTTATTATATATGAATGTTTTGGGACTGTGTAGATGCTGTGTACAAGGAACTTTACACAGTAATGTTCCTTGCGCTGCTCCGATTTCGCATTTTTTCGGATTCCACATATAAGACGGATTTTTTTGCGAAAATTACGATACTTTTAAAAATTTTATAAAAAAGTGTGCGCAACCAAAGTTCCACACACCGAGAATCACTCCGCAACCGTTATTGCACAAAGCTTGAAAAGCAGAAGAAAACTATATGCGATCCATCTAGTGGGAGAATTATAGAAAACCAAATGCCCTTTTGCTAACCGCAAAAAGGCATTTGTTTGTTTAAAAATAGATTGTGAGAAGATAGTTTGGTGTGTTCTTTTGTGGGTACACAAGATTGTCCTCGAACATCGTTTCTTATTCCCACTCGATGGTGCCAACAGACAAAGTAAGAACTGATTGCAATTAGGATATTGATCATAAATATGATGTTCATCAGCTCCAAATGGGGCGCTTGATGAGTGCAGATATAATGTCGATACCTCCGGCTGAACCGTTCAGATTTAAGGTGACAACATATAAAAGTCCTCTTAATGTACCTGCTGCTACCGGTGCCAGAACGATGCTTGTTCCGGTGCTTGTTAAATAGTAAAATTTCGAAAGGTCTAATGCTTCCAGACAGACCACTGATGCTGAAAATGCAAGGATAAAAATGGTGCTTTTCAGGGCAAATTCACGGTTCAAAACCACAAATGCAACAACAATAAGCGGTAAATTTATAAGAAGTGACAGGTAGCCCATATTGATATGGAGCAACTCCTGGATCATTGTGCAAATTCCGTCAATTCCCGCAGGTGCAAATTGGTTGGGAAAAACAAACAGCACATAATTGAGTGCAGCAAGAAAGGCGATCACGCCGATTGCCAGATAGCTTAATATTTTTTTGAGCCCCTTCATTATAAAAACCTCACTGTAAAAAACTTGTGCATATCTTAACAGACCGGTTCGAATCGATACCAATGATCCGGTACGAAATCTGCCAGCTTTTTATTATCCATTGGGAGCATAATTCCGTAACCGGGGTCGTTCCAGTAGGAGCTGTCGAAATTGCGGCTCATATAGTACAGCTCGCCGGTTCTGGCAAAACAATAGTAATTAAAGATGTGGTTCCAGGAATTTCTTATGTGCATTATTTTATGTTGTAACACATCTTAAATTTCACTGTCTATTGCGAAAACTGTGTTTAATATTGCTAATACTGTTCAAACATTCTTACCAAACCGACAAATTTCTGCTTATGGGGCAAATGCCTTCCCCTGGGGGAAGGCATGTCAAACAGAAATTTGATAAAATGAGGGAGGTGGCTCAGCGCTTGAGCCACCTCCCAAAATTGCTTTCATACATCTTGGAAAAATGCGTTTCTTTACTTAAGCCGATGACATTGGCTTATGGCTTGTGCCGCTGCTTAAATTGCTGCGGTGTGATTGCCATATGCTTTTTATACAGCCGGTAGAAATTGGAGTAATTCTGAAACCCTGCCTGGTGGCAGGCTTCCTCTATGGGATGATTTTGGGTAATCAGATTGTTGAAATGGTTAATGCGAAGGAAGATCACATAATTCCAAACAGATGTGCCCACATTGTCCTTAAACAGATGGGACAGGTAGGATTTGTCCACGTGAAAAGCTTCTGCAATGCTGGAAATGCTGATGTCCTCCTTATAATGGGCATTGAGAAAAAGAAGGACATTGTGGATGAGCTTATTTTCATAAGCCGGTGACTGTGTGATTGCAGAAGGGTCTGCCAGCAATGTGTTGATCTGCACCAAAAGCTCCACTGTTTTACAAATCACCATAGCCGTATTTACAGGCTCCTTGCCCTGAATATGGGTATGGATACTTTGCACCAGAGTGTCCAGTCCGTTTGCTGCAACTGTTTGCGCACAAATGTGGTTTCCGTAGCCCTTTTGCCGGCAGTAGAAGACGTTCAACAAGTTCTGGCAGTTGTCAGGAAAACCCAGGATAACCGAATTGTCAATGTGCAGCACATAACGCTCGTGGTATATGCTGCTGTCTATGGTGCAGTGAAACATTTCGGTAGGGCCCAGCAGGACCATATCTCCTGCCTGGATATCATAGTTTCTGCCCTCAATCTTGATATTTCCGGTCCCGTGAATAAAATAATAAAGCATAAATTCCGTAGAATAGTGGGGAAAACGCAATGTGGACGCTTCAGCGGAATTGCCCATTGTGTGATTGAGCCGCACTCCATAGCCGGTGGTATAGCGAAGTTTTTGGTATGTTGGATACATAGGCACAACACCTCTTTATGAATTATAGCAGGATTATACATAAAAAACCAAGGATTGTCAATGTGCAATTCGGTTTCTGTATGATATAATTGTGAGGAAAACATAGATGGGAGTGTTATCAAATGAAAAAGATGACCCGTATTCTTTCTTTCCTGCTGGCTGTGTTGCTTCTTTTGGGGCTGATGGGCTGCGGAGAGAATCCTGCAGAAACCACCCAGCAGACCCAGCAAACCACCCAGGCAACCGAGCCTACGGAAAAAGAACTGACCCCCGAGGAGAAGATCCTGGCTGAGCGCCGGGACACCGTGGAGCAGTATATGCGGGATATGGCAACGGTGCGTTGGAAATCCGATGTGGATATTACCTATACGCTTCGGGTTAGCTCCGGAACTCTCCATATCAAAGCCGGCAGAATTTATCAGGGCTTGCCCTATTCCTTTGCTGCCAGCACAACAGATTCTTTTTTGGAATTTGCCGGTGAGCCGGATGAAAATGGTGTTTACACGATTTCAGGTTTGCAGGCTGATGCCCTTAGCGGCGGCGGAGAAGTGCTGGCTTGGAATGAATATAAAAATGCCCGGATCGGAAACGCCTGCAGTAGTGCCGTTATGCTGGCTTGGAGCCAGGTCAGCGATACGGTTACAGCTACCGGCAATACGCAAATGTACCCCCAATACGGTATACTCCCTGTAGGCGACTATAAACTGGAAGTCGAAGGGGAAAAATTGAGCAATACTTTGGAAGTCATTGCAAAAAACGGCAAAGAAAAGATGTATGAAAGTTACGCCCAGCTTCAAAAGGGTGATGCCGTTATTCGAGTCAGCAAAGGCGACCATTCCTGTCTGGTGACGGATGTTGAGGTTTTCTATAATGAAGATGGCTCTGTCAATCCGACAAAAAGCCGTTTTCATATGCTGGAGCAAACAAGAAATCTAATGCGAGCACAGGCTTTGGATGATGAGATCAATGATAAAGTATACCCCATTTACCGAGTAGATACCGCATATACATTCAGTATGGCTGTATCGCAAGGGTACATACCGGTTACCATTAAGGAACTGCAGGATGCATCCTACACACCCGCGGAACCCACTATCACAGACACAGAAACAGAATTTAATAAGGATACCCTTTTGGCAGGCACCATTTCCTGCAACTGGATGTACGATCGGATTACCCTGACCATTACCGATGAGACCGGCGCAGAGGTTCAGAAGATCACCGCAAGAACCGATCGGTACTCTATGAAGGACTTCGTAATGGAGCGCTTTGTCACAGATCTGCCTTCTACTATGATCGGCTCTCTGGACTTGGATGCGCTTGAGGCAGGTAATTACCACTGCACTGTGGTGTGCCTGTTAACAAACGGACAGGAAGTCACCGCCCGGGATTTTGATTTTACAGTATAAACTTTGAGGAGAGAACAATGTTTCAAATTGACAGTGAGTATGTTATAAGCATCCGCCGGGAGCTGCATATGTACCCGGAGACGGATTTTGATCTGCCCAGAACCACCGCCCTTATTAAGCGGGAGCTGGAAAAAATGGACATTCCCTACACCGAGCAGTACGGGCAGGGAAGTGTAGTAGGCTACATTAACCCGGATCGTAAGGACTTTACCATTGGCATCCGGGCAGATACAGATGCCCTGAATATGGATGAGATCAACGACATTCCTTATAAATCCCGGATCGAAGGCAAAATGCACGCCTGCGGTCACGATGCCCACACAGCAATGCTTTTGGGCGCGGCAAAGGTACTTAAGGAAATGGAGAGCACCCTGGGTTGCCGGGTGCTGCTGGTGTTCCAGCCCAGTGAGGAGGGAATGAAGAGCGGTGCGGCAATGATGGTCAGCAACGGGATTGCGGACGAGATCGATGTGATCATTGCCCAGCACGTAGCTCCGGGGCAGGAGCTTGGCAAAATAGAAGTTACTTACGGTTATGTCAACGCCTGCAGCCGGCATTTTACCATTGAGATCACCGGAAAGAGCGCCCACGCAGCCGCACCCCATACAGGCATCGATGCTTTGGCAATTGCGATGCGTATGTATAACGCGATCCAGCTGGTTGCAATGCGGGAAGTAAATCCCAAGGATAATATCGTTTGCTCCGTCAACAAGCTGGAAGCCGGCACTACCCATAATGTGGTGGCAGCTCAGGCGGTGATGAAGGGCACGATCCGCACCTTCGATCTGGATGTGAGCCGTTTTCTCATCGAAAGAATTGAGAAGATCGGCAAGTGTCTGGCAGAGGAGACCGGCGCAACCATTACCGTTCACGGACCGCTGAAATCTGCCTGCGTTTATAACAATCCATACATAACAGAGCTGATGCATCGCTCCGCAGAAAAAGTGGTTGGTGCGGAAAATGTGAAGATCGGCTCTCGCAGATACGACTCTGAGGACTTTTCTCTGTTCGGACAGGTAATCCCGGCGGTTATATTCCGTCTGGGCGTGGGCAACAAAGAAAAGGGAATTGTCAGCAAGGTCCATTACGGGGACTTTATGATGGATGAGGACGCTATGGAGATCGGCGCAAAGACCTTGGTTCAGTTTGTACTGGACTATCAGAACGGCATTGACCTTCAAAAAGCAGAACTTTAATAATAAATCTATCAGCAATACAACAAATTAGGCATTGGTAAAACATAAGAAAGCCCTAGTAGAATCAAGTAAAACAAGTATTCTCACCCCCAAGCCGGTCGGCACTATTGAGTGGGAAGAATTATAGAAAAAATAATGCCCTTCCGCTAAATGCGGAAAGGCATTTGTTGTATTTGAAAAAAGATGAAAGAGGATAATTTGGTTTTGTTCTTTTGAGAATACACAAGATTGTCCTCGGACAGCCGATATTATTCCCACTCTTTTGACCGTAGTGTAAACACCGTGATTTTGGGTATTTTCGGCACTGTTTTGTGCCTTTTTGACTCATAAATCTGTGCCATCTACAGAGTCTACAAGAAATGTGCAGTCATTATATCCTCTCTTGTAATGCCCTTTCAACTTTTTCTTTGATTAAATCCGTTGAAATATCTTCATCGTAGTTTATGTATACCAGTTTAACACCGTTCTTTTCGCTAAGCTCTTTTTTTAATTTATCTCGTTCAACTTGTTTTTCAAAATGCTCTTGACCGCCGAAAATCTCTACAGCTTCAAAATGTTGTTTTCCCTGATATTCGATAGCTACATTAAGTTTCGTGATAAACACATCGTATGACATTTGACCTTGTTCGCTTCGTAAGAAAAATGGTCTATGTTGATATATTACATTGCTTTTTTTGTATAAATTACAAGCATATTCATAAACTAATTGCTCGGACTTCCATTTGTTCTTAGGGATTAAATACTCATAACGAGGCAATTCACTATATTTGCCATTATATACTTCTGATAGTATGTTGCGTTCTATTTCTATCAATCCTGCTCTACTGGTGTTCTTTACATATTTAGATATCCAGAAGTATTTTAGGTCTTTTTCGGCTATACAATGTTTTGAAGTGTTTCCTTTTTCTTTTTTATGTTTCCAACCGTTCTCTTTATACACTTTTATCCTGTCGCACATCAGTTCCATCATTATGTCAGTTGTTTTTTGGTAATCTTCAGTACTATCAAGAAATTCGAGTTTAACAATATATTTGTGATAAAAATATGACATAGCAGAAAACTCAATGTCATTTGCTTTTTCCAATGCTGTTTTGTGAATGTTTGGGTTTTTAGTTGAATATATTGAATGTCCAGTCCTTGTTCCATCACTTAACTCGTAGATTATAAAATGATATAAATATCCTTCCCAATTATCAAATCGTTGTTTTAAATTCAGTTTTGGCAAAGCATTAAGGATATAATTAGCTTTACTCTCGACAAAATAACTTATATCTTCGCCTGTACTATACTTTTCCATTTGCACACGAGATTCATCTTCACGCCGTATTGGCTCATTCCATATTCCATGAAATCTCTTATAATACATCCATCGTATATCTGTGCCACTTTTTGAAAACTTTTTACAAAATGCAGTATAGTTAAACTTGAAAATTGAATTTTCCAATAATTCTTCAAAAACAATAGTATCCCATATATATTTTTTGCTTGGTGAAAAATTCATTATACCAAGATATATGGCAAAATCATCTTCAACCAGATACACTCTTTCAAAATCATTCATTTTGAATATCTCATAGTTAAATCCAATCAAGTGTTTTTCATATTCGAATACCACTTTGTTGTATAAGTCTTGAATTTCTTTTTTTATTACTTCCATATCACAATACTCCTATACAACTTTTTATGCGTAAAAACCCCTTGAGTACAAAAGGTTTTACATAACTATTTTTTCAATAACATCAAGCATCACCCACACACTGTATGCTAAGCACCATACTTGAAAACACTCTAACATTGAAATATTTCGTTTTGACATTCCGTGAGTCAGATAATTCCTGTTGATAGCAGTCATAGGTTTTGTGAAATTATCACCATCACCAAAAATCGTTTCAATTCCTTTTAGAATATTTATAAAAGCGCCCTGTAAAGTGAGTTCGTCATACTTTTTCTTATTAACATAATCTTTTGCAAAACTTGAGCCCAATTTCACTCTGTCCTTTTTATTATTGAGTAGCCCATAACTATATATTTTGTTATCAATTAATCCAAACAAAATCAAAGAACACGACTTATACATTCCTTGACTATAACAACTAAACGCTTCTTCTAATTCATATGTATCAACACCAGCGATTTGTAAAGCATTTTTTATGCTTTTTATCTCGTCATTATTTAAATATTCTTCCATTATTCCATTTGCTTCTTCAACAGATGTTGGTGCATTTTTAAAAAAGTCATACTCTACCGACGGAGAAAAAGTCCAACCGTATTCCCCCCACTTCTCATATCCTTTAATGCCATCTCCGTATATTTCCTTTAATGCTTCAACAATATTAGAAAGAGCATCGCCTATGCGTTCAATTAGTATTTGAGGGTCATACAATTTTGCCATAGCAATCGCTAATGAATTAAGCACAGACTTAATCGAGTCTAATTGCTCTTTTGTTATTTCTTTAGGTGAATCATAAGAAGCTTTTGTTGATAATATTATCTTGTTTTCTTTCATTTATTACCTCCTCGGTTTATGTGGTATAATAAATTATTTATTTGACTCTTTATAAACATCTAAGCTACGTGTTTGCAAAATAAATTTAAGCAAAATGCCCCGCTTATTACAGCAGGGCATTGAAAAAGTGTAGTCACACAATATTTTTGGTTTCTCAAAACCCTTTATTTATGCGGTTTTGGGAGAGTGTTATTATTCCCACTCGCTCCCGAAAACCGTAACTTAAACAATTTTGTATGGGTATTTTTACTCATATTATCGGGAGTGTTCAGATTATCCGTAAAATACGGACTATCAAGATTTTTGTTGTCACTGTGTTGTCACTTCAACGAAGATATTATACATCATTAGCATAACAATTTCAATACTTGATCTACATTAATCAACTTTAGCATTAATGAGTTTTATACCACTCATGCCAACCATACAAGAAAAACCACTGGATTTCAATTCGTTAGAAGCGTTATACCTATACGCGCTCGCTGAAACATAAACTTGTTTTCTTGCTCTCGTAACACCAACATAAAATACGGACAATTCATCAAGAAGCAACATTTTTGTATTAGCGTCGATAGGTGTTGATAAAACACATTTGCAACCTTTCAACGAAGAATACTTACTTACACAATTGTTGCACGTATGATAACTTGGAAATATCCACCTTTCTGTGTCTGGCAAAAAAACATACTGCCATTCTAATCCCTTGGCACCGTGTATAGTTGTAATTATAATATTAGTATCAATGTACTCCATCGCTTGTTTTAACTGTCTATTTTCAAAAATATCTATCAATAAGGCATATTTATCTTCTGGAGAAATCGTAGCATAATCAATAGACATTTTTTCGATTAACGCTTTCAACAGGCATATAAGTGAATTTATTGTTTTGTCTGAACTTGTATCGTATGCATTAGAAACACTTTCTGCGAAGGATATCAACGACTGTTTACTTATGCTTTTTCTTTTGCCAAATTTGGATATAAACAAGTCTTGACATTTTATGTGAAAATCAATGTAGTCAGGATCCTCATCGGTAAACATACCGTAAAAATAGTTAATACCCTTATCGTTTAAAGCAGTTTCGATAACACTGGAATTTGGATTTCTACCCCTACATAAAATTGCAATTTTTGTAGTAGGTTCCGAATTTAATAAACATTCAATTTTATCTACAATTTGATTTGCTTCGTCTTCCTGGTTTTGTCCCCAAAAAGCAGAAAGGTTAGCAACGTTTTCTTCTTCGACATATGCAAATTCGCTTTGAGCGTTCGCCCTGATGTTTGCATCAAGTTTAAGCATATCTTGATTATAACGAAATCGATAATTTTGATTAAGCGTTATAGGAGTCATATTATATTGTTCTGCTGCAACGCTCATAATATTGGGTAGAGCGCCGATAAACCCGTAGATTCGTTGTAACGGATCGCCCAAAAACAACAATTGGGTCTCATCGGATATTAATTGTTTAAGTAATTCCCAAGCAATGCTATTCGTATCCTGAAATTCGTCAACAATAATCAACGGATAATAATGTTGGTAAAATATTTTGATTTTGGGGAACTTTGCAAATAAGTCAATCGTAAAAAGTATAACAGCATTATGGGTAATAAAACCCATTGGCAACAAGTTTTTAGAAATAATTTGATTGTAAAGGTGCAAGTCTTCTTTTGTGGGGAAATGACCTTCTTTAATCTGTTGTTCCACTCGCACCGTTACTTGAAAATCTTCTTGCGTCAACAAACAAGCAATATCTGGATATTTCGAAATTTCGTTATCACCAATTGCTTTGAATGTATTAATATCTTTTCGCAAGGCATCAAATAATAAATAGCCATATTTCTTTAAAACCATTTTGCAAAAACCATGGTAATTTGTTACTGTTGCTTTCTCATTTATTATAGTGGGATTGTTTTTTGCATTTATTAAGGCTGGTAGTTTCTCGGAAATTTCTCGCTTAACTTTTAATGCAGCGTTAACACTAAATGTCAAGCCTAAAATTTGTTTAGGGTTTGGGATGCTACCGACTGCAAACAAATATGCTATACGACTAATCATCGTAGTCGTTTTTCCATATCCAGCAGGAGCTTCAACTATTACCCTTTGGGCTTCCGAAAATATAACTTCTAGTTGTTTTTCATCCCCTTCATGTTGATGCGAAAGCAATTCCTTTAAGGCATCAATGTTAGGCATTCTTCGCTACCTCCTCGGCCTTTTTAATTGCATCGACATAGCAAGGTGGTATTTGCTCTTTCGTCAACGTATCACCTATTAAACGTCCCAACAAAATACCTTTTTTCTTCATATACCAAGCAGAATACATATTGCAAAATTCATTTGCATCGTCAATTGATATATCTGATAATTTTTTGGGAGTATATGTTGAGATATCAATGCCCATTTTCGTTAAAGGCTTTTTAACATAGTCTTTACTTAAAATATCATTTTCAGCATCCGAATCTAATTCTTGAACTATCTGTTTTATAACGGAAGTTTGTCCCAGATTATAAAGGTGCTTAACAACTTCTATTTCAAAACATAATTCATTTGTAAAGAACTCGTCCGGCGCAGGCGTTTTACCTGCTTTAACATCTCCATCATAAATTGCAATACTTGGAATTGAAAATGCATTAAGTAGATATTTTAATGGTTTAATTGTGCCTTCGCCGCCAGCATTAATAACACTAATACCTAAATCATCTAAAGAAATATCAAGTGTTTCTGAAAACGAAGGTATACAACCATATTCAGTCTGTCCCTCGATTAAAATTACGCATTTTGCGTAAAAAGCCTCTTTGATTTCTGGGAAATGCATAAGTAGGTGCTTTTCGTTTTCGTCTATTATATTCAAAGAAACTCCACTGATTATTTTCGTCGCATTGTTATCTTGATAAAAACGAACAAGGTTTCGATAATCACCAACTAACGCATCTGTAGAATGTGTAACAATAACCAATTGCCCGTCAAGACCATCTATACCAAAGCACATTCTTAGTAGTTCAATGAAATCATTATCTATATTCTGCAAAATTCGCTTGTAATATCTAATTAATGATCTTTGTAGAAATGGGTGAAGGTGAACTTCTGGCTCATCTACAGAAAGAATAATAGGTAAAATCTTTTTACCATTATCATCGGTATATAGATGTTCCTCGAAATTGACAGATTTGCTTTTATATATGTTCATTATTTGGCACAAAACATTTATTGTGGCCATAGCAATAAACTGCACACCACTTCCGGTGGATTCAATTTTGCGTTCACCATCCGAAAGGAAAAATAACTTTGAAAGCATTTCATTAGGGGTAGGGGCAACCGTAGCTTTGATTGAATAATCTTTAAAACTTTTGATTTTATTTAAGCGTTCATTAATATGTTCTGTCAAGTTTTCTATTCTCTCAGAGTTTAGAAAGGATTCCTCCTCTGCATTTTCTTCAACATACCTATCAATGATATTTCCAACTAATAATCCGGCACCCTTTTGGGTATCTATGCGCAATTCCTTGCTTGGCAAAGCGTTGGTGTCATATTTTATATAATGGATTTTTTTAAGTTGTTTGGTTTGAATGCTTTCGCCCGTATCACAACTAACACACGTTGCATAACTTTCATCAATTTTTTGTGTATAGCGCAATTTGATTGTTGTGGGATCCTCTGGAGAAAAGTTATCGCCAAAAAATCCCAATTCATTAGGTAAAAGTTGAAGTTCTAAAACAACTTCGATTGGCATATCAGGATTTTTAAAGTCCTTTTCATCAAATGCTTTGCCATTGCAGACCGTATCTAAAAGAAACAAAAAATTACTTTTTCCAAGATTGTTCTCTCCGATAAGATAATTGCTTTCAGGGTGAAGAACCATTGAGTTTCCATCAATATTTCTATAGTTCACAACGCTTATTGATTTTATCTTCATATTTATCAACGCTCCTACGTTTTCTTTCTATCACAAAGTTCTTTAGATCATTATACAACATTTTCCATACAAAAACAATAAAGTATAAGGGGTTTTGATTTACCATAACAAAAAGGCACCGCCGAAGCGATGCCTTTGCAACTAAAATTCAACCGTTATTGTCGTACCTTCTCCAACTTTGCTATCAAGTGTAACCTTGCCGCCGTGATAGGCCACGGCGTGCTTTACGATGGAAAGTCCAAGACCCGTGCCGCCGGTTTCTTTGGAATGGCTCTTATCCACACGGTAGAAGCGTTCAAAGATACGGCTCTGATGCTCGGCAGGAATACCAATACCGGTATCGCTGACCGAAAGGATGATATTGTCTCCTGCGTTTTTGAGATCAATCGTAACCTTGCCGCCGTCCTTATTATAGCGGATAGCGTTGTCACAAAGATTATAGATAATTTCATAAAGGTATCTGCGGATACCATTCATCACGCAGGACTCTCCGTTAAGATGAATCTCAACTTGTTTTTTCGCCGCCGAAACCGTCAACACCTCGATAACCTCGTTTGCCACATCGTAGAGGTCAACCGACTCGGTGACAGGCTCGCTGTCCTCATCAAGCTGAGAAAGACGAATAATATCGTTAATAAGAGAAACTAGTCTTGTGGCTTCGTTTTTGATATTACCGACAAAACGCTTTGTATCCTCCGGCTTTACAAGACCATTTTCGAGAAGCTCGGCGCTACCGATAATGGATTGAAGCGGTGTTTTCAGTTCGTGTGAAACGTTGGCGGTAAATTCCTTACGGTTACGCTCTGCAAACGCTGTTTCGGTTACGTCAAAACAAAGAATAACAATGCCTACCGTCTTGCCGTCCGACTCGGTGCGATTAATGACGAACTGATACTCGCTTCCGTTTCTTTCCTCACGAAACTCAGCTCTCTTGCCGTTAAGTGCCTTTTCGATGGCACGGCTCATATCGATACTACGGTCAAGGGTGAGAAAATCACGACCGACTGCCGTTTCGTCTGCCGAAAACAGCTTTTTAGCGGCGGCATTGATACTGAGCACCACGCCCTTTTTATCAAGCAGAACAAGCCCCTCGTTCATAGAAGCGGTTATCTGCTCGAACTCGTCGGACTTCTGTCGCAGTTCTTGCATCTGCCTTGTGATCTGCTTGTGCTGTTTGTTGAGTTTCGTAAGAATAGGAGCAAGTTCTTCATAGGTTTCGTTTTCTGCAGGATTTTCAAGGTCAAGTTGATTCAGCGGTTTGACTATGCTCTTTGCCATTTTGTGCGATAGCACGAGAGCCACAACAGCAGAAATCAAGATGATAGCAACAATGGCAGGAAGCATACCAAGGATCAATGCACCTACCGTTACCTGACTTATCGAGATACGAAGCACATTGCCGTTTTGAAGGCGGGTTGCCTCATAAAAAGTTCTCTCTGTTAATGTAGAGGAGTAACGAGCACTGCTGCCATTTCCGTTTTCAAGAGCTTCGGCAATTTCTTCACGCTCAAGGTGATTTTCCATATCCTCGGCTTTTGCCTGTGAATCATAGAGTACCGAGCCGTCAGCGGATACTAAGGTAAAGCGGAACACAGAAGAATCAAAGTTATCAAAATACTCTGAGCCTACTTTATCTACGTTGGTAGCAACAAGGGAAAGTTCCTCTTTGAGCTGTGTTACCTGTGATTTATTAAAATAATCATACAGAAAGCTGCTTGCGATAAAAATACAAGACACTAGCACAACCATTGCAACAGTTATAATGGAGCGAAAGATTTTCTTGGTCATTTCTTGCCCTCCATTTTATAACCGACGCCGATTACCGTT
>JAFQCR010000004.1 GCA_017416345.1 Clostridia bacterium | reverse complement strand
GGCGAACTGTGTTCGCCCGTTTGCCTCCCTTGCCTAAAGGGTAACTCCCCATAAAATGGGGAGATGTCCGCAGGACAGAGGGGACCGCCGCCGTAAGCGGGTGGCATTTTCGCAAGAAAATGACGGAGGGATTCTGACGGGTGTTCAAAGAACGCCCCTACGGTCAAATAAAACAGGCAGTTAAACACATCAAAAAGGCTTGAGGAAGATCCCCAAGCCTTTTTTCGTTTTGATGTATTGTAACTTACAAATTATAAATTACTTCTTTGCGGCTTCTTCGACAGCAACTGCGCAAGCAACGGTCATACCAACCATGGGGTTATTACCTGCGCCGATAAGACCCATCATTTCTACGTGAGCAGGAACGGAACTTGATCCTGCAAACTGAGCGTCACCGTGCATACGGCCCATGGTATCGGTCATGCCGTAGGAAGCAGGACCTGCAGCCATATTATCGGGGTGGAGGGTTCTACCGGTACCGCCGCCCGAAGCAACGGAGAAATAGTTTACGCCGTTCTCGTTACACCACTTTTTGTAGGTGCCTGCAACGGGATGCTGGAAACGGGTGGGGTTGGTGGAGTTACCGGTGATGGAAACGCCAACCTTCTCAAGCTGCATAATTGCAACGCCTTCGGGAACATTGTCCGAGCCGTAGCACTTAACGTCAGCTCTGGGGCCGTTGGAGAAGGGCTTTTCGGAAATGACCTTAACCTCTTCGGTGTAAGGATCGAACTCGGTCTCAACATAGGTGAAGCCGTTGATTCTGGAAATGATGTAAGCGGCGTCCTTACCGAGACCGTTCAAAATAACGCGGAGGGGCTTTACACGAACCTTGTTCGCGTTGAGGGCGATCTTGATAGCGCCTTCAGCAGCAGCAAAGGACTCGTGACCTGCCAGGAAGCAGAAGCACTCAGTCTCTTCGGAAAGAAGCATCTTACCGAGGTTACCGTGGCCGAGACCAACCTTACGGTTTTCGGCAACGGAACCGGGGATGCAGAACGACTGCAAACCGATACCGATAGCGGCGGCGGCATCAGCAGCCTTTACACAACCCTTCTTGATTGCGATAGCGCAACCAACGGTGTAAGCCCACTTTGCATTCTCAAATGCGATAGGCTGGGTCTCTTCAACGATCTTATAGGGGTCGATACCCTGTGCGTCACAGATTTCCTTACATTCGTCGATGGAGGAAATTCCGTATTCTTTAAGAGCGGCAAGGATCTTGGCCTCACGTCTCTCGTAACCTTCAAACTTAGCCATATTCGTAATTCCTCCTTAAATTATTCTTTTCTGGGGTCGATGTACTTAACAGCGTCTGCGAAACGGCCGTATGTGCCCTTGGACTTCTCATAAGCCTCGTTGGGCTCCATACCCTTCTTGATGAAGTCGGTCATCTTGCCGAGAGATACGAACTCGTAGCCGATAACCTCATTGTTCTCATCAAGTGCCATTCTGGTGCAGTAGCCTTCGGTCATCTCAAGGTATCTTACGCCCTTGGCCTTGGTGCCGTACATAGTGCCGACCATGGAGCGCTCGCCCTTACCGAGGTCTTCCATACCTGCGCCGATAACAAGACCGCCCTCAGAGAAAGCAGACTGGCTGCGGCCGTAAACGATCTGGAGGAAGAGCTCACGCATAGCGGTGTTGATAGCATCGCAAACGAGGTCGGTATTAAGAGCCTCCAAAACGGTCTTGCCGGGGAGGATCTCGGCTGCCATAGCGGCAGAGTGAGTCATACCCGAGCAACCGATGGTCTCAACGAGGGCTTCCTCAATGATACCGTCCTTGACGTTGAGTGAAAGCTTGCAGGCACCCTGCTGAGGTGCACACCAGCCAACACCGTGGGTGTAAGCGGAAATGTCTTTGACATCCTTGACCTGTACCCATTTGCCCTCTTCGGGGATAGGTGCGGGTCCGTGATGGGGTCCCTTGGTTAAAGGACACATGTGCTGAACTTCGAGTGAATAATCCATAACTTAAAACTCCTTTCGTGGTTTAACCTTGCTAATTATAACTGATTTCAATTAAAAACTCAATACCTAAAAACAAAATTGTTTAAATTTTAACAAGATTGCAAATCTTCCGACATTTTATTACAAGTATTTGACTTTTTTCACAGAATCTTCCCGTAGTTTGCACCGATTCAGGACTTCCCCTGTCGGTATTCGAGCGGAGTACGACCCGTATGCTTTTTGAACGCCGTGCAAAATCTTGAACGGTCAAAAAATCCAACCTCTTCGGCAACCTCTTTTATTGAAATATCGGTCTCTTTAAGCAGTCGCTTGGCGACCTTCATTTTTTCATTTAAGACGGCTTTGTGAATCGTTATTCCCGTTTCCTTTTTGAAAATCCTGTTAAGGTAGAAAGAATGATAGCCAAGTTCCTTGGATATTTCCGTGTTGGTTATTTCACGGTCGTAGTTTTTGCTGATATAAAGCATTATTTCCTGCACGGTCTCACAAGGCTCCTGCGATTTAGAATCGGTTCTTTGAGCGATATAGCAAAGGATCTCCTTGAGTATTGCCGATGTCAAGGTGTCCGAATAAGGCTTGCGGTAGCTGTAATGAATCAGACACTCCTGCATTTTATCCTCAACCGCAAACGCTTTTTCAAGAATTATAGGATCTTGAAACTCGAGCGGAGGGTCGTTTTCAATGATCGCTCCTTCATCAAAAGCCTCTAATCCTATTGACGGCGGATGGGGTGCGCTTTTGTCGGAATTTAAACGTGTCATATCAAAATTCAAAACTATTACCTTGACCTTGCCGTCAAAATAATACGGCGTTGCAGGTCTGAAATAAACCAGCGCTCCTGCCGATATGGGATGCCTTTCGCCAAGGCAGACAAAGTTACAGCTACCGTCTATAACGTAAAAGATACGGTGATCGTATGAATAATAGTCAGGTGTCGTTGATAAAACCGACGGCTGAAGACCCGCATAACGCAAAAACGGATTTATATCGCAAAGCTTCATCTTTTTGCCTCCGAGGTTTGTTTTTTAAACTTTTTTGTTTGTTTTTCGCATTGATTATAACAGAAAAAAATCGTACAATCAATACATAGTCGAAAAATTCTAACGATATTTTTTAAACTTTAAAAAAAGAAAAGGGGGCTAATAATTGAGATTCATAGTTGGATATCCTCTGAATCAAAATGACAATTTTATTTGTGACATCATTAACAACCAAGAGCATATTTCTGAGGTCTATTTTTCGTGGCCTGAAATGCCAAACGGCAGAAGCTCGTTGGACGTTAGCGGCGAGTTAACTGCGTTCGAGCGTCAATGTAAGCTTACGGACGATTTAAAACGGTTGACCGAGAACAAAATTAAATTGAATATACTTTTCAACGCCAACTGCTACGGTAAGGACAGCCAATCAAGAGCATTTTTCACGAGGATCGGAAATCTATTGGATTATATAGCCTCTAAGTTTGGACTCAATTCGGCAACGACATCCTCTCCCTTGATCGCAAAATTTATAAAAGAAAATTTTGACGGCATTGATGTGAGAGCCTCAGTCAATATGGAGATAGGCAGTATTGAGGGCATTTCCTACTTATCGGAATATTTTGACAGCTTCTATGTCAAGCGTGAGACAAACCGAGATCTTCCGACGCTTTTAAGACTTCGTAAATGGTGCGATGGCAACGGTAAGCAGATGTATCTTCTTGCCAACAGCGGTTGTCTGAACAATTGCTCAGCGCACATATTCCACGATAATCTGGTTGCTCATGAAGCCGAGATCTCGGCTATGGACAACGGTTATCAGTTTGGCGGCATTTGCTGGGAATATCTTAAAGCCAAGGATAATTTTTATAATTGGCTGTCCCGGACAAATTTTATAAGACCCGAGGATATGAAGCTTTATGAGGAGCTTGTCCCTGCCGTGAAGCTTGCCACAAGAACAAATTCTGCACCCTCACGTATTCTTCGTTCTTATATAGATGGCCACTACCGAGGCTCTGCAATGGAGTTGCTGGAGCCAAATCACAGCGGACTTTTCTATCCCCGATTTGTTGAAAATTCGCTGATAGACAAAAGCTTCGCCTCTCACGTTATGAGCTGCGACAAGCAATGCGAAAAATGCACCTACTGCGCTGATGTTATGAGGCGTGCGTGTATTAAGCTCGACGGCGATCCGTCGATAAAAGTGTAAAGGAGCAACAATATGCTTACAAGTGAAATGATCAAAAAAGCCGCGCTTGAGGCCGGAGCCGATGCCTGCGGTATTGCGCCTATATCGAGACTTGCCGGTGCGCCCGATGATATGAACCCGAAATTTCTTTTTCCTGAGGCAAAAAGCGTTATCGGCTTTGTTTTTCGTATTCCTCGAGGAGTTCAGCGCGGTATTGAAGAAGGAACACAGTTTTACCAATACCCTTCAATGGCTTACGGTGGAATAAATGAGATCTTCGCCCCGGCGGTGCTTTACCACGTCGGAAAGCTTATTGAGGACGAGGGGTATGAGGCGTTTGTTTACCGAAACACGGGCGCAAGAGGTAGCGTTTCCGATATGGACGGAAGCCCCGGAAACACTCTTTCTCCCGAAGAGCAGATCGAGGTAAATGAAAACGCAAAAACCTCTACGGCACACCACCGAAGCGTTCAGTTTACCCGTCCCACAAGAGAAGACAACGTAGCCCCGGATCTTCAATTCCAGTTCCGTCTTGTTGCGGTTGCCTGCGGACTGGGTGAGATAGGCTGGAGCAAAATGCTGCTCACGCCTCAATTCGGACCCCTTCAGCGAGTTGCCTTTCTGTTTACCGATGCCGAGCTTGAATACGATGAGATGTATAACGGCGAGCCTCTTTGCCGAAAGTGCGGTGCCTGTGTGCGTGAATGTCCCGGCGGATGTATACCTGCCATCAATTCAGGCAAGACCGTAAGCGTAGACCTTGACGGCAAGATATGCGAATGGGGCGACATTGATATGTGGCGTTGCTACGCATTCTATACCCACGCAGGAAGGTATTACAATCCTTTTGTTCCTAAAGAAGTATTTGACGCAAACGAAAACGGCGATCTTGACCTGCTTGAAGGAAAGACCGATATCGCCGATGAAAAAGAGATAATGAAGGTCTACGGTGCACTTCAGAAGTATTTTCCGAGTTGGGTCGGCTACAATATGGCAAAATGCGGCGGTTGTATCAGAGGCTGTGTTTCTATGCTTGAAAAAAAAGGTGGCTGTATGGAACACCGTTTCAAGGAGCCTCTCCGTCACGGCAAACCGTGGAAGCTTGACCGATGACGGCAAAAACATTTTAAAGAAAAGGAGAAACTTTAAATGCTTACAAGTGAGGCTATAAAGCAAAAAGCAAAAGAGCTTGGCGCAAGTGTTTGCGGAATTGGCAGAGTTTATGAAGAAACCGACCCTCAAAAAGACCCAAGACAGATACTCCCAAATGCCAAATGTATTATCGGCTTTGGTTTTGTGGTGCCAAAAATGCTCTTCAACACCATGCACAACGACACTCAGTATTATACATATACCACATTGGGAGTTAAGTACCCCGATGAAGAATTGGCAGAGATATTTTTGCTGAAAATAGGCGGTATGATCGAGAACGAGGGCTACGATGCCTGCCTGCAGAAATCTGTTCCCAACCTTCGCATAAAGGGCGATAAGACGACCAATCCCGAGGTTATGGACACTTATGAGCTTGTTCACGCAACGGCAGTGGCCCCAAACAAGCCTGTTCCCGATGTTATCATTGATTTCGGCAAAGCGGCAAAGACTTGCGGTATTGGAGAAAGAGGACTGAGCGGTAAGATACTCAGCCCGAAGTTTGGTCCTTACATCCGCTACTGCTTTATAATAACCGACGCTCCCTTAAAGGTCGATGAGCCGCTCGAAGCTCCCGTTTGTGACAACTGCGGCGAATGTATGAAGGCTTGCCCCGGTAAAGCGATAGACAAAAACGGACTTGATACCTGGCAATGCTCTGTATATTATAAAGGCGCTCACAGGTCTAATCCGTTTATGCGAGATGATTTTCTGAGCGGTGATCCAAACCGTGAGGCTATTATCAACGGAGATTTCCGCTTTGACGCCGAAAGTGCAAGAGCCATATATCCAAAAATGGATTTTCTTCCGAAAACGCAGTGGGGATACTCGCCCTGCCTTTGCGGCAGAGCCTGCGACTATGCCTGCTACAGCCACTTGATAGGAGGTAAGAAGCAATGAAAGAAAGAATAATTGAACTTTGCCGTAAATGCGGAGCCGATCTCGTCGGCTTCTCCCCTATCACACGTTTCCCTGCCGATTCTGCCGTCCACCGTCTTATGCCCGAGGCAAAGACCGTGATCGGCCTTGGATTCAGAGTGCTTCGCGGAGCTTACCGAGGAATCGAAGAGGGCAGTACCTACTATCAGTACACCACTATGGGCGTTGAAAATATGGAAGAAACCGTTATGCCTATGGCATCGGTGCGTCTTTCGATGATGTTGGAGGAGGAGGGCTATTGTGCGCTTCCTCAACGCCGTCATCAGCAAATAATGGCCGAGGAAAACTCCACCAATCCCGAGGTTGCCTTTGATGCAATTTACAGAAGCCGTCCCGAAGAAACACAAATGGACTTTAACGAAGCGGCGGTGCTTTGCGGCCTTGGTGAAATAGGCTTTCACGGAGCACTGCTCACCGATGAGTTTGGCCCGTTTGTCCGCACCTGCTTTGTTCTGACCGACGCTGAAATAGAAGCAACCCCCGTAAAGGAGCCTCACCTTTGCGACAAATGCGGCGAATGTGCCAAGGGCTGCCCCGGCAAGGCTATTTCCGATGACGGAACGGTCGATGCCTGGCAATGCTCGGTTTATTATAACGGCGCAAACGGACTCAAAAATCCTTTTATGCCGCCCGATGCCTTCAAGGATCTTGAAGACAGGGTCGCCATCATAAGCGGCGAAGCCAAGGTGACACCCGAAACCGCAAGAAAGATACTTCAAAACATTTATTTCTATCCTCCTGCACAGCACGCCTATCAGTGTTCCATCTGCGGCCGTGCCTGCGACATCAGCTGTTATATACATCTTGAAGAAAAAGGTGTGCTTTCCAAAAGTTTCAAAACATCTTTCCGCAAGCGTGAGGAATGGAAATTCGAGATAGAAGATTTTAAAAACTGATTTTTATTCTTGATTCTGCTAGCCGGTAGCGGTATAATCCAGTTATACTTGATGGTAAAGCAATATAATAAGGTGGTATTGGTTTGAACTTACAGCTTATCGGTGAAATATTCGGCGGAATCGGTGTAGCAGTCGGATTTTTGATTTTTCAGCAAAAGAAGCGAAGCGGGATCCTAATGGTGAAGCTGGCCTGCGATGTTCTGTGGGCGATACATTTCTTGCTTTTACAAGCCTATACGGGCGTGGCTCTCAGCGTTGTTGCCGCAACAAGAGAGATACTGTTTGCAACCATCGGAGCAAAGGACGGCAAAAAGCCGTTGCCCCTGCTGTTTGTTTTCCTTGTGCTGAACGTCGGCGGCGTGATACTTGTCTGGAACAGCCCGTGGAGCGTCTGCTCACTTATCTCAGGCTGTCTTGCTACGCTTGCCTTCTGGCAGACCGTCCCGACAAGGATCAAGGTTTTATCGCTTTTTGTTTGCGCATCCCAAATGACCTATGCGATAGGTATCGGCTCACGCTCGGGATTGGTAAACGAAATAATCACCGTTGGCTCGATCACTTTATTCTTTATCCGTATGCTGTTGGAGAAACGCAACGAAAAAAGAAAGCTTGAAGGAGCATCTCAAAATGACGGAAATCCTTAAAACAGACGGTTCGCATTTTATCACCGTTGACGGGAAAGCGGTAGCTTCTATCCCCGAGGTACACGGTGCGACCGATACCTTTGAAAAAATAGAGGATGGCGCTTACCGTTGGCGCCGACATACCGACACACCCGTTGACAGTATGAGAATGGAGATCATACTTCTCGGTGGGGCGACCTTTACGATGGTGCCTGCCGTAAGCTACAACGGCAACGGTTGGGGTGACACACCCGAATATGTCGGTGACCGTGCCGAGGACGGCACTCCGTGGTCGTGGGCTTCGCACCGAGTTACCATCCCCTCTTGCACCTACAGCGAAAACGAGGCGGTCAGCCTTGCGCTTATGGCCGAAGCCAACAGCAACTCCGCCTGCTCACTTTATAAGGTTGACGAGGGCGAAAAGCACGTGCTTATCTTCCCCGAAGAGGAAAGACCTAAAACCCTGCACCGCCATTTTTGGGGTGAGCCTTTCCAAGGCACAATGGAGCCTCGATGTGATTTTGAGGGTATAATTCTGTGCTTGCCTTCGGACGGCAGTCGCCACAGATACAAAGGCCTGCTCGATTTTGCCTGGCGCTATTACGGTCACGCAATCAAAGCGCCCAAAAGTGCCGAAGAGCTTTATAGGCTTTCTATCGCTTACTGTCACTACCTTTTACAAAGAGAAAAGGACGGATTTGTAGGGTTTACCAACGGCGCACAATGGTGCCCTTACAGTTACTCGTATGACAAGCTGGAGCATACCTATGAGATCGGTTGGGTGGGTCAGAACGTCTCTCTTGCCAATGCGTTCATCTATGATCATATCGTCAACGGCAACAAAAAGCACCTCAGCATCGGCATTGCCGCCCTTGATTCTTGGTTAAAATATTTCAACCAAGAAAAAGGCTTTATTCCTGCACATGTAAACTATCCCAAGAGGCATTCTGCGTGGAGCATTGATTGGAGCACCGTAAAAAAAGAGGATGTTGACCGTTGGGAATGGGGCGAGGCTCAGCTTGAGGGCATTCTTGAAAGCGCAGGCAAGCCCAAGCGTAGCAAGGGTGTTGCGGCGGCTCACGATGCCTGCAACCTTGGTACTGCCGCCGAAGGATATTTTGAAGGCTACGACCTGCTGCAAAAAATCGGTATTGACAGACCTGAATACCTGAAAGCCGCACTTTCCACCTGCAATTTTGCGTTACAAAGCCAGGATGAAAACGGTTGCTTTGCAAAATCGTGGGACAGAGAAGGCAACGTGATCTCCAAAAAAGGCACTATCGGTTGCTTCCTCATTCTCCCCTTGCTTAATGCTTACAAGCGAACCAACGATGAAAAATATCTCGATTCGGCCGTTCGTGCGTTTGATTTTTATTATGAAGAGCTGGAACGTGAAGGCTTTACCACGGCAGGCGCTTTGGACACCTACAGTATAGATAAGGAATCGTCATCTCCCCTGCTCCGTGATGCACTTGCGCTTTTTGATGTAACCAAAAACCGTGATTATATCGCCAAAGCCGAAAAAATTGCCTGGTATCTTTGCACTTGGATGATGCATTTCACCGTGGAATACCCCGACGGTTGCGTCATCAAAGAAATGAACTACGACACCTTTGGGTCAACAAGCGTTTCCACTCCGCACAACGCCTGCGATCAATATGCACTGCGGGATGTGCTGTCGTTTATGAAGCTTTATGAACTAACAGGCAATGCCCAATGGCGTGAACGTGCGCTTGCGTTCTGGTGCAACGCCACACAAGGAATTTCGGACGGAACGCTTGTGATAAACGACCGACTGCGCCCTGCAGGAAGTCAGGACGAGGCCATTGCCCACACACGCTGGGGCCGCAACTCAACACCTGCCTTCAGCCCCACTCAATGGCTCTCCGCCTGGCCGTGTGCCTTCCGATTGGAAAACCTGCGTTGGCACGAGGATTGGAGCATATTCGACGAGGGTCTGACCGAAATAAAAGGACATTTGCGATAAACACAAAAAGCTCTCTGATGGACAGAGAGCTTTTTACTATAGGCGTATAATAATTACAGAACCTTAAAATTGCCGTTGGTATCTTTGAGGAGTTTTGCACCGACATCCTCGGTTATGAGGATGTCGATATCACCAAGCTCGCACTGCTTGAACCGTGATCTTATGCCAAACTTGGAGCTGTCGCACAAAAGCACCTTTTTAGAGGCGTTCTTCAGCATGGCATTGCGAACATCGATCTCTTCACGTGAGCAGTCGGTAACCAGACCGTCATCATCAACCGCCTTGACCGAGAAAAACACGGTGTCGGCAAAAATATCTTGGAATGTCTTGACGGCGTCACCGCCGATAAGGCAGTTGCGGTTTTCGTTGCTCAACGCACCGCCCGATGAAATGACCCTGACGGCCGAATTTGACAACAGCATCATTATTTCAATATTGTTGGTCACAACGGTCAGCGACCTGCGCCCGACCAGCTCGGCGGCAAGATAAAATGCCGTAGAAGATTGGTCGAGAAAGATCACATCGCCGTCTTTTACAAGGTCGGTTGCCTTTTTGGCAATTTCCCTTTTGGCCTCGGAGTTTTGACGGGTGCGGTGATTGAACGTAACGATATTTGAATAATTAGACGTCGGTGTAGCACCGCCGTAGCTTCTTTTTACAAGTCCCTTTTGCTCTAAAGCCTTCAAGTCCCTGCGGATGCTTGATTCGCTGGCAAAAAGTGCCTCACAAAGCTGTGCGACCGAGACAAAACCGTTGGCCGTTTTTAATATACTTAATATTTCCTGTTCCCGTTCCTTGTTATACATATTGCCCTCCAAAATTTGACCGTTCTTGACCGATTTGAGCATTATTTATCCAAACTGTTCTGATTTTATGCAAGTTTCAGGTCAATTATTGATTTTTGTTGACAAAAACAGTATACTACAAACAGATAAATTTGTAAAGAGGTGTGCTATGGATATAAACAAATTATTAAAGGGCTTTGACTGCGAATGCGGCAGGCACCACTCGTGCGACATTAAGTATGTCTACATCGAAAGCGGTGCTATCAGCCGTCTTTCGGAGATCTGTGCTAATGTTAACAACATACTGATCGTTGCCGATGAAAACACCTACGGTGCGGCAGGTGATCTCACCGTAAAAGCTTTAGACGGCAAAACCATAAACAAGGTCATTTTCAGCGGAAAAGAGATACTTGTTCCCAACGAAGCGGCTATCGACACCGTGACCAAGGCCTTGGGCGAAACCGAAATGATCGTCGGCATCGGCTCGGGCGTTATTCAAGACCTTTGCAAATACGTTTCGTTCTTTAACAAGGTTCCGTATTTGGTCGTTGCCACCGCTCCCTCGATGGACGGCTATGCCTCGACCGGTGCGGCCATGATAACCAACGGTATGAAGGAGACCTATAAGGCAGACCTGCCCACCGCCATCATCGGTGACGTTGACGTGCTGAAAAACGCTCCCATTGATATGATAAAAGCCGGCTTTGGCGATGTTATCGGCAAATTTTCCGCTTTAAACGATTGGAAATTAAGCCACCTTATAAACGGCGAATACCTTTGCCAATACATCTACGACCTTACCTTCGAGCAGATAAACACCGTGTTGTCGTTGGCCGACGGAATCTTAAAGCGTGACGACCAAAGCGTAAAAGCGCTTATGGAGGCTTTGGTGGTCATAGGCATTATGATGAGCTTTGTCGGTTGCTCCAGACCTGCTTCGGGAAGTGAGCATCACTTGTCGCACTTCTTTGAGATAACGGGAATCATCAACGGCACCGACTACTTCCCCCACGGTATCGACGTGGCATTTTCCACCGTTATCACCGCAAAGCTGCGTGAGGATATTGTGAAAACACCTTTCCCCAAAAAGCTGTACCGACCGCTTGACAGCGAACGCAACGCTGAAATTGATAAAATATATACTAAGGTTGCCAACGGCTGTATTGAACTGCAGGAAAAGGTTGGCAACTACAAGGCCGACCGACTTTCCGTTTATCTTGAAAATGAGGCCGATATCAAGGCAATACTGTCCGAAATGCCCTCGGCACTTGAAATAAACGAAATACTTTCCAATGTCGGACTTGACATAAACGATTTCTTTATGCGCTACGGCAGACAGCACATTCGTGATGCTGTGAAATACGCTAAGGAGCTTAAGGACCGCTACACCTGTCTGTGGTTGAATTATGACCTTTTTGGAGGTAAAGCAAATGTTTGAAAAAGTTAAGGTTATCGCAATGGATCTTGATGGTACGCTCACACAGCACAAGACCGTTTTGAGCGCAGAGCACCGTGAGGTTCTCTCGAAACTTTCAAAAAAATACAAGCTGCTTATGGCAGGCGCAGGTCAGGTAATGCGCATCTTTAACCAGCTTGAGCAGTTCCCTATCGACATTATCGGCAACTACGGCCTGCAGTACGGCAAATACAACCCCGATACCAAGGGAATGGATATTATAAGAGATATTACGATTGATTGCGACAAAGAAGCTATAAATAAAAAGGTAGATGCCTTGCGTGAAAAATACGGCTTTACCGAATACTGCGGTGATTCGGTCGAGTTTCACCCCTCGGGATGCGTTACGTTCGCTATTCTCGGAACCAAGGCCAAACAGGAGGACAAGCTCAGCTTCGACCCCGACCGCATAAAGCGCAGAAAGATCTATGACGAGGTCGTTGAAGCCTTTTCTGATTACTGCGTGTTTGTCGGCGGCTCATCCTCCTTTGATATGGCGCCCAAGCCGTATAACAAGTATTACGCCCTTGACCTTTACTGTAAGGAACACGGCCTTTCGCACGATGAGGTCGTCTATATCGGTGACGACTACGGTCTCGGTGGCAATGACGAGTCGGTCTATAAGTCCGATTTTCCGTATTTAACAATAGATAATTACCTTGATTTCCCCAAGGTTGTTGAGCCGTTGCTTAAAGATTAAACTAACGGCTATTTGTAATTAACCTCAAAGGAAATATCCTTGAGATTGGTCACGATTCCGTTGATATCCTTGGTTGAGCAGATTTTAAAAGCAAAACGCTTGTTATATTTGCTTGAATCAAAAATGAAATACTGCTTTTGTGAGTTTTTTATCATAAGGCGTCGAAGTGAACTTTCAGACTCGGATTGGTCGGAAATGATTCCGTTTTGGTCGATACCTTGAGCCGAGAAAAAACAGATATTGGCATAAACACCTGCCAATGCTTGCTCGGCAATGCTTCCAACCAAAGCCTGTGAGTTTTCTATAAGCATTCCACCTGTGAGATAACAACGGATGTGCTTTGATTTTAACTTTTCTGCTACAAGCGTGCTATTGGTTATAACGGTCAGGTTTTGCTCTGCCGAAAGATGCTCGGTTATGTGATTTATTGTAGTGGAAGCATCCAAAAACACGATATCTCCTGCATTTATAAGCTTTGATGCCTTTTTTGCAAGTTCTTCTTTGATTGATGAATTGCTTTTATTTCTCACTTCAAACGGAACCTCGCGGTTTTCGTGTTCGGGAATGGTGGCACCACCATGGCAACGGATTATAAGACCTGCCGATTCCATTTCACTCAGATCACGACGGATGGTAATAGGCGCAACATATAAATGCTTTGACAAAAACTGAACGGTGCAGTATTTTCTCTCGGCTATTGTTTTAAGAATGTTGTTTTGGCGTTCTTTTTTGAGCATATTTGTTCCTCTTCGTTCTTATGTGATTCAAAATATGTTTGTTTATCTGTTTTAAGGACAGTAATTGACTAATTTGTGTTCATTTATTATAATAATAGCACAAATTAGAAAGGATGTCAAACTATGAAAAAAATCACAATCATTGGCGCAGGTATGATGGGTTCGGCTTTGGCCTTCCCCGCAAGAGAAAACGGAAACGAGGTACGTATTGTCGGCACACATCTTGACCGCGATATTATCGATGCTTCCCAAAAGTCAGGTCGTCATCCCAAGTTCAACAAGGATTTCCCCGAAGGTGTTACTTACTATCAGATCGAAGAGCTTGAAATTGCAATTGATGGTGCAGATTTTATCATCTGCGGTGTCAGCAGTTTTGGTGTTGATTGGTTTAAGGATGAGATTCTTCCTAAGCTTCATGAGAATGTTCCCGTAATTTCGGTCACTAAGGGTCTTATGAACACCGAGGATGGCTCTTTGCTTACTTATTTGGATCTTTGGCAGGCTAAGCTGGACGAGCTTGACAAGAAGATTCCTCTTAATGCTATCGGTGGCCCTTGTACAAGCTACGAGCTTGTTGCACACGATCAGACCGAGGTTTCCTTCTGCGGTAAGGATATGGATGTTCTTAAAATGATCAAGTCTGCAATGGCAACCGAGTATTACCACATTAGCCTTTCTACCGATATTATCGGTGTTGAAAGTGCCGTTGCTCTTAAGAACGGCTATGCTTTGGGTATTGCACTCACTATCGGCTTGAATCAGAAGGCATTCGGTCTTGACAGTGAATTGCACTTTAACTCTCAGGCTGCAGTTTTCGGTCAGGCCGTTAGAGAAATGTATAAGCTTTTGAAACTGCAGGGGGCAGAGGATTTTGACAACCTCGTACTTGGTGCAGGCGATCTTTATGTTACCGTTTATGGTGGCAGAACCAGACTGGTTGGCATTTTGCTCGGTCGTGGACTTAATATTGATGAGGCTAAAGCAGAACTCAAGGGTGTTACTCTTGAATCCTTGGTTGTTGCAGGCCGTGTTGCAAAGGCTATCAAGGTTAAGGCTGAAAAGGGTATTGTTGATATCAAGGAGTTCCCCTTGTTGATGCACATTGATGAGATTATTACCGATAAAAAGGAAGTTAATATTCCTTGGGAAAGCTTCACATTTGAGAGGTGATCGGTATGAATTATTGGACTCAAAGCCCTGAAAATATTTATGTTGCGGCTCACCGCGGTTGGCGTGACAAATATCCTGAAAACACCATTGAAGCATTCAAAGCCGCTTTGACGCTTGATGTTGACCAACTTGAAACCGATGTTCGTGTTACTAAAGACGGCGAATTGGTGCTTATTCACGATAAAACAGTTGATCGTACCACCAATGCAACCGGTTTTGTCTGTGATTTCACTCTTGCAGAGCTTAAAGAGCTTGATGCAGGCAACGGAACAAAGATTCCAACCCTTATAGAGTTTATGGAATTGGTAAAGGATCATCCCACCATTACCTTGGATATCGAACTTAAAGAATATCCCATCGACGGCAGGGATGCCATTGCCTATGATGTTTGCGACCGCGTTTTGAAGATTATCGATGATTACGGCTTTACCGATCGTTGTGTTCTCAACACGTGGAACGGCAAACTGCACGAATATATCAATGATAAGTATGGCAATAAATATAAGCAACATTTGTACTACCCTATAAGACACTTGGGCGAGGTCACAAGAGACCCTTATGTTTACGGATACTGCACCTGTGTTTTTGGTATTCTTGACGGAGAGGTTTCGGTGGAGCAGGTAAAACAACTCCATGAAGAGACCGGTGTCCGTCTTTGGGCAGGCACTTATGCAAAGAATGAAGAAGCAATTGATGCTTCAATTGCTTATGGTGCAGAGCTTATTACCTGCGACAACCCCGACGAGGTGTTGGAGATTTTAAGGAAAAAGGGTCTGCATAAATAAAATTTATTAACTTTAAGGAGTTTGATGTAAATGACGGAGATTATCAAAACAAACGGCGGTCACAATATTGTTGTTGACCAAAAAACCGTAGGTTTTATTCCCGAAGTATCGGAAGCCACAGATACCTTCTCTAAAATCGAAGAGGGTGCCTATCGTTGGCACCGCCACACATCTGCTCCTTGCGATAAAATGCGCATGGAGGTAATCCTCAAGGGTGAACCCGAATTCACAATGATCCCTGCTGTAAGCTATAACGGCAACGGTTGGGGCGACGTGCCCGAATACGTAGGTGACCGTGCCGAGGACGGCACACCGTGGTCGTTTGCCTCGCATAGAGTTACCATTCCTGCCTGCACCTACAGCGAAAATGATACTGTCAGCATCGCTCTTATGGCCGAGGCCAACAGCAACTCCGCCTGCTCGCTTTACAAGGTTGACGAGGGCGAAAAGCACGTGCTTATCTTCCCCGAAGAGGAACAGCCCAAGACATTGCAACGCCATTTCTGGGGTGAACCTTTCCAGGGCACAATGGAGCCCACCAATGATTTTGAGGGAATACTTCTTGTTTACCCGTCGGACGGCACAAAATACCGCTATAAAAATCTTTTAGACTTTGCCTGGCGCTATTACGGACACAGCATCCTTCCTCCCCGCCCTGCAAATGAGCTGTATCGGCTGTCGATTGCCTATACCCGTCATCTTTTTATGCGGGAAAAGGACGGTTTTGCAGGCTTTGTATCGGGCTCACAATGGCACCCCGATACCCACTGCTACAAAAAGAAAGAGCATTATTATGAGATAGGTTGGGTCGGTCAGAGCGCATCAATGGCCAACGCTTTTATCTACGATTACCTCAAAAACGGTGACCGTGATAACCTTGATATCGCCCTTGAGGTGCACGATGCCTGGCTGAAATATACCGAGACCAACGGTACATTTTTGTCGGCAAAAATGGGCTACCTTCCTGCCCTTAAATTGCCTTATGAAACAATGAAACCCCAAGACGTTGACCGTTGGTCGGTCGGTGAAGACCAGTATGAATCAATCCTCAACAAGGTTGGAAAGGTTCACGAGCGTGATGCCAAGGGTCGTTTGCTTATCCGTCACGATGCCTGCAACTTGGGCACGGGCGCAGAAGGCTACTTTGAAGCCTACGACCTTTTGAAAGAAATTGGTATTGACAAACCTGAATACCTTAAAGCCGCTTTTGACACCTGCGATTTTGCACTGAAAAGTCAGGATGAAAACGGTTGCTTTGCCAAGGCTTGGGACAGCGACGGCAAGGTTCTTGCAAAGAAAGGCACTATTGGTTGTTTTCTGATTTTGCCCTTGCTCAACGCATATAAACGAAGCGGTGAAGAAAAATACCTCATCTCTGCCGTCAAGGCTTTTGACTTCTACTACCAAGAGCTTGAGAACAAAGGCTTTACCACCGCAGGCGCACTCGATACCTACAGCATTGACAAGGAATCCGCATCTCCTCTGTTGCGTGATGCTTTGGCTTTGTACGAGATAACAAAGGATGATAAATATGTGGCCAAGGCCGAGAAGATCGCCTGGTATCTCTGCACCTGGATGATGCACTTCACCGTCAAATACCCCGAAGACTGCCTTATTTCGCAATTAGGTTACGATACCTTCGGCTCAACAAGTGTTTCTACACCGCATCAGGCGCTCGACCAGTATGCCTTGCGTGATGTTTTATCATTCTTAAAGCTGTATGAGCTCACGGGCTGCAAACAATGGAAAGAAAGAGCCGTTGCCTTTTGGTGCAACGCTTGCCAAGGAATTTCTGACGGCACTTTGTTTCTCAATAAACGTCTCAGACCTGCAGGAAGTCAAGACGAGGCAATTTTCCACACCCGTTGGGGACGCCACGCCACACCGCCCTTCAGCCCCTCGCAATGGTTACCTGCCTGGCCGTGTGCCTTCCGCTTGGAAAACCTGCGTTGGCATGAAAATTGGGATGTTTTCGATGAAGGCTTGACCCATATCGAAGGACATTTAAGATAACATCGTCAACACAAAAGACCTCTCTGAACATTCAGTTCAAAGAGGTCTTAATTTTTTACATCTAACCCATATTATTTCCAATATTCTTTTATAAGGTCACGGGCATAAATTATATCAGCAATTTGCTTTTCACCGCTTATTTCACGCTCGATGGTGAGGCTGCCCTCATAACCCAACGCCTTGAGCTTGGGCAAAAACTCCTTGAAATTGGCTTTGCCATCACCAAAACGGACCTCTCGACCCAAGTTGCGGCCGTCGGTCGGATAAAGTCCGTCCTTAAGATGCAGGTCGTAGACATATTTGCCTATCATATCCAGCGCATCAACGGGGTTGGCCTTTCCGTAAAGGATAAGGTTGCCGGTGTCAAGGTTGACACCAATGTTATCGGTACCAATGTCCTCAATGGCACGCATAAGCACTACGGGAGTTTCCTGACCTGTCTCGAAAAGGAAACGGATGCCGTACTCCTTTAACCTTTTGCAAAGTCTGCGAAGTGCATAAACAGTCTTCCAATAGCGCTCGTCAGCAGGGTTTTCCGGCAGGAAGCCTACGTGGGTAGCGAGATTTTTTACGCCGATCTTTTTAGCGAAATCCGCCGCCATCATAAGATCATCCAGTCGGTCGGCACGGTATTCATCGGGAACCAGACCAAGGTCATACTGACCCTCATAAAAGTTCCACGACTGAGGGCCTCTCCATCCTGCCCAGAATGTAGAAATCTCAATGCCCGTCTCCTTTGATGCGTTGATTATCTTTTCGGCGTTTTCGTCGGTGTACAGCGAGGTATCCCAGATGTTGACCTGGCAGGTCTGAAGCTCAAGCTCCTTTACCTGCTGAAACTTTGCAGTAATATCAACCGAGCTGTTAAAATTGATAAGTACTCCTATTTTAGTGTTCATAACTCGATCACCTTTCCGTTGTTCAGATAGCTTTCACGCACTTTTTCGGTCAAAGTGATATCGGCCTTGGTGCTTTCAAGCGAGTTGACGGTGTTCTCAATGCCGTCGGTGATCTGCCGGCAAAGATAACGAAGCTCCTCTGCCATTCTGTCCTGCTTGCCGTATTCAACGGTATAGGCCTCACCAACGTTCGGGAACACGGTGACAACACCGTTATCCATAACAACGGTTGCATCATCAAAAGCAACACGGTAGCCCATCTTGAACTTGAAGGTGTTAGAGCCGCTCCAATCGTCCACCGTCATGACCGAGAAGCCGTCATAACCGAAACGTGTGTTGATGTTCTTGTAACCGTTCTTGACCGAGGAGACCCACTTGGGCTCGCCGAAAAGGAAACGGGTCATATCAAGGTCGTGGATGTGCAGGTCAAACTCAATACCGCCCGACTTTTCGGGATCGTGGTACCATCTTTCCCAACCCGTGGGCATACCGCCGAGACGTTCAAAATAAACGTTGTGCACCTCGCCGAACTTTTTGGAATCGATCATATCCTTAAGAACAAGATACATAGGCTCGAATCGGAGGCAGAGGCCTATCATCAGCTTGCGGTCGGCTTTTTTTGCGGCGGCCATCATACGGTCGCAATCGGCTGTAGAAAGAGCCATCGGTTTTTCACTCATAACGTGCAGACCCTTTTCAAGGCACTTGATGGCCATATCGGCGTGCATATAGGAAGGCAGGCAGATATCAACGGCGTCGAGATCCTCTTTTGCGAGCATTTCATCGACCGAGGTGTAAAGGTTGATTCCGTTCATATTGCCAACATTGGCGGCACCGAGGTTTATCTCCATATCCTGGCCGAAAATTTCGGGACGGATGTCGCAAATGGCAACCAGCTTTGAACCAAAGCCTTCATTTTCAAGACGGGTGTGTGCGGCCTTGTGCGAACGTGCGATTCCGCCAAAGCCAATAAGTCCGAATTTGATCATAACATAACCTCCAAATAAATTGTTGAATTTTTACAGTTTTATGTTACAATAGTGTATAAGGAATTGCAGTACATTATTTTCCGATTGTTTTATATTATTTTCCGTTGGCGGTGACTTTAAATGTATGACAAAATATACTCCGAAAGGCTAAAACTAATATCAAGTATTTCGGTTACGAGCATAATAACTATGTATTATTTTGATTTTACGGCCGATTACAGCTCGGGACGGGAAAAGCATCCGTTTTGGGAATTTGTTTATGTTGACAACGGCCATGTTATCGCTTCCTCTAACGATGAAACGCACATTGTCAACAAGGGTGAGATAATTTTTCATAAACCCGATGAATTTCATAGCGTAAAATGCGACGGTGAGACACCTGCCAACATCTTTATTATGACTTTTGTCGCAACAAACCGTGCGATGAGCACATTTAACAATAAGATAATCAAAGTCCCTTACAATTTGCAAGGTATACTTGCAGCAATCGTCGCTGAAATGCAGGCATCTTACGGTAAATGTCCGGGATTTATAAAGCACCATCCAACCGAACATTTCGGTGCTGAGCAAATGATTAAAACATATCTTGAGCAGTTTTTAATCTTACTCAAGCGAACTATCGACGGCGACAGTGCAGAAAATTCTTATATGCGTCTTCAACAGCACAACAACACATCTTCAAACCAATTGGTCAATGACGTTGTTCACATTCTTGAGAATAATTTATATGCCAACCTTGCCTTTGAGGATGTTTGCGGTGCGAGCAACTACGGTAAAAGTCAGCTATGTGAAAACTTTAAAAAGGTTACGGGAAAGACCGTGATGCAGTATTATACCGAACTGAAGATAAATGAAGCAAAAATGCTGATGCGTGAGCAACGGTTGAACAATTCGCAGATTTCTGACCTTTTGTGTTTTTCATCACCGCAATATTTTACACGTGTATTCAAGCAGATCACTTCAATGACACCTACCGAATACAAAAGATCAATCAAATTCAAATGACTGACTTTGAATATATGTATAAAAATAACCCCGTCCGTGAAGGACGGGGTTATTAGTTTAGGTTTGATTATTTCTCAAAAACCTTCTTGCCGGTAACGACCAGAGAACCTGCTGCAAGAACGATCATCAGAACTACGAGGATCGGGTTGACAGAAGAATCGCCGGTGGTGGTGCCGGTGTAGCCCTTGAGGGTTACGGTGAAGTTATCGAGATACATATCGTTGCCGGCGGTGGTGGAGAGACCAATGTACTTGGAATCTGCGGTGAAGGTGTAGGTAACCTTCTGCCACTCGCCTGCCTTCAGATCGCCAACAGTGGTGATAACGTTGGTGCTCTGAGGAGTTGCGATACCGGTGTTGGTCTTGAGACCGATCAGGCTGATAGTACCTGCTGCATCGGTAACGTTTGCGGGCTTGACATAGAATGTCATGGTGTACTGCTTGCCTTCGGTAAGAGCGATCTCGGAATCACGGCAAACGGTGAATGCCTTAGCGCCGGTCTGAGTACCGTCACGGAAGAGGGAAGTCTCGCCGTTCTGTACGTTAGCCTTATCGAAATCGGTAGCCTTGGTGGAGTTATAGATCTTATAACCGCCGGAGATACCGAGCGAAAGAACAGAGGTCGGGAAGTCTTCGTAGCTCTCGTTGAACTTGCCGAGGAGCCAGCCTGCATAGAGGGTCATATTCTCTTCGCCGAAGGTCTTATCGGTGAAGGGAGTGGTGCACTCTGCATCAACGAACCAACCGTTGAATGCATAACCGGGCTTGGTTGCCTTGGGCATATAGGTGATAGCTTCGCCGGGATCACCGGAGATAGCATCAACATTGTCGCCGCCGTTAGAGTTGAAGAAGATAGCAGTAGAACCGTAGAGGTTTGCAAGACCGCCTGCTGCTTCGATAGAGATATCGTCAACGATTACGTGGCCGTGACCTGCGATACCGAACGAGAGGTACTTACCGCCCTCGGGAGCTGCGGTGAAGGTCAAGGTGCCTTCCTTCCACTCTTCGGTAACCTTGTTGAGAACAAGGGAAGAATCACTATGCACCTTGTAGGCGGACCAGCCGTTAAGCTTGCCGTTGGTAACAGCCTTGATGGTAACGTTGCCTTCGAGGAGCTTATACTTGAAGGTGAAGGTGTACTGAGTACCGGTATCAACAGTGTAGTGATTACCGGCCTTGTTCATAAATACACGGTATGCAGTATTGGTATCGGAGGTGTTGGAAGTTGCGTGCTGTACCCACCAATCGAGGTAGTCATTGCCGTTGGCATCGGTCTCGAACTTGGCACGGGCAGACTTATTGTTGCCACCGTTCTCATAGTCAGAGAAGTCGACAAGGAAGGGAACGGTCTTCCACTTAGCATAAAGGGTGATATCCTTGTCACCGAAGGTAAGTGCGGTGTAGGGATTGAGGAGGTTCTTATCGGTGTACCAGCCGAGGAACTCATGTCCGCCGAGAGTGGGAGACGAGAGCTCGGGTACAGCATCACCGGGATATCCGTACATAGGAACTATGTCGTTAGCGTTGGTCTCGAAGAAGATACCAACGGTGCCTTCGGGAGCCTCTGTCAGAGCCTCTGCGATGCAGATATCGTCAACGTAAACGCTGATCTTGCTGCTGCCGTTGTAAATGGTGAAGAATACGTGATTCTGATAAGACCACTTTACACGCTCAAGGTAGAGGGTCTCGCCGGTAGTGAAGCTGAAGGTCTTGGTAGCCCAATCGGCAGAGGTGACAGAAGTACTGGAGCCGCTGATAGCGGTACGGGTAGTACCGTCACCGGACTTATGGTCACCCTGGTAGAAGGTGACATTTGCGTCAGCACCCTCTGCGTCGGCCTTCTTGACCTTGTAGGATACAACATAGGAGGTGTTAGGCTTAAGCTCAAAGCCTGCAGAGCCTACAAAGTCGTAAGAGGGAAGCATGAAGTTGGGTCTGGCATTTTTGCCTGCCTCAAACAGAACAACATTGTTGTTAGCATCGTCGGGATCGACTACGATAGCGGGAGTACCGGTAGTCTCGTTAACAACGTGAGAAATATTGTTGAAGCCAAGGAAGGTTCCGTTATATTTTGCATACAAGGTAACATCATAATCAGGTACAGTAGTGATCTGGGTCTTGAAGGTGGGCTCTAAGTACCAGCCTTCGAAGAAGAGATATGCACTGGGACGTACGGGATCGGGGAGCTCGAGTCCGACAGCGAACTTCTGCTCGGTAACAACACCCTGGTTGTCAAACTCGACAACAGAAGCGGTGTTGACCCACTTTGCATAAAGCTTGTTGGTGCCCTTCTGGGGTACGAAGCCGTTCATATCGACCTTGGTGCCCTCTGCATAATCAGTAGAGGTGTACCAGCCTGCGAATGCAGCATCGGGGTTGTTGTTCTCGGGAACAGGAAGAGTCATGCTTCCGATAGAGACAAGGCTGTAATCAATAACACCCTTGTTGTCGTATACCATAATGGCGGTGCCGTTAGCAACGTCTCTCTTCTCCTGAACCTTTACGGAGTCAACAATAATGGTTGCCCACTTCTGGTCGTTGGAAACAGAAGCGGTAAGAGTAAGGATCTTATCGGCCATTGCAGTTTTCTCTGCGGTGTCGACAGCTACGGTCAGATACTGCCAATCTTCGGTTACGGTGTTGTGTTTTACAACAGAACCGTCGATAATGCTGACAGCACCTGCTGTGCAGTTGTTCATATAGCCAAGAGCCAAGGTAACGTTGGTGGTAACCTGGGTAACCTTATACTTTACGGTGATGAGGTAGGTTGCCTCGTCACGGAATCTGAGGTACTTGGTGTTGAGGTTGCCCCAACCGTCATCATTTCCGTCGCCGTAAACAAGAGCGTTGGAAGCCCACATATTAGTACTGCCGTTTGCAATGTTTGCGCCCTTACCGACATGGAACTTCATACCTTCAGCAGTGAAGCCGGGAAGTCCGGGGTAAGAATCAGAACCGGAAGCGTTGAACTTGAAATCGTTCCAGTTGTACCAAGAGTAGTGAGCCTGAGTAGCGTTAAGCTTACCCATTCTGTCGAGAACTGCGGTCTGGATAGCCTCATCGGTATAATCGAAATCATACTCGTTGTTCATATCGTTGAGCTGAATGGCCGAGGTGCCCTTTTCAATAACGACCTCATCAACCCAGAACTTACCGCCATTCTGGGCGGGAGTAAGACCGATGTTGATAGCCTTTGCACCTACGGTGAAGGTGTAAACAACGGTTCTTACTTCGCTGTCTGCGGTGAGAGCAGGACTATAGGTACCGGGGAAGGCATTCTGGGTATCGGAAAGCGCAATGTAGCCTTCGTTCTTCTTGGGAGCTGCAGTATCAGTAGTGCCGGTAGCATCGGGAGCAACCAAAAGCAATACTGTGCCTTTAGTGGAGCCTGCAAGACACTTATAGGTAAGCGATACTCTGTAAGTAGCGTTTGCATCAAGCTTGAGAAGAGAGCTTGCTGCGGCACCGTTCTGGTGGTTAACAAGCTCGGTATGAGCGGGATCGTTTGCAAAGTAAACGCCACCGCCGTTGCCGTTGTTAGCAAGTCTTACGCCGCCATCTACGTAGCTAAAGCCGTCGATGTAGCGCTTGTAGCCGAAGCCGGATGCGTTATTGAAGTCGTAGGTCTTGATTGTCTCAAAGTTGGCAACTACGGTTGCATCATCCTTGCTGTCGATAACAGCGGAGGTTGAACCGATCAACGATACCGTACAGAGAGACAACAGAAGTGCGACAGCACAGATAACGCTGACGATTTTTCTGATGTTCCTTGTCATAGTGAATTCTCCTTTTGGAAATAAAATGAGCACGAATACTGCGTCAGGACATAAAAATCCCGATACAGTACCACTCTTAACCATATTATAACAGAGCATTTCGCTAAATGCAAGTTTTTTGTTATGTATTTATGAACAAAATAAAAGGTGAATAATTGTACAAATTGACAATTAGCACAACATATTACACCTAAAACAATAGTCTTAATGTAACAATTCCACGATTTTGAGGCATTTTTTGTATGTGTACTTGGAGCTGTGGGTTCAAAACTTGTTTTTAAGACCAAGTTCGGCCAAAATCGAGTCGAAAGCAGTTGACCTATTGGTATAAATGCTCATTATGTCTTTGGAGAACACACAGGTTCGCCCCTACGGTAGAGCCGACCTTGGAGATGGCCGCAGTAAGCGGCTGTGGAGCAAAGCGAGACTGAGGGAGAGAAAACGATGACTACCCCTCCGTCTGTGGCTTCGCCACAGCCACCTCCCCTGACAAGGGGAGGTTCTTCGGGGCGCTCCGTCTTGTTGTTTCCCTCGGAAGAACCGTGGTTTGTTTCTGCACCTAACGGCACCTCACGGACCGCCGAGGACGTCGGTCCCTACAAATAAACTTCATTGACCCTTGTAGGGCAGGGATCTATCCCTGCCGTTTGGAATGTGAAATATAAACCGCAGGAGGGGTTGACATAGTGCCTTGCCTCCTGCGGAGTGTTTGATATTAATGTATTCTATTGTCTACGACGCTTTTTGACGATCGCGACGGTCACAACAGCACCTGCGATGACCGCAACGGCGACCGCCGCTACTATAATGTATGGCACGGCCGAGGTCTTTTTGACCGGCGGTTGGGGTTGAGGCTCCGGCTCAGGTGTCGGTTCGGGATCGTTGGATATCTCGAACCACTCGGCATAAAGCAGCATATACTGCTTATCCAGCGTTACCGTGTCGGTCTCGACTGCCTCTAAAAGCTCGGCATCGTAATACCATCCGCCAAAGCGGTAGCCTTCTCTTTCGGGTTTGGGTAGAGTCACCTCGGTGCCACGCTCGGCATAAACGGTATCTACCGTGATGCCGTCCTGTGTTTCAAAGCAGAGCATTGAGCCTTTATTCTCATAAGGAAACTGCTTGTCGTACTCGCTGACGTATACCTCGTCAATATAGACCTTTGAAACTCCGCCGACACCGATACTTAAGCAATTGGCGGTCTCAAGCTCATAATTTGCGGTGAAGGTCAAGGTGCAGGTCTTCCAGCCCTTGCCAACGTCATTGGTATAGCGATATCCGTCGTAATACGGTATCTGGATGACATCGCCGCTCCAGGCACTACCCTTATTGGATGCCACAATGCCGAAAAATTCACCCATTTTAAGCGGCTCATCGATGCCCACTACCTTATACTTGAAGGTGACGGAATAGGTCTTGCCCTTGGTCACACGGATATACTCGCCGTATTCGTCACGCAAAATGCATCGGGCATAGCCGGTTTTGCCCTTGGATTCGGGATAGGCCTTCCAATAGTCGTAGTAAAGCGAGTATTTTCCGCCTGCGGCCGATTTATCGGTTATCTCATATCGCTTGGATATCGCTCCGCCGTTGGGTTCGGGAAAAATATCCTTATTATCAAAGCTGCACAGCCGAGGAATAGGCTCCCACTTGGCGTACAGCGTCACGGTCTCGCTCGGGAAGGCGGTAAGCTCCTGCTTTTGCTTGAGAGATTTATCGTACCAGCCTGCAAAATGGAAGTTTTCACGGGTGAGATAAGGCAGAGTCAAGGTATCCCCTGCACGACCGACCGAGGAAACGATGCTCTGACCGTTGTTGGTGACATAGTTGACCGCAACGGCATCCGCCGAAACCTTCCACTTGGCGTACAGCCTGGTGTTGTTGCTCGGCATAGCGGTCTTATTAAACTTTTTGGTCAGTTCGGTGTCGGTGTACCAACCGTCAAAGTCGAAAAGTTCTCTTGAAGGGGTGGGAAGCTCGATGGCCTCACCCGTCTTGGCGAGAATCGGCTCACAACGGTCTCCTCCGTTGGTATCGAACTCAACGGCCTTTGTCTCGCCGCCGCATTCGGTGACCGTTATATTATCGAACAGTATCTCGGTGGTTCTGGATTCTACACCCGTTTCAACCTTGGAGCAAGATTGCGACACGACGTTTACGGCAAGTCGGGTATATTGGTCGGTGGGCGAAACGGTCGATTTAAAGACCACCGTTTCGGTGATCCAGTCGGTGGTATCGCCGGGGTAATAAACCGAACCCGAAAGTTGCTTTATCTTGACAAGCTCGTCGCTTGAGCCGTTGTACCGCACCAGCGACAGGGTGGTTGCTCCGTCGGAAGTTTCTTTGCCGATACGGACGATCCTGTAGCTGACCGTAACGGCATACACACGGTCACTTTTCAATGTGAATACACCGTTTTTAGAGTTATATATTTCAAAACGGTATTTGTCGGAATCCGACTTCAAAACAAAGCTCAAGGCGTTGCTTCCGTTTTCGTTTACTATTTCGGCGTTGGTGCAGTTGGGCGATTTGAGATCGGAATAATAATTGTCCTCAAAATCGGCGGTGTAGGTTGAAAGCTTTACAGCGTCCGACACCGCAACGGCACCGATGCCGACCGACAAAGCAAAGAAGAGCATTATGAAACACAGCCCAATGCATATAACACGTGCGGTAGTTTTCATAATGCTCACCTCATAAATTATTTTAATGTAAGTCACTGTATCAGTTTACCATTTATTTTTGAAAACACAATAGTAAAACCGATACTCGTTTGGGAATTCCGATACTATCAGGCCTTTTTCTTCTTCTTGATGACCACGATGATGACCGCAACAGCACCTGCAACAACGACCACGGCGGCCGCTATTATAATGTAAAGCAGCATTCCGCCGTTGTTTTCGGGCTCGGGCTCCGGTTCGGGCTCGGGCTCCGGTTCGGGCTCGGGCTCGGGCTCATCGACCACGGGAGGTATCTTGAACCAATCAGCGTACAGCTTGGTGTACATTTTGTTAAGAGTGACCTTTTCGGCGTCAACGGGCTGGAGGCGATCCTCGTCATAGGTCCAACCAAGGAAGCGGTAGCCTTCCATTTCGAGCTTGGGCAGTTCGACCTCGGTTCCTCGCTCGGCATAAACGGTGTCGACCATAGGTGCGATGCCGCTGTCAAACACCAGCATCATCTTATCGGCCTGCACCTTGATGTTCTTGTCGTACTCATAGATAAGAACCTCGTCAACGTATACCTCAGCCTCGCCGCCGATGGCAATGTAGCAATAGCTTCCGGCCTCGTTCTTGGGTGCCCAGGTGTGGGTGAAGGTGGCAGTCTGCCAGCCTTTTTTCTCATCCTCTTCGCCGTAGAAAACAGCGGCAGTTTTACTGCTTTGGACAGCACGGTCGGACCAGGCTCCGCCTCCTGCGGCAAGAAGCACGATGCTTCCCCTGCTGCTGATATAATCAACAACCTTATATTTAAAGGTAATAACGTAGGTCTTGCCTGCGGTCAGCTTGACCTTCTGACCGTTTTCGTCGTGGAGCATAACACCTGCAACGGTGCTTTTGCCTGCCGATCCGGTAAGGTCGTAGCCACGCTGGAAGGAGTAGTGCAAAGCCATCTCGCTGTTATAAGCGTCCTTCTTGGTCTTGTATTTATCGTCACCAAGCAGGCATCGCTGGGTAAAAATACCGTTATCCGGCTTGGGGAAATCCGCAACGTTTTCAAAGCTGCAAAGCTGGGGAATTATTTCCCATTTGGCATAAAGCGTGGTGCTTTCCTTGGGGAAGGTGCCTGCGGTGTATCGGGTGGTAAGCTCTTTGTCAAACCAGCCTGCAAAGTTGCAACCGTAACGGGTCAAGGTGGGTAATTTGAGCACATCACCCTCACGGCCGACGGCAGTTTCGACCGTTGTGCCGTTGAAGGTCTCAAATTTCACCGAAATGGCATCGTCGGCGATCTCCCATTTGGCGTAAAGCTTGGTGGTGAGATCCTTGAGCATTGCGGTCTTTTTGAACTCTTTCTTCAGCTCAACATCGGTGTACCAGCCTGCAAACTTATAAAGATCACGGGTGGGAGTGGGGAGCTCGATGCTTTCCCCTGCCTGCGCCATCACGGGCTCACAATAGGAGCCGCCGTTGGTCACAAATTCGATGGTCTTGGTGGTCTCGTTACACTCCTTGACCGTAATATCATCAAAAATGATCTTGGTCTTGTTGGCCTCGATATTGGTCTCGATCTCGGGGCAGGATGCCGAAATAACATTCACGGCAAGGTGGCAATACTCGGGAGACGAAGCAACGCTTGCCTTGAACACGACGGAGGAATACATCCAATCGGTAGTATCGCCCGGATAATAGGTCGTGTCGGGGAAGGATTTTACCTTGACCAGCTCGTTGCCCTTACCGGTATAACGGACAAGGTTTATCGTGGTGGCCAGCGAGGAAACGCTCTCGTCGCCTCCGATCTGAACGACCTTATACTTAATTGTAACAGAATAGATCTTTCCGTCGTTAAGGATAAGGTCTCCCTTTTGGGAGTTATGTATCTCAAAACGGTTCTTCTGGCTGTTGGAGTTGATGCTGACATCCAAAGCCTTGTTGCCGTTCTCCTCGACTATTTCACCCGAGGTACAGTTGTCTGACTTGAGGTTGGAATAATAGTTATCCTCAAAGTCGGCAACATACTCTGAAATAAGCGATGTCTTTGATACCGAAGCGGCCGCAATGCCGACCGAGCAAAGCCCCGTCAGAACACACAGCACCATCAATATACAAATTGCTTTTGCGAAAAGTTTCTTCATCTCACTTCTGCCTTTCACGTTTTCTGGTTTGAATGTATACACATATCCGATTATACTTGGAGCGCCGACTTTTTGCAAGATATTTTTGTAAATGTTCACAAAAAATACTTAATTATGTGAAAAGTTGAGTTTTATGTATATAAAAACACCGATGCAGATGTTTTGCATCGGTGTTTTGGATGATCTTATATTTTTTCAAGGCGCTTTTTGAGGTTTTCGGCCTGGAATTTAACCTGACTCGGTGCAGGGCCGCCCAAAACGGTACGGTCACGGACACACTTGTCAAGGTCGATAGCATTATAGAGGTCGTCGTTGAACAACTCGCAGACCTTTTTGTATTCCTCCATCGGAAGCTCCTCAAGTGAGGTGTTAAGCTCGATGCATCTTGCGACCAGCTCGCCTGTTGCCTTGTAGGCATCTCGGAAAGGCAGTCCCTGACCGACCAGCCAGTCGGCACAATCGGTAGCGTTGATGAAGCCGAACGAAGCCGCTTTCCGCATATTGGTGGCGTTGACCCTCATTGTATCAAGCATTGGGATAAAGGCGGTGAGGCATTTTTCTACGGTATCGACCGCATCAAAAACAGCCTCCTTATCCTCCTGCATATCCTTGTTGTATGCAAGCGGAATGCCCTTCATTGCGGTAAGTAATGCCATATTGTCACCAAACACACGACCCGATTTTCCTCTGACCAGCTCGGCAATATCGGGGTTCTTTTTCTGCGGCATAATGGACGAGCCGGTCGAGAAGGCGTCGTCAAGCTCGATGAATCTGAACTCACCCGAGCACCAAAGGATTATCTCCTCGGCAAAACGGGAAAGATGTACCATTATGATGGACAGAGCCGAAGCCAACTCAAGCACAAAATCACGGTCGGAAACACCGTCAAGGCTGTTTTGGGTAACGCCGTTCATACCGAGCTGCTCGGCAACGTATTCACGGTCCAACGTATAGGTCGTACCGGCCAGAGCGCAGGAGCCCAAGGGCGACACGTTCATTCTTTCACGGCAATCCTTGATACGGCCGATGTCACGCATTGCCATTTCGGCATAGGCCAACAGCTGATGACCGAAAACGATAGGCTGTGCTCGCTGAAGATGGGTGTAGCCCGGCATAACGGTCTCGGAATACTCGGCGGCCTTTTCGGCAATAACTCCAACGTACTCCTTGAGCATCTCAATTAGTGTGTCGCACTCGTCACGCAGATAAAGGCGGATGTCCAAGGCGACCTGGTCGTTACGGCTACGGGCGGTGTGCAGACGCTTGCCTGCTTCCCCTATCCTCTTGGTCAGCTCACCCTCGGTGAAGGTGTGGATGTCCTCCGAAACGTCGTCGAACTGAAGAACACCGTTATCAATATCCGCAAGAATGCCTTTGAGACCGTCAATTATCTTGTTGCAATCCTCTTTTGAGATGATACCGCACTTGCCAAGCATCTTGGCGTGTGCCATCGAGCCCATAATGTCCTGACGGTACATACGGCTGTCAAACGGCAACGAACGGTTAAAATCGTTGGTTCTGGGATCGAGTTCCTTTTTAAATCTTCCTGCCCAAAGTTTCATTTCAATAACTCCAAATATCTAATATCTAACGTCTAAAAGCCACAAAGCGCGGCGGATGCTTTCCGCCGCGTTGTGTGTATTGTGTTTTTTATATAATTATTTCTTACCGAGCTTTTCGTTGAGCTTGGCCTGAACCTTGATGGGCAGACCGAACAGATTAATAAAGCCTGCGGAATCCTTCTGATCGTATGCGCCCTCATCATCACCGAAGGATGCGATCTCATCATCATAGAGAGAATACGGCGAGGTAACGCCTGCGTTGATCATATTGCCCTTATAGAGCTTAAGCTTAACGTCACCGCAAACATTCTCCTGGGTCTTGTCAACAAAAGCCGAAAGAGCCTCACGTAACGGAGTAAACCACTGACCGAAGTATACAAGCTCACCAAACTTTTGTGCAACAAGCTTCTTGTAGTGAGAGGTGTCTCGGTCAAGGGTGATGGTCTCCAAAACCTCGTGTGCCTTGTAAAGGATAGCACCGCCGGGGGTCTCGTAAACACCACGGCTCTTCATACCGACAAGTCTGTTCTCGACAAGGTCGAGCAATCCGATACCGTTCTTGCCGCCGATCTCATTGAGGGTCTCAACGATCTTAAGACCGTCCATCTCAACACCGTCAACTGCGGTGGGAACACCCTTTTCAAAGTGGATGGTAACGTAGGTGGGGGTGTCGGGTGCCTGCTCGGGGCTAACACCAAGCTCGAGGAAGCCTTCCTTATTATAAAGAGGCTCATTTGCAGGGTCTTCAAGATCCATACCCTCGTGAGAAAGATGCCATACGTTCTTATCCTTGGAGTAGTTGGTCTCACGGTTGATCTTCAAGGGGATGTTGTGTGCCTCGGCATACTCGATCTCCTCCTCACGGGACTTGATGTCCCACTCACGCCAGGGGGCGATGATCTGAAGATCGGGTGCAAATGCTTTGAGGGTCAGCTCAAAACGAACCTGGTCGTTACCCTTACCGGTACAGCCGTGGCAGATAGCGTCGGCATTTTCCTTCTTGGCAATGTCAGCCAAGGCCTTGGCAATGCAGGGACGTGCGTGTGAGGTTCCGAGCAGATAAGACTCGTAATCGGCACCTGCCTTAAGGCAAGGCCAGATGTAATCCTCAACATACTCCTTCTTAAGGTCGAGAACATAAAGCTTGGAGGCACCGGTCTTTAAAGCCTTTTCCTCAAGTCCGTCAAGCTCGGTTCCCTGACCGACGTCACCCGAAACGGCAATGACCTCGGGGTTGTTATAGTTTTCCTTAAGCCAGGGAATGATGATTGAAGTATCAAGTCCGCCCGAATAGGCAAGAACTACTTTTTTGATCTCTTTCATTTTGAACGATCTCCTTTAAAATTTTGCTATAATCAACATTATACACTCCAAATCGAAAAAATCAAGTCCTTTTTTAAAGTTTTTTGCAAAAATATTCATATTTATGCAAAATTAATGAATATTTATGAATAAAAATGCATAATTAGTCATTTTGACAATAGTATATTTTATATTTCGGAGTTTTTGAAGGCTATAGCCGTCGGTTATGTAGCGCATTGGGTAACTATCGCATTGTAAACTTTTGTTTACCGTTAGATGCTTATTTTCAGTCTGTTCACACAGTTTTAACGTCTTATTCCAACTTTTCGCAACCTACGGTTTCCAAAAATTCAATTCAAACTTGCTTGATACTTATAAAAAAGTCTGGTATTATAATAACGTAAGTTCAAAGTGAATATATTTTAGCATTCAAATCTGTATATTTCAGCACGATTTCCGCAACATTATAAATAAGGAGTAAGGTTATGACAATTGGTGAAAAGATTACCGAGCTGCGTGTGGCAGCTAATATTTCGCAGGAGCAATTGGCCGAGAAGATAAACGTATCCCGTCAGTCGGTCTCAAAATGGGAGATGGGGCAGGCTCTGCCGCAGATCGACAAGGTGCTTCAGCTTTGTGAGCTGTTCGGCATTTCGACCGACGAGCTTCTGCACGACAAGATCTCCCTTCACCCCACCGACCCCAATAAACCGAGAAAGAACAAATACTTCGGCACCGACGGCTTCAGAGGTGAGGCCAACCGTGATCTGACCTCAATGCAGGCCTATAAGGTCGGCCGTTTTTTGGGCTGGTACTATTCGTCCGAGCTTTCGGGCTGTACCAAAGCCAACTACCGTCCCAAGATAGTCATCGGTAAGGATACCCGCCGTTCGAGCTATATGCTTGAGTATTCCATCGTTGCAGGTATCACCGCTTCGGGTGCCGATGCATATATGCTTCACGTTACCACCACCCCCAGCGTGTCTTATGTCACCCGTCAGGATGAGTTTGACTGCGGTATTATGATAACCGCATCGCACAACCCGTTCTATGACAACGGCATCAAGGTCATCAACCGTTACGGTGAAAAGCTTGACGACAACACAACGGCACTTATCGAGGCATATATCGACGGCGATATGAAGGCTTTGGGTCTTAACACCCCCGACCTGCCCCTGGCAGTAAGAGAGCGAATCGGTTGCATCGTTGACTATGTTGCAGGACGTAACCGCTATGTTGCCTACCTCATTTCGTTGGCTTCCCATTCCTACAAAAATCTTCGCATCGGTCTTGACTGTGCCAACGGTGCATCGTGGATGATCGCAAAGTCGGTGTTTGGTGCTTTGGGCGCACAGACCACCGTTATCGGTGCCGAGCCCGACGGACTTAACGTCAACAACGGCATTGGCTCCACCCATATTGAAAAGCTTTGCGCTTTGGTCAAGGAACAGCACCTCGATCTTGGCTTTGCCTTTGACGGCGACTGTGACCGTTGTATTGCCGTTGATGAAAACGGCAACGTTGTTGACGGTGACAAGATGCTCTACATCTTGGGCAAGCGTCTCAAAAACCGTGGAATGCTCAACGGCGACACCGTGGTTGCCACCGTTATGTCCAACAGTGGCTTTGTCAACAGCCTTAAAGAGGCCGGTATGAAGTTTGCCGAGACCGCTGTCGGCGACCGTTTTGTTTACGAGTGTATGCAGGAGAACGATTACTCCTTAGGCGGCGAGCAGTCGGGTCACATCATTCTCAAAAAATACGCCACCACGGGTGACGGACTTCTGACCGCCATTATGGTGGCCGAGGAGATCTGCGACTCCAAGCTGACACTTGCCAAGCTTGCCGAGCCCGTAAAGCTTTATCCCCAGCTCACCAAAAACGTCCGTGTAAACGATAAGGCCGCCGCAGTTAACGACCCCGACGTTCTGGCCGAGGTCAAGGCAGTCGAGGAGCTTATCGCAGGTAAGGGCCGTGTGCTTTTAAGACAGAGCGGAACCGAGCCGGTCGTCCGTGTTATGGTTGAAAGCGAAGAACACACCGAGGAATATGTTGACCGTGTTCTTAATAAAATTATAGCCAAGGGTCACAAGGCTGAATAAAAGGAGAATTTTTATGAAATTCATTACCGTAAAAACCTATGAAGAGTTAAGCAAAAAGGCCGCTGACATCATTGCGGCACAGATCATCCTCAAAAACGATTGCGTTTTGGGACTTGCAACCGGTTCATCGCCGGTCGGCACCTACAAGAACCTTATCAAGAAGGTCGAAAACGGCGAGATCTCTTTCAAAAACGTCACCTCGGTCAACCTTGACGAGTACGTTGGTCTTGACGGCAGTCACGACCAGAGCTACCGCTATTTTATGAACGACAATCTTTTTGATCACGTTGATATTGACAAGTCGAAGACCTATGTTCCCAACGGCTGTGCCGCCGACCTCAAAAAAGAGGGCGAGGCTTATGACGAGCTTATCAAGTCCTTGGGCGGAATCGACCTGCAGTTACTTGGAATCGGCCTTGACGGACACATCGGTTTTAACGAGCCCGACGATTTCTTTACCGCTGCCACTCATTCCGTAACGCTCGACCCCTCGACCATTGAGGCCAACTCACGCTTCTTTGCTTCGAAGGACGATGTTCCCAAGAGCGCTATCACAATGGGTATGATGTCGATCATGCAGGCCAAGCGCATTCTGATGGTTGCCAACGGCAAGGCCAAGCTCGATATCATCAAAAAGGCTATGGAAGGCCCCGTTGACCCCAGGGTTCCGGCCTCCATCCTCCAGCTCCACCCCGATGTAACGGTCATCTGCAGCGAGAACTGATATTTAATAAATCTCAAAATGTAAGAAGCTCCCCTTGATTGTTCAAGGGGAGCTGTCATCTTTAGATGACCGAGGGGATAAGACAGAATTTTACAATCCCTCCGTCACACTACGTGTGCCACCTCCCTTTACACAAGGGAGGCTTTTTTATTTGTAATTTATGCAGATCACAATCCGTTTACTATATCAATGTTATACCCGTAAACGTCTATCTTGTCGAAGCCGTCAAGGGTAGTGTATGGGACGGTCTTGGTCTCGCCCTCAAAAAGGTCGATATAGTTATCCTCAAACACGGCGTCGGCATCAAAGGCAAGACCGATGGCAACGCCCTTTTGGCAGGCGACGGTGACGGTCTTTTTGCTGCGGTCAACGGTGACCTCCACCTCGGCCTTGGGTAGCTTCAGGCTGCTTATCCACTCGGGATACCAGCGTGCACGGCTTATCAACTCACCGTCACGGTAAAGCTCCAGAAATACGATGATGTTTTTGTCCTTCATGGGGTCAAACGCATCAGCCGTAACCGACATTATCTCGGTGCTGTTGTTTTGGTCAGCAGTCACCTTGCCGTGTGCAACCTCGTTAAGCTGGTTGGCGGATGCCTGATACAGCTTGATCTTGTAGTCAAGCCCAACGGCTTCAAGGCTATGGTTGAGCACTGTGAAATACAACTCACCGCCGTTTTCACGGATGGTGGCGGCTATGGGTGCGCCCGAATATTTGGTGGCATACCAACCCGATTTCGGCACACCGTAGTAATCGACCACGGCGTAACCCAAAGCAGGCCAGCAGTCGTTATACATCCAATAAAGAATACCCGAGCAATACCAATTCGAGCGTCGTGCGCCCTCTAAAACCATTCTTGCCCATTCATACTGAATATAGGACAAGCGGTAGATATCCTCATAGCGGTCATCACTTCGGCCGACAACCACCTCGGCAGACTTTTTGAGGCGGTTATGTACCGACAAAAGCCCTGCCGGCTCGAAATACATATTGTTTTTAATATGGTACTCGATAACGTCGCTGTCACGGTCGAGAATGTCATCCTCGGAAAGGAATTTTCTCAAGGATGTGGGCAACGGATAACCCTCGATAGCACTTTCGGTGGCCATTCTGCCGACAATATCAAACCAGCTTTGGTCAATATTCTCGGCACCTCTGAACCACCAGGTCAGATGGCAATCGCCAATGGTGGGGTCGGTGTTTTCCTTACCACCCCACGAGCAACACGGTCTGAACGGACGGTTGGGGTCAAGCTCGTTTAAGATAGGACGGTAGGACTTGTACTGCAAGGCCATATTTTTCATATTGGGGTCGTCCCAATCAAAGCCGTCACCGTCTTCGTTATTGCCGAACCATGCGATAAGTGAAGCATGGTTACGAAGTCTTACGATGTTGGCACGAAGCTCTTTATTAAAGCTTTCGACCCACCAATCAAGGTCGTCGGGGTACTTGCCGCAGGCCAGCAAAAAGTCCTGCGTGACCATAATGCCGAGTTCGTCGCAGATATCGTAAAACTCGTCGAGCTCGTAAAGTCCGCCGCCCCACACACGTAAGATGTTCTGGTTGCCCTTTACGGCTAAAGTCAGCAGCTTTCGGTACTGCTCACCCATTCCCGTGGTTGGGAACGGAGTGCAGGGTACCCAGTTGCCGCCCGTGGCAAAAATGCGCTTACCGTTGACAAGGATAATAAAGCTTTCGCCCGTCAAGGGGTTTTCGGCCTTGATCTGTTCGTCAAGCACCTCGTCGCTGATGGGACTGTCGGTCTTTTTCTGCTGTCTTAAAAGCTGTCTTGTACGGCGTTCCTCGTCCGAGTTCGGCTTGTCCCTAAGGCACTCAAACCTCACGGTGCGAATACCGATGCGGTGTTCACTTTTGTCAAGCTCGTTGCCGTCCTTGTCAAAAAGCGACACGGTGACGGTGTAAAGCGGATGCTCGCCGTAGCCGTTAGGCCACCAAAGCTTTGGCTCGGGGATATCAGCCTGCAGATACATCGTATCCATAAACACCCTGCCCTCAAGGTCCCACGCAACAAAACCGTCGGGGTCGGTTATATCAATTTTAAACCGGCAGCCCGTATTCACGGCATTTTCGGTCTTGATCTGAAGGTTTATCGAGGCTGAAGTTTCGCAAATGTCGGTCACCTCGGTGAACACATTGTCGATAACAGCCTCGGGCAGGAATAAAAGCTCAACATCCTGCCAGATGCCTGCCGTCACATAGCGGTCGACCCAATCCCAGAAGAAGGTGCATTGCAGACGTCTTACCATGGCACGGTCGTGACAGAATGCGGCACGGTACTTAGTGGTGTCGGGCTTGGGCGCTACTGTTTTGTACGGATGAACCACCACCGACAGCGTGTTTTCACCGACCTTCAAAGCATCGGAAACCTTAGCAGAATAAGGGACAAACATATTGTCGGTCGTCAATATTCTTTGTCCGTTGAGGTACACGTCCGAATAAGTGTCGATACCGCCGAAGGACAGCACAGCACGGCTGATATCTTGGTCACGAGAAAGGTCAAATGTCCTTGTAAATGTCCATTCAACGCCCTCTATCCATTGCGATTCCTCGGTGTTCTTGCGCCGGAACATTTCGGGAATATATCCCGCCTTTTCCAATGCAGGATGAGCATAACCGGGAATGGCGCAGGGCACCGAAATGTCGGTACCGTTTTTGTTTTTTCCCGATAGGATCCACTCACCGTTAAGCAAAATCTTCTTGTACATAAAGGCATCTCCTTTTATGTTATCTTGCTTTGATTATAGCACCTGCCATACGCCTTTTCAACCGACCGTTCAAAGAAAAAACCGCAAAGATGATGTAAAAAAACGAAGCCTGCCAACTAAAAGTCAGCAGACCTCGTGAAAATTTAAAGGTTATGATCAGCCGATGGTCTTGATCCAGCCCTCGGGAGCAGGAAGTCTGCCCATCTGGATGCCGGTCAGAGTGTCATACAGCTTTTTGGTAACGGGGCCCATCTCGGTCATACCTGCAGGGAAAGCTATCTCCTTGCCGTGGTCAACGACCTTGCCAACGGGCGAGATAACTGCGGCGGTACCGCAAAGTCCGCACTCGGCAAAGCTATCAAGCTCGTCGACGCGAACGGGACGCTCCTCAACCTCAAGGCCAAGGTAGTCCTTGGCAACGATCATGAGCGAACGGCGGGTGATGGAAGGCAGAATGGTGTTGGATTTGGGAGTTACGACCTTGCCGTCCTTGGTGATGAAGATGATGTTGGCACCGCCGGTCTCCTCAATGTAGGTACGGGTGGCAGAGTCAACATACATATTCTCGTCAAAGCCGTTGTCGTGAGCATCAACGATGTTGTAAAGGCTCATTGCATAGTTAAGACCTGCCTTGATGTGGCCGGTACCCATAGGTGCGGCACGGTCAAGGTCACTGATACGCAGGGTCAAAGGCTTAACGCCGCCCTTGAAGTAAGGACCAACGGGTGTTGCAAAAATTCTGAACTGATACTCGGTAGCAGGCTTAACACCGATAACGGCGTTGCTTCCGAACATATAAGGACGCAAATAAAGGGTTGCTCCCGAGCCATAGGGCGGAACGAAATCGGCGTTGGCGGCAACGACCTTTTCAACAGCCTCAACAAACTTTTCTACGGGGAAAACAGGCATCTTGAGTCGCTCGCAGGAATCGGCCATACGCTGTGCGTTAAGGTCGGGACGGAAGCAAACGATCTTGCCGTCCTCGGTGGTGTAGGCCTTAAGACCCTCAAAGCAGGTCTGTGCATACTGCAGAACACCTGCACACTCGTTGATAACGATGTTTTCATCGGTGATGAGCTGGCCGTCATCCCACTTGCCATCCTTAAAGTTGGCGACAAAACGGTAATCGGTCTTAACGTAGCCGAAACCAAGCTCGCCCCAGTTGATATCTTTCTTTGCCATAAATTTAACCTCCTATGGTACACGGCGGTAGAGCTTCTCCCCTTGCCGTCGCAAATCAAAATTATTACATTAAATTTTACCACCATAATATAAAAAAGTCAATATTTCCGGAAAATTTCGTTTTTTATTTTACGGAATGGATAAATCCATTCCCTACAATCAAATCTATAGACATAATGTAGGGGCTGGCGCCTTCGACAGCCCGATGTAAACTGACTGATCTCTCCTTCCGTCACCTGCTGTGACACCTTCCTCTGATGAGGAAGGTTCTGCGGGCGTTCACAGAACGCCCCTACGGTAAAAAGAAAGGGTTGATCTGTCGTAGGGGCTTTCCTGTTCGCCCGCCGTAAGCCTGCTATATTGTATCGTTTGAAGTCTTTTGTGACGGTGTTCTCCTCATCCGTCATTGCTTCGCAATGCCACCTTCCCCGCTGGGGAAGGCAAACCGTAGGGGCGATTCACGAATCGCCCTTGGTGGGAGCAAGCCCCACCCTACATTTTTAATAATCTATCATCTTTGTAGGAGCGAACCTATGTGTTCGCCCGTTTAATAAGGACTTAATTTTTCAGCACACGGAACCGTCATCCGTATCAATCTTTTGTATTTCACCACGCTTATTTTTAACCACTCTAACCATCGCAAATATCAAAACAGCCAGAACAGTAACAGCAAGAGCAATATACATAAATACCCTTCCTACAATCAGGGTCATATCATCAGAACTTACCCTTTCGTAATAAAGTTTTGTCGAAAAAGACGACCCTATATAGACCGATAACAAAAGATTAGCATATAAAAACAACAACTCCAAAATTTTATGTGTTGCAATATATCCCACATAAGCAAAGACGACTGCCAATATCACGATCATAATATCAATTGTGGCACCTGCTCCGTAGCATATAAGCCCGACCGGCGCACAAATATACATTAAGAGCAAAACACCGACATATTTGATTATTTTAAGAAATTTTGATTTATCCTTCATAATAACGCTCCTGCTTAAGTTCAGCCATGGGGATATGGCGTTTTTTGACCGATTTATTTAAGTCCTTTTTACTTTATATAACAATCATTCTCTATCGAGCAGCCGCCGCAGGCGGTACAGCCGGGCTGACACTCCGGTGCTAATTTATATTTGCGCAACAATTCGCCCAAATACTCGGATACTTCGATAAGCTCGTCAACGTCACAAGCCTTGTTGAAGGAATAGGTACAGTCGTCAAGCGGACGGAACGGCATAATGGTTGGGAAAACTCCCATTTTGCAAAGGGTCTCACATTCTTCTTTTATGTCCTCCCACGGCTGGATGCCGCCTATCATAACGCTGGACACCTTACCGTAGCCAAACACCTTGACTGCCCTTTCCATCGCCTTGTGGTAATGCTCAAGCGGTATGCCCGATTTGCCGGGGCATATCTCACGTCGAAGCTCTTTGCCTACGATCTCAATGTTCATTATGGCAACCGTCGCGCCGCTTTCCTTCAGTTTATCAATAAGATCAAGGTTTTTGGGCGGTGCAAACTCGACCGCAATGGGGCAATCCGAAAACTCACGTATCCTTCGGCACAGCTCGCACCAATATTCCACCATAATGTCGGGGCTTTTGTAGGTAGCACCGCTGAAATTGAGGGTGCCCTTATACTCGGCCAACAGCTTTTTGAGGCCGACACACAGCACCTCGGGGTCGATAGGCTTCTGCGTTTCGGGCAAGAGTGAACAGAACTTGCATTTCAGCTCGGGTGTGTCGTAACAGCAGTTGGTGCTCGGCCAGATGTTGATGCAACCGTCAGCGTGAAGCGTAGCAAGGTCGTCCACCACCGTCCCCGTTTTGGGAAGCTCAACGAAAAACCGCACGTCGGCACGCTCACCGTCAAACATTATATAATAGCCGTCGGTGTCCTTATCGAGCAACAGCTCCGAGCTTTCGGCAAAGTTTTCGGCAATGCTGACACAGATGTTAGAGCCGCCGATGTTCATATTGACGGCATCAATAAAGCCTTTTTTGAAAAGCTTGGGGCGCTCACGCATCATTGATTCACGAGCGCTTTCGGACAATGCCGCACCGTGGCACAAAAGTCCTGCTTTAAGTTTTAAGAATTTCTCTCTTGTCATAATATCTCCGTTAGATTTTGATATACATTGGAAGTTTGGTACAACCGTTGTTAAACTGCGGACAGCCCACGCAGTCGGCATTCATGTCAACGCCCTTTGGGGCACCCTCCAAAAAGCCGATCTTTTTGAAAAACGTGGGGCTTTTGGATGTTATGTAAACCTTTTCGGCACCAAGCTGTTTGGCTTTTGAAATGATTTCGGCCACAGCGCTTTCACCCAGGCCTTTTTTGCGGTATTGGGGGTCAACGGCAACGTAATCGAGGATAAAGACCTCAAACCGCCGTGACAAAGTCGCCGCCGAGATGATCTTGCCGTTCTCAACGCATTTTATGCTGAAGACCGCACCGTCATCACGCACAAGGTCGTCTGACACCTCAAGCCCGTTTTCACGGTAAAAGCATATAAGACCGTTATGGTCATCGGTTTCAATAAAGTTCATATCCTCACCTGCCCTATCCACAAATTTTACACCATTTTTTGTCGGTATGCAAGTGTTTTCAGCTATGCGAAGCATAATTTAGCTGTGCAAAGCACAATTTAGCTATGCGAAGCATAATTTAGCTAACAAAGACTTGCAGCGGGCTGTCGAGGGCGCCAGCCCCTACTTTATATCTGTAAACCTATTGTAGGGAACGGATTTATCCGTTCCGCAAAGCCGTCTTGCGACGGGCGCACACTTAAGGTGCGCCCCTACCTTGAAAGGCTCTCCCCAAGGCATAAGCTCCCGACGACTGTCGGGTGAGAGGGTGCGGGCGATTCGTGAATCGCCCCTACAATAAGCCTTTGGTTCTTTTAGCCTTCCCCTCAAGGGGAAGGTGGCAGGCGAAGCCTGACGGATGAGGTGTACACCGTCACAATGGACCGCAAATGATACGATAGTGCCGACTTGCGGCGGGCTGTCGAGGGCGCCAGCCCCTACTTTATATCTGTAAGACTATTGTAGGGAACGGATTTATCCGTTCCGCAAAGCCGTCTTGCGGCGGGCAATTCAACTTTCCTCTTGTAAAAATTATTATTTTATGGTAACATATATTGGTTACAATGATTTTATACTCTATTTTGAGAAGAGGTATAACAATGGCTGATATTAAATCAGAAATTTTGCGTAGACGCACCTTTGCGATAATCTCCCACCCCGACGCAGGTAAAACTACTCTGACCGAAAAGCTTTTGCTTTACGGAAGAGCTATTCAGTCGGCAGGCTCGGTCAAGGGAAAGCAGAATGACAAGCACGCTGTTTCCGACTGGATGGAGATCGAGAAAAAGAGAGGTATTTCGATAACCTCGTCGGTTTTGCAGTTTGAGTATGAGGGCTACTGCATCAATATTCTTGACACCCCCGGACACCAGGACTTCTCGGAGGACACCTACCGAACACTTACCGCCGCCGACAGCGTTGTTATGGTTATTGACGCCGCCAAGGGTATCGAGCCGCAGACCAGAAAGCTTTTCAAGGTCTGTGCAATGCGTCACATTCCCATTTTCACCTTTATCAACAAGCTTGACCGTGAGGCTCGTGATCCGTTTGAGCTGTTGGATGAGCTGGAAAAGGAATTTGGCATCGGCACCTATGCCATGAACTGGCCCATCGGTTGCGGACAGGATTTCAAGGGTGTTTATGACCGTGAGAATCAGCAGATACTCACTTTTTCCGAGTTCCACAGCGGTTCCAACCGTCTTGAGGCCATTAAGTGCGACATTACAGACACCGAAAAGCTGGATGAGCTTATCGGACAGTATCAGCGTGCCGACCTTGTTGATCAGATCGAACTGCTTGACGGTGCAAGCTTTGACTTTGACCTCGAGAAAGTACGTTGCGGCGAGCTGACCCCCGTTTTCTTCGGTTCGGCACTCAACAACTTCGGTATCGAGCCGTTCCTCGAAAACTTCCTTAAAATGACCACCACTCCGCTTGCATACCGTTCGGGTGACACCTTTGTTGACCCTGCGGACGAGCGTTTTTCGGCCTTTGTTTTCAAGATCCAGGCCAACATGAACAAGGCTCACCGTGACCGTATCGCATTTATGCGTATCTGCTCGGGTAAGTTCCTGCGTTCAAGCGAGTATTTCCACGTTCAGCAGAACAAACCCATCAAGCTGTCACGTCCTCAGCAGATGATGGCTGAAGAGCGTGAGGTTATTGACGAAGCCTATGCAGGCGATATCATCGGCGTTTTTGACCCGGGTGTGTTCAGCATCGGTGACACCATCTGCGAAAAGGGAATGAAGATAGAATACGCAGGCATCCCCACCTTTGCGCCCGAGCATTTTGCCATTGTTGAGCAGATAGACTCTTTAAAACGCAAGCAGTTTGCCAAGGGCATCACCCAGATAGCGCAAGAGGGTGCTATTCAGATGTTCTTCTTGCCCAACTCCGGTATGGAGCGTGTTTACGTCGGCGTGGTCGGTATGCTTCAGTTTGACGTTCTGCAGTTCAGAATGGAGTCGGAATACGGCGTAAAATACAGCCGTCAGGACACCGCACACAGCCTTGTGCGTTTCATTGAAAACACCGATATTGATATAAAATCCCTGAACCTTATGCAGAACACCAAATGGGTGCAGGATGTTAAGGGCAGAAACCTGCTTTTGTTCACCGCCGATTACGAGATAAACTGGGCGCTGGACAAAAACCCCGGCCTTGTACTGAAGGAATTCAGCCAGATGCAGGAAGATATGCAGTAAGAATTAAGGCTTCACACCGAAAAGTGTGAAGCCTTTTTTATGTTATTCGGCAGCCTCAAAGAATCGCCATGCTCCATCCGGAGTGAGTACGATGGCATCTCCGTCTTTGTTATATGTATATGAATTGCCGCACACTCCAAAGTTGGTAAAGCCGTTGAGTCCGGGTTCGGTGCCCTCTTTGACCGTTCCCATTATCGTTGCGAGCGACTCATAAAAGTCGTTATATATATCACCAACCTTGTCGGTTGCCTTATAAAGCCTATTATTGATCCTTATCTGCCATTGACTGTAATCGAAGCCGTCGGGCACGGTGACAGGTTCAGATCTTTCGCTTTCGGTCTTTTCGTTATACTTGACCCTAAAGTAGTAATACTGTATATTTTCCTTGCTTTCATCGGCAACTCTGACCAAAAAGCTTTGAACATCACTTTGATTACTGTCGCTACCGTACCAATTACCGGTATAAACTGCCACGACACCGTCGGTGACTGTGCACGGAATCATCGAATCGTAAAAACCAAGTTCACGGTCAGGATCGCTCTCAATGACCGTGTGATGCGAAGCACTGCAATATTTAATATCAAAATCGACCCGAAATACGACCGAGCATTTGTCGTTTACCTCGATCGGTTTGCAATGGTATTTGTAAACCTCTATCGCCTCTTTAAATTTCTCTTTGGAATACTCGCCCTCGAATGCTTTTATGACCTGCTCGTTGTCGGTTTTTTCAACCGCAGGCGCTTGAACACTTGAGGTATTGGACGGAGTATCCGCCTGCGACCCACAAGCCGCAAATGCGACAAAACAAATCACACAAAAAACAATAGCCAAAATCTTTTTCATAAACGACACCTCCTGTCAGATCAATTATAACATATAGCGTGTATGCTTGCAATAAATATTTACAGCAAAAAACTGTTTACACGCAGACGGTATTGATGTATAATAACTGTAACAAAATTGTCTTAACGGTAAAATAATCCGTCAATCAAATCATTCTTATATAAGGATATTGGCTATGTTTTTTGAGATAAAGAGCAATATAGACGAATATTTCCATTCAGGACGGCTGCCGCTGGTGCTGGACAGCGTGGGGTCGTTTTCGTATCAGCCGCTTATGGAGCGCAAAAACGGTTTTCGTTGCCACCATTTTTTATGGGTGACCAAGGGTGCCGGCATTTTTACCGTCAACGGCAAAACCGCAACGCTTTCAAAGGGTGAGGGCGTGTATTTTAATGCAGGGGTCCCCCATTCCTACAAAGCCGCAGAGGACGGCATTTTCGGCAGTATGTGGATCACGTTTTACGGGCTTGATGCCTTGCTTCAAAGCTACAACGTGGGTGATTTCTTCTTTTTCACCGCCAACGACCGACTGCAAAGCGCCGCCGGGGAGCTGTACCGCCACAGCACGGGCAACAGCACGGTCATATCACGCTCGGCGTTGCTTTACTCCTTTATTACCGGCTTTCTGGCATCGCATTTTGCGCCGTCGACCCCACTCGGTGAAAAGCTTGACCGATACCTTGAGGTGCATTTTGCCGAGGATCTGTCTTTGGATGACATAGCCAAGGCGATGAAGCTTAACAAGTACACGCTTTGCAAACAGTATCGGCAGATTGCCTTCGGTACCGTTATTGACCGACTGAAGAAGATACGCATCGCCAAAGCCAAGCAGTATCTTTTGAACACCTCTCATTCGGTTGAGGAGATCGGCAAGCTGTGCGGCTTTCAAAGTCCCAGCTACTTTGGCAAGGTGTTCCGTGAGGTTGCCCATACCACCCCAAAGTCCTACCGCAACAACGGCTGCAGTTGACCGAAGCATCAGACAAAAAGCCTTGGACACTTTTCATGTGTTCAAGGCTTTCGAATCTATTTCAGTTCTTCGATCAGGTGGGAGTGCTTGAGGTTTTGGAAGATGCGGTCGTTATTAAAGCAGACGCCTCTTTTTTCAAGCACGTTTTTGGCCGCCAGGCTCACGACCGGCAGCAGCTCGGCTGAGGTGAACACATAGGCGTTCCACGCTCTGCCCGAAAATTCATCCGCCCAGTCGTTAAGGTCGGCTACCTCCGACAGCTCAACAAGTCGGCCGTCGTGGGTCGCAACCCGCACATCGGTGTAGTTCTTGGCGGTAGACGGCTTGGGAGCCGAGTAGAAAATATCAAAAAGGTCGACCTTTTGCTTGTCAAGACCGTTCCTTTCGCATATTTTCCACGCTTCGTCACGCACGGCCTGACGGAAATGCCCCGAGAACATTGCATTTTTCACCGATTCAAAGCCTTCGTTCAAGGTCAGACCGTCCAAAAGATTACCCATATTTATGACCAACGCCTTTTTGGGCAAAGTTCTTGATTTTATCTGCCGCACAACATCCGAAATGGTTTTGCTTGAATCAGAATGTATCGGCATACTAAAGGCCGGTACCCTTAAATCCGGGTCACCGCTTTCGTCGTATATTTTATAAATATCATCATCGCAGTAATAAAGGAAATCGCAGGGATGCTGCAGCTTGCCGTTGAGCCTTAAGCCGCTCACAACATCGTACACCAGCGCATCGGCCGCCAGCACCTTTTGATGCTGGTAAATATATCTGGTCAACATCTGCTTGCCGAATATCATTTCCTCAACGGTGGAAACGCCCGAAATAGGCACCGTGAGGTGCTTGGCCACCACCGTTTCACCGTTCACCTGTTCGGGTATTTCAACTATCTTTATCTTGTACAAAAAACGGTCGATGTGGTAGGTCAGCGACAGACCCGTGATATAGCTGTCACGTCGCAGATAATCCAGCGAATCGGCATCAAACTGTCCGTTTATCATTTCGGTAAGGTAGTGTTTTTTTATCTTTGTGCCGTTTTCTTCAAAAACGGTGTCGATCGCTGCACCGACGATCATTCGGCCGATGTCGTCAAAAAATGTATCGACCTCTACTTTTTCGGGATAATCGACACAGCTCGCAAAAAATTCCTTGAACGACGGGGTGTTGACTATAACATAGGCCAAGATCTCGTGCGGCTGGGCAGAGGAAAATATTTCAAACGAGCCTTTAAGGTTTTCAAATTCCTCGGTGTTACCGTACATTCTTTCGGACAAATGCGAAAAGAAGCTGTGACCAACATCGTGCAGAATAGCGGCAAGGCGAAGCTCCCAATGGTCATTCTGCGGCACGGTGCGGCGGTCACCCTGACCGTCGGGCTGAAAGCCGTCGTTTATACTGTCCACCATTTTAGTGACCAGCGCAGTAACACCCAAGGTGTGCTCAAATCGTGAATGGTGCGCCGAAGGATAGGTCAGCACCGCAAGGCCGAGCTGATTTACGTTGCGCAGCCTTTGCATAAGCGGTGAATCGAGTATCTGCAGCTCCCACGGGTAAAACTTCATGGTACCCCACACGGGGTCGTGAATGACCTTTATATCACGGTAATCGGCGGCCTTATAGCCTGCCAGCATCTGCGAAACAAAACGGTCCGCCCTTATGGAAAAATCGGCATAGACCACCGCCTCGGGCGAGCCCTTGACGGCATTTTTCGGACATCTGACCATAATATCCCTCCATTTGACTCTTCTGTTTACAGTTTATAATATTTTTAGAAAAATTGCAATAGCGCATATTGACAAATCGCCGTTTTGTGTTATAATAATTGCAAATTGAACAGAAAAGGGTGCTGGGAATCGACCCGGCTGAGATTGGACGTGTTTCGTCCTGACCGTTATACCTGATGCGGGTAATGCCGACGTAGGAATTTTTTCGGAAGTTAGAATTTTCAGCTCATCAGGGAAACTTGATGAGCTTTTTATTTTTCCTTTTCTGCGAGATTTTGCATTAACGGTGCGGCACCGAATGCCGCTGAAAGAAAAGGAGTAAAAAATGACAGAAAACACAACACCTCAACCCACAACCAAAAAGAAGAACATTGAACGCCTGGTATTCAGTGCCATATTTATAGCACTTGCCAGTGTATTGTCTTTGTTCCAGCCGTTCCAGCTTCCCCAAGGAGGCGGCATCACCATCCTCAGTATGCTCCCGATGGTTATTATCGCATACCGCTACGGTATGGTATGGGGTCTTGGCTCGGCGTTCATCTATTCCGTATTACAGATGCTTTTTGGCTTCAGCACCGTAAGCGCTTTCTTTTTACCCGGTGACGACCAGCAGATCTGGTGGAAGGCTATTATCATCTGTTTTGTGGACTACATACTTGCATATACTGCTATGTGTCTCGGCGGACTGTTCCGCAAGAAGGCTAATGCATCGACTGCCCTTTGCCTTGGCTCGATCGTAGCGCTATCGGTAAGATATCTTTGCCACATCCTTTCGGGTGCCATTTTCTTCGGTTCCTGGGCCGAGTGGTGGTTTACCGATGTTATGGGCGGCGATTTTGGCGCCTCTGTACTTGCCGAGTACTCGGGCTTCGGACTTGCTACCTTCTATTCGGTCATCTACAACGGCCTTTATATGATCCCCGAAATAATCCTGACTGCAATAGGAGCATACATAGTCGGTAAGATCCCGTTTGTTGTAGGCAAATCGCAGAACACCCTCTGATAACGCACTTTTAAAATATAAATAAAGCATAAACCAACAACCGTCCTTCGGAGCTTTCGAAGGACGGTTGTTGGTTTATGCTTTGAGGCTCATGGCTGATCGTAGGTAATTTGCTTCGGCCTCCCTTGTCTAAAGGGAGGTGGATTTTTGCGAAGCAAAAAGACGGAGGGATTCCGCAAGCCTTCTTACTGCGGCAGGGATAAATCCCTGCCCTACACCGGCACTTCGAATCATTTTGTAGGGGAGCACCTATGTGTGCTCCCGAAAGTCCTTGTAAACCCTTCGGGAAGGCACAGAGGCCTTCCCCTACGATGCAGAAAACTGATCTTTTGTAGAGATTGGATTTATCCCCTCCGCAAAGCCGGCTTATGGTGGGCGAACAGTAAAGCCCCTACGATCGCGTTGGATATTTATGCGGTTTATATTCTTAATGAGACGATCTCTTTTTGTATTCACAGCGACAGCCTTGTGCGCCCCAAGGTGGACGGTGACTGGTCACGGAAGGCTTTAAAATCGTTCAGCAATGATGCTCTTACCACCGCCCCGTCACCGTAGCGGTCACGCACCTTGTCCATACTTCGCTCCAGCATATCCTGCTTTATCAGCCTCATTCGGTCATCAAAAAAGGAAAGCTGAAATTCAGGACTGTAGTCCCTTAAATTTATCGCCCTGATGCCGACCGACCGTAACGGATACTCAAACCCGTAGCTGCGTTTGAGCAGCTTTATGCCCTCGTCGGCCAGCACCTTGGCTGATTGCACAGGGAAATCGACCCCCGTCATAAACTCACGCACCTGAAGGCGGTTGTCCCTTATGTGGACGGCGATGGAATGCGCCTCCATATCCTCACGGCGCAGTTCCCGTGCGACCTCCTCCGAAAGACGGAGAAACACACGGTAGACCTCGTCAAAATTCAGAAGGTCTTTTGGGCAGGTCACCGAGCGGCCGATGCTCTGCGGACGGTATTTGAAATCGGTTTTTAGAACGGCGGAATTTTCCTCACCGTTAGCAAAGCGGTGCAAAAGCTCACCGTTTTTACCGAGACGCAACCGCACCGCCTCAAAGTCGGCGTTGGCAAGATCGCCCACCGTGAAAATGGCCAGGGAGTGCAGCTTGCGCTCGGTTGCAGGGCCGACACCCAAGAGGCGGTTTACCTCTAAAGGCCAGACTATCTCACGAAAACGGTCGTACGGAATAACGTTGGTGGCGTTGGGCTTTTTGAGGTCGGAGCCTAATTTTGCAAAAATTTTGTTGAAGCTGACCCCGACCGAGGCCGTGAGCCCCTGCTCGGCGGTTATCTCTTGGCGGATGCGGTCGGCAATGGTGACCCCATCACCGAAAAGCCGACGGCTACCCGTAACATCCAGCCAGCATTCGTCGATACCAAACGGCTCAACAAGGTCGGTGTAGCGCTCGTATATCCTTCTGACCTGCTGTGAAAAATAGGTGTAACGCTTGAAATCGGGCGGAACGACTATCAAGGACGGACACTTTTGCTGTGCCTGCCAGATGGCCTCCCCCGTTGACACACCAAACTGCTTGGCGATCTCGTTTTTGGCCAAAATTATACCGTGGCGCTCTTCTTTACTGCCGCCGACCGCCACCGCCTTGCCCCTTAAAGAAGGGTCATCACGGCAGGCCACCGTGGCATAAAAATTGTTGAGGTCGCAATGCAAGATCTCCCGAACCAAGCCGTTCACCCACCTTTGAGAGCAAATTTTTACGTTAAAAATCGAACATCTGTTCTGTATTATAACGCAATTTTTCGCAAAAGTAAAGAACATTTGTTCGGAAAATTTAAACAATTTTTTGCCCCACAAGATGTAGTGAACGCGTGTATTTTCGACCACAAATTATATTTGTCTCAACGGCCGCTTCGTGAAGCGACCCTACAAAACGCCAACCTTTTCGTAGGGGTGGCCATTGGCCGCCCGCATGGTCTTAAGCCGCAAAATGCCAATATCACAAAAAGCCTTGTGAATTGATCACAAGGCTTTTGGCTTTTTGTAGGTTTAGTACGGTGCAGGGATGGGCAGTTCGGAATAGGTCAACTGCGAAAGGCCGTCGTCGTACTGATAGATGTTAAGATAGTCAACAATAAACTTATTGGTGTTTGCCCAATCATCAGGATTGTCGGTTATGGTGCCGGCAGTATCGTTTGCACCGCCGACCGACACGCTGAGGATGAGATACATCGAGTGGTTGAAGCATTCGATGTCGCCCTCGTCATCGTTGATGAACTCGGTGAAGAATACCTCACCGTCGCAGGTAAATTCCATCTTTTCGGTATCCCACCACAAGCCGTAGGTGTGGAAATCATGACCCAGCACAGCACCCTCGTCCGCAACCGTGAACTTCTTATCATTGATGATCGACGGACTTGTGTCAAGAGATGTGTGCTTGTAGCCTGAGGCCGAGCCCTCACGTGAGGGCCAACGGTGCATATTGGCGGCATATGACACCGAGTTGCCGAAGCATTCCATAATATCGACCTCGGGGCGGAGCAGCAACGGAGACTTGGGATCCATAGAGCTTGCAAAGTCGGTCGTGGCCGTCCAGAAGGCTGTCCAGAATCCGACACCGTGAGGTATCTTGGCACTTATCTCGGCATAGCCGTACTTATAGTTGAGATGCTCCTTGGTCGTGATATAGCCGCCGTAGTAATAATTGTCATCCTGGCGGGCGCAAATATGGAATTTGCCGTCCTTTACGTATACGTCATTGGGGTCGGTGGAACGGATGGCGGTCTTGCCGTTCAAGCCCTGCTCCGACATATCAGCAGGCTGTAGCCAGATCTTGGTGTCAAGGCTGTCACCGTCAAAATCGTCGCCCCAGGTCTTTTTAAGGGTGGTTGCGGCATCATAGGTCTTAACGGTCTCCTTGTAAGAACCCGTCACCGACGAAGCATCGGTAAGCTGACCTTTGAGCATCTTGTTAAACTCAGAAACACCCAAGGCTAAGGCGTGGGGGCTTCCGCCGTTGATGTAGACCCTTGTTCCCTTAACGGTTATCTTATAGGTATCGTAATCGGTTATCTTTTCAACGCCCTCACGGGTGGTGTCACCGATGATGACCTCATACTGTGCAGGACGGTCGGCAGTCTTGGTGTCGTGCAGAACATCCATCTTAAAGCCGGTCTTTGAAAGCACGCTTTCAACCAGCTTTTGCACCTCAAGCTCGGTGAGATAAGAAAAATTGGTGTGGGTACGTACAAGCTCGAACTTTCCGACCTCAACACCGTTTACGGTAATGCTTTCAAAGTCACCCGTTTCGGCGTGGGTGTAAAGTATACCACCCTCAACGGTGCCCTTTTTGGCATAATTTTCGATCAAGTACTTGGCCGCCTCGGTATTGGCTTCGATACTCTGTCCGTAGACCACTATCTTTTTGCCAATGGTGCATACGATAAAGTCGTTGTAGCGACCTGCCACATTCTGCTCCAAATAGGCCTTAGCAAGACGTGTCTCCTCACGTTCACAGTTGCCGACGATTATCTCATACATATCGGTGCCGTTTTCCTTATCGGAAACGGTGCGGACGTTTGAGCCGGTGATCTTCTTCAACTGCTTGAAGATATACTGTGCGCCTGCGTTGGTAGCCTCGGCATCAGGACGGACGATGCGGTATTTTGAACCGCCGTTTTCGGTAAAGGTCACGGTCTCTTTTGAGAATATATCATCCGAGACCGACACGGTTTTGTCCGAATCTGTGCCCGATGCGGTACCGTCACCGCCACAGCCGGCAAACAGACCGAGCGCAAATACAACACAAAGCAAAAACGCTAAATGTTTTTTCATATTTCTTATCCTTCCGGTTTAGTATTATTATCGGGTTTCTTTCTGTAACGGTACAGCGCTATAACGTTTGACGAAAGTGACAGCACCTGTGCAATTATGGCGGTTGATGTCACAATGATCTCGTACGATATCCACACACAGTTGCTGGCCACATTCACCATACGCATATGCTGTTCCTTTTTGCAAAAGGTTCCCAGCACAAACAGTATGCCGCCTATCGCCGGCAACACATCAATAAACGTTTTGGTGTTAAAAATTCCCACAGCCGCAAAGGCAACAAGGAATATTATCTTCTCAATTACCGTTATAGGCTTGTCGTGATACGCCTTGTAGGAAAACAGGATGGTTTGAAACACCGCTATCCAGCAAAGGATTGCGGCGCTTAAAGCACCGCCCAAAAAGAAGAACGAAAGTCCGTTCAAAAGGTTGGCAAGCATACTGCCCAACAGCATCTGCCATTTGTGCTTGAATTGTGCGCTGACGATGCAGATGACCGCCACCAAAATGCCCAACACTTGAGCAACTGTCTTTTCCATTTACAAGACCCTTCCGTCGGGTGTCCAGCCGAGGTCATAAAGCGCCTGCTCGAAGGCGGTGTTGGCACCAAGCTCGTTTTGCTTCATCGGGAAGGTCGCATTGCCGACGTCGATTCCCATAAGTCCTACGGCATATTTCACCGACGGAATAAGCATATTCTTTATAAGAAGGTCGATAACACGGTTGACCTTGATCTGTGTGGCCAAAGCCTCGGTCATATTGCCGTTTTTGTAGCAGTTGTAGATCTTGACAAACTCGGGCAGCATTATGTTGTAGGTCGAGCCGATACCTGCATCGGCACCTGCCGCAAGACCCGAAACCAACAACTCGTCGGGGCCGTTGATGATGTTCATCTCACCGTGGGTCTTGTCCTTGAGCTTCATCATCTCATAGTAGTTGTTGGAGCTCCATTTTACACCCGTTACGTTGTCGATCTCATAGATACGTGCTATCAGATCGGCCGTCATACTGCTTTGTGCGGCAGGATGATAATAGATCATAACAGGGATGGAAACGCTGTCGGCTAATTTTTTGTAGTAGTTGAAAAGGTCATCCTCAGAATATTTAAAGAACACGGGAGGAATGGCCGCTATGGCGTCACAACCCACCTTTTCGGCGTGCTTGGCAAGCTCGATAGCCTCGGGCATATTAACGGCGGCAATATGGTTGATGATAGGTTTTCTGCCGTCCACCGCCTCAACGCAGTATTCGCACATTGCTTCACGCTGTTCACGGTTTAAAACAATGCTCTCCCCTGTGCCGCCGATTATGTAAAAGCCGTTGGCACCCTGATCAAGGTGCATATCGACCAGTTCTTTTACGGCATCCTTCTTGACCGTGACGTTGTCGTTTTCAAGCGGCGTTACAAGGGCAGGCAAAATGCCTTCAAACTTCTTTATCATTTTATAAGTCTCCATTTCTGTTGCCAGATGACCGCAGGGCCGTCGGCGGTTTCGTGTGCATAAAAAACGGTCAAAAGGCTTCCGTCCTTTAACTCGACCGTGGCAGGATAGCCAAGGTCGGTCGAAACAAAGGTGGAATAAAGCCAATTTTCGGTGTCCCACGTTTTGCCGTTGTCATAGCTTAACATTATCTTTATACCGTAAGGTGTGCTTTCATCATCGGGGTCACGGCGCTTTTCGTAGGCGCTTATCAGCACTCCCGAGGAATGACGGATGATATGTGCCGTTGCGCCGCCGTTTTTGGAAAGCAAACGCTCGGGGGTTGACCACGTTTTACCGCCGTCATTTGACACCGATTGATAGGTCGTAAGCACCATATCGGCACCGTAACGTCCGACACGGATCTGACACAAAAGTGTGCCGTCCGGAAGTTCAATTGCATACGGCTCGCAGGACATTACCCATTTGTCGTCAAAAACGCAGTTAGGCACCGAGCCTAAATACTCCGTACTGCCGTCGGGCTTTATCTCGTGAGCCTCAACACCCTTACTGCGGTCTGAAAAGTTGGTGCCGACCCAAATGACACGTCCGTCACGGGTCTTTAAAGGGCCGTGCGGTGAGGTCACGGGGCTTTTGTGTATGGGGCCAAAGGTCACACCGCAGTCGTTGCTGATTTTAAACACAGCGCCGAGATATTTTTCTTCGGCCGTCTTGTCAACGCTGTTAAGGTATGCTTCTTTATAGCCGTGAGCATCGCCGCCGTATTTGACGTTGTCCTTTTCGCTCATCTGAAACTCGACCTTGTTATTGAACGAGGTCACAAGCACGTTGCTTTCACCGAACGCAAGAATACCTGCGTCACGGTCATCAAGCGGTGTGTCGATTATGGGCGCAGGTGCGGTATAGGTCTCGCCCTCGTTTTCGGAATAAGAAATAACCGCCTTGCCGAACGGGCACACGTGCTTTAGTCTGAAGCCCGATGCCACAACGGCTATCTTGCCGTTTTGAAGCCGAGCCACGGTAGGCCAAGCAAAATAATTGTGATAGCTGTCGGAATTGCTTATTATAACTTTAGGTTCTCCGATCTTTTCGATGTTCATTATCTCACCTCATTGGGTTTGGTAACATTATTATATCATTATATAATGCCAGCTTCAATCAACCATAAGGACATCATTATTTTCATTATGTCCTTTTTCAGTAATTCTTTGTCTTACTTCTTGCCCGAACGGTATTCCGACGGCGTAACGCCGAAGCGTTTTTTGAAAAGTCGGCTGAAATAAAGCGCATCCTCAAAGCCTACACTTTCAGCAACCTCGGAAATAGGGAGCGTTGACGAGCAGAGCAGCTCACACGCCTGCTCCAAGCGAAATTTTTGCTGGTATCGGTAGGGTGAAACGCCCAGAATTTCGGTAAAAAGGTGGGTAAAACGGCTTCGGCTGAAGCCGCAACGCTCGGCGCAGGCATTCAGATCTATCTCCTCCGAATAATGCGAGCTGATAAACTCGGCCTCGGCAAGAATAAGCCTTGCACCAATGTTTTGATGTGATTTGGTTCGGGGTGATAAAAGGGCAATCAACCGCAGGAGATTGCCTATAGCGGTCATTTCATCGCCACGTCGGTAACACCTGATAAGTGCCTCAAAAATGCGTTTGACTTCGCCTGTGGTGTTGAAAATCGCCGCAGAGTGTTCAAAACCCGCTTTTTTCAAAACCTCGTCGGCAACCGTTCCGCAAAAATGAACATACAAATGCTCCTCATAAGGTTGGTTTTCATCAACCGAAACGGTATAGCATTGGGTGTCGTTCGGGCGGTAAAACAGTCCGTCACCCACCTTCAGATGATATTCCTTGCCATCTATTTCGGCGATAAGACTGCCGCTTGTAACCAGCAAAAAATGGTAGTCCACACGGCCGTCGGGGCGGTAAAACTTTGTAGTTCGGGGCTTTTCGGTATATCTCATATAGCTTATACCGCAGCTGTTGATATGCAGATATTCATCCGATGTGAAATTTGTAAGATCACGGTATCGTCCGTCAAAAACAGATATCATAAAAACACCTCCTTTACACCAATGTTACCACACGCCACCAAATAAATCAATACATTTAGCCGTTTTGTCCATATTTTAGCCGTTGTGACTATTCACTTTTAAGGCTTCGAGTGGTATAGTAGCCTCAAACAATAGCTTCTGAAAGGAACGGTTTTATGAAAAAATTTGCTTTTATCGGTGCAGGCAGTCTGCAATTCACATCCACCTGCGTCAAGGACCTTTTGCACTTTGACGCTTTCCGCCCATGCGAAATTCGTTTGATGGATATCAACGAGGAACATCTTAAAATGATTACCAAGGTTGTTGAACGTACCGTCAAAGAAATGGACTGTCCCGAGTGTGTCATTATCTCCACCACCGACCGTGTCGAGGCTTTAAAGGATGCCGATGGCGTTTTGGTTACCGTTTTCAACGGTGACGTTGATGTATGGCGTCACGAGATCGAGATTCCTATGAAATACGGTATCGACGTCAATGTCGGTGACACCCGCAACGTTGCAGGTATCTTCCGTGCGTTGCGCAACATTCCGCTGATGCTTGACATCTGCAAGGATATGGAAAAATACTGCCCCAAGGCTGTTATGCTCAACTACACCAACCCCATGCCTATGCTTTGCTGTGCAATGCACAAGTACACCAACGTTGAGGTCATGGGTCTGTGCCACAGCGTTCAAGGCACCATCCGTATGCTGGCACAATGGCTTGACATCCCCCACGAGGAAATAGTCTACACCTGCGAGGGTATCAACCATATTTCGTTCTATACTAAGTTAGAGCATAACGGTGAGGATCTTTACCCCCGTCTTCGCAAGCTCATAACCGAAAACGAAGAGATCTATAACCGTGAGCAGGTCAGAAACGAGATGTTCCTGAAATTGGGCTACTATGTCACCGAATCAAGCGGACACGCCTCCGAATACAATCAGTGGTTCAGAAAACGCCCCGACCTTATCGAAAAATACTGCACCCACGGTACTAACTGGAACCCGGGTCTGCACCGATTCTCTCTTGACCTTCGCTTAAAGCGCAAGGCCGACGGCGTGAAGCAATATGAGGAGTGGCTCGAAAAGCCGTTCAACAAGGAAAAGAGCTACGAGTACGCCGGTGAGATATTCAACGCTCGTTTGGGTGACGGCAAGCCGTTTATCTTTAACGGTAACGTCATAAACCACGGTTCTATCCCCAATCTGCCCAAGGACTGCTGTGTTGAGGTTCCTGTCGTTGTTGACAGAATGGGATTTAAGCCCACCGTTGTACCTGAACTGCCCCGCCATCTTGCAACCTTTATCGGCACCACCGCACAGATAGAAACCATGGTTGTTGAAGCCGCTATGACCAAAAACAAAGATATGGTATACCAAGCCGTTTACCTCGATCCGCTGTCCTCCGCCGTCTGCTCACTTGAGGAGATCCGTCAGATGTGCGACGAGCTGTTTGAGGTCAACAAGGAATACCTCAAAGATTATAAATGATCTGAAAATCACAAAAACTCCGCCGAAGTTACATCGGCGGAGTTTTGATTTACTTTATTTTATTGTGTTGGCGGTGGTATCTACTATATAGTTATGAGGGCTGATGGCATCGGCAGGGCCGTTGGCCTCGTGACCCATGGTAAGGCTTGTGGTCTTGGAAATTGTATTGTCCTCAAATATAAATTCCTTAAGGCTGTTTATTGCACCCGCCTTATCCGACTGGAAAAGATAATCGGCATCAATGGTGTTGTTGATTATCTTGGTGCTCTTGGCACCGTAGCCGCTGTAGAAGCGGAATACGTTTTCATCCTTTATGTTGGTGAAGGTGTTGTCCTCGATCAGCATGGTGTTGGCGTGCGACAGCTGAATAGGCGGCTTTGAGCAGGTGATGTTGGCAAAGGTGTTGCCCGAAACGATAAAATCGGCATCCGACCAATCAAGGTTGATACCGCCCCAGTTTTCGGTGACGGTATTGTTGGTAAACTCAACGGTTATGGGGTACATACCGATCTTCTGAATGGAGTAATAGCAGTAACCCTTGAGGGTATCGTTGACGGTCTGACACTTGAACACGCAGTTATCAACAACAACGCTGGACTTGGGGCCGCGGGTGGCGAGCGCCTTTAAGAAGGTACAGTTTCTGAAACTGATGTCTGCATCTCCGCGGTAGTCAAAGTGGTGCGAGTATTCGCCGCCCTCCTGCTGCTCGTTTTCGCTCTGGAAGATGATGTTGGAGTAGCTGATATACACATCCTCACCGGCATAAGGCAGGCTGGGAACCGAGCCCGAATCCTTGGTTATGAATATCTCGGCAGTATCATTTCCGCCGACAACATTGACATTTTTGATGCTTTCGTTTGCACCGACAAACGAGACCTTTTCACCGGTTGCGACGGTGTATTCGGCACGGCCGAAGATGATGATGTTGACGACCCCGTCACAGTTATCTGCGGCATACTTTACGGCATCCTTGAAGTTATTGAACGGTTCATCGGCACCCTGAACGATAACACCCTTTATATCGGTTTTGCCGGAGTATTTCACGGTGTATTTTCCGCTTTTGGCGGTAAACACCGCAAGGCCTGTGTACATATCATAGGTGCTTTCAATCTTGGCACCGTCCTTTTGCACCTCAACACCCGTAAGACCGTAGCCTGCAAGAAGGCTTACGGTAGCATCACCGTCGTAAATCTTACCGTCCACGGTGATGGTGATGTCATAATCGACCGAGCCTTCGGCCACATTGCTCGGCTTGACAACGGCCGAAACGACCGAGCCCTGCTTCAAAGCGTTGGCAGCAAAGGTGACCTTAAACGAGCTGTCGGCATTGAAAAGCGAGGTCACGACGGCGGCATCACGAACAACGGTATGGCAGTTGGCGTTGACGGCGTTCACACCGTTCTGTGACTGCATCGTGTTGGCACTTTCGGCACCGTGAGCGATAGCAACATAGTCCACACGAAGCTTCATCTGTGCGGCGGAGACAGTACTGATAACAACGGCAACCGTTCTGGTGCTGTCGGCCTCCATCGTGTAGGAGTAAACATAGTCGGAAAGCTTATATGTATTACCCTCGACGGCAGCGGTTGCCTCGGCGGCATCGGCAAAGGCCGCACGCACATCGTCGGCAACACCGACTGTGGCATCCTTGGCGTCACCCTCGATAACACGGAAGGTCACCTTGTAGGAGGTGGGATTGGCTTCGTGGTTTTTGAAGTGGAGATATACCACCTCGGTGTCGTTGGCGTTGTAAACACCGTCGGCACGGAAAAGCTCGCTTGAAGCCTCAACAGCATTCCAGGAAGAGCAATCCTTGGAGTATTTGAACTCGACGTTAAGACCCGCAAGGTCAACGTTGTTGGCGTTAGGGTCATGCGTGGGTGCACTCTCGGTGTCATCCGACGAGCAAGCCGCAAGGGAAAGCACAAGTGCCACGCACATTAAGACAGATAAAAGTTTAAGCAAGGTAGTTTTCATATCATTCTCCTTAAGCTTTAGTAATATGCTTATTATAATCCCATACACAGCGTATGTCAAACAAAAAAGTCGGGCAAGAAACAAATCCTGCCCGTCTAAATTTACATATTCAAAGCAATAATCACCGTCACCACAAGTGCCAGAATCAGCACCGTGATTATGATGTCGGCGGTTTTTACGGTCATATTTATCTTCTCATAAAGTCCGCCGCTTTTGGCTGTTTTGTTGTCCTTGTTTTCCATTTTTACTTCCTCGCAAGGTATTTTCTCATATCAATGGCGCAGGCCGTGAGAATGATAAGACCCTTGATGATATACAGCATATTAGCCGAGACCGAAAGGAAATTGAGGCCGACGAATATCAACTGCAAAAGGAAAACACCTGTAACAATGCCACCTATCTTACCCGTGCCGCCGACAAACGAAACGCCGCCGATAACACAGGCCGCAATGGCGTCGCCCTCGTAGTTCAAACCCGTATTGGCCGAGCAGGAGGCAATTCGTCCGCCCTCGATAAATCCGGTTATGGCATACATCACGCCTGCCAGCACAAATACCAGCACTATCGTTCTGAAAACATTGACACCCGAAACGTTGGCAGCCTCTTCGTTTGAACCGACCGCAAACATATTTTTGCCGAAGGTCGTTTTGTTCCAAACAAACCACATTATCACGGTCAGTATTGCCGAATATAAGACGTACCTCGGCACGGCAACACCGCCTATACGGAACAGCGTACCACGGACAAAATCGGTGTAGCTCGGGTCAAGTCCCGACAAGGTCTGACCGTTGTTGTTGCCTATCATCAGGTACATCAGCACCGAGCCGAACACGATAAGTTGTGTCGAAAGCGTAACGATAAACGGATGCAGCTTGAATTTTGCCACAAAAAAACCGTTGATAAGACCGATCACAGCACCGACCGCCAGCACCGCCAGCAAAACCACTATCAAAGGCATTGTTGGAAGGTCGGGAAACATCTTTTTGGGGTAGTTGGTCACCTGCAAAAGCGATGCCGCTATGCAGGCTGTAAGACCGACCACGCGTCCTGCCGAAATATCGGTACCGCTTAAGACTATCGCACCGCCGACACCCAAAGCTATGGGCAGACGTGCCGCTGTCAGTGACACGATGTTGACGATGGACGACAGCGACAGAAATTCCGGCACACGAACGGCGATAAAGACTATCGCCACGGCGATGATTATGAACATCGCATTGTTAAAAATAAGGTCGGACACCATTCGCCGCTTGTCCTTGCCCGACAGCCGTTTGAACTCGGCAAAGCGGCTCCAAAGCCCGCCGTTTAAAGATTTATTTTCACCCATGGGGTCGCTCCTTACACAAATTTGGTGGCCAGCGTCATTATTTCCTCCTGCGAGGTTTCGGCCGTTACGACCTCACCTGCAAGTCGGCCGCCCGACATCACCAATATTCTGTCCGAAAGCCCTAAAAGCTCGGGCATCTCGGACGAAACCATCAAAACCGCCTTGCCCTCGGCGGCAAGGTTTAAAATAAGCTGATATATCTCGTATTTTGCACCGACATCGATACCACGGGTCGGCTCGTCGAGCAAAAGCACCTGCGGTCTGGTCAAAAGCCACCGTCCCAAAATAACCTTTTGCTGATTTCCGCCCGAAAGGCTTCGGATCTTGGTCTCCTGCGAGGGGGTCTTGACCCTTAACGAGCGTATACAGTTTTCGGTGCTGTGACGGGCTTTGCGTTTTGAAAAAAGAAACCCGAAAAGGTGCTTTTTAAGACTTGATACCACCGTGTTTTCACGGATATTCAATATTCCGAAGATGCCGGTAGCTCGACGTTCCTCGGTGAGTAAAGCAAAGCCGTTTTTGATGGCCTCTCTCGGATTGCGGTTGCGGATAAGCCTGCCGTTCAAGGTGATATTTCCGCTTTTCCTTGTTGACAGACCAAACAGATTTTCCAACAGCTCGGTTCGACCCGAGCCGTCAAGCCCTGCAATGCCGACTATCTCACCACGCTTCACCTCAAATGAAACGTCGTTCAAATGATTATAAGTGCTTGAAAGCCCCTCGACCGTGAGCAATATATCACCTATTTTGTGTTCCTTATGAGGGTAGCGTTGGGTCAGCTCACGACCGACCATAAGTCGGATTATCTCATCCATCGAAAGCTCTTTTGCAGGCTTGGTCGCCACCCATGTACCGTCACGCATAACGGTAACAAAATCCGAGATCCGCAGTATCTCCTCCATCTTGTGCGAGATGTAGATGATGCCGCAGCCCCTGTTTTTGAGCATATCGATAATGCGGAAAAGCACCTCGGCTTCTCGGTCATTGAGCGACGAGGTCGGCTCGTCAAAAACGATGACCTTTGAGTTATACGACACCGCTTTGGCTATCTCGACCATCTGCCGTTGCGATACCGAAAGCGTACTCATTTTCACCTTCGGGTCGACCGTTATTCCCAGTTCGTCAAATATCTTTTTGGTGGCGGTATACATCTTGCGCTCCGAAGTCAACGGCAAAAGCTTTGATACATACGGGAAACGTCCCAGCCACATATTGTCCATAACGGTCAATTTCAGCGCCTGGTTCAGTTCCTGATGCACCATTGCAACACCGTTTTCGAGCGCCTCCTTGGAGTTTTTGAAGGAGACCTCTTTGCCTTCGAGCAAGACCCGTCCGCCGTCCTTTTTGTAAACGCCGAAAAGGCACTTCATGAGCGTGGACTTGCCTGCTCCGTTTTCACCCATAAGTGCGTGCACGGTGCCGCTTTCCACGGTCAGCGACACCTTGTCCAACGCCCTTACGCCCGGGAAATTCTTTTCGATCTCCACCATTTTCAGTAACGGTGGAGCGCTTTTTTCTTGAAGCATTATTTGTCACTCTTTCGTGTAGGCCGAATACGGGATGTTGACACGCCAGCCACCCACCGTTGTACTCTCCTCGATACCGTCAAACGGCTTGCGGTCGTTTCTGAAATTATCAACTATTGAGGCAATGACCTTGGCCATACCCTCGGCATCCTGCTTGATGGTACCGATCATCGAACCGTTGGCAATGGCGGTCTGTGCGGCAGGGGTCGCATCGACACCGAAAACGGGTATCACCTTGCCGCCCTGCTTGTTGTAGCCTGCTCCCTGCAAGGCCGAAACGGCACCCATAGCCATTTCGTCGTTATTGGCAATGACCAGCTCGACCATGTTTTTATTGGACTCGCTGTATTTGGCCAGAATGGTTCCCATATAATTGTTGGCCGCCGCCGATGACCACAGACCGTCCTGGTCAACAAGGTATTTGTTGGCATTTGCGGCATCGTAAAACTGCAGCTTCGGTTTGCCTGCCTCGGTTAAAATTTTATCGGCATCCTCAACGGCAAATCGGGTTCTGGCGATGGCCTCCATATTGCCCTCCTGACCCTTGAACATGACGTAGCTTATTTTACCGTCCTTGTTCAGATCAACGGTATCAAAATTCTTCACAAGGTAATCACCGATGACCTGCCCCTGCATATGCCCTGCCATTTCGTAATCGGTTCCGACAAACACACACTTGTCGTAGGATTTGACCACCGATTCCTCGACCGAGCGGTTGAAAAATATTACAGGGATGTTGGCGGCACGTGCCTTGTCGATGATATTGAGCGCCGCATCATCCGAACCGGTGTCAACAACATTGACCACCAGCGCCTGCGAGCCCTTTGAAATAGCAACATCTATCTGCTCGGTCTGTGACGACTGGTTTCCGTTGGCGTCGTAGTCGTTGAACTTCAGCCCTGCATTCTTCAACGCTTTGTCCAGAGCCGTACGCACACTTGAAATATAGGCATCGCTGTAGGTAAAGTAGAACACCGATATTTCGCCGTTATTCTTGGAATTCTTTTTGCCGCAGGCAACAAACGACAGACACAGCGCCGCCGCCAGCAGTAAGCATAAAAATCTTTTCATAAAAACACTCCTTAAAATTTTGGTAACAAGGTTATTATGTACCTTTGACGAAAGATTAAACAAAATAAAAAATAAAAGACCAAGTTTTACAAAATGTAAAACCTGATCTTTTAAATTTTGATCCGTAATAACGGTTATTGTCAGCATCGGCTGCTGTGGCAGGTGAGGTAGATTATCTGTCGGTCCTCGGCCAACTTTTTGAGCAGCTCCATTGCCTTTTTCAAGCGGTCGTCATCAAGATTGACAAACGGATCGTCCAGAATAAGCACCGCTTCTCCGCTTTCAAACAGCGCATCTCCCAAGGAAAGTCGCATTGCAATATCGATAACATCGCGCATACCTCGGCTGAAATAATTGCGCTCCCTTGCCTTGCCGCCACGGTCAAGCTGAACGTGAAGCTCGGTGTCGACCAAGCAATCCTCCGAGTCCATCTGGAGCGTTGTGAGATACTTTTTGAAATTACCCGTCACACGGTCAAGATACCTCAAGGAAAGGTCGGTCTTGGCAGCTTCGAGCAGCTTGAGAGTAGTGGTCAGCACCTCGTAACGCTGTGTTGCCTCAATGTGGCGGTCACGCAGTCCGTCAAGCTGTTCCTCTAAAGAGGTGCGCTCTTGCGACAAGCCCAAAAGTCGCTCGGTCGCTTTTTCGAGCTCGACGATCTTTGCCTGAACTGTGTCAAGCTCATTCTGCACTTCCCTTTCCTCGGCCAGAAGAGCATCACGGTCCAGCGGCTCGGCATCCATTTCTTTTTCGGGAGCCTCGGGTATTTCCTTGAGCTTTTGCTTGGCCGATTCAAGCGTTTCGTTAAGGCGTCCCGTTTCATCCGAATCACGGCGTATCTGCACAAGTCGGTCGGCGTATTCGCCCTCAAGTCCCACGCCGAAGGCTGCAAAAAATGCACCCAAGTCGGCCAAAAGCTCGCCCTTTTGCTCCCTTGCTTCGGTTATCTTTTCATCCAGCGTTGCAACGGCCGTCTTGACACGGTTGAGGTCACGCAATGCCTGCGACACCGTCTCCAACGCCGCTTCGGGCGCTTCCTCGGGCATAAATCTTTTAGTGAAATCGCCCACCAACACGGCCAAGCCCTCGGCTTCGGCAACCAGCGATTCATATTCCTTTTTCGTATCGGTATTATCGGACGGTTTCTGACCCGAAGCTATCATATTTTTAAGGTATATAAAGCCTGCGGCTCCGAGGCCTACAAGCCCGAGCACCAGAAGTGCAATTCCGACGGCGGTCTGCCAGATAAGAGCCGCCGCACCGACAGCCAGCACCAAAACGGCCGCAATAAGCAACCATTTTGAAGATCTGCCGTTGCTCTCGGTCGGTTTTTCTTCAGCCTCATTAAGAGCAGGCTTTATAGCCTCGGCTTTGATCTTAAGCTGTGCAAGTCTCGCTGCCGAAGCCTTTATCTCGGAAAGCTCACCCTCTGTGGGCACTCCTTTGGAGAAAAACTCGTTCAGCTTTTGAAGCTCGTTTCGGTCGGCATTGTCCGACGTATAGGTCGAAAGCCGTGCATCGACCGACTTCAGCTCGTTTAATTTTTCGGTCACCCTTTGGAGCTCCTGCTCGGTCGGCATACCGGTGGGGTACCGTTTGCCTATCTCCGAAAGCTTCTCCCCTGCCGATCTCACCGTTTCACGGAGCTCGGCTCTCTTTTTGGCCTGCTCGGCCAAGGCGGCGGCATCCGAAGCCGCAGTGATCTTGACTCTGAGGTCGGCCTTTTTCTTGTTGAGCTCCTCCGCCTGTGCCTTGAGATCATTCAGGTCGGCGTTTAGCGACCTGAACGACACATCTGCGGCAACGGCATCATTGAGCTTGGCTTCGGTCTCCTCGATAGCACGGGTAATATCGGCGATCTCGCCCTTTTTACCGTTGGAAATGCTGTAAAACTTCATACGCTTTTCCAGCACATCTACAGCATCATCATAATTACCGAGGTCATCGCTGCTTTCAAGCAGACCGGTCAGCTTGGTCTGCATATCGTTGTTCATTTCGGTCGACATTTCGACCTGCGGCACAAACACGCTTCTTTGGAAGCTTTCGGCATCAACACCAAACAGCTCCACGCCAAGGTTGCTTGAAAAATCACGGCTCTCATTGCCGCTCACAACATCAATAAGACGGAAGGTGTCGTCCTTTTCACGTGCGGAAAAGGTGCGCTCCACACGGTATTGCTTACCGTTAGCCTCAAACTCCAGCGAGCCTCCAAAGGTTCCGCCCTGCCACGGTAAAAACTTTTTGCGGTCGTTTTCGTCGATACTGCGCTTGGTGGTCTGCGGCAGGCCGTAAAGCATAGCCTTCAAAAACATCGCCAGCGTGGATTTTCCAAAGCCGTTTTCTTCCTTTATAACGGTCAGACCGTCGCTGAAATCGAATTTTGCTTCATGAAGCGTTCCGAAATTCTGCACGTTGCATTTTAAAAGCCTCATTACTGCACCTCCTGACCGCTCAAGGCCGCCAGACCGCATTCTATAACACGGTCGCGCAGCTCCTGCGGCAGATTTTCTGCCATGACCTTGCGGATGAATTCACCTTTCAGCGAAATGTCGTTTACATAATCCTCGGGCTTGAGCTCGATTCCCGTAAGATCCTTGATCTTCACAAACCAGAAGCGCTCATCGAGGTGCTTTTTGAACAGATCAACGTCCTTACGTGCGTTTTGCGGCAGTCTTCCGCAAAGCTCGACCTTGACCATTGCATCCTCACTTACACCTTCAACGGCACGGTCGATAAGTCCCAGCATCACCGAGGTGTCGGCAATGCCCGAAAGGTCGCATTCCACCTTGACGATATCACGGCGTGAATTTTTGACAAACTCGGCCTTAAAGGTTTTGTCATCGGCAATGTCCAACAGCACAAAGCCCTTGTCGCCGTGCTCGTCAAAGCCTCGACCCTCAAGACAGCCGCAATAACACCACATTCCGTTTTTGCCCAGCTCACCCGTTTCAAACGAATGAAAATGGCCTAACGCAAGATAATCTATACCCTTGTCGGCCAATGCTTTTCGGTCAAGCGAATGCTCACCCGAGTCATTTTTAATATCACCGTGCAGGGTCACAATGTTGAATTTACTGCGATCAAGCATAAGTCCGCCGTAAATATGACGGCGGTTTTCTTCGGTCAGTTCAACGCCGCTGATGACAACGTTGCCCAGCTCAAACTGTATCCATCGGTCAGAAAAAACATATAGATTTTGAGGCAGCTCACCCTGAAGCAGGGACTTTCCGTCGTCGTGGTTACCGCAAAGGTAGTAAAATTTGACCGAACTGTTTTCGGTTATCTTTCCAAGCACGATATCCTTGGTGGCAGGCTGCATTCGGTTGGTGTCAAACAAGTCACCTGCAATAATGACCGCCTCGACACCGTTTTGAACAGCATAATCCACCATTCTGTGGAAGGCCATCACGATCTCTTTTTTTCGGTCGTTTGACTTTTTGGGCGGCAGATTTGACTCAAGCTTTGAGTCAAGATGCAGGTCGGCACAATGTATTATTTTCATAAACAAACCCTTTGTATGTATTATTTCTTTTTGTAATCGAGATGCTTTTCGCAAAAGCCGTTGAAGCAACAGTTTTCACAGTAGGCCTTGCGTGCGGTGCAGACCGCTCTGCCGTGCAGTACGGCACGGTGGCAAAAGCCGTTTGATTTTTCGGGCGGCAGGATCTCACGCATCTCTTTTTCGACCTTTAACGGGTCGGTGGTCTTGACAAAGCCGATGCGGTTACAAAGGCGAATAAAATGCGTATCGGTCACAACGGCAGGTTTCAAGTAGATATCACCGACCACCAGATTGGCCGTTTTGCGACCCACACCCGGCAACTTTATAAGCTCCTCCACGGTATCGGGCACCTTGCCGCCGAATTGCTCGCACAGCATAACACCGATGCCCTTAAGGTCGGCCGCCTTGGTCTTATACAGTCCGCAGGTCTTGATAAGATCCTCTATTTCACCTATTTCGGCCTTGGCCATGCTTTCGGCATCGGGAAAGCGCTTGAACAGCTCCGGCGTGACGATATTGACACGTGCATCGGTGCATTGAGCCGAAAGACGTGTGGCTATAAGAAGCTGAAACGCATCGCCCTCACGGTAGTCCAACGAGCAGACCGCACCTTGATATTCCTTTTCAAAAAGCTCGGCCGCAAGCCGTCCCAAAGCCTTTTTCTTAACCTTGTTCATAGTCCCTCCGTTACTGCTTGTCGGGCTTCCAGGTAATGCTGAAGCCCTGACCCCACTTGGAGGTATCAAGCGAATCCTTTTCCTGCTTGATGGTGATAACACGCAGGTATGAGCACGACTTGAACGCATTGTCCCCCACCCTCGAAACGGTGGCAGGAAGGGTTATATACCTCATTTTCCAGCAGGATTCAAACGCACCCTCGCCTATTGAGATAAGTCCGTTGCCGAGGTTGACATCGGTCAGCGTGACGCATTGTGAAAACGAACCCTTACCGATGGATTGCAACGAATCGGGGAAGGTTATTTTGTCAAATTTTATGCATTGAGTAAATGCGTTATCGCCTACCATGACCAGCTTTTCGGGCATTGTGGGCACCTGCAGCTTTTCACAGCCGAAAAACGCACGGTCACCTATGGCGGTCACCTGCGACGGTATTTCGACGGTCTCGAGCAGCTTACAGCCCTCGAACATACTTTTGGCCAGCACGCCCATCGATTGCGGCAGTTTGACCGAGGTCAACAGCTTGCAACCCGTGAGGCAGGAGCCAAGATCCTTGACCGTATCGGGGAAAACGATCTCGGCAATACTGCTGTCGGCAAAAACATTGTTGCCTATCTTGCAAAGTCCGTCGTTCAAGGTTACCGAGCTAAGCTTGGGGCACATTACAAACACATTGTCCTCAATGGTCTTTAAGCCCTTGCCCGAGGTGAACGAGGTCAGTTTTGAGCACTCCTCAAAGCATCCCTGCGAAAGCGTTTCGATACTGTCGGACAGCGTGACGGTCTCCAGCGCAGAGCAACCGCAGAAGGCGTATTTTCCGACCGTTTTAAGCGTATCGGGGAAGTTGACGGAAGTCAGCGCGCGACATTGGTAAAAGCCGTAGGGTTTGATCTCGGTAAGTCCCGATTTAAACTCCACCCTTTCAAGGCTGAAGCATTGGTAAAATGCATTATCGGGCAATACGGCCACGGTTGATGGCAGAGTGACCAGCTTTAACGCCGAACAGAAGCTGAACACGCCCGTGCCCATAGTCTTAACGCCCTCGGGCACATTAACCACGTTCAGCGCCGTGCAATGGCTGAAGGCCTCGGCCTGGATATCGGTAACCGATGAAGGAATCGTAATTTCGGTGATATTGGAGCGATTTTTAAAGAGACCCTCGGCCAGCACCGTGACGTGTTCGCCCTTTAAGCTGTCGGGGACGGTGACCTTTCCGCCGTTGCCGACATACTCTATCAGCTCAACGTGATCGGAATACACCTTATATTTAAAGCCGTCGCTTTCAAACACCGTTCCGTCCTTGCCGCCGCAACCCACAAAAACTGTGGCCAGCAGAACAAAAACGACCACGGTCGAAACGGTTTTTACCAGAATATTTTTCATATAAAAGCCTCCTTCAGGAAACCAATATCCCATTATCAACTCTATTATAACAGATTACGTAACGGTTTTGTAGATTTTTTATAAATTTTATTCGGTAAAATGCAAAAAAACATTCCCTCAACCAAGGTTGAAGGAATGTTTGATTTAAGATTTAGGTATTATCAGTTTGCACCGCTCCAGTTAAGCATACACTTACCGTCATCCATCTGATAGAGGTTCATCCAATCAAGCACGAGCTTGTTGGTGTTCTGCCATTCATCGGGATTCTCGGTAATGGGGTTACCGGGAGCATTTGCAAAAGCAAGTGCCATACTGTAGATGAAGTACATGCTGTGGTTGAAGCACTCGATATCCTCAACCTTGGTGTTGGTCTTGTAGGTAAAGTACAGGTCACCGTCACAAGAGAAGGACATCTCTTCAGGAGTCCAGAGGAAGCCGTAGGTATGGAAGCCGCTGCCAAGGATATCGTCACCGGGGCAGGTGTACTTCTTGGCCGCACCGTACGTTGCACCGTCAAGTGAGGTATGCACGTAACCAAACTCATTAGTGCCACGGGTGGTAGGCCAGGAGTGGCAGTTTGCGGCGTAGGACTTTGAGTTACCGAAGCACTCAACAATATCGATCTCGGGCTTGATGATAGCTGCCTCGTTGGGGTTGGACGAGGACATACTGTCGTTAGAGCAGGCCCACCATGCGATCCAGAAGCTGTCACCCTGAGGGATGATGGAGCTCATCTCGGCGTAGCCGTACTTATAAGTCATTGTTCTGTCGGTACGGATCATGCCGCCGTAATAATAATCATCGTCAGCACGTGCACAGATGTAGAACTTACCGTCGGAAACGAATACGTCACCGGGTTCTCCCGAACGGATAGATGTCAAACCGTTCTGACCGGCAGACGCACCCTCGGGATGCTTTACCTGACGCCACTTGGTAGTGTCAAGCTCGGTGCCGTCAAAATCGTCACCCCAGGTCTTGTAATAGGTAGTGGACTTGTCGTAAGACTGCATTGCGGTCTCGTAAGAGCCGGTGGTGGAGGTGTCCTTAACATCGCCCTTCAAAAGCTTGGCAAACTCGGAAACACCCATAGCGGTTGCGTGGGCAGAGCCGCCGTTGATATAGATCTTCTTGCCCTTAACGGTTATTTTGAACTCATCGTAGTTGGTGATCTTTTCAACGCCGTCACGGGCAGCATCACCAACGATGATCTCATAATCCTGGGGATCGTTGAGGGTATCGTGCTTGATGTAAAGCATATAACCGGTCTTCTGATAAACGGTTTCGATGATCTCCTCCATCTCACACTCGGTCAGCCAGGAAGAGTTATAGTGGGGTCTGATAAAGTCAAAGTCACCGATGTTGGCACCGTTGACGGTGATGGTCTCAAAGTTTCCTTCGACAGCCTTTATGTAATCAATGCCGCCCTTTACGCCTTCGCCCTTGACAAAGTTCTCGGTGAAATACTTTGCAGCATCACTGAGCACCTCGGAGTTTTCGGCATAAATACAGATCTTTTTGCCGATGGTGCAAATAACATAGTCGTCATATTTTGCGCCGGTCTTGGCCTTAAGATACTCGGCGGCCTTTTTGGACTCCTCACGGTTAGTGGCACCGATAAGGACCTCATAAAGGTCGGTTCCGTCCTCGGTATCGGCGGAGTTTCTTACCGATACGCCCAGCTTATCTCTCATCTGCTTGAACAGAAACTGAGCGGCCTTGGATGCACCGTCGTCACCGTCGGCACGGGTAATACGGTAGACCGACTCACCGTTCTGAACGAAGTTGACATCGTCCTTGGTTACAGCGCCACCGTTAGCACCCGCATTGGTTCCGGCGTTTGAATTTGTGTCCTTGTCACCGCTTCCGCCACAGCCTGCAAAAAGGCCGAGGGTCAGCACAAGAACAGCAATTAAAGCAATTATTCTTCTCATTTGCATTTCCTCCTTATATGGATACTATTGTCATTATAACAAAAGCACATTGATATTTCAATAAAAATTTTGTTAATTCTATTGTAAATCGGTGCCAAATTGATCCAAAAGTAAAAAAAAGCCTTCCGATCGTTTGATCGGAAGGCTCTTTTTTAGTTAAGATTGTTTGTGCACTTGCCGTCATCGTACTGATAGAGGTTTACCCAATCAACGATGAACTTGTTGGTGTTCTGCCAATCATCGGGGTTTTCGGTCAGAATGGCACCGAGCGGGTTTTCGGCATTGCCGACGCTCAAAGCGATTCTGATCCAGACATTATGGTTGAACGACTCAACATCCTGCTCCTTGGTGGTGATGTCGTAGCTGAAGTAATCCTCACCGTCGCAGGTGAAGGTGACCAGCTTGTCGTTCCACAGCATACCGTAGGTGTGGAAATCATAGCCGAGGACCTGACCCTCATCGGGGATGCGGTACTTCTTATCGTTACCGTAGGTCGAGCCGTCAAGTGAGGTATGAGTCCATCCGTTGATAGCATCAAAGCCGTTTCTGGGCCAAGAATGGAGGTTGGCGGCAAAGTTGCTGGAATCGCCGAAGCACTCCATAATATCAAACTCGGGGTCACCCATCAAGGGCTGGCTGGGATCGAGCACGCTGGGCTCGTTTTTGTAGTCAGCCTGGCAGTACCAAGCCGACCAGAAACCAACACCCTGCGGGATCTTGGCGCTCATTTCGATATAGCCGTACTTGAAGGTACCGTAGGTCTGAATAAGTCCGCCGTAGAAATATGTATCATCAACACGGGCAGTCATGGTGAACTTGCCGTCCTTGACGTAGACATCGTTGGGGTCGTGCGAGCGGATCCAGGGCTTGCCTCCGATACCGGTGCCCTTCCAGTTGGGACTGCCGGGATGACCGAGGATCCAACGCTCGGTGTTGAGCGCATCGCCGTCGAAATCGTCGCCCCAGACCTTATAGAGGTTGGTTGCCTTATCGTAGGAAGCAATAGCCGTGCTGTAAGTGCCCTCGGTCGAGACCGAATCGGTCACATCGCCCTTGAGCAGCTTGGCAAACTCCGAAACACCCATTGCGGTGGCGTGTGCCGAACCGCCGTTGATGTAGACCTTCTTGCCCTTTACGGTTATCTTGTATTTGTCGTAATCGGTGACCGCCTCAACACCGTCAAAAGCACAGTTGCCGACGATGATCTGGCTATCGGCAAGGCTTACCTCGGTGTCGTGCTTGATCTCCATCATATAGCCGGTCTTTTTGTAAACGGTGTCAACGATCTCCTGCATCTCGGAGTATGCAAGATACGAAGAATTGTAATGCGGTTTAACAAAAACGAACTTGCCGATGTTGGCGCCGTTGACGGTGATATTTTCAAAATCACCCTGGGTGGCGTGAGCATAAGCAATACCGCCCTTTACACCCTCGGTCTTTAAGTAATTGGCGACAAAATAGTCGACAGCTCTCTCAAGATTGGGGGTGGTGTAGGCAAAAAGCACGATCTTCTTGCCAATGGTACAGATAGCAAAATCGTCATATCGTCCGCCGGTGGTGGCTTCAAGATACTGTCTTGCCTGCTCCACCTCGGGGCGGTTGACGTTACCTAGCAGGATCTCATATGCATCGGTGCCGTCCTCGTCATCAAAAAGAGTTCTTACGGGAACGCCGAATTTTTCCTTCATTTGCTGGAACAGAAACTGCGAAGGCTTGATGATCGATTCGTCAAACTCGGGACGAATGATACGGTAGACCGATTCACCGTTGGCATCAAGGAACTTTACGTCCTCAGTCGAGATAGTGATGCCGTTCTGTGCGCCGCTTGAGGTGGTGTCCTTATCGCCGTCACCGCCGCAGCCTGCCATAAGGCCAAGTGCCAAAACGATGACTAATAAAAGTGCTGATAATCTTTTCATATTTGTCCTCCGTGAAATATTTTAGGGCATAATACAGTATACCAAAATTTTGTATCAAGTTCAATCAAAACTTTAAAAATACGGTGCTATGAGGCCGTTTTTGACCATTAATGCAATGTTTTTCCGTTCCAGGCACACATTCCGTCATTCTTTTGGTACACATTTACCCAATCAACGACGAATTTGTTGGTGTTTTGCCAATCGTCGGGGTTGTCGGTAATCCCGGGCTCCGGGTTGGTGGCACTTCCGACATTCATCGCAATTCTTATCCAAACATTGTGGTTGTTGGTCTCGATATCCTGCTCGTTGGTGGTTGTATCGTAGCTGAAAAACGGGTCGGCATCGCAGGTGAAGGTCACTCTTTCATTGTCCCACATCATTCCGTAGGTGTGGAAATCGTAACCCAGCGGTACATCATTGTCAACACTACGGTAACGCTTGTCATTGCCATAGGTCGAACCGTCAAGCGAAATATGCTTCCAGCCCTTAAGCTCGCCGCCTGCCGCAGGCCACGAATGGATATTGGCCTGGTAATGCTCGGAATTTCCGAAGCATTCCATAACATCGTACTCGGGTCCTGCCAATTGAGGCAAGGACGGATCAACAGCGCTGTAGAAATCGTTGGTACACAGATACAAAGCCGTCCAGAAGCCCGTTCCGTGCGGTATTTTGGAGCTCATTTCGATATAACCGTATTTATATGTGGCATAGGTCTGGATAATGCCGCCGTAATAATTTTCTTTATCCTCACGGCCGCAGATGTAAAAGCAACCGTCACGGACAAAAACATCATTGGGGTCACTTGAACGCCTTTGCAATTTTCCGTTAAGACCTGTATCCCATGCCGTTGGGTCACCGTTTTTCCAGATATCGGTATCAAGCTCGGTGCCGTCAAAATATTCCTCAAAGGTGGCATAAAGCGTTGAGGACTTGTCGTAGCCCGACAGCGCGGTTTTATAAGACCCCACCACCGACACACGGTCGGTTATATCACCCTTCAGCAGCTTATGAAACTCGGACACAGCCATTGCAGTTGCATGTGCCGAGCCGCCGTTGAGATACACCTTACTACCCTTTACGGTAATGCGGTATTCATCGGTATCGGTTATCTTTTCAACTCCCTCACGGTCGCAGTCGCCCACGATTATCTCATACTGCGAAGGCTTTGCGTATTGGTCGTGCTTCAGCTCCAGCTTATAGCCCGACCGCACAAATAGCCCATCTATAAGGTTATTGAGCTCCAGCTCGGTGAGATATGACGCATTATAATGCTGACGGATAAGTGTAAAACGGCTTATCGGGGTACCGTTTACCGTAACGGTCTCAAAATTGCCCTCGGTTTTGTAAACATACTCGATTCCGCCCTTGACCCCTTGAGGATGGACAAATTTTTCAACAAAATACTGTACACCCAGCTTCATTGACTCAAGACTTTGGCTGTATATTACTATCTTTTTGCCAACGCTGCAAACAATATGGTCCTCATATCTGCCGCCCGTTTTTTGTGCAAGGTAATTCTTTGCAGCCTCAACCTCCGGACGGTCGCAATCACCCAGAAGTATCTCATAGCGGCCGTTTCCATCCTCGGTATCGGCAACGCTGCGGATGGTGGCTCCCAATCTTTGCTTCATTTGCTTGAGAAGGCTTTGAGCGACTGCGGTGACCTCAGCATCTCCGTCGGGACGCACTATTCGGTAGACCGATTCGTTGTTGGCATCCAGAAATGCAACGTCCTCGACCGACAGCACGGTCTCGACCTCGCTGCTCACATCGGACGAAGCGCTTTGTGCCGTTTCGGTATCACCTGAACAGCCTGCAAAAATACCGAATACGAGCATCACAGCGATAAAAAGAGCCACTACCTTCTTCAAGTCCAACCCTCCAAAAAACAGAAATTCTAACTACAATCATTATAGCAAATATCAACTTAATCTTCAACAACAAAAAACATCCCCCAACAAAATGTCAGGAGATGTAAAAGGATTATTTGAAAAACAACGGCAACGGCTCGAGGAATACGATGTCGTCACGCTTTGCGGCGTCACCCTCGGCAAGGATGGCACAGCAATCAGTGATATTGCCGCCTGCAACGGTCACAAGGCGCTTCATAGCCTCAAGCGACTCGCCCGTGCTGATAACGTCGTCGATGATGAGGACACGCTTGCCCTTCATCAGCTCAACATCGTCGCTACCCAAGTAAAGGTGCTGTTCGTGCTGGGTGGTGATAGAGGTCACGGCGACCGAAACGGGATCACGCATATAGACCTTAAGTCCCTTACGTGCTACGACGTAGGGCTTGCCCGACTGACGGGAAAGCTCATAAGCCAAGGGAATACTCTTGGCCTCGGGAGTGACGATAACGTCAAACTCCTTGACCTTTTTGAGAAGCTCCTCGCAAGCGGCGACCGTCAGCTCGACGTCACCGAAAATGATAAAGCCTGCGATATCAAGGTGATCATTGACCGCACAAAGCGGCAGCTTGCGGGTCAGACCCGCAATTTTCATCTCATAAAATTTATCCATTTTTGTCATCTCCAAAAATTATATTTTACGAAAACCTATCAGCCCGGAGGCCAAGCCAATGCACGTCGGCCAAGCATATGGAAATGCAGATGTCCGACGGTCTGACCGCCGTCCTCACCGCAGTTGTTGACGATGCGGTAGCCGTTTTCAAGACCCTGTTCTTTGGAAATAATGGCGATAGCCTCAAAAATCTTGGCTATGATGCCGCTATTCTCGGGAGTGATCTCATCGGCACACTTGATGTGCTTTTTCGGGATAATGACCGCATGGAACGGTGCCTGCGGAGCAATATCCAAGAATGCATAAACATCATCGTTCTCAAAAACCTTGGTGGAAGGGATCTCACCTGCGGCTATTTTACAAAAAAGACAGTCCATAACGTACTCTCCTTATTTAAGCATACCCTTTACGGTCTCGGCGGCTGAATTGAGAGCCTCCGATGCCTTGGAGGAATCCTTTGCACCTGCCATTGCGAAATCGGGACGTCCGCCACCCTTACCGCCTGCAACAGCGGCAACAGCGGCAACCAGCTTGCCCGACATAACGCCTGCAGCTTGAGCATCCTTGCCTGCGGTTGCGGCAAAGGTCACATTCTCGCCGTTGACATCGGCAAATACAGCAACTGCCGAGGGTACCTTGTCGCGGATCTTGTCGGCCATACTGCGCATAGTATCGCTGCCCACACCGTCAAAACGCTCGGTGATGAGCTTTACGCTACCGATCTCAACAGCATTGGCAATGAGCTCGTCAACTCTGAAGCCTGCAAGCTTGGAATTGAGGCGCTCGATCTCTTTTGCACCAGCCTTGAGCTCGGCCGAAAGCTGCTCGCACTTGGCGGCAAGCTCATTGGGGTTATTAAGCTTCAAGGCGGCGGCAGCGGCGTTTATGTCGCTGTTCAGCTTGCCCAAAAGTTCGTATACTCCACGGCCGGTCACGCCCTCGATACGTCGCACGCCCGAAGCGACCGACGACTCGGAAACTATCTTGAAAAGACCCAATTTTGCGGTGTTTGAAATGTGAGTACCGCCGCAAAGCTCGACCGAGAAGCCGGGAACATTGACAACACGGACAACGTCGCCGTACTTTTCACCGAACAGAGCCATTGCACCCAAGGCCTTGGCCTCGTCAATGGGCATTTCCTTATTTTCAACCGTTATTGCCTCGAAAATGGCATCGTTTACAAGTGCTTCAACAGCCTTGAGTTCATCAGAAGTAAGGGCCTGGAAATGAGTGAAGTCGAAACGTACAGCGGTGTCGTTTACCAACTGACCAGCCTGCTCAACATGGGTTCCGAGAACCTTACGCAATGCGGCCTGCAGCAGGTGAGCCGCAGTATGGTTGCGGCGGATAGCGGTCCTGCGCTCAATGTCAACAACAACATTCACGCTATCACCCAACGACAGTTCTCCGCCTGCCATCTCGGCATAATGCATGAACACTCCGCTTGAGTTCTTTTTGACATCATTGACACGAAGCATTCCGCCGTTTTCACCACGATTCAAGACGCAGATATTGCCCTCGTCACCAACCTGACCGCCGCTTTCGGCATAAAGAACAGTCTTGTCAAGCACTACAATGACCTTGTCACCCGACTCAGCAGTTTTGCGGTGCTCACCGTCACAAACGATATCAAGAATCTTTGCCTCACACTCATTTTCAGTATATCCCAAAAACTCGGTAGCAGCGATGCCGTCAAAGCTTATCTCGCCACTCTTCCAGCTTTCACCGTCAGAAGCCTTACGGGCATCTCTTGCTCTCTGCTTCTGCTCGGTCATAAGGCGGTGGAACTCGTCCTCGTCAACCGTCCAGCCCTTTTCCTCAAGGATATCCTTGGTGAGGTCGATGGGGAATCCGTAGGTGTCGTTCAGCTTGAATGCATCAGCGCCCGAAAGCACCTTGCCGTCACCCGAAGCGGTAATATCCTCAAGCATTTTAAGACCGAGGTCGATAGTCTTGCCGAAGTTTTCTTCCTCGACCGAGATGATCTTCTTAATATAATCAGCCTTTTCAAGAACCTCGGGATATGCGCCCTTGTTTTCTCCGATGACCTTATCGCAAATGTCACAAAGGAACATTCTGTCAATACCCAAAAGCTTTCCGTGACGTGCGGCACGGCGAAGCAGACGGCGGAGAACATATCCCCTGCCCTCATTGGAAGGCAGAACGCCGTCGCAGATCATAAAGGTTGCGCCACGAACGTGGTCAGTAACAACACGGATGGAAACGTCCTTTTTGGCATCCTTGCCGTACTCAACGCCTGCAATACGGCAGACCTCGTTGAGGATGTTGCGAACGGTATCGACCTCGAAGAGGTTATCGACACCCTGCAACACGCAAGCAAGACGTTCAAGACCCATACCGGTATCAATATTTTTCTGCTTCAGCTCGGTATAATTACCGTTGCCGTCGTTATTGAACTGCGAGAAAACGTTGTTCCAGATCTCCATATAACGGTCGCAATCACAACCGGGCTTGCAATCGGGGCTACCGCAACCGTACTTGATGCCACGGTCGAAGTAGATCTCGGAGCAAGGGCCGCAGGGACCCGAACCGTGCTCCCAGAAGTTATCCTCTTTGCCAAGACGGACAATATGGGCAGGATCTACGCCGATCTTCTTGGCCCAGATATCGTATGCTTCGTCGTCGTTCTCATAAATGCTCGGCCAAAGAAGCTCCTCGGGGATCTCAAGAGTCTTGGTCAAAAACTCCCAAGCCCATTCAATTGCCTCTTCCTTGAAGTAATCGCCGAACGAGAAGTTGCCGAGCATTTCAAAATAAGTGCCGTGACGTGCGGTGTGGCCGACACGCTCAAGGTCGGGTGTACGGATGCACTTCTGGCAGGTCGTTACACGGTTTCTGGGAGGGGTTACCTCGCCCGTGAAAAACTTTTTCATTGGTGCCATGCCCGAGTTTATCAAAAGCAGGGATTTATCGTTATCGGGGACGAGCGAAAAGCTGCCGAGACGCAGATGTCCCTTGCTTTCAAAAAATGAGAGGTACTTTTCTCTCAATGTGTTTAATGACATCCATTCCATTTTGATTTCTCCAATCTGTCGCAAAACGACAAATAAATTTCCAATATAATATTATACTAACGTTAATGCGTTTTGTCAATCAAAAAGGTAGAAAAAGAACCGCCGTTCTGAAAACAGAACGGCGGTTTGTAATTAAATTTTAATTACTTGGAGAAAACCTTCTTACCGGTGACAAGAAGTGCGCCAGCGGAAATGAGAACAAGAGCGATTACGAGGATCGGGTTGACCGATGCATCGCCGGTGTTAGCAGATCCGGTGTAGCCCTTAAGGGTTACGGTAAGATCGTCAAAGTACATATCGTTGCTTGCGGTAGTAGAGATACCGATGAACTCAGACTTTGCGGTGAAGGTGAAGGTAACGAGGTTCCACTCGCCTTCCTTAAGGTCGGAAACCTTGGCAACTACGTCACCGATGGTGCCCTGGTTGATACCGGTGAAGGTGGCCATCTCAAGGAGAGAAATGGTGCCGTTTGCATCGCCGATAGAGGTAGGCTTGACGTAGAAGCTGAGAGTGTAGGTCTCGCCAACAGTAAGAGCAAGATCCTTGCTTCTCATGCAGGTGAAGTTCTTGACGCCTGCGGTAGCACCGTTACGGAAGAGAGAGGTCTCGCCGCCGTGGATGTTGGTAGCGTCAAAGCCGGCAGTCTTGCTGGTATAGAAGCTGTATGCGCCGGCGATATCGAGCGACTTAACGGTGGAGGGGAACTCCTCGAAGTCCTCAGCGAACTTGCCGAGCTGCCACTTAGCATAAAGGATTACCTGCTCCTCTCCGAATACGGTAGCGGTGTAAGGAGTGGTGAGAGCCTTATCGGTGTACCAGCCCATGAACTTGTAGCCGGGCTTAGAAGGAGTGGGGAGCTTCATTGCAGAACCGGGGAGACCGGAAATAGCCTCGAGAGCCTTACCGCCGTTGGTATTGAAGATAACAGCAGAACCGTAGATGTTCATGTTGTTGATGGCAGAAGTAACAACGACATCGTCGATGTAGATCTTACAGTCGTTAGAGCATCCGATAGAGATGAAGTTGTTATTAGAGGTAGTGTCTGCAGCATAAGCAGCGGTGAAGGTATAGGAGCCCTCGAGCCACTTGTCTTCAGCAGAACCGTAGTTCATACGGCCGGTCTGCTCCTGACGGTTACCCCAAGCGCTGCCCTTCTGAGAAAGAACAGAACCGATAGCACCGGAAGCCTTAGCCTCAAGAACCTTATACTTGAAGGTTACGGTGTAGTCAAGACCCTCGATTGCGGTTGCATAGTTGACGCCGTCATACAGCATAATGTTTGCAAGACCGGAGGTGTTGGACTGGTTAGAACCGATAGAGAAATTGTAGAATACAACGTGGTTGCCATCTTCGAGTTCCTTGATCTTGATACGGTCGGTAGCGTAAACGCCGGGGGTACCGTCCTTATCCTTAACAGGCATATTCTCGAAGTCAAACTTCATACCTGCATTGGTCCACTTAGCGTAGATGATGGAGCTCTCGGAAGGAGCAACATTCTTATCAACGGGCTTAGTGAATGCGGTGTCATAGAACCATCCAATGAACTGGGAAGTAGTAGAAGTGGGGTTCTCGGTCGGGAAGCCAACGATGGGCTGACCGGGGAATGCTACGAGCGTGCCGATCTCTTCATCATAAGAGGGCACATTGGTCTTGAACTCAAGCTCAACAACACCCTCTGCGAGCTCCCAAACAGCGTATGCCTCGGTGATGTCGTAAGGCATCAGAGAGGTTGCGGTAAGAGGAACAGCTACGGTGCCCTCAGGACCCTCAACATAGTACTCCCAACCCTTGAATACGTAGCCGTACTTGGTGGGCTCGGGAAGAACGCCAACGGGCGACTCGCCTTCACCAACAATGGGAGTGCAGTCGGTACCGCCGAGAGAGTCGAAGATAATAAGACCGTCATCGCCGGTGTTGGAGTGGGTAGTAATAACGATATTATCGAAAAGAACAGAGGTAGCAGTTGCGACGCCTGTGTCAATGTTGGTCTCAGGTACATTTGTGCTGTTGTACACATAGAGACCCAAGCTTGTGCACATTACCTTCTCATAGTTAGCATAGAAGGTGTAGGTTACGTGAGTCCAATCCTCATCGTCACGAACCTCAAAGCTATCAAATTCAACGAGCGTCTCGTAGTCAAGACCGCTGGATTCGGTAGTGGGCTTTGCATAAAGGAGACCGATGGCGGAAGGAGTCTCACTGTGCTCGACCTTGTAATCGAACTCGATGGTGTAGATACCACCGTTAACTGCGCTGAAGTGAGTAGTGCCGTTATCTACGGTGAAGTAAATGTTAGCATTACGCTTCAGGAAGTGCTTCAAACGGAAGTAATGGTTACCGTCTGCTTCCTCAACGATCTCACCGCGGTTAACATAGCCGTTACCGCTGGAGGTGGTGTAGTTATTGGCATCTGCAACGCTCCACTTGAAGTCGTTTTCGAAGTCCATAACAACATCCTCGGCAGAAACCTTGGGAGCCTTGGGAGCAATAGCCAGATCGTCAATGTAGAACTCTACATCGTTAGAACCGTTGTAAACGGTGAGGAACAGGTTCTCCATTGCTGCGAGATCAACAGTCGACTCGGGAGAGAGAACGAACTCTGCAGTTGCAGCGGTCCAATCGCTTGCTGCCTCGAGATTGCCGGTCCAGCCAAGTGCTTCCTTACCGCCGTTGATGCCGATGTTAGCGTCTGCTGCGGTATAGAAGGAATAGCTGATGGCATTGTCTGCCTTATATCTGAAGCTTACGGTATAGACCTGACCCTTGGTGATGGTGTAACCTGCATTGGCATAGAATGCGCCTGCAACAGCAAAGCCACGACGCTTATCCTTAGCGGCATTGATCTTGACGGAAGTATTCTCGCCGTCTTCAGCAAACTCGCAATGACCGTTAGTGCCGAAGTTGCCCAGGGGATCGAAGATCTGGCCTTCGGTCTCGAAGTCGTAGAGAACCTTAACATGCTTTGCGAAAAGCTTGGTTACGGTTGCGGGAACGACATCATACTTAACGGTAAGGGTGGAATCGTACCAGCCCTTGAAGGAAGAACCCTTGATAACAGGAAGAGCTGCACCGGGAGTAAGGGTATACTCGGTCTTCTCGCCCTTGTTGTAGAAGGTGTAGTCCTTCTCGGAAACGGGAGTTACAGTAATGTTATCGAAGAGAACAGTACCGGAGTAGCCACCTGCACTGCCGATATAAGCAGTAAATACGAGGAACTTGTTGATATCGGTGATCTTGGTACCGGTAATGATCTGCGAAGCATGCTGCCAACCGCCTGCGGTATCAGGGCAGCTCACAGAAGCGTAATCCTGGGTCTTGTTACCGCCATCCTTACCTACACCGATCTGCTCACAGGTCATCATAGCAACGCCGATTTTCTTGAAGGTATCGTTGCCGTCTACATAGTAGTCGAAAGCGATCTCATACTGCTGACCCTGAACAAAGGTATAACCCTCGTTTGAGCCAACGTATGTAGGAACACCGAAGTTGTTACGGCCAACACCAATGGGGAACTTGATAGCCTTGTTGTTAGCATTGGTGGGGTCGGTAACGACCTGATAGTTACCTGCCTGACCGCCGTTCGGCTTGAAAGCCCAACCGTCATTCTCAAAGTCGAGAACTACAGAACTGAACTTTGCATACAGAGTCTTTGCCTCGCCTGCAACCTCGACCTTAGTGTCGAACTTGAGGGAGTCGTACCAGCCCAGGAACTCATAAGGAGCTTCGGGGGCGGGAATTGCTGCACCGGCTTCGAGATCTATGGTCTCGGTGTTACCGTTAACGTTGAGAGTGTAGGTCTCGGCAGCACTTGTAGTACCAACGAGAGCAACAACACAGACAGACATCAACAGTGCGAGAACGCAAACAACGCTCAAAACCTTTTTCATTGCACGTGTCTTCATTGTCTTACCTCTTTCTACATTGATTGCACAATATTCTAACGGGTCGAAAAACGACGCCGATAAAACCAAATTAAAACACCTAACGACCGCAAAATACACTTCTCCCTTTAAAGAAGAGGTGTTTTTTGTGGCCAATTTGGCAATTTAGATTATACTTCTAAATTATAATACCAAATAATCTCAACAATTTCAATAGAAATTTTATCTTTTTTGAAAATTTTTTTAAAAATAATTTAATACTTTTATAAAAAATAACAAAAACTTATGAATTTCCAATTTGAAAATACATTTTTGAACCTTTCGGGCTCAATACCGACGCTTAAAGTTTAAGAGACAGTATTCAAACCGAAAGTTTACCCCGGCAAGTGTCGGTTACCCGACACTTGCCAAAGGATAGTTTAAGTATTACTTATAGTACTCTCTGTCAGCAGCGATCTTATCCTGGATAAGCTTGTTAGCTGCGGCAACAGCCTGATCGACCTTGTTGGAAACCGAGTCGAGAGCAGTCTTAACGCCGGCAGAAGAAGCAGATCTTACAGGGCTCCAGAATACGCTTACCTGCTCACCGATAAGGTTTGCACAAGGCTTGTCGAAGCAGAAGTACTTCTGAGTGGCTACAGTGTTGATAAGAGTGTAGTACCACTGACCTGCAGCAGGAGTAAGGAAGGTATTCTGGAGGTCGTAGTTGTCAGGATCGAGCCAGTAACGGATGAAGTAACCTGCAGCATCGGCGTTGGGAGCCTTGTCGCAGATACCGTACATACGGTAGATAGAAGAAATGAGAGGAGTCTCGCCCTCTTCCATTGTGGGAAGATAGGTGAAGCCTACATCTTCAGGGTTCATATCCTTGAAGTAACCGGTGTTCTTAAGACCGTAAGGTCCACGGATAACAAGTCCGCACTTGTTGGATGCGAAGGAAGCAATGCTACCGTCGAGGAGGCCCTGCTCTTTTGCATCGGCATACCACTGATAACCCTCAAGAAGAGCCTTATCGTTGATACCGCTGGAGAAGGTCCAAGTCTTGTAATCGTACTTAACGAAAGAGGTTCCCAGGGAGTCGGTCAGCATATCAGACTCAAGGTGGATACCCTTATAGTCTGCACCGAGAGCCTTAATGTCCTTAGCACACTTGAGAAGGTTGGCCCAAGTCCACTTACCCTCTTTTACGTAATCCTCGGGGGTCTTGAAGCCGTTCTCTTCAAACATAACCTTGTTGTAGAATACCATGTTGGAGCCGGACCAGGGAGTACCGATGGTGTTTACGAGGTAAACGTTACCGTCGATGGTACCGGTAGCAAGCATGGACTGGTCCCAAATGGGTTCGTTAAGGTCAACGGTAGAGACCTTGTTGATGGGAGCGGCGATCTGAATGGTTGCGGGGAAGCATCCGTCACCTTCGTTGGAAACGAAAACGTCAGGAATATCACCCGAAGCCATCTTGGTCATAAGAGCGTTAACATAACCGCTCTGCTTTACGGTGTAAAGCTCGACCTTAAGGCCGGTGTCAGCCTCGAAGTTTGCAAGGGGAACGGCACCCTCGGTCTGAGTGTGGTCGATCCAGGTTGCAAAACGGACTGTTGTGCCCTTGATGCTGTCGGAAATGGTTGCATAAGGATCAAAGTCGATGTAGGGAGAGTCGGACGGGATCTCAGGCTCAAGTGCAGAAACTATTTCGTTGCTGGCAACTTCAGAGTTCTGAGAAGATGTGGTGTCCTTCTTCTTCTCGTCACCGCCACAGGCGGTCATGGCAAATACGAGCATAAGCATTGCGCAAAGCAAGCAAAGTGCTCTTTTAATGCCGGTTTTCATAAAAATTCCTCCTTTAAATATATGGACGTACAAGCGCCTACTCCCCTACCCTAACGTGCCGCATAGCCGCAGGATAGGACAATAACACTCATACTTCACTATTATAATACCAAATCTAAACCGGGTTTTCAATAAAGTTTTTGTCTTTTCTCTTGAAAAAGTAACCAAATTTTGACCCGGTTTATTGTTGATATTGAAATAATGACGAACTAAATCGACTTAAAATGTGACACATTTTAAGTTTTGTCCGATAGTCGACAAATTACGCTTAACCTGTAATACCGACACGGTCGATACTCTTAACAAACTTCTTCTGAAGAATGAGGTAAACGATAAGTATCGGAACGATGAACATCAAACAGCCTGCCATCATAATTGCGATTCTGATGGGATCGTCGCCCGAAAGTCGGAGAACACCCATAGCCTCAGGCGTGGTGATCTCACTGAGTCGGACGGCAACAGGCCAGCTGCTTGCGTACAGATACATGGAAGAAAGCGAATAGTCGTTCCAGTGCCAGATCAAGGAGAAAACGGTGATGGTGGTGATAACAACGCCCGAAGAAGGAAGTGCTATTCTGATATAGGTCTTCAAGGGACCTGCACCGTCGATCCAAGCTGCTTCTTCAAGCTCTTTAGGCAGACCCTTGAAGAACTGGATGTAGATGTAAATGATGATACCGGAGCGGATACCTACGCCGAGCAATGCGGGCAGGTAGAAGGTCCAGATGGAGTTCAGAACGTTGGGGCGGATGTCGATTCCGGTAAGGGTATCAACGAGTCCCAAGAGTCCCAGGAAGTCCAGCTTGGAGTAGTTCATAAATATCGGCAGCATCATCATCTGCGACGGAACGAGGATGAGGAGGAACATAAAGAAGGTAAGGACCCTCTTCTCCTTGAACTCGAAACGTGCAAGACCGTATGCAACCAACGAGCAGCTTACGATCTGAATACCGGCCGAGACCATCTCGAAAATAATGGTGTTCAGAACCGACTGACCGTATTTAAGAACCTTCCAGGCAAAGCCGAAGTTCTCAAAGGTAACATCGGAGGTTATCCAGACGATAGAGGGGTCGTAGAACGACTCTCTGGTACGGATGGACGAGCTGATCATATAAAGCAAGGGGTACAGAATGATGTAACCGATCGCGATCAGAATGGTGTAACGGAGAATTGCGGTAAGCACGCTGTTACCCTTGATGATCATCTTATAGCGGGTCTCAGAGCTTGAGTTTTTGAACTTAAGGAATGTATCCTTAATGCTTTTAAAGATCTTAGTCATTAGCTTCTACCTCCTGTATCCCAGCGCTTGAGGAACAGCTTGGAGAATACCAGCATAAGGATGGCCATAAATGCGCCAACGATTATGAAGTAGATCCAAAGCATTGCAGAAGCGGTTCCGTAGCTTGTTGCAGCACCCTTCATGAGCGTGTAGGCCTGCGACATAACAACGTTGTCCTTGGCAGTAACAAGCTCGACGATGGTGAAGATTATAACAAGTATCAAGGTTCTTGAAAGCATGGGAAGTGTGATAAACCAGAATTCCTCCCACTTGGTTGCACCCTCAACCTTGGAGACCTCGTAAAGGGAATCCGGAATGGACTGCATACCCGAGATGAAGAGAACGATCTGAATACCGCAGTTCCATACAAGGTTAAAGATGTCATTCAGCAGTCCGCCGAAGTACGCGCCTATTTCGGTAGGCAACGATAGCCAAGCCATAATATCGTCAACCTGGATCATGTTGGATGCAAAGGTATCGGAAACGCCGGAGGACGAAAGATCACCGGTGGTGGTCTTAAAGAGAAGCTCGATAACAACACCGGATGCGATGATGACCGGCAGGAAGTACAAACCTCTGAAGAACAGTCTTCCGCGGAACTTCTGGTTGAGCAGAAGTGCGAGGATAAGGCTGATGATAACGATGACCGGCAGAGAGCCGACGATCGAAAGCAACGATTCAGATACGTTGTTGGTGAAGTCTGCGTTCTTGTTCCATGCGTAGTCAAAATTCTTCATACCGGCAAAATCGAAGTGGTATTCACCGCCGGCGAAGCTAACATCACAGAAGGCATAGTAGAAGGACTGGAAGAGCGGCATTACGAAGAACAGGATAAGACCTATCTCCCAATGCAGTACAAACAAACGTCCGTATGTACTCTTCAGAGACTCAATACCTTTATGCTTCTTATTCTTCTTCAGTGAGTTAGAGGGAGCATTGTAATTCATATTGTTTTCCATTCATTATGCCCCCTTTACTGTGAAGTTCTGAGCTGCTACGGTGACATCACCGTCAACAAACTCTTCGGTTCCGTAGTTGACGTAAACGGTGGTTCCGTTGTCATATACGGTCATTCTTACATCTTCGTTGATGATCTTGTGATCAACGATCTTGGCACCGTTGACCTTATTGAAGAGATCCTTATACTCTTTGACGGCAGCTTCGATATTCTCACGGGCTCCACGCTCAATGGTGTTATCCCAATAGACCGAGCCGTAGAATACATTCTGTGCCGAGGTGATAAGGTTGGTGTCATACTCGCCGATAAGCGAATAGGTCAGACCGCTGCCGGACTCAACAGCCTTGAGGAAGTTGACACGGTCGTCGGTCGAAAGGTTTGCGGATGAGCCGGACATCGATACAAGACCCTTGAAAACGATCTGATAAGCAGGAACGTCGTAAGAGTAGGATCTGTGCTTTGAGGACTGCATCGGAACGTCATAAACGTGCGAGCAAAATGCTGCGGCAAACGCATTGGCATCGCTGCCTGCAAGCTTGTAGCCGTCAGCGTTGTACTTGCTCATGATGCCCTTGACCTGATCGTCAAAGAAGGCTCTGGAATAGTACTTCTCTTCGGAGTAATCGGAGTAAGAAATACTTGTGAGCGAATCAAGGCTGATACCGGGGAGCTTCCACTCGGCTGCTACATCCTTAATATTGGTTGCAACCTCGGACAGCTTGGTACGTGCTACCAGGTAGTAGCTGCGGAGAGTAGGCTCCTTGGTGCGGAGGCTGAGGGAGTAGTAGTTGAGAGTGGTATAACTTCCGTTGGCTGCATCGGCTTTGCCGAATGCAGTTGAAACTCCGCCACCCGACTTGCTGAAGCGAACCATATCAAAGTTCATAAACAGGTTTACACCGTTGGCATTGGAATACTTGATGATCTTTTTAAGGTCATCCTCGTCACCAAAGTCGCCTCCGATCTCATAGTTGCCTGCCACGGTACCGATATCGTTACCGCTCTGGCCGAAGCCGATGAGGTTGGCATTGATGTTATTGAGTCCGGTTCTGTCCTTGACATCCTTGATGATGTTGTAAGCCTGATCGAGGGTTGTTGCAACAAGCATTGCATCGCTGGGAATACCAAAGTGGAATTCCTTGGTCTCGATACCGCCGAACAGTTTGAGGTTGAGCAAGGAATCGTTGGATTTCTCGTTCTTGAGGTAACCGGTCTCGGTGAGGTAATCACGGTAGGTCTCGGCCATTCCGACGTAGGAAGCATCCTCGCCGTAAAGCGGATAGTAACCGACTGTGATGTTCTCGGGAGTGAAGGCATCGGCATAAAGCTTTGCCTTAACGGTGGTAGCGGTAAACAGGTTCTGAACGACCTCCTGGCATCCACGGATAGTGAAGTCGGCGGTTACGTGAGAATAGCCCGTGAGCTTATGTGCGATGGTAGTGGTGACCTTGGCGTTTTCTGCGCCGCTCTTGATGATGGCGCAAACACCCTTATCTCCGTTAACGGCACCGTACATAGGCATTCTGACGGTCTCGGCGTTAGCCTTGTTCTCGAACATGGTAACGTTGGCATCCTGTCCGTAAACATAATCGGAAAGCACAACAGGTGCATCCTTGGTATTGTCAACGACGGGACTGATTATAGCGCCCGAGCCCGAAGGAGTGAACAGATAGTAATCATCCTTGGAGGCATTCTTGTTCGATACCGAGCAGAAGAAAGGTGCTAAGGTGATACCGTAAACATTGTAGATCTCGTTTTCCTGGATCTTGGTGGGATCGACCGAAACGTCAACGCCCTTGTCGTTAAGGGTGAAGCGAACGGGAACTGCAAAGCCACGGTCGTCAAAGTAGAGCATCATCTCAAGGCCGTTCTCTACGGCAGATACCGTAAAGTTGTCCTTGGAGATGGACATTGCGTATGCGTTGGTCTCATCCTCCTGGAAGTTGGAAGTCATAAAGTACTGTACCAGGACGGGAGATTTGATTCTGGGGTGAACGTTTGCCGAATCGCCTGCGCCCTCGACGCTGTAATCGTAAGAGTCGTTCATCGAATCCTCGGGAACGTAACTCCACTCATACTCGGTCGCCTTATCGAAGAGGATAACGCAGGATTTTTCTGCGTTCCAGATAAGGCTGTAGCGCTCGTTTTCAGCAACACAAGTGGTCTGGAGCTTGTCGAGCTCGCCGGGCAGCTCATAAGGCTGTTCGGCAACTCTCTGCTCGTTACATCCTGCCAAAAGGAGGATAACGGAGCAAAGCAACAAACATACAGCCGAGCTGAAAAGACGTTTGAAGTTTTTCATGGTTTTCCTCCTTTGGTTAGAATAGTTTGAGAATCTCGGAATAGATGGTACCGATGAATCCGCCGAGCTGCTGGAGAAGAACCGCAACAGCGATGAGCAGGAATACTACGATAGCACATCCCAAAAGTGTAAGAAGTGTGGTTCCGATGAACTTGCCGAGGCCGTAATCGTGAACGATCATAGAGCCGGCGGCCAGCAACAGAAGTGTGTAACCGGTGCAGATGACCGAAAGCACACCAAGGAAGGCTGCCTCATCGGGAACAAGTACATTGGAGCATACAATATAAGCAACGCTTCCGATCAACGACGGGATCAAGCTGTAGCTGATGACCGAGAAGATCTCCTTCATCTTACCCTTACCGCTGAACAGAGTACATACTGCCCAGTTAACAACGGTCCAGAGTATTACCAGACCTGCGGTCTTGGCAAGGATGAGCAATGCATTGTAGCTGGACGGATCGAAATAGGTAAATGCGAAGCCGCCCATCGTTGTCTCCATAACATCAAAGACGTAGTAGAGAACGATAATGATAAGGCAGAGCGGAATCGAAGTAAGCTTCTTTTCCTTCATATCGCGGAAGTTCTCAAACGGGTGGGTTATGAGAGTTGTTGCGATATGGACCTTTTCATTCTTAATAAGTCTGATCTTGTGCTTGGTGGAATAGACCAGCAAAGCGATAAGACCTGCAATAAGCAGAACTGCGATGATGATGATCCAGGTGAAGTTATCACGGATCCACTCGGTTCTGACGCTGTCAAAAGCCAAAGCGTAGGTCTCACGGTCGTAACCCTGCTGAGAAAGCTCAATGGCCTTATCGATGTAAAGCTCACCCTGCTTTGCGTCGGTAGCGGTCTGTCCGAGTGCATAGTAGGCTCTTGCAAGACCTGCGTATGCCATCTGGCAGTTACGGTCGGCAGCAAGAACATCGGTCCATTCCTGCATAGCCTCCTCGTAGTCACCTACAACGGTCTTGGCCTGAGCGGATTTGATCAGCTTACCGTGCTCGGTAATGTTGAATACCGTAATAAGGTTCTGGCTGCTGTCGGTTATGATAACATCCTGGTTTGCCAGGTTGTAGGCAATGGAGCTTATGTTATAGAAGGTACCGTCCTGGGTACCGGACTTAACGCCGCCACCGAAGGCCGAGACCATATTACACTCACTGTCGTAAATGTAGACACGTCCGTAGCCGACATCGGCAGTGTATATAAATCCGTCCTCATCAGCGGCAACGCCTACAAGGCTCTGCGTACGCACGGAACTGGGCTTAAACGGATCTCTTCCGACATTGTCCTCAACAAAGTTGGTGCTTTCCGATGAAGCAAGAACGTTGTTACCGCCCGGATTAAGACGCTTGATCTGTCCGCTCTGACTCAGCCCACCGGTAGTACCGGTTGCTGTATAGACAAAGCCTGCCTTGTCGACCCAAAGGTCGGAGAAGGTGTAAGGCAGCGAACGGGTCATCTCGGCACGCTTGTCGTTATTCATGAACAAGCGGTTCCAAAGGGTCATAAATGCCTGGGTAAGGGTTGCGGCAACGTCGTTACGTCCGTAGAAGCCAAGGAACACGTCCTCGGGGGAGTAAAGAATTGCACCGTAATAAGAACCGTTACTCAAGATGTAAACATAGCCCTTGTTATCAACTGCAACCTTAACCGGCTGATAGTTGAAGCCTTCGGGAATAAGGTGCGAATCGGGCAAGGTGTAAAGTCTGATAAGCTTACCCTCGGCATCGCACTTGATAACACGCTGATGCTGTGTATCGGCGATATAGATGTTTTCGGCCTCGTCAACGAAGATACCTCTTGACTTGGCGAAATCCAATCTGGAGCCGTCCTCGGCAACAACATACGAGAACTTGCCGATGATGTTGTACTGCTGATCGAGCATGATAACTCTGGAAGCACCGCCGTCCAGAACATAGGTGATGCCTGCGTCGGAAACGTGTGCGTCCTCGATCTTGGAGCCTTCAATACAGCCAAGGTCGAGGTGAGTAAGCACAGCACCGGGCTGATACATAGGCTTGGTGGGAACAACTCTGCGGGTCTGACCGGTAAAGTTATACCAGTAGGTGTAAGAGTCGTAACCGATCTCGTCGGTCTTTTCGGACACAGCCGAAACACTGAAAGAAGGAACGAGAATGAGCACTGCGATAAGGCAGATGGCAACTCTCAAAAGGAGTCTCTTAAAATTGGTAGTTTTCATCATCGAGACCTCCTTATTCCTTAATACCGGCACTACTCATGGATTCCATAACGTTACTCTGAGATATCAGGTAAACGATTATAGGCGGCATCATAAGTATGCAGGTAACGGCCATCGCACTACCCGAACGGGCGATACCGCCGGCAGTGATCTGACCCATGATGGTGGGCAGCGTTTTGAGCGCTTCGCTGAATATCGTACCACCGGGGACCGATGCCCAAACATCACGGAATGTGAAGAGGGTCAGGGTCAGCCACATCGGCTTGACGATAGGCATTACTATTCGCCAGAATATTCTGAAATATCCCGCACCGTCTATCTTGGCGGCTTCCAGCAACGCATTTGGCAAAGCACCTTGCATATACTGCTTCATAAGGAAGACACCCATCGTTGATGCAAAGTGGGGCAAAATGTAGACCCAATATGTATCTATAATGTGCAATCCGGTGTAGATGATGTAACGCGGAATTGCAAGGGTGTAACCGTTGAACAGAAGCGAGAACTGAATGATATAGAAAATAACATTCTTGAACTTGATGTTCGACTTACAAAGCACGAATGCAGCCATCGAAGCGATAACAACGTAAAGGAAGGTCGTTCCGACGGTTACGAACAAGCTGTTGAAAACGTATCTTGAAAGAGGGATACGCAGGTTGGACAGCAGTTCGGGCAGAGCAGCGTAGTTTGCAAAGGTAGGTCTGTGCACGAAGAATCTCGGAGGGAAGATCATGATCTCGTCCAAAGGCTTCAACGATGTACAGATACAGTAGATAAGCGGCAGGATAGAGAAACAGCCTGCGGCGATGATAAAGAAGAAGTAGAAGAAGTTACCGACCTTGGAACGGGTGTAACGCTTGGCTTCAGACTTGGAAGCGCGGCGGCGCTTGGGAGCCTTGGCCTCGTTGACCGAGTCACGCAGTGCCTTGGCACCGCTCGGTAATATCAGCTCTTCCTGTTTTTTCTTGAAAATACTCACTATCCCACCTCCTTACTTTCCTGTCATATTAAGTAACTTACCGACTATCAATCGGAATAGGATCATCATTAGGAACAGGATGACCGAAACGGCTGATGCATAGCCCAGCTCATATCGTACGGTACCCAAGTCCTGCATATGCGATACTATGGTATCGGCCGCGTAGCTAACGCTTGGGAAACCGGCCAGCTCTATCGCAATGGCACTTATGGAGAACGCACTGGATATCTGCATAACTGCACTGAACAGAAGCATGTGCTTCATGGTAGGCAGGGTGATGTACCAAAGCTCCTGCCAACGGTTTCTGATACCGTCGATCGAACCGGCTTCGTAAAGCTCCTGATTGACGTTCTGCAGACCGGAGATGTTGGACAGGAAGGAAACACCCATACTTGACCAAAGCTGAACTGCGATGATGATCGGCTTGATGTATTCGGCCGTTGAGAGCCAGGTTACAGGCTCGGTGATAAGGCCGAGAGAAAGAAGTGCGGAGTTGATGTATCCGTAGCTATCGCTCGAGAAGGCGACGGTCCAAATGAAGTGGGCGTTACCGACCAGAGCAGGTGCGTAGAACATGAACGAAAGAAGCGTACGGACAAGCGGTGAGAACTCATTGATGAACCATGCAAGAACGAAGGAAAGAAGGAAGCCTGCAGGTCCGCAGATGATGGCGAACAGCATAGTGTTCTTGAAAACTACGGGGAAAACGTCATCATCAATGAACATTCTCAGATAATTGCCCAATCCCGCAAAGGACGGGGCATTTATCATATCGAAGTTTGTAAAGCTGAATACGATTGAAGAGAGTATCGGCAATACAAGGAATATTACGAAGAACACGAAGAACGGAGCCAGCATTATATATGACGGCAGCTGCTCTTTGAACATTGCTCTTCTTTTTATCTTTTTAAGATTAGCTTGGTTTTCCATAAATTACCCTCCTCCTCAATTATTTCTTGCTATACTCGGCGATCTTTCGGGCGATCTCGTTATCTGCGACCTCGCCCCACTCGAGCATAGCGTCTTTTTCATTGCTTTCATTGTTAAGAACAGCCCAGTAAGCCTGGTCGATAGCACGGGATACGTAGTAACCGCCGGGAACCTCGGGAAGCTCTTCAACGTGACCCCACTGCTCAAGCAGGATCTCGAGGTCGTCAGCGTTCCAGGAGTAGGAACTGAATGCCTCTATGTTAGCGGTTGCGGTACGGGAAACTGCACCGAGGATAGACTCAACGTTGTTGTTGTATCTGAGCTGTGTCTGTGCGGAAGTCCACCAGCAGAGGAACTGCCATGCGCCGTCCTTATTGGGCGAACGCTTAACGACCGAGCATCCGGTTCCGGAGCCTGCGATCGAGCGGTCGATAGTGCCGTCGGGCTGAATGGTACCGGGGATAGCGGTGATCTTCCAACGTCCCTGGATCTCAGGTGCTGCCTGGGTCAGCTGGGTGTAAGTACCGTAGCTGGAGATTCCCAACGGAGCAGTACCGGTACGGAAACGGTTGTAGAAGTCGATCTGCTTCTCGATGCCGTACAGGGTGTAGAAATCGGTCCACTTGGTGAAGGCTGCGATAGCTTCACCGCTGGTAAGTGTTGTCTTGTTCTTTGCATCGTTGTAAAGCTCAACATTGTTCTGGGCCAGCATGGTCGGGAACATATGCAAGCTACCCATACCTGCATTAACGGTAGTGGTCGATGCGATCTTGGTGTAAGGTACGTATGCGGCCATGTTGTTACGCTGGAGAATGGTTGCCGCATCAAGGAACTCCTCCCAGGTCCAGCCGTCGCCGTTGTTGGCAAGTGCAGGATCGGGAATACCGAGGTTATCAAAGATATCGGTACGGTAGTACATTATAAAGAACGACTGGGTATCGGGCAGAGCAAACAGCTGTTTGTGGCCCGAACCGTCATCATACCAGTAAGGTCTGTTGGCGGATGCCTGGAAGCGCTTGAGAACGGTCTCATAGTCAAGCAGGTAGGTCGAACCGTCATCAACGGTTGAGTACTTGGGATCCTTGGCGGCCGAGAAATTGGTCAGGTCATACAAAGCGCCACGCATACCGAGGTTGACCGGGTCGGTACGGCTGAGGTGGAGCGACATATCGGGGAAGTTACCTGCCAAAAGTCCGTTAACAAGCGAAGCGTTAACGATCTCAAGCTGAACGCCGATGCCGGTCTCATAGGTGAACGAGTCCTGAATAAGGTTACTTAAGACCTGTGTCTGGTCACGGCCCCAGTTGACCCAGATTCTGACGCTGCCCTTGGAATCGGCTGCTACCGAGCCGCCGATGGTCGAGAACTCATCGGAGAAGGAAGCAAAGAAACGCTCAAAGCTGAAGCCGAGAGAACCGAAGAAGGAAGCGGTATTATCCTTGAAGCCGACCTTAGGCGATGCAAACTGCATCTGGTCAAGGTTCAGAGGCATGGTCTTCATTTCATACAGCCACGAGCAAACGGTGGTGTAGTTGGAGTAATAGTCGGAAACGTAGTTCTGTGCGGTGTACTTATTGTCGTACATTTCCTTCAGAACACGTGCCATGTTGTTCAGAGCTGCAACGTACTTATTGCTTCGGTCGCCCGAAAGAGACTTCATATCGGATGCCAGAGTCATAAGATCGTCGTGGCAGGCAAGCAGGGTCTCCTCAAAGTTGGGGATCTGTCTGAACAGATCGTAGTCACTGTTCGGGTCGGGAGAGTCACTGGTGATCATTATAATATTAATGTAAGTATCACCGATAACATCAACGATCTCGCTAAGTCTGGAATAGAACTCAGCGGTCTCACCCAGAGTAACGGTAAAGGTGACGGTGTGCTCACCGGCCTCAAGGAAGAACTTGTAGGGGTTCTTTGCGGTGCCGAAAGTCTTGAACTCCCAGCTTGTGCAATAGTCAAATCTGAGGTTCTTACACTCCTCAAACGGGATCTCGCCGTCGATAGCCATTGAACGGTAGGTGAAGCCGTCAATAACTGCGACCTGCTTGTAGTTCATACCAAAGGTATACAAACCGGTCTCGGGAACGGTGAATTTCCAGGTCAGAGACTCACCGGGAACCTGCCAGTTGGTGCTTCCGATATAGTTAAGAATAGACTTAACGGGGCTGTTGGGAGAAATATCGCAAGAGCTGTTGTCAGCCTTGGAAACAAGCGAGTTGGTGGACTTGAGCCAAGCATCCTCGCCCTCTACCTCAACGGCAGCGCCGGAATAATCAGCGGCACCCGAATTCTTGTTGGCATACTCCTCATAAGTGGGGGTGACAGCGGGAGCCTTCAATATAATGCTTGCAAGGGCAAAGGGCTCATACACCGACTCAACGGTGATGAGGTGAGTTCCGGCTGTAAGCAGAACCTTATAGGGGTCGGCAATAACACCGACAGGGTCGGTGGCATACTGCGTGACAAACTCGCCGTACTCCCTCTGCTCGGGAGTCAGCTCGTTACCGATGGTATCTTTACGGACATCGCCGCTGGGATTTTCAGCGGTAGAACCGTCGTTGACAAACATACGGGGCAGCGACAGAGCATCAAGACCCGGATAGAGGATCTTGCCGTCGATCATGACAGCGAGCTCAACAGGGCTGGTGCTGGTCTTGTCGTCCTCGGCGTTCAGATTGCCGCCGGTCTTATTGAGCGGCAGATATGTAAACGCAAGGTTATAGATACCGTCTGCAGGTACACTGATCTCATAAGTGACCTTGCCCTGCTGCTGGAACTTGGCATTATCCCTCCAGACAAGACAGTTCACAGTCTCCTTCTTCTGAGTTATGGGATCCATGAGGACCTCATAAGTCTTCTCGATGATAACACTCTCGTTGCCTTCGGCACCCTCGAATGTGTCCTCGAGCTTCTCCTTGATGTCCTTTACGGGATCAATAACAATATCCTCCTTCGCATAGCCGTACTGCGCTATGGAATCAAGATACTTTTGGTACTCAGCGGACTTATCGGTGCCCATTGAGTTGTTGCCGGTAGATTCGGAACTTCCGGTGGTACCTTCAAGCTCATTAGCCGATACGGTCGGCATGGCAAAAAGTGATACCATCAGTAATGTTACGAAAACAACTGCCAGCACTCGGATTTTACCAGAAATCATTTCTTCACCTTCAAAAAACAGATTTAAACAGCGCCCCTTGCAAGAGCAACAAACCGGGAAATACAGACAACTCCCCAATTTGCATAATGTTCTACGTAGTATTATCTAACAAATCGGCCGTTTTGTCAATATTAATTTAGCAAAAATATACGAAATTCGGCAAAAAAATTTTATTTTTTATACCAACACTTATATGCATATTTCCTTTTTTATCCTTGTAAGGGGTGCATTCATCGTCAAAATGCACAAAATTCCAAACATTTCCTGCTTGATTTATCAACCACCCTTCTTTCGTTTTTGTTTACCGTGTCGTGTTACATATATTATTTGTGCAACTTGTCCATATCTCACAATAATATATACGCCAAACATCGGATTTTAATGTTGATTTTGACCAAATTGCACAAAACGTCCAATAATAATACCGCCCTCACTCCAAAGCGAGGGCGGTATCGGGCGAATTTAACTCCGTTTTGCCCGAATTGCAGGTTTTTGAACGTGATCTTTCATCACAATGCAAGCTCGGACTCGATCTTGAGCAGGCGGTTGTACTTGGCGGTGCGGTCGGTTCGGCAAGGAGCACCCGATTTGATATAATCGGCACCCACAGCCACCGCAAGGTCTGCAATGAAGGTGTCCTCGGTCTCGCCCGAGCGATGCGAGATTATGGGGGTATAGCCGGCCTGCTTGGCTAATGCTATGACCTGCAGGGTCTCGGTCAGCGTGCCGATCTGGTTCAGCTTGACCAGAACGGCGTTGGCTATGCCATCCTTGATGCCGTTTTGCAAGCGCAACGGGTTGGTTACAAACAGATCGTCGCCAACCAGCATGGCTTTGGCCGAAAGCTTTTCGGTCATCATCTTCCAGCCCACGTAATCCTCCTCGCCAAGACCGTCCTCAACGGAGATTATGGGGTAATCCTTCAAAAGTGCGCTCCATTTTTCGCAAAGCGACTGTGCGGAATGCTTTTCTCCGCTTTTCGGCAGGATGTATTCGCCGTCCTTATACCATTCGCTCGATGCTACATCCAGCGCTATCTTGACCTCGTTTTCGGAATAGCCTGCGGTGCTGATACCCTTCAGGACGAACTCTATCGCCTCACGGTCATCACGAAGATCGGGTGCAAAGCCGCCCTCATCCCCTACCCCAACCGTTTTACCTGCTGATTTAAGCACGGTACCGAGCGCATGGTAGACCTCAACACCGATCCTGAGCTTTTCGGAAAAGCTACCAACCACGGGCACTATCATAAATTCCTGAATGTCAATGTTGTTGGCGGCGTGAGCACCTCCGTTGAGGATGTTCATCATCGGCGTAGGCAGCTTGAGATCGCTGATCCCTCCGAGATAACGGTAAAGCGGCACACGGTAGTGCCTTGCGGCGGCACGTGCCACCGCCATCGAAACGGCCAGCATTGCGTTGGCTCCGAGGTGGCTTTTGTTGTCGGTGCCGTCGATACGGCAAAGCTCACGGTCGAGCTTGCTTTGGTTGAGCGTGCCCAATGCCTTTAACGTTGGCGAAATGCAGGAATTGATGTTATCCACCGCACGCTGTACGCCCTTACCGCCGAAGCGCTTTCCACCGTCACGCAGCTCGTGGGCCTCAAACCTTCCCGTTGAAGCACCCGACGGTGCTATGGCAACGGCACGGCAGCCGTCGGTCAGGGTGACCTCGGCCGCAACGGTCGGGTTTCCTCTTGAATCCAGAACTTCCATTCCTCTTATCTCGCTGATCATATTATCTTCCTTTTCGGTAAAATTTGCGTAGCCTACGCCTTCTGCTTTATTGTTGACCGTTATCGCTCCGTTTATTTGCGGTTTTTCTGTTTTTAACCGTGTTTTGAGCACAAAATCCTTAAAGGGAAAAATTGTTGCCCCAAACCGACGGTTTGCGACATTAAATTGATTGACATTTGACTTAAAAAGATTTATTATATAATGTAAGGTAATTTTGTCTTTTAGGAGGACCTATTAATGAGTGTCGGAAGATATCTTATCGCCGGTCTTAAGGTTGAAATGAACGTCCGCGGTGAAATGCTCCGTGAGCGAAGCGAAAAATACCGCTCGGACTTTGAGGGTGAACCCGATATTGTCATCGATCCCGAGCCCGAAAAGCTTGCCCGCCTTCAAGAGGATTTCCCCCGATTGAAGGAGGATGCCGTTGAGTATCTCGGAACGGGCTGTATATTTTACTACCGCCTTTTGAAGTTTGACGGTCTTATGCTGCATTCGTCCTGCATTGCTTACGACGGCAAGGCCTACATATTCTCGGCCGACAGCGGCACGGGAAAATCGACCCATACCTCGCTCTGGCGTGAGTATATCGACGGCGTGACCATGATAAACGATGACAAGCCCGCAATAAGGCTGATCGACGGTGTGTTTTATGCCATTGGAACTCCGTGGAGCGGCAAGACCGACCAGAATACCGACATTGCGGTGCCCGTTGGCGGCGTTGCATTGCTGAAGCGAGGTCTTGAAAACCGCATCACCCCTGCCAAACCCGCCGAGATAGTTCCGTTTATAATGCGTCAGACCATGTTCCCCACCAAGCCTGAGAACATTGACCGTCTGGCCGACCTGCTTGACAAATTCATCCGCACAGTACCGATATACGATCTTGAGTGTGACATCAGCGAGCGTGCTGTTATCACCTCATTTGAAGCATTGACCAAAAGCAAATACGTAAAAAGGAAATAATTATGTCTGAATTTAAAGAAGAAGCCGTTGTCGAAACGGAAGAAACACGGTTTACCGACGTTATCGTTGGCCGTAACCCCGTTACCGAGGCGCTGCGCTCCGGACGTGAGATAGATAAGCTGCTGGTGGCCCACGGCTCAATGAACGGCTCGATAAGAGCGCTGGTGGCCAAATGCCGAGAGCGTGGCATCCCCGTTAAGGAGGTCGCACCGCAAAAGCTCGACTTTATGAGCGGCGGAGCATCGCACCAGGGCGTTGCGCTGATAGTTGCCTCGCACGAATACTGCGAGGTCGGCGACATTCTGGACTTTGCCGCCGAAAGAAACGAGCCGCCGTTTGTAATAATCTGCGACGGGATCGAGGATCCGCACAACCTCGGTGCCATAATCCGTACCGCCGAGGCCTGCGGAGTGCACGGTATAATCATTCCCAAGCGCAGAAGCGCCTCGCTTAACGCCGTTGTTGCAAAAGCGTCGGCAGGAGCGTTGGAATATATGCGTGTTGCACGTGTGACCAACATCACCGCCTGCATCGAGGAGCTTAAAGAAAAGGGTCTTTGGATCTTTGCCGCCGATATGGACGGTGAGAATTGGTGCTCGGTCGATTATAAGGGCGCATGCGCATTTGTCATCGGTTCCGAGGGTCGTGGCGTCAGTGCTCTGGTCAAAAAGAGCTGTGACGTAACGGTTGCAATGCCTATGATGGGTGAGATAAATTCGCTCAACGCTTCGGTCGCCGCCGGAGTGCTGATGTACGAGGCCGCAAGGCAAAAACAAGGTATAAAAGCAAAAAATTAAGGGAGTTTGGAATATGGGAATCTTCAAAAAGAAAAAGCCTGACGAATTTGAAGGCTTACATAACGACAACCTTTTTAATGACGATGACGATGTTATAATCCCCTTGGGACAGCATAAAGGCGGCTCCCATGCGGTGGGTCATAACGGAGCAACGGCTCCCCATGCGTTGACCGTGAATGAAGTGCTTGACAACAGCGCCGACACACCGACCGACGGTGCTCCGATGCCCGATTCGATATACACCCGTATGAAGGAGCGTGACGCCGCCGTTGAGACCGGCATCGGTGACGACTATGTGCCCTCGTGGGCAACGCCTGCCGCCACATCCGGATCGACCGACGATATTCTGTCCAATAGCGGTACGGCTTCGGCCGAGAGCCCCGTTAAAAAAACGGCTCCCGAGGTCATCCCCGTTACTCCTGCTCCTATCGTAGAACCGGAGCATTCGGCATCGAGTGATGCATTCCTTGAAAGATGCCGTATTGCGGTCGAAAAGGCCACCGCCGATGAAGCATCATATCATACCGATTCGACCAAGCCCCGTCTGACCGCAGAGGTCGTGCCCGAGGGTCTTAAGGAGGAAGAAAAGCCGACCACGGCTCCCACCACACGCTCGGTAGACGATATTATCCGAATGCTCAGAGGCAATATGCCCGATGCCCGTGAAGGAAAACCCGTCACACCCGAGGTGACTCCCGAGCCCGAAGAGCCCGAGATGCCTGCAGTTGAGCCTGCAGACGAGCCTGTCACGGCCGAGGCTCCCGCCGTTGAAGCTCCTGCTCCCGAGGCGCCTGCCTCGGACGGCCGCCGTGAGGTCAAGGTAGAGGTCGAGGTCATCCCCACCGAGGGCGAATCGACCATTATGCACTCGGCACCTGCCAAGGAGCCCGAGCCCGACAGCGATGTAAGGATCTACGGCAAGATAGTCCGCGGAGCCGTTATTCAGCACACCCCCGAGGGTGATGTTGAGGCTTCGGAGTTTGTCTGTGCGCCCAAGGTGTCGCAGGATACCATCGTTGCCGATGACAAGACCGTTATGTTCGGCGATCTGGGCGACATTATCTCGCAAAGAGCCGATGCCGATCTTGATGCCGGTACGGACGACTTTGACGATGACGATTTTGACGATGACGACGATTATCTGGAGACTCCCTACTACGAGGCCGAGGATCCTGCGCTTAAGGATATCGACGACTACAAAAATCTCAACGATGCCGCACGTCTGCGCACCGATCTCGCCGCTGAAAAATCCAAAAACAAGACGGTTGCAATATTCTCGACCGTCATAACCGCCCTGCTGACCGTATCAGCCACGGGTGCTTTGGGCTTTTTGCCCCTTGCAACGGTCCGAATGCTTGATATTATCCTGCTTTTGGCCGCACTTGTTATGAACTGGGATATTTTTGCCGACCTTAAAAAACTCGGCAAGTTCCGCCCGAGCTTTGATACCTGCACCGCCGTCGCTTCGTCGCTGGTGCTTGTGCAGAATATCCTTTCTCATTTTGTGTTTGAGGGCAAGCACGTCGGCTTTGCCGCCGCGGCCGCCGTTTTGCTCACGGTCAACCGCTTCTCCAAGCTGATGAAGTCCTCCCGTATACTCAAGGGTCTTGAGTTTATTGCAAATTCCGAGTCCAAGCGTGCTGTCGTTTCGGTTGGCGGCAATAACGGAAAGGTTATTTCCTCGGGTGCCTGCGAGGGTGAAGCGCTGGTGCTTTGCGACCGCAGTACCGTAAATGTCAAGGATTATCTCAAAAACTGCGGATATGACAGTCCGTTTGACCGCAAGGTGAAGATCCTGTTCACCGTCTGCGCTTCGTTGGCGGTTGCCGCATTTATCATTGTCGGCCTCATTTCCGGCTTTGGCACGGGATTTGAGGTCATGACCGCTATGCTGTGCCTTTTGTGGCCTGCTTCGGCGGCACTTGTGTGCGAGCTGCCTATGTATCTCGCCTCCAAAAAGATCTCGAGCTACGGTGCAATGCTGGCAGGCTACAAGGGCGCTTACGAGCTCAACCTTGCCAATATCGTAGCCGTCAGCTCCACCGACCTTTTTCCCGAAGGCTCGGTCAAGCTTTACAATATGAAGGCTCTCTCCGAAAACGAGATGGGAAATACCCTTATGAATGCGGCCGCCGTAGCCATTGCCGCCAACAGTCCCTTGAGCGGTATCTTCAAGGGCATCATCGGCAACGTCAGCCCGTCGGCTCTGCCCAAGGTCAACGGCGTTCAGTATGAGGATAAGATGGGTATTTCGGGCTGGATCGGTGAGAATACCATCCTTATCGGTAACCGCAACCTTATGCAGGGACACAATATTTCGGTACCTCCCGCATCGGTCGACCAGAAGATCCTCCGTGCAGGCTACTTCCCCGTATACATTGCTTCGGGCGGTGTACCCTGCCTCTTGTTCCTTGTTAAATATGAGACCGATCCCGAGGTCGCACACGAGCTTCAGCTTCTTTGCAACACCGGTATGACGGTGGTCGTAGACCCCAAGGACCCCAACACCACCGACGCCATGATCTGCGATTATTTCGGTCTGCCCAACGATGCCTTGAAGGTTATGAACCATAACGGACGTGTGAGCTACGAGCGCACCTCGGCTCCCACCGATTCGGCCTCGGCTCCTGCCGCCTTCGGCAAGGATGTCTGCGGCTTCTTTGCAAGCATTACCGCCTCCATCCGTCTCGGCGGAATATACTCGATACTAACCGCCATATTCATAATTGCGGCCGTTTTGGGTGTTGTAATGACCGTTTATCTCGGCGTTACGGGTAAAGCTTCGCTGGTCAATCCCCTGACCGTTGCAGGCTTCCAGATTTTGTTTGCGGTAATTTCGGCCATAATTGCCAAAATAAAAACATTATGATAAATAATCAAAATATTTTTTCTGTCAGGCCGCTGATCGAAAAGATCGCTTTAGGTCTTGTGCTTTTGCTGTCGCTTACGGTGTTCCTGCCCTATCAGGTCACCGCCTCGGCAACGGTTGCGCTAAGCCTGCTGTTTCTGTTGCTTAAAGGTGTGCGTGAGTACGTTTTCAAACGCCGTGGCATCTTCTTCGGTCTTGGGTTTCTGGCATTGACCGCAACGGTTGCGCTGATCTGCGGAAACTATGTAGGCTTTCGCCGCACTCTTGTTTTTGCGGCTCTGCTGGGCGTTGCCACCGTTGTGAGAGCGCTTGCCGACCGAAGCTTTTTTGAAAAGCTGATGAACACCTTTGTGCTGGGCGGTTGTCTGGCCACGGTGCATTGTATCATCGAGTTTGTCCTCAATCGCAATGTTGAGGGCTACCGTTGCCAAGGCTTTTTCACCAATCCCAATTTTTTCGGCACGGCTTTGACCTTTGTGATACTCATTTGTGCCTACAAAGCCTCTACCTACGCCGATAAGGTATGGATATACTACGCCGCCGCCATATTCAACGCCGTTGGGCTTTACCTTTGCGGCAGTATGAGTCTGTGGCTGGTCGCCGCCGTTTGCATAATCATTATGCTGATACTCCACCGTGAGTTCAAGCTGTTGGCAATTTTCCTTTCGGTAGTCGGCTTGGCGGTTGTTGCACTGCTTGCGATACCGGGTCTTATCCACCGACTCGGTGAGCTTTCCGAAACCATTGACAACCGTATAAAGATATGGTCGTTTGCCATTGACAGCTTTAAGGATGCACCGCTTTTCGGACGTGGATTTTACACCTATAAGTTTTTGTATTCACAGCTTCCTCAACCAACCGACGTCTACCGTGCTTCAATGTCGCACAGCATTTATCTTGACAGCTTGCTGTGCCACGGCATCATCGGGACTGTTGCGGCCGTTGTGGCCTTCGGAAGCTATTTCAAATCGCTGTTTTCCTGCCGATATGCATTGAAAAAGCAAGGTCAACCCTCCCCCATCACGGGATTTATCATCGCTTTGTCGGTGGCCTTGGCGCTTTACGGATCGATGGACACCACCTTTATCTGGATACAGACGGGATTCATCGTTGTGATGATAGCCGCAGGTCTGGGCGTTGAAGAAAAATCACTCAAAGAATAACAAAAAAAGACTTGGCTCTGTTCAACACAGACCAAGTCTTTTTGATTTATAAGATCTATTCAAAGTCACAAGGCAGGATCCCCGATTGGAATGCCTTGATGGCTTTTTCTTTGTCGCTTTCGATGGCGTAGGCCAGCTCCTCAAGACTGTCGAATCTTTGCTCCTCGCGCATAAAGCTGAGCAGCTTCAGAGCCACCGACCTGCCGTAAAGATCTCCCTCAAAGCCGATTATATAGGTCTCGCACAACGGCTTTTGAAGCAGGAATGTCGGTCGGATCCCGATGTTGGTCACGCCGGGGTAATCCTTGTCGTCGATCGTCACGGCCGTTGCATAAACACCGAACCTCGGTGTTGCCAATTGGTCGTCCAACTGCTGATTTATTGTGGGGAAGCCCATCTTCCTGCCACGCTCCTCGCCGTGGATGACCTCGGCCTTGAATGAAAACGGACGACCCAGCAATGTGTTGGCAAACGCAATGTCACCGTTAGATATAAGCTCACGGATAAGCGACGAGGATACGGTCTGTCCCGAAACGGTAGTGGCAGGCACCACAACGGCCTCGGCACCGTGCTCCGAGCAGTAGTGCGAAAGCAGAGCCGCATCGCCCTGACCGCCCTTGCCAAAGCGGTAGTTAAATCCGCAGACAACGGCCTTGACCTCATACCTTTCAAACAGCATATCCAAAAAGTCGGTCGGCTCAAAGTCGTGCACCTCGTCATAATCCAGCACAAAAATCTCCGAAAAGCCCATACATTCCAGCATTTCGTTTTTCTCTGCAGCGCTTAAAAGCATCGGCACAAAGGTGCTTTGTGTCCTGCGCTTGGGAGGCTCGGGGAATGTGACGGCAACGGGTATGAGGTCTTTGAAATTCAAAGCCGCATTAAGCACCGCTTGGTGACCCTTGTGCAGACCGTCAAACGTGCCCAAAACTATAACGTGTGGCATATTCCCTTCCTCCTTTTTTAAAAATTATTCGGCAATAACACACTTGGTGGTTATCTCGCCCGAAGCTTTATCAAATTCCGACAGACCCAAAAATTGTCTGCCTGTATATGTTTTAAACAGTTCGTTATCGGCGGCATCGGCATAAAACCTTATGCGGTCAACGCTCAAAGCCGCTCCGTTCATAAAGCGCTTGGCCTGTGCTTCGGATATGTTGAGGCTTCTGAAGCTCGGCACTGCACGGTCGGCAGGCAAAAGGCAACTTATAGGGTCGGCCTCTATCTCCTCGACCGTTTTGCAATCGGCAATTGAAAAGCCTGCGGCATCGGTGCGTCTTAACGAAATAAGCGTTGCGCCACAGCCCAAAAGCTTTCCGATATCATCGGCAAGTGAGCGTATATAGGTACCCTTTGAGCAATGGACATCTATCACAAAATCGTTGCCGTTGCGGGATTTTAGTTCAATATCGTGAATGGTGACGGTTCTCGGCTCACGCTCTATTTCTTTGCCTTGACGTGCAAGGTCATAAAGCCTGACACCGTCTTTTTTTATAGCCGAAAACATCGGCGGTATCTGGTCGTAGGTCTTGGTGAAAAACCGCAGCGCATCGGCCAATTGCCCATCGCTGACCGAAGGCTCGCATTGGCTCAACACCTCACCCGTGATGTCCAGCGTATCGGTCGTGACACCGAGACGCACACCTGCGGTATAACGCTTGTCAGCCTCCAACACGTAAGAGCAAAGCCTTGTGGCACGGCCTATCAGTATCGGCAAAACACCCGTGGCCATAGGATCAAGGGTGCCCGTGTGGCCGACACGCTTGGTGCCGTAGATCCGGCGCAAAACGGCCGCCGCCTTAAAGGAGGTAAAACCCTCGGGTTTATCAAGCAGGATAAGTCCGTTCATTTTGCCCTCCGAAAATTACATAATCGACGTGATATAAGCCTTTAGCTTTTCTTTGGCCTCGGCTTCGGTCTCGAACTCACAGCCTGCGGCACGCTTGTGACCGCCGCCGCCGAAATTCTGACAAATGGCCGCCGCATCATACGGCTCAAAGGTACGAAGAGAGATCTTCCACCTTCCGTCGGCCTTTTCACGCACGGTTATGCCGATCTGCACACCCTCGATCTGCCGTGACATGGCGGCAATGCCGTCCATATCGCTTGAATCACAGCCGGTTTCCTTTATCATAGCCTGGGTGACTGTGACAATGGCGCAACGGCCGTCACAGATGTACTCAATACCGTTCAGCACACGGCGCTCCATTTCAAGGCGGCTTTGGGTCTTGACCTCAAACATCACACGGTTGATCTCGTCATAATCGGCACCGTACTGCATCAGCTCGGCGGCAAAAATGTGGGTTCGAGGTGTTGTGTTGGAAAATTTAAAGCAACCCGTATCGGTAGCCAGCCCTGTATACAAGCAGGAGGCTATGAACGGCGTAACTTTGGCACCCATTTCCTTTATCACACGGTAAACACACTCGGCCGCCGCTGCGCTGTCCCCCTCAAGGTACAGCCTTTCGGCAAAGCCGACGTTGGTCGAATGATGGTCAATAGCAAGTGAGACCTTTTCCTTATACTCGCCCTGCAGGCATCCTAAAAGTTTATCATCGGCCACATCGACCGAAATGACCGTTTCGGGAGTGAATTCCTGCTGACCCTCTGCCGTGAGGTAGTCGAACTTGTGCGGAATGGGGTCGGGACAAAAGACGTTTGCTTTTTTGCCCAACGAACGCAAGGCCGAAACCAACGCAAAGCCCGATCCCAACGTATCACCGTCGGGATGAGCATGGGTCAGAACGGTGTATTTATCGTGAGTTGCAAGAAATTCGGCGGCTTCGGTGATTGAAATCAACTTACTCATCGCCGTTTTCCTCTGATGCGGTCGATTCGGGGAACGAGTCGATAATACGTGCGATATGTGCGCTGTGCTCAATGGAATTATCGGCAACAAAGCGCAGCTCGGGTGTCTTTCTGAGCTTCAAGCGAACACCCAATTCACGGCGCAAAAATCCCGCCGCATTTTTAAGACCCTTTACGCTTTCGACCGTTTTGTCGAAGCCTTCGATGGCGCTGACGTAAACAGTGGCATACGAAAGGTCACCCGAAACGTCGACCTTGACGATGCTCAAAAGCTTGCTGACTCTGGGGTCTTTAAGTTCACGGAAAAGATCGGCCAACTCACGTTGGATGTCAGCCGCAGCTCGTCCAATTTTAAAACTTGGCATAATTTCTTTCCTTTTCACATAACTGCTTTGATTTTTACAAGCCGTAGGGGCGACCAATGGTCGCCCGCGGGCGAACGCAGTTCGCCCCTACGTCACGTTCGTTTTCATCAGAAAAAAAATCAATCTCTGTATTCTTCCATAACGAAGGCTTCGAAGATGTCGCCTTCCTTGATGTCGCCGAACTTTTCAAGACCGACACCGCACTCGTAGCCCTCGGCTACCTCCTTGACGTCATCCTTGAAGCGGCGGAGAGAATTGATCTCGTCCTCGGCAACAACGATACCGTCACGGACAACACGCACCTTAGCGTCACGGGTGATCTTACCGTTCTTGACATAACAGCCTGCGATGGTGCCGACGCCCGAGACCTTATAGGTCTGGCGAACCTCAAGCTCACCGAGAATGGCTTCACGGAACTTGGGAGCAAGCATACCCTTCATAGCGGCTGTGATCTCATCGATACAGTCGTAAATAACTCTGTAAAGTCTGATCTCAACACCGTCACGCTCGGCGGCTTCCTTGGCCACGGGGTCGGGACGCACGTTGAAGCCGACAATGATAGCGCCCGAGGTTGCGGCCAGCATTTCATCAGACTCGTTTATAGCACCGACGCCGCCGTGGATAACGTTGACACGGACCTCCTCGTTGGAGATCTTGACCAGGCTCTCACGGACAGCCTCGACCGAGCCCTGAACGTCGGCCTTAACGATAACGTTAAGATCCTTGACCTCACCCTGCTCGAGCTGGCTGAACAGATTGTCGAGAGTAACCTTCTGTGCGGCATTGAATATCTCGTCCTTGGCCTTCTGCTTACGCTGTTCGACAAGCTGACGTGCAAGACGCTCATCGGATACTGCGTCGAAGTTGTCACCTGCGGCAGGAACCTCGTCAAGACCGGTTATCTCAACCGGAACTGCAGGGCCTGCTTCCTTAACGGTGCGGCCGTTTTCGTCAAGCATAACTCTTACGCGGCCGACCGATGTGCCGGCAACGATGATGTCGCCCAAACGTAAAGTTCCGTTCTGAACAAGCAGAGTTGCAACAGGGCCACGGCCTTTATCAAGGCGAGCCTCGATGACGACACCCTTACCCTTACGGTCGGGGTTGGCCTTGAGCTCCTGCATTTCGGCAACCAGAAGCACGTTGGCAAGCAGCTCGTCGATACCGTCGTGGGTCTTGGCCGAAACGGGTACACAGATGATGTCACCGCCCCACTCCTCGGGAACAAGGCCGTGCTCGGTCAACTGCTGCTTGATGCGGTCGGGGTTGGCCTCGGGCTTATCCATCTTGTTGATGGCAACGATTATCTGAACCTCTGCGGCCTTGGCATGGTTGATAGCCTCAATGGTCTGCGGCATAATACCGTCATCAGCGGCAACAACAAGGATGGCAATATCGGTTGCCATTGCGCCACGCTGACGCATAGAGGTAAATGCAGCGTGTCCGGGGGTATCAAGGAAGGTAATATCGTTACCCTCGTGGTTTACACGGTAAGCACCGATGTGCTGGGTAATACCGCCTGCCTCACCCGAAGCGACCTTTGCGTTACGGATAGCGTCGAGCAACGAGGTCTTACCGTGGTCAACGTGACCCATAACAACAACGATGGGGCTACGGGGCTTCAAGGATTCCTCGGTATCCTCGGAGATATCCATAATACGCTCTTCAATGGTGACAACAACGGCACGCTCGACCTTGCAGCCCATTTCGGTTGCAACGATCTCGGCGGTGTCATAGTCGATGGTCTGGGTGACGGTGGCAAACATACCGAGCTTCATCAACTGCTTGATGACCTCGGCGGCCGTCTTCTTCATAGCGGCGGCAAGCTCACCGACGGTGATCTCCTCACCGATGGTAACGGTGATGGGGGTCTTCTTGATCTTTTCGAGCTGAAGTCTGCGAAGCTTGTCGGCCTCGGTCTCACGCTTTGCGCTCTGCGGACGGCGATAGTCCTGCGACTTCTGCTTGATCTTCTGCTTGCGCTGGTCGTTATCGTTACGCATAGAGTTTGCAGGTGCAATGTTCTCATAGCGCTCGTTGTACTTATCGATATTGATGTTGGAAGCACGGGTGTCGACCTTGCGGATCTCAACCGGTCCGCGGTTGGGGGTCTGACCGGTCTTTTCCTTCTTGGGTCTGGGCGGAATGTTAACCGGCTCGTGCTTGGGCTCGGCCTTGGGTTCAGCCTTGGGAGCCTCGGGCTTTTTGTCAGCCTTCTTCTCGGGTGCAGGTGCAGGCTTACCGTCCTTCTTGGGTTCAGCCTTAGGCTCTGCCTTTTTCTCGGGTGCAGGCTTGCTGTCCTTCTTGGGCTCGGCCTTGGGTTCGGCTTTCTTTTCGGGCGCAGGGGCAGGCTTGGACTTAGCCTCCTCCTCGGCCTTTTTCTTTTCCTCGGCGGCCTTTTGGGCGGCCTGTGCAGCCTTCAGCTGCTCAAGAACAGCCATCTGCTCGGCAAGCTTACGGTCCTTTTCGGCCTTGCGCTCCTTGGCACGCTCCTCACGTGCACGCTCGCCTGCGGCAAAATATTCATCAAAATTCTTGACCTCGTTCTGCTGTGTAACATAGTCAAAAATCAGGTCGAGCTCGGTGTCCTCCAAAGAGGTCTGGCTCTTTTTATCCACTCCCATCTTATCTTTAAGGAGTGCAATGATGTCCTTACTGTTGACGTTTAAGTCCTTGGACACCTCGTGTATCTTATACTTAATCAGCATGTGTGAATTCCTCCTTCGAACTTTCTACGGTTTTGACCAAAGCATCGGCAAAACCATCGTCGCATACGGCCACAATGCCGGCCTTTATTCCGATCCTTGCGGAAACCTCCGTTATAGTATACGGTATTCTTTCCACGGGTATTTTTCCGCCGCTGAAATATCTTATCTCTTTTTCGCTTTTTTGGGAGATATCGGATGCCACGGCAATAAACCTTGCCTTGTTTTTTAAGCAGGCTTCCTTTGAAGCGGCAAATCCCGTTGCCAGCTTACCTGCCTTGCGTGCCAGTCCTAAATACGAAAGGATAGCATCATTACTCATCCGCTTCCAGCTCCTTTATTATCTGCTCGGAAACGCCGGCAGGTATAGCCATTGAAAATGCTCTTTCAAGCCTTTTGGCCTTAACCGCCTTTTTGTAGCATTCGGTGTTGTGACAGATATATGCTCCCCTGCCGTTGGCCTTGCCCGAACGGTCGAGCATAACATTGCCCTCGGGTGTTTTGACCACACGGACAAGTTCTCTTTTGGGTTTCATCTCGCCGCATCCCGTGCACTGTCTCAAGGGTTGCTTTTTTGGTGTCATAGCGTTTCCTCCGTTTTGATGTATTTCAGTTAGGGTTACTGGATGCTGTCGTCACCCTCGCCGTAGAAGCCGCTTTCGGGGTGAATGTCGATCTTCCAGCCGGTAAGACGTGCGGCCAGACGGACGTTCTGACCCTTGTTACCGATGGCCAACGAAAGCTGGCTGTCGGGAACGGTTACACGGCAGACCTTGGGGTCTTCACTTTCAACGGTAACGCTCAATACCTTTGCAGGCGACAGAGCCTCGGTAATAAATGCGGCAGGATCATCGGAGTACTTCACGATGTCGATCTTCTCGCCGCCAAGCTCCTCAACAATGGCGTTTACACGGACACCGCGCTGACCGATACAGGCACCGACAGCATCGATATCGGGATTCTGCGACCAGACAGCCATCTTGGTTCTGGAGCCTGCCTGACGGGAGACTGCCTTGATCTCGATGGTGCCGTCATAGATTTCGGGGACCTCGGTCTCAAACAAGCGCTTGACAAGACCGGGATGGGTTCTTGAGATCATGGCTCTGGGGCCTCTGTCCTCGTTTCTTACATCAACGATATAGACCTTGATGTGATCACCCTCGTGAAGCTCCTCATCGGGAACCTGCTCGGTCTTGGGAAGCACAGCCTCTCCGCGGCCGATGGTGATGGTTGCGTTGCCGGTCTTGGGGTCGATACGCTGAACGACTGCGGTGACCAGCTCCTTGTTGCGGCTCTGGAACTCCTCAAAGGTCTGTCCACGCTCGGCTTCCTTAACGCCCTGGCGGATAACGTGCTTGGCGTTCTGAGCAACGATACGGCCGAATTTTCTTGTTTCAAGCGGAATGTCAACAAACTCGCCGACCATAGCGTTCTTGTCTACCTTCAAAGCATCCTCCAAAAGGATCTGGGTATATTCGTCCTCGATCTCGTTTACAACGGTCTTGCGGACGTATACCTTAAATACACGGTTTTCAATGTCCATCTCGCAGAAAACTACGTCTTTGGAGCCGTAGTCCTTCTTGGCGGCGGTGATGATTGCGGTTCTGATCTTATCTGCAAGATAAGTCTCGGGGATGCCGCTTTCCTCAGCCATCATTTTGAGTGCGTCAAAAATTTCTGCGGTAATGTCTACTACTGTTTCTTTCTTAGCCCTTGCCATTTTCCTTTGTACCTCCAATATATTATTTCAAATGTTAAACTGTTTAAAAGTTTGCATCGTCGAGCTTCACATATACAAGCTCCTGCTTTGCAAACTCCATATCGGCTCCGTCACATTCGACCGTGACACCGCCGTTATATGCCTTTAATTTGCCCGAAAACTCACGCTTGCCGTCACGTGGACGGATAAGCTTTACCTTGACATCGGCACCCATATATTTTTCAAAGTGCCACTGCTCCGAAAGCTCACGCTCAAGACCGGGTGAGCACACCTCAAGGTAATACGAAACGTTGATGGGGTCAGCCTCGTCCAAAATGGGGTCGATAAGACGGGAAACATCGGTGCAGTCGTTGATGTCAACGCCCTCTTCCTTATCGATAAAGACCCTCAAATACCAGGATGCACCTTCTTTGACGAACTTAACGTCCCAAAGCTTGACACCCAATGATTCGACCGATTCTTTGATCAGCGCCGAGACCTTCAATGCGGTAGGATTTTGTGCCAAAACATTCACTCCTTACTTAAAACATTCGGACAAAAACTAAAGAGCGGGTCGCCCCACTCTCCTTCGTTCACATATCTTACCAAAAGAATATACCACAAACCGTGCATTTTGTCAAGAGTTTTTGGCAAGATATTTTTATGAAAATTCTCTTGAACCCTCTTGACGGTCACGTGACCGTGTGATATAATGGAACCAACAAAGAAAAACGGAGGTGGAAAAATGGCGACCGTGCTTCCGGGCACCGCAATAGAGGTGTCACGAATAGAAAAAGGCATTTCACGTGCAATGGCCGACGGAATATTTTTAACAGGCGGAATCACGCTTGCTCAGGTATCGGTCATGACCGGTGTTGAGCCTGCCGCCATCCAGAACTGGGTCAAGCGAGGGTTTGTTTCTTCCCCGCAAAAGCGTATGTACTCAAAAAACCAGTTCGCACGTATATGTATTATTAATATGTTGCGTGAGGCCTTGCAGCTTGAAAAAATCATCGAGCTTTTGCAATATATCAACGGAAATCTTTACGATGAAAGTGATGACCTTATAGACGATATCGAGCTTTATCACCGTTACGTTGATATGCTGGCCGATGCCGACCCCGAAAGTATCAGCGACAAGGCCATTGCCGAAACGGCCAAAAAGGCCGCCGAGGGCTATATAGGTCCCACTCCCGGTGCCGCCAAACGGCTGGAATCGGTGCTTTCGGTCATGGCGTACGCACATTTTTCGGTATTGGCAAGGCACAAGGCCGAGCTTATGCTCAAAACCTTTGACGATAATTCCATTGAAAGGATGATATGATAATGTTAGCTTGGTGGGAATCTTTAAGCTCGTTTTCTCAGGTGCTGGCCGCAATGGCCATCCCTGCCACACTTATTCTTTTGATACAGACCGTTCTGATGCTCATAGGCATAGACTCGGACGGCGGTGCCGACGTTGACGGTGATGTCGATGTGGATACCGATGTCGATCTTGACACCGACGTTGACCTTGATGCCGATGCGGATGTTGGTGACGGTGTTTTCGGTGAAGAGCTGACCGACGGTGACGTTGACCCCTCGGGGCTTGACGGTCTGCGCATCTTCTCGATACGAGGCATCATCGCATTTTTTGTGGTGTTCGGCTGGGCAGGCATTGCGCTGGATACCGCAGGTGTTGCACCTGTTATCTCGTCGCTTGTGGCCCTTGCCGCAGGCTTTGGAATGATGGTGCTGATAGCCTTCGTTTTCCGTGCCATTTCAAAGCTTGAAAACAACGGTAATATCGACAACCGCAATGCTTTGGGCGTTTCGGGCTCGGTCTATCTCAAAATACCTGCCAACCGTAAAGGCCAGGGCAAGGTGAACGTGATGATACAGGGCACCTTGTGCGAGCGTGACGCCGTGACCGACGAAGCCGAGGCTATCCCCACGGGTTGCGAGATAGTTGTGGTAGCATTGAGCGGTCAGAACACCCTTGTAGTCAAGAAAAAATAGGTATTAATGCCAAAAGGCAAAAAATATAAAAACTCATATGGAGGTAAAGCATTATGAATTCATCAACAGTAGTCCTTATCTGCGCCCTTGTACTGGTAGCATTTTCACTTATCGTGTGGATATGCTCAAGGTATAAGAAGTGTCCGTCCGACAAGATCATGGTCAAGTACGGTAAGGTCGGTAAGAATAAAGACGGTACCGACCGCAGCGCCAAATGTATCCACGGTGGCGCATCCTTCGTAATTCCGGTATTCCAGTCTTACGAATTTTTGGATCTGACCCCCATTTCCATTCAGGTCGATCTTAAAAACGCTCTGTCCAGACAGAACATCCGTATCGACGTTCCCTCCCGCTTCACCGTCGGTATTTCGACCGAGCCGGGTGTTATGCAGAACGCCGCCGAGCGTTTGTTGGGACTTCAGCTTTCCGAGATCCAGGAGCTTTCCAAGGATATCATCTTCGGTCAGCTGCGTCTTATCATCGCAACCATGGATATTGAGGAGATCAACACCGACCGTGACAAGTTCCTCGCCGCCGTGTCATCCAACGTTGAGACCGAACTCAAAAAGATAGGTCTTCGCCTTATCAACGTTAACGTAACCGATATCAGCGATGAATCGGGATACATCGTAGCGTTAGGTAAGGAAGCCGCCGCAAAGGCTATCAACGATGCTAAAAAGAGCGTTGCCGAGCAGGATAGAGAGGGTTCTATCGGTCAGGCCAACGCCCAGATGGACGAACGTATCAAGGTTGCCGAGGCCAACTCGGTCGCTATCCAGGGTGAAAACGACGCCAAGATGAAGATCGCAATGTCGGATGCCGCTCTGAAGGAAAAGGAAGCCGAAGCTCTGCGCATTGCCACCGCCGCCGAAAAGATCCAGGCCGCAAAGGCTTTGGAGGAGTCCTACTCTGCCGAGCGTGAGGCTGAAGAAGCAAGACGTGCCAAGGAGCAGGCTACCTTGGAGGCTGATATCATCGTTCAGACCGAGGCCAAGAAGCGCCAGCTTGAGCTTGAGGCCGAGGCCGAAGCCGAGCAGATCCGCCGCAAGGCGCAGGGTGAAGCCGATGCTATCTTTGCAAAAATGGAAGCACAGGCCCGAGGTGCCGAGGAGATCCTTCGTAAGCAGGCTGCAGGTTTTGCCGAGATCGTTAAATCGGCAGGCGGCGACCCCGATGCCGCTCTGCGTTTGCTGATCGCTGACAAGCTTGAAGACCTTATGCGTGTTCAGGTCGATGCCATCAAGAACATCAAGATCGACAAGGTCACCGTTTGGGATAACGGCCAGGGTACCGACGGCAAGAACGCTACCGCAAACTTTTTGTCGGGTATGATGAAGTCGGTTCCCCCGTTGCAGGAGGTCTTCGCAATGGCCGGTATGGAGCTCCCCGAGCTGCTCGGTAAAAAGCTCCCCGAGACCGACACAACCACCGAGCCCACCACCCCCACAGAGACAGAGGTTCCCACCGACGATACCGTCCCCACCGTCGTAGCTGAAAAGGTGACCCCCGAGGAATAATTATTCAAACTGTGTAATACATGGTTTTGATGGTTAAGAAGTCTCTCCTCCAGGTGCTTCTAAAGATAACTAAAGCGTTGTGGTCAAGCACCTCCCTCTGACGAGGGAGGTGTCACCGCAGGTGACAAAGGGAGAGAAAGTTAGCTACAAAAGCTGAACCAAAGGAGGAGCGCAAACAGCAATGAAAGCATCGCTCAAAAAAGGTGTACTTTACACTATGTACATACTGTTTTCTATCTGGTTCGGTATGGCGGTTGAAATACTCCTTATCTACCCTATTGAAATCATTTTTGAACCCGGAGCTTTAGCCGAAACCGTATTGCGCGCCTCTCTTATGACCTTCGGCAGTATGATTGCCGTCACCTTGGTCTCGGCAATCGAAGGCTATCGCAACAAGCGATTTGACTTCAAAGCAATGCTGTCAGGTGCTGTGGTTGCAATACTGATACATCAGATACTGTCATTTCTATGGCCTGCACTTTACGTGATGGGATGGGCTATAGAATGGGCAGACATCCCGTATGTTATCGAAACCGGATACGGCTATGATCGGCGTGATCCGCCCTTTGCAATGCTTCATATCATAACGCTATGTATCGACATAATTCCGTTCACTCCGCTATTATGGTTGGGTGAGATTTGCGGTGTGAAATGCCACACACGTTCTCTTGAAAAGGCTAAAGGAGGCGCAAAATGAAACTGACTGTTTTTGCATACATCTGTCTTGCATTGTTTTGCGCCTTGCTCGTTGTCGGCGTTACTGTGGGCAATGCTTGGATCGCTTTATCCTGCGTTATACCGCTTGTAATCGGTATGGTGAAGGTAATAAAAAAGAGGTATTTTGATCACTGAAAACGGGCGAACATTTAAGGTGCGCCCCTACGATCACCCTCTCCGTCACACTTCGTGTGACACCTCTCCCTTTGGGAGAGCTCCCGACGAATGTCGGGTGAGAGGGTTCGTAAGCCGTCTTACGGCGGCAGGGATAAATCCCTGCCCTACAGAACCTCCCTCTGACGAGGGAGGTGTCGAACGGATGTGAGACGGAGGGAGAGATTCCGTTACATCAGATGCACCCCTCTGCAACCAACGGAAAGATTGATTTAAAAAGATTTTTCGGAGGAAGGTGACAGTATGCGTACCAGCTATGATGGCTTTATCGAATTTTGGAACGATCTGCTTGAGACCAGCTTAACCAAAAGAATAATCATCATAATTATATCTTTAATTGTAGCGTACTTTTGCTGGCGTATGCACGTCCGTGCCACCTTAAAGGGAAGATATCATTGGGGTGCAAGAGGCTTTTGGACTGTTTGGTTGTTTCTTAGTTGGGCAGGCATGTGGTATGCTGGATGGGGAGCTTTAAGCATTTTATACCAATACTTAAAAAACATCTTTTGAGGTTGCGGGAGCGTTCCTTGCTCACATTTGTAAAGGAATAATCACCATCATTTAAACATCTTTGTAGGGCAAGGATTTATCCTTGCCGAAGGCCTTTACAAAACCTACGGAAGGCATAAATGCCTTCCCTACAATAATTTTAATTGACCGAATATAGGGAACGACCAATAACAAACACAAAAATGAGGCGCTTATGGTTAAGTTATATTTCAAAAAACTGCTCTTAATATTTTGCTTGTTGCTAATGTGGTTTGCCGTCAGCGCCTTTATCGCAACTGCGTTGGGATTGGGAAACGACCTGATAAACTATACCGCATACGCCCTGTGTATGGTTGCAAGCGGTGTCATTTCCACCGTTGCCGCAGGTGTTATAAAGGCACGTGACCTTATGACCAAGGTAGAATACGTTACCGAAGCCTTGGTGAACCGTCCGAAATTTTGGGGTGAGGTTCGCAGGATACTGAAGTCTAAGCCGTTTATTGCCGAGATTTTGGGCTTTGCGACCATACTTGTGCCCTTGATGGTATATATCTGCACCTTTCCCGAAAATGCAGCGCTTCCGCTTTACAAAAAAATATTGGCGGCGTTGCTTGTAATGGCGGCGTTGACCGTTGTTTTTGTATTGCTCGACCTTGCCGTGACCTTCACCGTCCGCAAGATATGGATGAGAAAATTTTAATAAGAAGCAGTATTCACAAAAACCGTCCGAGAACACCCTCGGACGGTTTTTTATATTTTAAACAGCATATTGGCTTTGCGGTATTCCGACGGAGTGAGACCTACCTTTGCCTTGAACAGCCTGCAGAAGTGATACACACTTGAAAATCCGCATTGCTCCGCTATCTCGGTGACCGATTGTGTACCGTTTTCAAGCAGTTGTTTCGACTTTTGAATACGCATATCAAGAATGTACTGCTTGGGACTCACATTGTAGTGTTGGGCAAACATTTTTCGTAAATAGACCTCACTCACACCCAGCTTTTCGGCCAAAAATCCGTTGGTTATTAGTGGGTCGGAGATGTTCTTCTCCAAAAAGCTCACCACGGGATAAAGCGGCGACTGCGTGTGAGACCGTTCACGGTTTATCTGATCGAGCATTGAGTAAAACAAGCTGAAGATCTTAAGGGTTTTATCCTCATACAGAAAATAATCCGACAGTTTATTGAAGTTATTTATGTGGTTTGCCGGATTTTGCAACTCGACGGCGACAAAGGTGTCGCATTTGAAGCTTTCTGCCGTGAAATTGATGACGGGGAAAATGCCCTCTTTATCACACCGAAGCGTGTAAGCGGCACCCTGCGGCAATATTACAGCATTGCCCTTATTCAATATAAAATGCCTACCGTCGTCAAGTATATAGGCCACCTGACCCTTGATGCAAAACGACACACCGTAGGTCGGACGGGAATCCACCCTATTGGTTATGCCCTTGGGCAAAAGCACCGTGGCAGGCTTTTCCACCGTCGTTATGACAATGTTTTTAAACATATCCATTTGCATCACCAAAATCATTATAATATTTTATTTAATAAAATTCAATGTTTTTGCGTTAAAAAGTATCAGAAACGTTAAAAATCTGTTGTTTTACCTATTGAGTCGGCTTTAAGAAAGAAATATAATTAAGAAAACCAAAGGAGGAATTTAAAATGGATTTTAGCGGACAGGTTGCCATATCAACGGGTGCGGCTTCGGGAATGGGCTTGCTTTTTGCACAGAATTTTGCCGAGCTTGGCGGAAACGTTGCTATGTGCGATGTTAATGAGCAGGTCTTAAATGAAAAGGTTGCCGAGATAAACGCCAAGGGCAAGGGCAAGGCACTCGCCATTGTTTGCGACGTGCGTGACTACAATCAGGTCTGTGCGGCTCGTGACAAGACAGTTGAGATTTTCGGCAGGATCGACATTATGCTGAACTTTGCAGGCGGCTCGTCGACCCGAATCAACCAGGTCGATACCACCGTTTACCCCGAGTTTCCCGATGTTCCGATCGACATCTTCGATTGGGGCATCGACGTCAACTTAAAAGGTCCTTTCTACTTTGACCACGCTGTTTTAAAGCAGATGAGAGAGCAGAAAAGCGGTCTTATCATAAATGTCGGCTCGATAGTCGGTGCCGAGGGCTGTGAGATGGACCTTGACTATGCCACCTCCAAGGCCGGACTGATGTACGGTCTGACCAAATCCATTGCACAGTACGGTGCACGGCACGGCATCCGCTGTGTTTGCGTCTCGCCGGGTCCTATCCTCACCCGTGCCGCCATGGCCAAGCTTCGCACACTTGCAGGCCGTGCAGGCGACCCGCAGGAGGTTATCGACCTTTGTCTGTTTTTGGCTTCAGACAAGGGCAAATTCATCAACGGTGAAAACATAATGATCGACGGCGGTCGAAACGCCATGTGCAGGAGGTTCTGATGAAAAAGAGCTTTGTTAATTACAACGATCCGTTGTTTACGGTAATGCTGTTGTGCGAAAAGCCCGATGATGCCATTGGGGTGATCAAAAACTCCAACTGCACGGGAGCTGACGCTTACGGCTGGCAGGTCGAGCTGATGAAGCGTGAGTATCAGACCCCCGAGACCTTTAAAAGGCTGTTCAACGAAATGAACGGCCGCCCCTGCTACGTTACCAACTACCGTTTTGGGCAGAATACCGGCAAGACTGACGAGGAGCTGGCCGAGGGTCTTTTGACCTTGGCTGATTGCGGCGCTACCCTTTGCGATGTTATGGGTGATCTTTACTGCAGGCATCCCGAGGAAATGACCGACAACGAGGAGGCCATAAAAAAGCAGATGGATCTTATTGATAAGCTCCACGCCAAAGGAGCAGAGGTTATCATGTCCTGCCACATCCGCAAGTTCACCCCTGCCGAGCGTGTGCTTGAAATTGCTTTGGAGCAAAAACGCCGTGGTGCCGACGTTATAAAGATCGTCACCGGTGCCGACACTATGGAGCAGCAGATCGAAAACCTGCGCATCACCGACCTTTTGAAGCGTGAGCTTGGCGCACCGTTTTTGTTTCTGTCGGTCGGCGAATGCTCGTTGCACAGAAGGCTCGGCATAAACCTTGGTTGTTGTATGTGCCTTTGCGTGTATCAGCACGACAAGCTTTCGGCGGCGGTACAACCGCTTTTGAGCACCATGAAAACGCTTCGTGACTGTATAGATTTATAAAAACAAATACCTTGTTTAGATCCGTTTGGGAATCAATCCCGAGCGGATCTTTCTTTTTTATTGTAAGGGCAAAAAACCGCCCGTGGCGGTGGCCACGGGCGGAAAATTTTTACTATACGGGAGGGGTAACCCCTCCCCTACAATATTCAATTTTTAATTATTTGCCGTAGAGCTCCTGGAGCTTCTCAAGGTGTGCACGAGCGGCCTTTGCATTCTGGGCAGCCTTCTCGAACAGCTCTTCAGCACGCTCGGGGAACGAACGGGTAAGCGAAGAATAACGAGCCTCACCGAGGATGAACTCCTTGTAGTCTGCGGTTGCAGGCTTGGAGTCGATGGTGAAGGGGTTCTTGCCTTCTGCCTTCAAAGCGGGGTTGAAGCGGAACATATTCCAGTAGCCGCACTCAACAGCCTTCTTCATCTCGTTCTGGCAGTTGGTCATACCACCCTTGATGGAGTGCATCTCACAGGGAGAGTATGCGATGATGATAGAGGGTCCCTTATAAGCCTCAGCCTCTTTAAGAGCCTTCAAGGTCTGGTTCTGGTCAGCACCCATAGCGATCTGTGCTACGTATACATAACCGTAAGACATTGCGATCTCGGAGAGGGACTTCTTGGAGATAGCCTTACCTGCAGCAGCGAACTGTGCAACCTGGCCGATCTGAGAAGCCTTGGAAGCCTGACCGCCGGTGTTGGAGTAAACCTCGGTATCGAATACCATGATGTTTACATCTTCGCCGGAAGCGAGAACGTGGTCAACACCGCCGAAGCCGATGTCGTATGCCCAACCGTCACCACCGAAGATCCAAACGGACTTCTTGGAGAGGTATTCCTTCTCAGCAAGGATCTTGGGAGCGGTGGGGCAGCCTGCAGCGGCGGCCTTCTCGAGCTCAGCAACAAGAGCCTTGGTGGCGGCGCCGTTCTTCTCGCCGTCCTCAAGAGTTGCAAGATATTCTTCAGCAGCAGCCTTAAACTCGGCAGATGCCTTCTCGGAAGCCATCATCTCTTCGACCTGAGCGATAAGACGTGCACGGATAGCCTTCTGGCCGAGGTACATACCAAAGCCGTGCTCTGCGTTATCCTCGAACAAGGAGTTAGCCCAAGCAGGACCGTGGCCTTCAGCGTTAACGGTGTACGGAGAAGTAGCAGCAGGGCCACCCCAGATAGACGAACAACCGGTAGCGTTGGAGATATACATTCTGTCACCAAACAGCTGGGTAACAAGACGAGCGTAAGCGGTCTCTGCACAGCCTGCGCAGGAGCCCGAGAACTCGAGGAGAGGCTTCTTGTACTGAGAAGCAATGATGTTCTGAGTGCCGGCAACGCCGTCCTTCTCGGTAACATTTGCTACGCAGTAATCAAAGCTCTTCTGCTCTTCAAGCTGAGTATCCTGAGCAACCATCTTGAGAGAGTTGGTGGGACATACGCCGATACATACGCCGCATCCCATACAATCCATCGGAGAAATAGCCAGAGTATAGGTGTACTCGGTCTTAACGATGGGCTTGGGAGCCTTCTTCATGTTTGCGGGAGCCTTTGCGAGCTCATCAGCATCAAGAGCGAAGGGACGGATGGTAGCGTGAGGACATACATAAGCACACTTGTTACACTTTGCACAGGTGTCTGCATTCCACTCGGGAACGAGAACTGCAACGCCGCGCTTCTCGTAAGCGGCTGCGCCCTGCTCGAAGGTACCGTCAGCGTGATCAACGAATGCGGAAACAGGGAGGCTGTCACCGTTCATAAGGCCGACAGGCTTCATGATGCTGTCAACCATCTTAACGAGTTTCTCACGTCCTTCGGACTTCTCGGTAACGGTGGTATCAACAGCGTTAGCCCAAGCTGCGGGAACGTCGATCTTAACGAATGCGGTTGCGCCGGCATCGATAGCCTTCTCGTTCATTTCGACGATCTCTTTACCCTTCTTCATGAACTTCTGTGCCTTTTCCTTCATGTAGCCAATGGCCTCTTCCTTGGGAAGAACGTTGGAAAGTGCAAAGAATGCAGACTGAAGAACGGTGTTGGTACGCTTGCCAAGACCGATCTGAGCGGCAAGGTCGATAGCGTTAACGGTGTAAAGCTGAATGTTGTTTTCAGCGATATATTTCTTGGCTTCAGCAGGCATATGCTGATCAAGCTCCTCAGCGGTCCACTGGCAGTTGATGAGGAATACGCCGCCGGGCTTAACGTCGTTGACCATCTTGTAGCCCTTGATTACGTAAGAGGGGTTGTGGCAAGCAACGAAGTCAGCCTTGTTGATGTAGTACGGGCTCTTGATGGGCTTGTCGCCGAATCTCAAGTGAGAGATGGTGATACCGCCGGTCTTCTTGGAGTCGTACTGGAAGTATGCCTGAACATACTTGTCGGTGTGGTCACCGATGATCTTGATAGAGTCTTTGTTAGCACCAACGGTACCGTCACCGCCAAGACCCCAGAACTTGCACTCGATGGTGCCTTCTGCTGCGGTGTTGGGAGCGGGCTTCTCTTCAAGAGAAAGATGGGTAACGTCATCGTTGATACCGATGGTGAAGTGAGCCTTGGGCTCGTCCTTCTTCAACTCATCATATACAGCAAAGATGCTGGAAGGAGGAGTATCCTTGGAACCGAGACCGTAACGGCCGCCGATAACCTTAGCACTTCTGCCGCAAGCTGCAAGACCTGCAACAACATCGAGGTACAAAGGCTCGCCCAAAGAACCGGGCTCCTTGGTTCTGTCAAGGACAGCGATCTTCTTAGCAGTCTGGGGGATAGCCTCGCAGAGCTTCTCGGCTACGAAAGGACGGTACAAACGAACCTTAACAAGACCAACCTTCTCGCCGGCAGCGGTCATGTAGTCGATAACCTCTTCTGCAACGTCGCAGATAGAGCCCATAGCAATGATGACCTTGTCAGCATCGGGTGCACCGTAGTAGTTGAAGAGCTTATAGTCAGTGCCAAGCTTTGCATTGACCTTGTCCATATACTCCTCTACGATAGCGGGGAGCTTGTCGTAGTACTCATTGCAGGACTCTCTGTGCTGGAAGAAGATATCGCCGTTCTCGTGAGAACCGCGCATTACGGGACGCTCGGGGTTCAATGCTCTCTTTCTGAAAGCATCAACAGCATCCATATCGCACATTTCCTTCAGATCCTCGTAATCCCAAACCTCGATCTTCTGAAGCTCGTGAGAGGTTCTGAAACCGTCGAAGAAGTTGATGAAGGGTACACGGCCCTTGATGGTTGCAAGGTGAGCAACAGCACCGAGGTCCATAACCTCCTGAGTGTTGGTCTCAGCAAGCATTGCGAAACCGGTCTGACGGCAAGCATAAACGTCAGAATGGTCACCGAAAATGTTAAGAGCCTGAGAAGCTACGCAACGTGCCGATACGTGGAAAACGGAAGGCAGAAGCTCACCGGCGATCTTGTACATGTTGGGGATCATCAGAAGAAGACCCTGAGATGCGGTGTAGGTGGTGGTGAGGGCACCTGCGTTCAACGAACCGTGAACGGTACCTGCAGCACCTGCTTCGGACTGCATTTCGGAAACCTTAACGGTGGTTCCGAAGATGTTCTTTAACCCTTGAGCCGACCACATATCAACATAGTCTGCCATAGGGCTGGACGGGGTGATAGGATAAATACCTGCTACTTCGGTAAACGCATAGGATACGTGAGCAGCGGCATTGTTACCGTCCATGGTTTTCATTTTTCTTGCCATGAGAAATTTCCTCCTTATGTGAATTAACTTTGACAAAATATAATGGTATAAGCGGACAAGAAAGCCTACTTGTCCACGTACACATCAATAATAACACTTTTCAAGTGCAAAGTAAATAGTGAACTTTAAAAAAATCGTTATATTTTTCACAAATTTTATGGTAAAAATGCAATAATAATGCAAATTTACCCCAATTTAGGAGCTTCGTCACCATTTGACAGCTCTTTGAGCACCTTGACCGTAACGGGTATGGCTAATATAAGGGCAACTATGTCGGCCACGGGCTGTGCCAGCAAAACTCCGTTAAGGCCGAAGATGGCAGGCAGTATCAGGACAGCCGGGATAAACGACAGACCGTTTCGGGAGATTGAAAGCACCGTTGCGCTTACCACCCTGCCCATGGTCTGAAGCATCATATTGCCCATAACTACCCACGACATTACGGGGAAGGTTATTATCTGCCATTGCATTGCCTTGGTTCCGATCTCAAGCGCTATGGGGTCGTTGGCACGGAATACTGCCACGATATTGTCCGAAAGGATATACGCCGGGACGGCAATGACCAGAATAAATCCGACCGCCACCTTGACGCAGAACCAAAAAGCCTTGGTGACACGCCTGTAAAGTCCTGCTCCGTAGTTAAAGCCGCACACGGGCTGGAAGCCCTGACCGAAGCCGATAAGCGCGGATGCGGCAAACATCATGATACGGCCGACCACCGTCATTGCGGCAACGGCCGAGGTTGCGGCTGTGGCAACACCGGGGTAAGCCACCGCACCGTAGATACCGGCCATATTGTTAAGGCAGGCGGTCGATATGCTGTTAAGTCCCTGACGTCCAAGTGACGGCAGACCGCCACGGCATATCTCACCCACGGTTGATTTATCGAATCTGACATTTCTAAGCCTTATCTTGATACAGTCGCTTCGCTCGGTACCGACAAACAGCAATACTAAGCTCACGGTCTGGCCGATAATGGTAGCAAGGGCGGCACCGATGACCTCCATATCCCAAACGAGGATGAACAGAGCATCAAGTCCGATGTTAAGCACCGCACCTGCCGAAATTCCCAGCATTGCGTAGGTTGCGTTGCCCTGAAAGCGCATTTGGTTATTGAGCACCAAAGACGCCATTGTGATGGGTGCGCCTATAAGGATTATCCTCATATAATCCACAGTGTAATCAATGAAATCGCCGTTGGCTCCCAAAAGCAGAGCCAAAGGCTCGGCAAATATCTGTCCCAGCAGAAGGATAACACCGCCTATAATGACCGAATACCAAAAGCCCGAGGATGCCACTCGGTCGGCCGATTTTATATCATGCTTTCCCAAGGCGCGGGACACAAAGTTGCCCGAGCCGTGACCAAAAAAGAATCCGAAGGCCTGAATGACCGCCATAAGCGACATAACAACACCGACCGCCGCCTGGGCACGTGTCTGCATTAACGCCTCGTCAACGTGGCCCACGCCTATTTTGCCGACAAAAAAGGTGTCGGCCATATTATAAAAGGTGGTGACCAACATGCTGATAATGGTGGGCACAGCCAGCTTTAAAATCAGCTTTTCAACCGGCTGTGTGGTCATCATTTTGAATTTTTCCTCACGGTGAGCCTCGGTATTGACATTAGCGCTCAACTTCACAACTTCCCTTCCCTATACAAATCCAAAAGATATTTTGCAACGCCGTCGTTATCGTTGGTGTCTATCACAATGTCGGCAACCTCTAAAGCCGGCGGTAATGCGTTGCCCACAACCACAGCCAGGTCGGCATTTTTCAGCATCTCAACGTCATTTCCGTTGTCACCAAAAGCCACAACACGGTCAAAGCCATACATTTCCTTGAGCCGTTTTATGGAGTTCCACTTGCCTGCCGATTCCACATACACCTCGACAAAATACTTATCGCCACTGTAGGTGTCAAGATAATGCGAGAATTTTATACCTTCGATTTTTTTCAGTTCGTCGGCAACGGCCTGCATGGTTTCCTTATAATCAATGCCGTTGATGTACACCGTGCTGTTACCGACGGTGTAGTCCTCCACCTTTTCAAATCGGCGGTAAAGCTTTTGACGCTTGGCCACAAACTGCCGTTCATAGTCGTTTTTCAGCTTGGTAAACTCACACTCGATATACTCACCGTTAAAGCTGTAAACAAACGGAGGTCGGCCGTTGGACCGGAACACGTTTATGACACGGTATGCAAGCTCGGCAGGATATCGGTTTACATAAACCTGCTTTTGGTTTGGCACATCGGTCAAAAATACGCCGTTCATCATAACGGCAGGCACCTTTAAGTCAAGGTCATCCAACAGTCCTGCCGCCGAGGATACGCTTCTTGCCGTTGCAACGGTGAAGTTCATCCCGCTGGCAATAAGCTCGTTTAAGGTATCCCGAGTAAAGTCGGACAAATGTCCGCCGGAATCAAACAAAGTGCCGTCAAGGTCACTTACATACAAGGTCTTCATTGGCAGGCCTCCAGCTCGGCACCCAAACGTTCCCACTCAAACATAAGCTCCTCTAATTTTGTGTTGAGGCTGTCGGCTTTTTCCGAAAGCTCGGCCACCCTTTCGTAATCGGCGACCACCTCATCGGACGAAAGCAGCGTGTTTACTTCATCCAATTCGGCTTCAACAGTAGCGATCTCCTGCTCGCACTTGGAAAAGGCTGTTTTCAGCTTGCGCAGACGTGAGGCCTCCTCCTTTTTGCGGAGGTATTCGTTCTTGTTTTGCGAAACCGCTTTTTCCTGCTTGGGAGCCTCGACAGCCTCACGCACCTCTAAATATTTATCATAGTTACCGTCCAAGACCTTAACGGTGCCGTTTTCAAAATACATCACCCTTGAGGCAAGGCGGTTTATAAGGTAACGGTCGTGCGAAACACAAATGAGCGTACCGTCAAAGCCGTCCAGAGCCTCCTCCAAGACCTCACGTGATTCAAGGTCAAGGTGGTTGGTCGGTTCGTCAAGCAGTAACAGATTGTTGTGCTTTAACATCAGACGGCAAAGTGCCACCCTTGCCCTTTCACCACCCGAAAGGGTCTCTATCTGCTCAAAGACCTCCTCCCCCTTGAAAAGGAACAGGGCCAATGCGCTTCTCAAAGCGGTGTCACCCATTGTGGGATAATCGTCACGAAGCTGTTGAAATACGGTCTTTTCAAGGCACAGATCACGCTGATGCTGGTCAAAATATCCAACCGAAACGCCAACGCCGTACTCCACCGCCGTTTTGTCCATTATCTGACGCAACAGGGTGGTTTTTCCGCAACCGTTGGGACCGATTATAAAAATTCGGTCGCCTCGGCGGACGTCCATTGATACATTATTATAAAGACTGCGTCCGTCAAACGCTCTCGACAGACCTTCGGCCGACAAGACCTCGTCACCGCTTCTGACAGCGGCCGAAAATGATAAACTCATACCCTCTTTTTCGCTGTCGGGTATCTCAAGGTCCTTAAGCAAGCGGTCGATCTGCTCTTGCTTGCTTTCGGCAGTTTTTATGTTCTTTTCACGGTTCCAACGGCGTTGCTGTTCAATAATGCGCTCGATCCTCGAGACCTCACGCATAGTGTTGTCATAATTGCGCTGAACCGTCAGCTTGCGCTCCTCTTTGACCTTCTGATACTTGGTGTAGTTGCCGTCACAGCAATAAAGCTTGTGGTTTTCCATTTCAAAAATGCGGTTGGCAACACGGTCAAGGAAATAACGGTCATGCGAGATAATAACGACCGCCTTTTTACAGGTGCGGATATATCCGTCAAGCCATTCAATGGCATCGATATCAAGGTGGTTGGTCGGCTCATCCAACAAAATAACGTCGGGCGCTGACAAAAGCAGTTTACATAATTCTATTTTTGAGCGCTGACCGCCCGAAAGCTGAGGGATAGTAAGGGTCAGCTCCTCCTCCGAAAAGCCAAGTCCCAAAAGTGCCGACCGTGTGCGAGCACGGTAGGTAAGTCCCCCCAAAGCCTCAAATTTTTCACGAAGCTCGTGGTGCTTTTCGATAAGCTCGGCGCTTTGGTCGGTCTCAAGCCGCAGGGTGACCTCCGACAGCTCGTCCTCAAGCTTTATAAGCTCCTCAAAAACCGACAAAGCCTCGTGATAGGCCGACTTTTGCGAACCCTGGCAGGCGTGCTGATTGAGCACACCGATAGTGGCTCCGCTGCGGCGGACAACTCCGCCCGTATCGGGCAGCTCTTCACCTGAAAGTATACGAAAAAGAGTGGTCTTACCGCAACCGTTGCCGCCGATAAGACCAACAATATCATCGGGCTCGATATCGAACCCGATGTTTTCAAAAAGTAAATTGTCACCAAAGGACTTTGAAAGTCCGCTGACACTTACAAGCATTTGCTTCTCCTAAAATATAAAATTTACAGAAGGTCGGCCATATCCAGTACAAGGCGCTCGGTCTTCTCCCAACCAAGGCAGGGGTCGGTGATGGATTTTCCGTAAACACCCTCACCTATCTTCTGACAGCCGTCCTCGATATAGCTTTCGATCATAAAGCCCTTGACCAATTTTTTAATATCAGCCGAATGACGGCAGCTATGCAGGACCTCCTTGCAGATACGCACCTGCTCGAGGTACTGCTTACCCGAGTTGGAATGGTTGGTATCAACGATGAGCGCCATATTTTTAAGGTTGCGCTCGGCATAATCCTCACAAAGGTTGATGAGATCCTCATAATGATAGTTGGGGTGTGAACGTCCCTTACTGTCGACCGAGCCACGCAAAATGGCGTGGGTCAGAGGGTTACCGTCGGTGGTGACCTCCCATCCTCGGGAGATAAAGGTCTGCGGATGCTGGGCCGCCGTAATGGAGTTAAGCATAACCGACACGTCACCGCTGGTGGGGTTTTTCATACCAACAGGAATTTCAATACCGCTGGCAACAAGACGGTGCTGTTGGTTTTCGACCGAGCGTGCACCCACCGCTACATAAGACAGTACATCCGACAGATAATAATAGTTATCGGGGTACAGCATTTCATCGGCACTTGAAAGTCCCGTTTCCTTGATGGCACGGATGTGCAGATGACGGATGGCCATAAGTCCCTTTATCATATCGGGCTTTTCGTTGGGGTTGGGCTGATGCACCATTCCCTTATAGCCGTCACCCGTGGTTCTCGGCTTATTGGTGTAGATACGGGGTATCATCAGTATCTTGTCATCGACCTTTTTCTGCAGGTCGGCAAGACGGTGAATATACTCAATGACCGGCTCCTCGGTGTCGGCCGAGCAAGGGCCTATGACCAAAACAAGACGGTCATCCTTACCTTCAAATACCTTGGCAATCTCGGCATCACGCTGTGCCTTGGCCATAGCGGCATCGGCCGGCAAAGGAAGTTCCTTTATAATATCCTCGGGATGAGGTAACGGTCTTTCATTTATAACTGCCATAATAATTCCTCCGAATTATCTTAAAATCTTATATCAGTATATTTTATCACAACGATCTCAACTTTTAAAGTACTTTTGCTCTAAAAAACATATTTTTTTACCACAAACGGCGGTTTTTGTTCCTTTTTTTGACGATATAATGCTGATTTAAGGAGTTCGTAATGCAAAAGTTACAAAACATTAATTGAAAACCGATTAAAAGTGTGCTACAATATTCAGCATAAACTATTGATTAAAGGTGAAATATATGGATCTTAAACGCTCGGTCAAGAATTTTGGGGCCGGTTTTTGGAAATACACCAAAAAAGTTTTTTCATATCTTAACAGCCACACCTGGCTTCTGAGCATCGTTATAGGTGTTTTGCTGAACTTTGTCATCGAATGTCTGCACCGTCACTCATTCGTTCAAGGCGTTTTGCACACCGTCACAAGCCCGTTGCCGTTTTTGTTCAACTCGCTGGTAATTTCGACCGTTATGGCCATATGCTCGCTTTTCAAGCGCAGATATTTCCTATACTGCTTTTTCGGAGCGCTGTTTTTGGGCTTCGGCATTGCCAACTGTGTGTTGCTGGCGTTGCGTGTCACTCCGCTTGAATGGGCCGACCTGCAGATAGTAAAAATAAGCCTTATAACAAAATATCTCAATGTATTTCAGATAATACTCATCGTTCTGGCCATTGTGGGGGCACTTGCGGCCTTGGTCGTGCTGTTTATAAAATGCCGCAAGGCCAAGATCAACTACCTGCGTGAGGGTATCACGGCAGGTGCCTTTGCGGCCGTGCTTGTGATCAGCCTTTTTTCGTTCCGTGCGGCCGATATCCTGCTGGCCAGCCACACCAAAAACCTTGCCAACGCCTACAAGCAGTACGGCTTTAACTACTGCTTCTTGTGCAGCGTTTTCGATCTTGGCATCGATGAGCCTCCCGTTTACACCAAGGACGATGTTGACAGCATCACCAAGGTGACCGAAGCCGAGGCCGCCGCCAACGAGGAGGTCAAGGCCAATGCCGAGGCGCTTGCCGGCAAAAACAAGCCCAATATCATCTTCTTACAGCTTGAGACCTTTTTTGATGTAAACCATCTTTCCAATGTCCGTTTTTCCGAGGATCCTATCCCCAATTTTTCCAAGCTTCACAAGGAGTATTCCTCCGGCTATCTGGGTGTGCCGTCCATAGGTGCAGGCACCGCCAACACCGAGTTTGAGATAATCTCGGGAATGTCGCTCGACCATTTCGGAATGGGCGAATATCCTTACAAAACGGTGCTCCAGACCGAGCCGAGCGAAAGCATCTGCTATGACTTAAAATCCAACGGCTACTTTAACCACGCCATCCACAACAACACCGCCGTTTTCTACGACCGAAATCTTGTTTTCTCCAACCTTGGATTTGACACCTTCACCTCCATCGAGTATATGCAGGACGTTGAGTTCACCTCCACGGGATGGGCAAAGGACAATGTATTGCTCGGTTGCATCAACGATTGCCTCGATTCGACCGACGGCTCGGATATGATATACACCATCACGGTTCAGAGCCACGGCCGCTACCCCGCCGAATACGAGGATGAGCTTGCCATCGACGTTACCGGCTTTTCCGATGATGAGGCCATCAACAGCGAGTTTAAGTATTATGTAAACCAACTTAAAGAGGTCGATGCCTTCCTCGGCGAGCTGCTTGAGTCGCTCAAAGCTCGTGACGAGCACACCGTTGTTGTTATGTACGGAGACCATCTGCCGAGCTTTGATATCTACCCCGAGGATCTTGAGGGCGGCGATCTTTTCCGGACCGAGTATGTTATCTGGGATAATTTCTCGCTTCACAAGAATGACAGCAATATGGCAGCCTATCAGATCGGTGCCCACGTTATGGAGCTTGTCGGTATTGACGACGGCGTTCTTACCAAGCTGCATCAGAACTGCAGTGACCGTGAGGAATACCTTGAATGGCTCCGTGTGCTGGAGTACGATATGCTCTACGGTGAAAAATACGCCTGGGGCGGCAAGGAAAACTACCCTTATAAGACGACCGACCTTAAAATGGGCGTAAAGGATGTCACCATTTCAAATGTTACCGTCAACGATGACGGCACCGTGACCGTTACGGGAACGCAGTTTACCGACCACAGCAAAATTTTGCTTAACGATAAAACGGTAGACACCGTTTTTGTGGATAACTTCACCGTTATGTCGGAGGACTCGCTTGAGATAGTTACGGGCGACCATCTTGCCGTGGTGCAGGTGGATAACGGCGGAAATCCTTTGAGCAGCAGTAAGTATTACCTTATCGGCGGCACAGAGGAGGAGCCCACCGTTACCGAAGGCAAGGATAATATAATCTACAAGCCCAAGGGCTTCAAGCTTTCGACCGCCATTGCCATTATCGTGGCAGGCATTGCCGTGATATCGCTCTGCGTAACGGTTATGACCGTCACCTTAAAGCGCCGCAAAGATTCCAAGCCCAACGCCGATTCCGAAAAAACGGAATAAAATAAAACCCGGAAAAATAAAAGCAACACACCCGTCAGTTCAATGCTGACGGGTGTGTTTTATGTGAGAAAAAATTATTCTTCGCTATACTCTGCTATGTAAGGCAGGTTGCGATAGTACTCGCCGCAATCAAGTCCGTAACCGATAACAAAGTGATCGGGGATGGTGAACAGCGCCATATCGGCTTCCATATCGACCAATCTTCTGGAGGGCTTGTCCAAAAGGGTGATAACGTGGAGCGACAGCGGATTGCGTGCGCCTAATATCCTTAAAATATCCTTCAGGGTGCGTCCGGTGTCGATAATATCCTCGATAATTACAACGTGGTAGCCGCTTATATCACGGTCAAGATCCATTGTTATCTTAACAACGCCCGATGAGGTGGTGCCTTCGTAATAGCTCTTGGCACACATAAAGCCGATCTCGCACGGGACGGTCACGCTGCGGCAGATGTCAGCCATAAACACAAACGAGCCTTTTAGGATGCTGACCAGCAAAACAGGACGTCCGTCATAAAGCTTGTCGATCTCCTTGCCTGCTTTCTTAACGGCTTCACGGATCTCATCCTCGGTGACAAGTACCCTTTTTATTCTGGAATTAAGTTCTTCGATGGAATTGATCGGTTTCATTATTATACCCTCCGCAAAAGCTTTGAAAATTTTACTGAAAAACAAAAACAGATATATACATTATAATCTTTTGTCACAAACTGTCAAGATATGAAATAATATCTTCAAAAATGTCGGTCGAGCTGTCCTTTTTTAAATACAGCGGATGATGAGGATGCCCCTTGGCTTTAGAACGGGCACCTGCAGTAAACCACCTGGCACCGAAGCGTTCTCCCCTCGTTATCATATCCTTCACACAGTCTTTAAGATAAGGACGCTTTTCGATAATGGTTCCCCAAGCCGCCCACACGGCAGGCTTAAGGCCTTCACCGTAGGACGAAAGTATGTACTCAAACGCCTTCATATTTTCCTCGTGCATCGGGGCGTTGAACTCGGGATCCATATCATCGGGGTCGGTGGCACGCTGGGGATACACGTTGAACATTATAAAGGAATCGTACCCGTTGTGCCGTGCGATGCGTTCAACACTTTTCAAGGTATTATCCAGATTGTCCGGCTCGGCGGTGGAGGGGTTTATTCCGATGCAAATGAGCGGATTTTTGCCCCTTGTACCCAAAATATAACGGTACTCGGAGTATCGGCACGGCACATACAGCCATTTGTTGCCGTCATATTCGTGCTGTGCCGTCTGTTCCTCACGCAAAGCCTCATTAAAGGACAAAATTTCTATTTTTTGAGTTGTCGATGACGGAATATGCATCAGTCGATACCCTTTCCGCAGCAGCGCTTGTATTTCAGACCGCTTCCGCAGGGGCAGGGAGCGTTTTTGCTAACAACACCCTTGCCTCTGACGGTGGCGTTCTTATCTGTTTTTTCTTCCTCGGCCACCTTTTCACGCTTAGGACCCTCGTCATTGCGGCGGATCGTTGCACAAAGCACCATTTTTGTGGTGTCCTCACGTATCATATCGGTCATTGCGCTGAACATATCGTAGCCCTCGTTGCGGTATTCGACAACGGGATTGTGCTGACCGTAAGCACGGAGACCGATACCCTGCCTGAGCTCATCCATAGCATCGATGTGATCCATCCAATGCATATCAACGCTCCGAAGCAGCATAACACGCTCGATCTCACGCATCATTTCAGAGCCGTATTCTTCCTCTTTTCGCTGACAGATGGCGTGTGCCTTTTCCTGCAGCATTTCAACGATATCGTCCTTGTCGATGCGGTTGAGCTCTTCAATTGTGAAGCGAAGGTCGTTTTCTCCCACAAGCCAGCCACGGAAATAGTTTCTCAGCTTGTCAAAGTTCCACAGATCGGGAACATCGCCCTCAAGATTAAGCTCGACCGCCGCCTCGATGGTCTCATCCATCATCTTGCGGACGGTATCTTTAATGTCCTCGCCGTCCAGCACACGGTTACGCTGGGTATAGATGAGGTCACGCTGCTTGTTCATAACATCGTCATAGTCAAGCACGTTCTTACGGATGGCAAAATTGCGTCCCTCGATGCGCTGCTGTGCGCTTTCGATGGACTTGGTGAGTATACCCGTCTCAATAGGCACGTTTTCGTCTACCTTGAGCATATTCATCATATTGTAGATACGCTCGCCGCCGAAAAGTCGCATAAGGTCATCCTCAAGCGAGATGAAGAAGCGGCTGGCACCGGGGTCGCCCTGACGTCCTGCACGGCCTCGGAGCTGATTGTCGATTCGTCTCGATTCGTGACGCTCGGTACCGATGATGAACAGACCGCCTGCAGCTCTTACCTTCTCGGCTTCGGGCTCGATCTCGGCCTTGAATTCGTTATGGAATCTGTGATACTCCTCACGTGCCTTTAAAACATCGGCATCGTCAGTTTCGGCAAAGCCGGTGGCCGCCGAGATAAGCTCCTCGCTGTAGCCCAGCTTGCGAAGCTCGGACTTTGCGAGGTATTCGGCGTTACCGCCGAGCATGATATCGGTACCGCGGCCTGCCATATTGGTGGCAATGGTAACGGCGCCGTATTTGCCTGCCTGGGCGATGATCTCGGCTTCCTTATCGTGGTATTTTGCGTTCAGAACATTGTGCTTGATGCCCTTTTTCTTGAGCAACGAGCTCAGAACTTCGGATTTTTCGATGGAAATGGTACCGACCAGCACGGGCTGACCCTTTGCGTGGCACTCGGCAATATTGTTGATGACGGCGTTGAACTTGGCTCTTTCGGTCTTGTAGATGACATCATCCATATCCTCACGGACGACCGGCTTGTTGGTGGGGATCTCAACAACGTCAAGATTATATATCTGTCTGAACTCGGACTCCTCGGTCATGGCGGTACCCGTCATACCCGAAAGCTTGGAATAAAGACGGAAGAAATTCTGGAAGGTAATGGTGGCCAGAGTTCTTGATTCGTGGGCGATCTTAACACCCTCCTTGGCCTCAATAGCCTGGTGCAGACCCTCGTTGTAGCGTCGTCCGTACATAATACGGCCGGTAAACTCGTCAACGATAAGCACCTCACCGTCCTTGACAACATAGTCAACATCACGCTTCATTATTCCGTAGGCACGGATAGCCTGCTGAACGTGATGCGAAATGGTGATGTTTTCGGGGTCGTTGAGGTTTTCGATGTTGAAGAACGCCTCGGCCTTTTCGACGCCCGAGGGCGTGAGTGTGCAGGTCTTGGCCTTTTCATCAACAACATAATCGCCGTCGAAGTTCTGCTCCTCGTCGGTCTTTTTGTCGTCGGTCTGACGGATGCGGACACACTTCAAGGAGCGTGCCAGCTTGTTGGCGGCGGCATAAAGGTCGGATGATTTATCGCCCTTACCCGAAATGATAAGCGGAGTTCTGGCCTCATCTATCAAGATAGAGTCGACCTCGTCAACGATGGCAAAATTGTGACCGCGCTGGACCTTCTGCTCCTTGTAAATGACCATATTGTCACGCAGATAGTCAAAGCCCAGCTCATTGTTGGTACAATAGGTAATGTCGGCGGCATAGGCAACCTTTTTATCCTCATTGCTCATACCGGGCACAACAAGTCCGACGGTCAGTCCCAAAAAGCTGTAGACCTTACCCATCCACTCGCTGTCACGTCGTGCAAGGTAGTCGTTGACCGTAACGATGTGAACACCCTTTTCGGTCAGCGCATTGAGGTAGGCAGGCAGAGTTGCAACAAGGGTCTTACCCTCACCGGTACGCATCTCGCTGATACGTCCCTGATGAAGTATGATACCGCCCAATATCTGCACGGGAAAGTGCTTCATCGAAAGCACACGCCAGCTTGCCTCTCGGCAGACGGCAAAGGCATCGGGCAGAATTGCATCCAACGGCTTGCCTTCTTTAAGCTGTGCCTTGAGCTTGTCGGTCATACCTTTAAGCTCGTCATCGCTCATTGCGGCATATTTTTCCTCAAGATCCAAGACCTGCTGCTGCAAAGGTCTTATACGCTTGATCTCTTTTTCACTGTAGTTTCCGAAAAGCTTCTGTAAAAAACCCATTTTCCAAAAAACTCCTTAGGTTATGTATTGCCGAAACGGCTTAAAATCTATATTCTATGTTAGTATACCACATAGTTGTTAAAATTTAAAGTGCTTTTAAAAGTTATTTTTTTATTTAACACAATTGGTGTTTTGTGTCTCATAAAAAACGATTCTTCTTGAAATCGGGTGTGATGTATCTTATAATGGATTCGAAGATATTTCATTTCACAGAGGTGGCAGATTTGAAAAGAATACTTGCACTTTTTGTTTTTTGCATAATGATATTCTCGCTGGTCGGTTGCGGCGGCACGGACGGTGGACAGACCCCGTCTCTCCCCTCCTCGGACACGTCATCGGTTGCACCCGATGCTTCGGGCAGCGATACGACAGCCTCCACCGACACCGAAACCACCGCTTTTACGGTGAACGGTGTTGATATTTCAAAATTTTCAATAGTCAGACCGCATTACAACACCTCCTACCTCGTTCAGGTTGAAATGGAAGCCTTGGTCGAGACGGTCAAGAACGAGAAAAAGGGAACCGTTGAAATTTTGGAGGATGCCTATACCGCACAAGGACAGTATGAGATAATCGTGGGCAAGACTAACCGTGACGGTGTTGAGCTGATCGAGGAGCACGACGCCTTTAACATCACGGTTTCGGGTGACAAGGTCTACCTTAACGGCGGCAACACCTATTCCACCGCAATGGCGGTATCCGAGTTCGCCAAAATGCTCAAAAAAGGTGTGACCGACCAAAACACCGTAAAAAACGCAAGCTATAAGGCCACCTATCTTAAAAACTACGACCCCACCGTGGACTACCGCCCCGTTTGGGTGGACGATTTTGACGGCACGAAGGTCGACACCACCAAGTGGGACGTTATAGATGAGGAATACGGCCAAAAGGATCACAAAACGGGTACGTCGGGTAAAAACGGCTTGAGAGCCTGGCGCCGACCCGAAAACGTAAAGATCTATGACGGATATTTCCACGCCGTATGCACACGGGATTTTGACAACTACTACGGCGGCACCATCCGTACAAACAAGCACATGACTTTTATGTACGGATATGTTGAAACAAGCTGTTTGTTGCCGCAGGGCAGAGGCTTCTGGAACACGCTTTACATGGCAGCTTTTGAGCCGGCTGAGCTGGTATATCCGGAAATTGATGTCAATGAATCCTTCGGAAATTCTGCGTTGGCCGAGGCCAATGCCCACGTGCATATAAGCAAGCAGGCGGCCGAGCTTGGATACACCCACCGTTCGTTTGACACGCTTCGTGCCAACGAAAGCCGCTTCAGATTGCCGGACGGTGACCCAGGCTCGCTGAAGGATGCCTTCCATACCTACGGATTTTTGTGGACCGAGGATTACATAGCCTTCACGGGTGACGGTAAGATCTACTGTGATCTGAACCTTAACGAGGAAGGCTTTGAGGACTATAAGGCGGCCTTCAATGCCGTGCCGGTCAAGATGATCCTGTCCTGCGTTGCAGGTTGCTCGGCCTGTCCGTTGCCGCAAACGGCCACCGACGAGGAATGGGCCACCTCCAACGTCTACGTTTCGGATTACGTGCATCTGTATCAGCTCGACGACGGCGGCAGATCCGTCCTCAACGCCGAAAATAAGGTTGAGTGGTAATAGACCCTATGCCGTCAGGCACATATCGAATTGCGAAGCAACATATCGACACTGAATCTCAACTTCACCCACGGGAGGCCAACACCTCCCGTGTTTTTGTTGTTCTGCAACTTATCATAGGTTTAGCGCTCGCCTTCACTATGCGCAGATATGCAATAAATTTTGTTGTAAATTCGTTCTTTATTCGAAAAATTGTTGACAATGCCTCCTCTATTTGTTATATTGAAATCAGAAATCTATGGGAGGTCTTTTATGAAAAAAATACTTGCTTTGACACTTTGCGTTTTGTTTGCTGTGACCCTTTTTGTGGGTTGCGGCGGTGATAACGGGAGCGGCGACACCGCATCCTCGGCTGACGGCATCATCTCAAAGGCTGACGTCAATTATGTCAATAACGGCGATTCGGTCTACACCATTATCCGTCCCGAGGAGAACACCGATGTGGACGAGACTGCATCAGCGTCCTACCTTTTCAAGCAGATGAAGGGTACACTTGGCGTGACCGTTAAGAATATGGCCGACAATACCGACGGTACCGACAAATATGAGATTCTGTTGGGCGCAACCAACCGTCCGGAATCCAAACAGGCACTCGACTATCTTTTGTCGCAGGACGGCGGACGTTATAACGATTGGATAATCTGCACCATCGGCAAGAAGATCGTTATCAACGCATATTCTCCCGACGGTCTTAAGGCCGCTACCGAATACTTTATCAAAAATCTTGTAAAGGTCGAGGGCGTTAAAGGCGGAATTGAGTATGTCAACAAGGTAAAGGGTGATTTTGTGGACATTACGGTAAACAACGTTAATCTTAATAAATTTTCAATAGTCAGACCTTACTTCAATTTCTCGTACCTTGCACAGGTCGAGGTCGACAAGGTCGTTGAGACCATCCTTGCCAAGACCGGCTACAAGACCGCAGTCGTTTTTGACCAGAAGACCGAGGCCGCAGAGTATGAGATAATCGTCGGTAACGCAGGCCGTGACGGTGTTGAGACCATCACCGACCACGATGCTTACAAGATAACCGTAAGCGGTAAGAAGATATACATAAACGGCGGCAGTGCACACGCAACCGCGCTCGCAATTGCCGAGTTCAACAAGATGCTCCAACACAACGCAATCACCGATACCGCTAAAAGCGGAAGCTATGCCGAAACCGTACAGTCTTACGGCGACGACACCTTTAAGTATGCCTGGGGTGACGATTTCGACGGTGATACCCTTGATACCACCAAGTGGTATCAGAGAAAAGGTCTCGAGGATTCTGCAGAGGGTCAGCACGGTAAGCTGAGCGTTCGCAGTGATAATCCCGATCACGTATATCTTCGTGACGGCAAGTTCCACATTTGTGCGGCACAGGATGATAATTATTGGTACGGTGGCAAGATCACTTCGGCAGACACTATGTCTTTTAAATACGGCTATGCCGAGATAAGTGCCATTGTGCCCCACGGCCCCAGCTTCTGGGTCGCATTCTGGGCATCACGTCCGAGTAAGTACAAGAATCAGACAATGAGCAACACCGACCCCTCTATCCCCATGTGGATGCGCCCCGAGATCGACATTATGGAGATGTTCGGCAATTCGGCCTCTTATGCTGCCAACGGTCACCGTTGGCCGACCGAGACGGGAAAGAATATGGGTTATATTCATACCTCGCTTGACGGTAAGCAGTTCGGTCAGTCCAAGAAGTACAGCCACCCCGAGGCAGGCGGTCGTTTGACCGATGATTTCCACACCTACGGCTTCCTTTGGGATTCGACCCAGATCTCCTTCACCTGCGACGGTAAGCTGTTCTTTAAGTATGACACCACCACAAAGGAAGAAGACAAAGAATGCTTTAACCATGAAATGTCACTGATAATCAGTATGGCTTTGGGCTATGCAAGCCAGAGTGCCGACATCGGCACCGCCACCGAGGATGAGTGGACCAAGACCAACAAGTTCATCATCGACTACTGCAATGTCTATCAGAAGAACGATGGTATCAGCTTTCTGCGTGTACTGAAGTAATATTTTTCCCCTTTGCCTTGACAATGACCGTTATCAAGGTAAAGGGGAATCTGTTTATCGGCTTTTGTAATGATCTCCAATTTGCTTGTCACAAAACAAAGTCCGAAAATATGAAAATACTGCAAATAACTGTTGAAATTTCGCACAATATATAGTATACTGTTACCGATTAGGATACTAATTTAAAATATTCGCAAAGGAAGATGAAAAATGTATTCGGATATTATGGATTCGGTCGGCTTTGTAAGCCAAAAAGACCCCGAGGTCGGCGCCGCAATGGAAAAGGAGCTTCGCCGCCAGCAGTCAAACATCGAGCTTATCGCTTCGGAAAACTTTGTTTCCCCTGCCGTTATGGCCGCAATGGGTTCGGTGCTCACCAACAAATACGCAGAGGGCTATCCCGGCAAGCGTTACTACGGCGGATGCCAGTTTGTTGACATTGTTGAGGACATAGCCCGCGATCGTGCCTGCAAGTTGTTCGGTGCCAACTTTGCCAACGTTCAGCCCCACTCGGGTGCACAGGCCAACCAGGCTGTTTATCTTGCACTTTTACAGCCGGGCGACACCGTTATGGGTATGAACCTTGCCCACGGCGGACATTTGACCCACGGCTCACCCGTAAACTCCTCGGGTAAGCTTTATAACTTTGTTCCTTACGGCGTAAACGATGACGGTTACATTGATTACGACGAGATGAGAAAGATCGCAGAGGATTGCAAGCCTAAACTCATCGTTGCAGGTGCTTCGGCCTACGCACGTGAGATCAAGTTTGACGTCATTGCCGACATCGCAAAGTCGGTCGGCGCTCTGTTTATGGTCGATATGGCTCACATTGCAGGTCTTGTTGCCGCAGGCCTTCACATCAATCCCTGCAAATATGCCGACGTTGTTACCACCACCACCCATAAGACCCTCCGCGGTCCCAGAGGCGGTATGATCCTTTGCAACGACGAGGAGATTTTCAAGGCCATCAACAAGGCCGTTTTCCCCGGAAACCAGGGCGGTCCTTTGATGCACGTTATCGCAGGTAAGGCCGTTTGCTTCGGTGAGGCTCTGACCCCCGAGTTTAAGGCTTATCAGGAGCAGATCGTGAAAAATGCCGATGCTTTGGCAGGCTCGCTTATCGCCGAGGGTATCAACCTTGTTTCCATGGGTACCGACAACCACCTGATGCTGCTTGATCTTCGTGGAACAGGTGTTACGGGTAAGGAGCTTGAGCACCGTCTGGACGAGGTCAACATCACCGCCAACAAGAACGCCATTCCCAACGACCCCGAAAAGCCGTTTGTCACAAGCGGTGTGCGTCTCGGCACTCCTGCCGCAACCACCCGTGGCCTTTTGGAGGAGGATTTTGTTGAGATCGGTAAGGTCATCGCCCTTTGCGTTAAGGATTTTGACAATAAAAAGGACGAAATAAAGCAAAGAGTTGCCGCTATCTGCGAAAAATATCCTTTGTATAAATAATTAACTTAAAGCACTTGATTTTAAGCGCTTTTGAGTGTAAAATATTAATGTAAAAAATTCTTTGGAGGAATTGTAAATGTTAGTATCTGCAAAAGAAATGCTTACTAAAGCAAAGGCCGGCAAATATGCCGTCGGTCAGTTCAACATCAACAATCTTGAGTGGACCAAGGCCATCCTGCTCACCGCAGAGGAGCTCAAGTCCCCCGTTATCCTCGGTGTTTCCGAGGGTGCAGGCAAGTATATGTGCGGTTACACCACCGTTGTCGGTATGGTAAACGGCATGATCAATGAACTTGGCATCACCGTTCCCGTAGCACTTCATCTTGACCACGGCTCTTACGAGGGTGCCAAGAAGTGCATCGAGGCAGGCTTCTCTTCCGTAATGTTCGACGGTTCTCACTACCCCATCGAGGAAAACATTGCTAAGACCAAGGAATTGGTCAAAATCTGTGAGGAAAAGGGTCTCTCTTTGGAGGCTGAGGTCGGCGCTATCGGCGGCGAGGAAGACGGCGTTATCGGTTCGGGTGAGGTTGCAGATCCTGCAGAGTGCAAGATGATCGCAGACCTTGGTGTTACCATGTTGGCCGCAGGTATCGGCAACATCCACGGTAAGTACCCCGAAAACTGGGCAGGTCTTTCGTTTGACACCCTTGATGCTATCCAGCAGCTCACCGGCACCATGCCTCTCGTTCTCCACGGCGGCACCGGTATCCCTGCCGATATGATAAAGAAGGCTATCTCCCTTGGCGTTTCCAAGATCAACGTCAACACCGAGTGCCAGCTGGCATTTGCCGCTGCAACCCGTGAGTATGTTGAGGCCGGCAAGGATCTATCCGGCAAGGGCTTCGACCCCAGAAAGCTTCTCGCACCCGGCTTTGAGGCTATCAAGGCAACGGTTAAGGAAAAGATGGAGCTCTTCGGTTCGGTCGGCAAGGCTTAATTTTATTTAGCTAAACATTAGAACGACTCATCTAAGGGGCGTTCTGTGAACGCCCCCGGGCGAACACAGGAAGCCCCTACATTTATACAAAAAATTTGAGGTGCATCATGGCAAAACGTCCTTTACTTGTCTTTGCAGGTCAGTCCAATATGATGGGAGCGGCCGTTTATCCTGCAAGCGAGCAGATAAATTTTGAAAACTCTTTCGAGTATCTGCACAAGCCCAAAAGAATGGGTGACCCCATCGGCGGCTTTAAGACCTACGGCTTTCCGTCGGGTGAGTTTTCGTACATTGATATGAAGGCCGCTTACGGCAACATCACATTCCCGCAGTTTAAGAGCAGTCTTACCGATTACCAAAAGAACACCTATTTCTGCCCTTCAATGTGTAATCTGGATGACGATGCCGCCAAGACTACCCTGCCGTTTGTGACCTATTGCGAAAAGGATAACAATATGGGTGTTTGCCTGCCTCCTTTTATCGTCAAGGCGCTTGAGGACAACGGTTACCCCTGCTGTTATGCTCACATTGCCAAAGGCGGCGTGCCCATAAAGTACTACCTTGAAGGCGGTGCGGCAGAGTATTTTGCGCAGAAGGTCACCGACTTTTTCACGGATTCGGCCAAAAAGTTCCCCGACGACGACTTGAGCGAAAAGATACTTGTTTGGCTGCAGGGCGAAAGCGACGGCAGCACCGATGATTGCTACGACAATTATATTGCCAACCTCGGTCTTTTGTGGACCAAGGCCAAAAAGCTCGGCTTTACCAAGCTTTTGATAATACGTGTGGGATATTGGGGTCTCAAAACCGTTTCGGGCGTTATGCGTGCGCAGGAGGATTACTGCCAAAAGACCGAAAATGCTTACATGATCACCCGTGCAATGTCGTACTTCAAGCACCCCACCTTAAACGAGGAAGGCTGGTTCAATGTACCGCCGACCGAGGAATATTGCGACTGCCGTGACAGCTTTTTCGGTTTTAACAACAACCATATCAACGAAAAGGGCTTTAAGGTAATAGCCGACCGTGCAGTACCCAACATCCTCCGTATTTTAAACGGCGAAGAACCCGTTTTGGAGGAAGAAAACATAATTCCGTTAATGTAAAGCTCAACAAAAGGGGCTGTAAAAAACTCATCCAATTGTCATTCTGAGGGAACAAAGTGACCGAAGAATCTTTTAAAACACCGAATTTTTCAGAGATTCGGAAATCTAAGATTCTTCACTTCGTTCAGAATGACAGTCTTTGGAGTTTTTTACAGCCCTTTTTATTTTTTGCTTGAAAATACAGCTAACCCTGCTTCGGGGTGTGGCCGTATTTTTTCTTATAAAGACGGATGAAGAATGACAGATTACTAAAGCCCGATTCAAAGGCCACCTCCGAAACGTTGTACTCACCGCTTTGAAGCATAGCTTTGGCATTGATAAGTCGGATGTCGTTGCGGTAATCGATGGGCGACATTCCCATATACTCACCGAAAAGCCTGCGGAAGTTGGTTTCACTCATATCGCAAAGCTCGGCATAGTAGCTCACCTTTCGGTTTTCGTTCCAATTTCCAACCATCTCGGTCAAGGCAGGCTGAAGCTTTTTGTATTTGTGAGGAAGTTTGGAATAACTTTCATCAATTTTCCACAGTAGTCCGTAAAGGCAGGATAAATAATAAAACGGATGGTATACCGTGTGGTTTTCGATAGGGCTGAAAAAGGCTTCAACCAGCTCAAAGGCGTTGGGGAGGTTGAGTTTTACGGGGTGGGACAGATATTCGGGCAAAGTTCCCGACAAAATGTCGAATTGTATTATTTTGATAACGGTGTTTTCTTCCATATAAGCGCCCGTGTAGCGGCTTCCTTTGGGGATAAACACCAACTCACCCTTACAAGACGGCAGGTTATCAACACTACAGCCGACAAAGGAGTCCAGCATTTTCCCATTGACAACATAGACAAATCCGTGCTTTTCACGGCCGCCAAGAAAGGAATGGCGGTAGTTTTTTGGCCGTGACACGGTCTGAACGTCAATATTGCCGACCCTGAAATCAGGGTCTTTTAAAAGATATTGAAATTTCATAGCCTCACCTCACATCTATTTTACCTGCCACGGACGGCGTTTGTCAATACAAAAATGGTCGAATAGTGTTAAAATGTATTGTATATGATATTGTCTGCCACCGACGATTGTGTTAAAATGAAATAAAAAAGGAGGGATTTTGATGTTCAAAGTCTTTGAATCTGCCAAAGCGTGTCAAATTGTTTTGCATTCCAATGCTTTATCGGTTAAAAAGGCGACCCAAGACCTTGTGGGCAACCTTGAAAGACTATCCGGGCAAAAAGGTGCCTTCCCGATAACCGAAAAGGCCGAAAGCGACGCAAACGGGATTTATATTTTGACCGTGGGCGATGAGCTGCCGAAAAATATCATAGCTCCGACCGATCCCGAGGGCTACACAATAGTCGTCACGGAAAATGCCGTTTTTATCGTCGGCTTCGACGAGCTCGGCACGGTCTACGGCATCTACAGCTTTGCCACCTGTCTTTTAAATATCTCGCCCGTTTACAGACTGACCGATTTATTCCCAAAACAAACCGAAGCTTTGACCTTAAAGGAACAATTTCTTGCCTCGTCTCCCCGCCGTGTCCGTTTCAGAGGTTGGTTTTTGAATGATGAAGACCTTTTGACCGATTTTAAAATCAGCGGCGGCACCCGAAATATCAACTATCCGTTTTATCAAAACGTAATGGACACCGATGTGTTGGATATGATCCTTGAGACCGCTTTGCGGTTAGAGAACAATCTGATTATTCCCGGCTCGTTTATTGATATTGATAATCCTGCCGAAGAAGAGCTTGTAAAAACAGCCTGTGAGCGTGGTTTATATGTTTCTCAGCACCACGTAGAGCCGTTGGGTGTTTCATACTTCGGCGCCGAAAACTATCTCAAAAAGCGTGGGCTTGATAATGAAGCAATATCATTTATCACCAACCGTGAAAGAATGGTTGAAATTTGGACATATTATGCCGAAAAATGGGCTAAATACGGCGACAAGGTTATTTGGCAGTTGGGACTTCGAGGAAAAGCCGACCAAGCCGTATGGCAAGCTGACCCAAGCGTTCCGCAATCCATGAAGGACCGTGGCGGTATAATTTCGGACGCCATAAGCGCACAGTACGAAATAGTCCGCAACACCTTGAAGACCGATGATTTTTACAGCACCGCAACGCTTTGGAACGAAGGCTCCGTGCTTTACGGAAAGGGGTATCTGCAACTGCCCAAAAACACCATCCCTATTTTTTCGGATTGCGGCATCGACCAGATGTTTGGTGCAGATCTTTATGATGTCGCATTGCAAAGCGACCGTCCCTTCGGTGTGTATTACCATATCGCTTTTTGGATGAGAGGACCGCATCTTGCCGAAGGCTGTCACCCCGAAAAGCAGGCGTTTTGTTACCGTGAGACTTCAAAAACCAATAAGCTTTGCTACTCCATACTAAACGTTTCCAACGTCCGTCCGTTGCACGTGTCGGCAATGCTGAATGCTGAAATTTTGAAAGACCCTCAAGGCTTCAGTTGGGAAGCTGAGCTTTTAAAGCTTGATTTGGAGCTGTTCGGTGATTCGGGCAAACAGGTCAACGACCTGCGCCGACAGTATTACGGTTGCTTTTTCGACTTGGGCGAACCGCTTTTGAAAAGGACGGCGGAATTCTGGCACTTTTATTACCGTGAGTATGAGGAATTGCCGTTTATGCGTAATGCCGCCGATGACGGAATGTTGGCTCTGTTCGGTAAAATGATGCTTTTAAACCGATTGACCGACAAATTGCCGTCCTTTACCATGGACACCAAGCTCGCACTTGCAAAGAGCGCAGAGGGTTTTAAAAATCTTTACGCAAAGTGTGAAGCTTTAGAAGCTGATTTGCCGAAAGAAACTCTGCTTTATTTCAGACAGTTTCTGAAATATCAGGTTTTACACATGCAAAAGCTTACCGAATGGTGCGCAGCCTGTATGGAACTAAAAAGTCAAACCGCCTCAAAGGAAGAAAAGAAACTTTCGGGTGAAATTGCTTGTAATGCTTTAATAACCATATTGGAAGAACGCACGGTGCTTGAAGTGAACGGTTGGGAGAATTGGCACCGTGGCGAAAAGAAGATAGATATTTTGGGACTTTTGGAACTGACCGAAAAATCAAGAAATGAGGCTTGAAATGAACGAAAAATTTTTGTTGAAAACTAAAAATGCCGAGCGGCTTTATTTTGGCTGTGCAAAGGACTTGCCGATAATTGATTTTCACAATCACATATCGGTTGCCGACATTAAAGCCGATAAAAAACACGATAATATAGTCGATCTGTGGCTCAAGCCCGACCCTTATAAGCACCGTTTGATGCGAATTTGCGGTGTGGATGAGCATTTTATCACGGGCGATGCCGAACCTTTTGAGAAATTTCAAAAGTATTGTGAGATCTTCCCCATGCTTGCAGGCAATCCCGTTTATGATTGGTCGAGAATGGAGCTGTCGGCGGTTTTTGGTGTGAACGATGCAATAAACGGTCAGAATGCCAAAAATATTTACGATAAGATCAACGAAATGCTCCGCTCACCCGAATTTTCCACAAAAGGGATTCTGGCACGCTTTAATATCGAGTATCAATCCCCCGTTGCAACGCTGTTGGAGGACATTTCAAGCTTTAACGGTCAAACAACAGCACCCTCGCTTCGTGCCGATGACCTGCTCGCACCGACCGAAAGCTTTAAGACCGAGCTTTCGGCAAAAAGCGGAGTAGCAATTTCGGATGATGCCACATATTTAAAGGCAGTTGCTGTGATGTTAGACCGTTTTGCCGCCAAGGGGTGCCGGTTTGCCGATCATTCTCTTGACGCAGGATTTTTCAAGGATGATTTGGATGGCAAAAAGACCGATTTACTGGTGGCTTTGGGCAACGAATACGCCAAGCGTGGATGGACTCTGCTTTTGCACCTTAATGCCAAACGAAGCACAAGCCCGAGACTGCGGTCGATAGCAGGCCCTGCAGGCGGCTTTGCGGCGGCAGGCGAAAGCTTCCCGATTTCGGCCGTTGCCGACCTTTTGGGCAAAATGGAACAAAACGGTGCACTGCCCGACACGGTGCTTTTCCCGCTTAATATGAGCGACCAAGCACCCTTAGCCGTCCTGCAAGGCTCTTTTTCGGAGGACGGAACACCGTCTAAGGTTCAGCTTGGCCCTGCGTGGTGGTGGTGCGACCACAAGTTAGGCATCGAAAACACGTTGAATTGTATCGCTTCGTTTGGCGTTGTTTCGCAGTTTATCGGTATGACGACCGACTCGAGAAGCATTTTGTCCTTTGCTCGTCACGATTATTTCAGACGTTTGCTCTGCTCGTGGCTTGACGAACAAAACGTTAAGGGTGAATGGGATATGCCGATTGAAATTCAAAAGGATATTATTAAAATAATCTGCTATGAAAACGCAAAACTCAAAATTTCAAAATAAAGAAAGGTGCGAATATGGAATATAAAGAATACGGTTTTTGGGGCGAGGACGGACAAGAATACATAATAACCGACCGCAAAACCCCAAGACATTGGTACAACTATTATTATAACAATGACTATATCGCATTTGCATCACAGGTTGGCTTTGGCGAGGGTTTTTGTCAGGATGATTTAGGCAAACGTGTCAAGCTTGTGATGGATCGATGTGCTTATATCTGCGACAAGCAGAACAACACCTTCCACACCGCGGTGGGACTTCCGATGCGCGAACAGTTTGATTTTTATGAGTGCCGCCACGGTCTTGGTTATTCGACCGTTGTTTGCGAAAAGAACGGCATTCGTTCCGAATATACTGTTTTTGTTCCCACGGATGGTTGGCGTGAGGTTTGGACGGTCAAGGTGACAAATTTAAGAAGCACCGAGGCCGACCTTTCGGTTGTTGGATATGCCGCTACCTCTTGCGACGGCCCCTATGCACCGCAAGGCTATAACAATTTCAGTGCCAATTACAATCCCGATTGTCAAGCCGTCGTTGCCACCGTAACAAGCACTTTTAATGCCAAAAAGTTGCGTTTTGTTTACGATTATATGATTGCTTCCGAAAAGCCTGTCGGCTATGATACAAGAAAAAATGCGTTTATAGGTACCTATGATTCAAAAGAAGACCCCGAGGCCTTGGTACAAAATTGCGGTTGCACAAATTCTGCCTGCGTCACCGAAAAAATCTGCTTTGCTCTTGAGGTGGCTTGTAAGTTGGGCTCGGGTGAGAGCAAAACCGTTGCGTTCAGCGTTGGCTATGCCGAAAGTCTTGATTTCATTAAAAACGCAAATCAGAATTTTAATGCCGAAAAATCCGAGTCAATGCTGCAAGAGGTAAAAGCACAAAGACTTTCTGAAACCGACGGTGTATTTATAGAAACTCCCGACCAAAACCTTAATCTTGCGTTTAACGGATTTTATAAATATGCCACCAATATGGGCTCGCGTTGGGCAAGAGTGCGTCACAACGGCTATCGCGATATGGCGAGTGACACCGAATGCCTTGGCGCATTTAATCCCACGTTGGCTTGGGAACGCTTCAAAAGGATTTTAACCTATCAATATCCGACGGGTTATTGTCCGAGAACCTTTATCGACGGTGCAATTAAGCCCAACAAGTTCTCTGACTGTGCCGTTTGGATCACCTTTACAGCATTTTCTATCATAAACGAACTCGGTGACGTTTCGTTGCTCCAACAAGAGGTTTTGTTTAACGATGGCACTTCTGCTACCGTTTTTGAACATCTTAGGCGTGCCGTTGAATATCTTTATAATTTCCAAGGAATGCACGGTCTTATTAAGATTTGGGGCGGAGATTGGAACGACAGTATGAATTTTGCCGGTCTTAAAGAGCAGGGAGTCAGCGTTTGGCTTTCGATTGCTTGGGTGCGCGCAAACAAGCAATTTATTGAGCTGTGCAAAATGTCAGGTCACGAGGACCTTGTTGACACCCACGAAAAAATGGGCGCCGATATGTCGGTGAAAATTCAAAAATACGGTTGGGACGGAGAGTATTACATCACCGCTATCAATGATAAGGGTGAAAAAATCGGTTCCAAAGAAAGCCGCGGCGGTAATATGTATCTCAACCCGCAGTTGTGGGCAGTTTTTGCCGATTTGTTGCCTTATGAAGAGCTTTTAAAGCTTATGCAAACGGTTGACGAAAAGCTTGAAACACCGCTTGGAACGTTGGTCAACAACCCCGGATACGATGAGCTTGACGACTGCGTAGGCAGTATGACGGTTCACCCCAAAGGCACGCTGATAAATCAGGCGGTTTATCTGCATCCCATGGCCTGGAAGCTTGCCGTTGAGGGTATTATGAAAAGGCCTTTGAAGGTGCAGGAAACACTTAAAAAAATACTGCCTTGGAACCGTGAATATGCTCCAACCTGCGGTGAGCCTTATATTCTATACAATTTCTATCACGGCCCCGAAACCGAATACCGCTACGGTGTACCCGGCCAAAGCTGGCGTACCGCAACAACGCAATGGGTGACTAAAGCACTGATAAACTTTGTGTTCGGTCTTAAACCTACTCTTAACGGTATGGTTATCGACCCTTGTCTGCCGCCTGAGTGGGAAAACTGCTCTATCACTAAAAAATTCCGCGGCGGAACGTATAAAATAAAATATCACGCTCAATCTTCTGAAAAATGCATTTGCGTCAACGGTGTGGCCATTGAAGGAAACCTTATACAACCGCCGAAGACGGGTGAGGTTTTGGATATTGACGTTTATATGTAACAAAAACGAATAGATATAAAGGAGAAATAAAAATGAGTAAACAGTATGAAGGTAAGGTTGCCGTTGTAACGGGTGCGGCAGGCGTAATTTGTTCCGAGGTTTCCCGTGATCTTGCATCCAGAGGTTGCTTTGTTGTGTTGGTAGACCTTTCGCTTGAAAATGCCGAAAAGGTAGCCGAGGAGATCCGTCAGAACGGCGGCGAGTGCAAGGCTTATTCCTGCAATGTTATGGACAAGGCCGCAGTCGATGCCCTTGCCGACGAGGTCATCAAAACCTGTGGCCGTTGTGATTTCCTCATCAACGGTGCAGGCGGAAACAACGCAAAATGTCAGCCCAAGATCGTAGAGTTTGACCCCCGAGAGCTTGAGGACGACCGTCCCGAGGATCTTGTCGGTATTTACAACGTCGATATGGATGTTTTTGAGAATATTATCAAGCTCAACACCATGGGCACCGTTTATCCCCTCTTGGCATTTGCAAAATATATGGTCAAGCAGGGCGGCGGTAGCATCATCAACTTCGCTTCAATGAACACCTACTGCCCTCTTACCCGCAACTTTGCCTATGCAATGAGTAAAGCTGCTGTTGCCAACTTCACTCAAGCCTTTGCCGCTTACTTTGCCAAGACGGGCATCCGCATCAACGCAGTTGCTCCCGGATTTATCCTGAACCCCCGAAGCAAGCTGATTTTAGGCACCGTTGAGGAGGGTCTCACCAAGCGTGGCAAGGATGTTATCGACCACACTCCCATGGGCAACTTCGGCTCGGCTCACGATATGTGCGGTGCCATCCGTTGGCTTATCGACGACGAGGCCGCAGGTTTTGTTACCGGCATCACCGTCCCTGTTGACGGCGGATTTTTGACCCTTTCGGGTGTTTGATGGAGGACAATATGATACTTGCAGATTATTTCCGTCCCGAACACGATACCACATGGGATTTTGCCATTGCTTCGGGTGTTAAGCACGGTGTTATCCGCCTGCCCGAGGACGGCAAATTTGACTATGCCGATAAATCGCATTGGGATGCCTTGGTAAAAAAGTTCAACGATTTCGGCATAACCCCCGTGGCTATCGAGCCTATGCCCAACGAGCTTCACGACCACATCAAGGCAGGCGACGAACTGCGTGATTGGGCAATAGACAAGGTCATTTCGATGTTTCCTAACATGGCGGCTCACGGTATTACCACAATATGCTTCAACTTTATGGCACACATCGGTTGGCTTCGCACCTCGTCGGAGTTCCCCGAGCGTGGCGGTGCCAAGGTGACCGAGTTCAATATGGCCGATTTCAAACCTACGGGTGCTAAGATCACTGCCGAGGAATTATGGGCAAACTATGAGTATTTTGTCAAGGCAGTTGTACCCCACGCTGAAAAATACGGCATAAAGCTGGGACTTCACCCCGATGATCCGCCCGTACCACGTCTTGGTGATGTCGAGCGAATTATGATCTCAAAGGAGAACATCAAAAAGGCGGTCTACGGTATCGTCAAGTCGGACAGCCTCGGTATTACAATGTGTCAGGCCAACTACTTTATAATGGGTGAGGATTTGGAAAAGACCATTGAAGAGTTTGCCGGCAAGATCTTTATGGTGCATTTCCGCAATACGACCGGCACACCCGACCACTTCCGTGAGACCTATCACGACAACGGCGACATTGATATGGCAAAAATTATGAAGGCTTACGTCAAAAACGGCGTAAACGTTCCCATCCGTGTTGACCACGTCCCCACCATGGCAGGTGAGATCTCCACCCTGCCCGGTTACGATGCTTTGGGCAGACTGTTTGCAATCGGATACTTAAAAGGCATTTTAGACGCAACGGAGGAATAATAATGCTTAAAATAAACAACGAAATTATCAAGCAACAACACAACTTCTGGAGCAATTTTATGTTCCACCCTACCGATGCCATTGAGGACCCGTGGGGCAAGCGCATACTCGACACCATTGCTGAGGACAAGTCGATAGACACGGTCAGAATGTACCCGATGTTTGAGGACATTATGTACGACGACGGCAACGGCGGTTATAAGTACGATTTCCGTGTTAATGACCTGCGTTTGGATTATATGATCGAAAAAGGCTTTAACATTATGCTGTGTTACGCCTATATTCCTCCCTGCATTGCCTCCGACCCCGAAGCGGTGTCCAGCAACGCCAAGGTATCTACCCGTTATAAGGGTAAAATGATAAACACCTCCACCCCTATCGACTATAAGCTGTGGGAGGAGCTGTGCTATCAGTACACCAAGCACATCGTCGAGCGCTACGGTGAGGAAAGGGTTTCAAAATGGTACCTGCAATGCTTTAACGAGCCTGATAACAACCATTATTTTATGGGCAACATCGCCAAGATAAACCCCCAAGGGGATAAGACCCGTGATGAATGGGCTATCGAAAACAATGCCATCAGAGCCACGGAATACTGCAAGCTTTACCAAGGCTTCCACGACGGAATCCGCCGCGTTTCCAAAAATCTCATAATGGGTGGACCTGTAATGTGCGGCGCAAATCTGGCATACATTTTCCTTGATAAGTTTTTGAGCTACGTCAAAGAGAAAAACCTGCAGTTTGACTACCTTTCGCTTCACGCATACGGTGCAAACGTCGGTCAGTTGTCTGCAGGTGAGCAAAAGCTGTGCATCGAAAACCAAAAGGCAAAGCTTAAATATTATTTTGACGTCATCGAAAAGCAAGGTTTCCAGGATACCGACATCATCCTCGACGAATGGGGCGCCTGCAACATAGGCTTCAAGAACGTTGAGGAGTATCCTCCGCTTATCTTCCGTGAAAAAGAGGTCTATTCCGCATACCTCACCAAGATGATCCACGACTTTATTGAGGAAGGCTACCCCATCAAGAAGATGCTGATATGTCTTTCGGGTCAGCACGATATGACCGAGGATTTTTCGGGATTCCGCAACTTCTTCACCCTCAATTTCATAAGAAAGCCCATCTACAACGCATTCTGCCTTGCCGCAAAGCTACACGAAGGGTTGCTTTCTTATGAAACCGAAAACCAAAACATCTTTGCCGTTCCCACCAAGGATGAAAACGGTAATCTGGCAGTCATGCTGACCTACTGCGATGAGTATTTTGAGGAAAATATCCCCGAAATGACCGAAACGGTTGATTTGGGCACCGATATGAACGGTAAAAAGATAACGGTCTGGTGTATCGACAAGGACACCACCAACCCCTACCGCCTGGCACAGAAAAACGGCATTGGCAAGAATCCCACCAAGGAAGAAATCGCCCTGCTTCGTGAGGAAGGCAAACTGAAACCTGTCGCAGAATTTGTCTATAACAATAACGACAAGTTCACTTTAAAACTTACTCCCAACTGCACCTATATGATAACCGCAGAATAAACAAAAAGCTGTATCGCTTCAATGAAGTGATACAGCTTTTGATTTTAAAACAAGTGCTTGATCTTGGAAAGCTCGGCCTGACGCTGGTCGATCTCAACACGGTCGTGGATCGGAACGTAGGTAAGCGGATGAATGGTGCTCTTATAGGCAGGACGGATGATACGGCCGCCGGTGGTCAGCTCCTCGGCACGGTGGGCGCACCAGCCTGCCACACGGGAGATTGCGAACAATGCGGTATACATCTCGACCGGCAGACCCATCATAGAATATACAAAGCCGGAATAGAAGTCAACATTGGGGCAGATTATCTTGCTTCCGCCCTTAACCTCAGCAAACAGATGGGGTGTCAGCTCGGCTATTCTGTCCATAAGCTTCAGCTCATCCATTCTGCCTTTTTTGATAGCAAGATCCTCGGCGCTGCGACGGAGCAGCACGGCTCTGGGGTCGGAAAGAGTGTAAATAGCGTGACCCATACCGTAAACAAGACCTGTTCCGTCAAAGGCCTGCTTTTTGAGTATCTTTGTGAGATAATCGGCAAGCTCGCCGTCATCGTCCCAATTCTTGACGTTCTTCTTGATGTCGTCCATCATTTCGCAGACCTTGATATTGGCACCGCCGTGCTTGGGGCCCTTCAAGGAGCTTACCGAGCCTGCAATGGCCGAATAAATATCGGTGCCCGACGAGGTCAGCACACGGGTGGTGAAGGTCGAATTATTACCGCCGCCGTGCTCTGCATGGAGCATCAACGCAAGGTCCAAAAGATGAACCTCATCCTCGGTATAGCTCGAGTCGGGACGGATGATATGCAGAATATTCTCGGCCGTGGAAAGCTCCGGCTTGGGGAAATGCATATAAAGGCTTTCCTTATCGTAAAAATGCTTCTTGGCCTGATAGGCATAAGCAACGATTATCGGGAAACGTGCAAAAAGCTCGATGCTCTGACGCAGATTGTTCTCAAGCGAGTTATCGTCGGCTCTCTCGTCAAACGGCGACAAAGCAAGCACCGCACGGGAAAGGTTGCTCATAATGTTGCGGCTGGGCAGACGCAGTATCATATCCTCGGCAAAATAATCGGGCAGCATACGCATAGAGCCGACCACCTTGTTGAACTCATTGAGCTCCTCATCGGTGGGCAGCTTGCCCATCATAAGAAGGTATGCAACCTCCTCAAAGCCAAAACGGTTTTCCTCAATGCAATTATCAACAAGATCCTCGATGGAATAGCCACGGTAGGTCAGCTCGCCGTGGATGGGCATACGCTCACCCTCGTTGAGCAGGTATCCGTGAACGTTACAGATCTGTGTTACGCCTGCAAGAACGCCCGTGCCATCGGAATTTCTCAAGCCACGCTTGACGTTGTAGCGTTCAAAATCGGAAGCAGGTATTGAATTGTGCTTCTTGTATTCCTCCGAAAGTCGGCCGAAATAGCCGTCGGGAACATAAAATTCATTATCAGACATAGTGACCTCTCATTTAAAGCCCGCATCCTCGGCGGGTTTCTTAAAATTTTTAAGTTATTAGGCAATATTTTACTAAATTATTCTGAATTAGTCAAGCAAAAACCGCCAAAACTTAATTTTCTTAACGCAAATACTTAATTTATGCACATCGGCGCTAATATAATAAGCCGACCGCCTTACTTTCTAAAGCAGACGGTCGGCTTTTAGCTTTTAAAATAAGGTTAGTTTTTGAGACTCTGCAACGGTGCAGGGATCCTTCCGCCACGGGAAATGAATTTGAGCGGAGAATACTTGCTGACCGGCATAACGGGGCCCGAGCCCAACAGACCGCCGAAGTTAAGCTCCTCGCCCACCTTCAAACCGATGGCAGGGATAACACGGACGGCGGTGGTCTTGGAGTTGACCATTCCGATTGCGGCCTCATCGGCGATAATGGCCGAAATGACCTCGGCGGGGGTATCACCGGGGATGTTTATCATATCAAGACCGACCGAGCAAACGGCCGTCATAGCCTCTAATTTTTCAATTGTCAAAGCACCGCTTCTTGCGGCGTCGATCATGCCTGCGTCCTCGGTCACGGGGATGAATGCGCCCGAAAGACCGCCGACGTGGCTGGATGCCATAACACCGCCCTTTTTGACGGCATCGTTGAGCATGGCAAGGCAGGCGGTGGTGCCGCAGGCACCGACCGATTCAAGACCGATCTCCTCCAAAATATGTGCAACCGAGTCACCGACTGCAGGAGTGGGGGCCAAAGACAGGTCGATAATGCCGAACTGAACGCCCAAGCGCTGGCTGGCACGCTGTGCAACAAGCTGACCCATACGGGTGATCTTGAATGCGGTACGCTTGATAAGATCGGCAACACCCGAAAGGTCAAGGCCCTGAGCTTCGGGACGTGCCAATGCGGCACGGACAACACCGGGACCCGAAACGCCGACGTTGATAACACAGTCGGGTTCACCGGGACCGTGGAATGCGCCTGCCATAAAGGGGTTATCCTCGGGAGCGTTGCAGAAAACGACCAGCTTTGCGGCACCGATGCACTGACGGTCGGCGGTAAGCTCGGAGGCTTTGCGTACAACGTTACCCATCATCGCAATAGCGTCCATATTAAGACCCGTTTTAGTCGAGCCGATGTTGACCGACGAGCAGATGTGGTCGGTAACGCTCAAGGCTTCGGGGATGCTTTCGATAAGCTCCTTATCACCTGCGGCAAAACCCTTTTGCACAAGCGCAGAATATCCGCCGATGAAGTTGACGCCAACCTCTCTCGCCGCTTTTTCAAGCGTGATAGCAAACTTCACGACCTCCTTGGAGCGGCAGGCAGCGGCGATCATCGCAATAGGGGTGACCGAGATTCGCTTGTTGATGATGGGGATGCCAAGCTCCTTCTCGATCTCCTCGCAAACGGGAACCAAATTTTTGGCCTTGGTGGTTATCTTTTCATAAACACGGGCACAGGCCTTATCAATATCACTGTCGATACAGTCAAGCAACGAGATACCCATGGTAACGGTACGGATATCAAGGTTCTCGTCCTGTATCATGCTTATGGTTTCAAGAATATCTCTTGTTTCTAACATTTAAGTACACCTCAGATTCTGTGCATTGAGTTAAAAAGATCCTCGTGCATAACGTGGACGTCCATGCCGATTTCCTTGCCGAGCTTTGCCATAGCATCGCTGAAATCGCCGAACGGGATATTGAGCTTATCAACGTCACCGATCATTATCATACAGAACATATCCTGCAAGATAGACTGCGAAACGTCGAGAATATTAACGTTATACTTTGCGCACTCGGTCGATACCTTGGCCAAAATACCGACGGCATCTTTACCGACAACGGTCAAAACTGCTTTCATGTAAAAACACTTCCTTATATATAATAGAGTTATTTTACCACAAATTATTCATAATGTAAAGAGCGGTTTTAAGAGTTTTCGGCTTTGTGATCTTTTATTTTAGATGTTGCTGTATATAATATCCTATTGCTTAAAAAAGCGGGTGGCCAACGCCACCCGCTTTTCGAGAATTTAAAGTTCATTCCTCATCTTTTTGCGATCTCGTTGCAGCAGAAGTGATTGCCGAAGCAACGGTAGGAATGCAGAAAATGATCACCGCAAAAATAAGTCCGCTTGGGGATATAAGTCCGGAAAAATCACCAATCAGCAGTGGTGGGATAAAATAGATCTCAACCGAAAATATCAAATTTGGCAACCAAATATTACGGAGAACTTTATAAGAAACAATGCCTCTTACTATTGGGTACAAAAGCGCCGCAAATACTCCCAGCACGGTCAGCGGCGTTCCTTTACCCGAGGGGCCGTCATTCATACATATCACAAAAAATACCGCAAACCCGATATCCGCCAAAACAAAGGCAAAATATTTCAGCACATTTGATGTGGTGTTTTCTTTCACGGTCGATCCTCCAAGAATATTTATAACATAATTATAGCACATTTCCCTTTTCTTTTCGATTGATATTTTAAACGATACTTTACATCATTTTTTGTGCATTACAGAAAAACTGCAGAAGCTCTGTTAAAGTGTCAAATGCAGTAGTGAGATGTATATATATCATTGATATATTGAAATTTTAACATTTGTATGATAAAATAGTTAAAACACATAAACCACAGTTTCAAGGGGAAAATTATGGCCAAGAAAAAGCATAATGACGAATTTTCTGTTAAGGACAGTATGATATTTGAACGCTCCGACCGCAAAAAGGCCGACGAGGTCGGTGCCGCACCCAAAAAGCCCAAAAAGATAGGCAAGATAGTGCTGACCGTGTTTATAGCCTTGGTGGTGCTGCTGGTTGGCGTACCGCTGGTCATCATAACGGTCATCGTCTCACCCACCGAGAGCATCCACAATAACGGTCTGCCGAAGCACACCTTTGAGGAGCTTTTGGATGCCACCACACCGACCGAGGATGCCGAAAAGCTTTTTGCAATGAAGAATCCCGATATCACCGACCCTTCAAAGCTTTCCGAAATGCTGGAATTTTTGCAGGTGAGGGACGAGCTGGGTGATTTTGAGCTTGAGGTGCAAAACCAAGCCAAGCCCTACAGCATAACCTTGAAATTCAAGCTTACGCACGATGTTCCGTCCGACGGCTTTGACCGTTGGGAGCACGATATGATAAAATATTCCTGCGCCGTGATGTCGATGGTCAACAATATTGCTACGGTCAACTGGGAGTACCCCTCGTCAGCCGAGGCTGACGGCACCGCAGGTGCCTATTTCACCCGTGCCGATGCCGAAAAATACTATAATCTCGGCGTTACGGCAACACAGTTTGCCCGAAATTCCACAAGTGTTCAGCTTATGCTCAATCAGTTGGGGATCGAACTGTATTAAAAGAAAGCGGTAAGTGTCCGAAAACAGACACTTACCGCTTTTTGTACTTTAATCATCGCTGTGCATTATGACCTTTTTTATAGGAAGTTTCGACCTTCTTAGCCACTTGATAAGCCCTTTGACGATCTTCGGCTTGCAGAATCCGAAATCAACGGCGATACGCACCGTGTCGGTCTCCTCGATAACCTTGTGCAGGCAGATGAACTGAATACAGTACAAATGCCGCTTTTTCCAGCTATGCATAAACTTGAAAAATTCCAGCTCGATGTCCTTGCCGACCTTGTGCGACACAGGTGTCGATAAGGTCACGTCAAAATAGACCTCGGGATAACAATGATCCTCGGCTTCGCAAAAAATAAAATCATTTTGTTTTTGTTTGTTTTTAAAATGATCGAATAATCCCAATTTGTCGCTTTACCTCTTATAATGTCGCTTTATCTTTCATTATTATATAGTTAACATTTGAAATTGTCAACTAAAATTCACAACAACAGTCTAAAAAGGTCAAAAACGCAATAAAAACCGCCGATATGTAAAAATATCGGCGGTTTTTGAACTGATATTAAGATTTATCCCTTTACGGTAAGCTTGTAGGCGGTGGTTCTGCGATAGATCTCGGCCTTTTTGAGGACAGGTGACGGGAAGTGTGCAAACGAGGTCGAGTTAGGATAGCCTTGAGTTTCAAGGCAGACCGCACCGTAGCGCTCATACTCGGCACCGTACTTACCTGTGAGCGGCTTCATGCCGTTACCTGCGTAGATCTGACAGCCGGGCTGATCGGTGAAGCAGATCATCTCGATACCGGTCTTGTCGCTGTAAAGACGTGCAAACTCACGGTAGCCCTTGCCGTCAAGAATAAAGTTGTGGTCAATGCCGTTTACCGTCTTGGCAGGGCCGTAGTCGGAGTTGATGGCATCTCCCAACCTCTTACCCTCTCTGAAGTCGAATGCGGTATTGCGAACCGACAAAATATTGCCGTTGGCAAGGCAGGCATCATCGGTCTCACAGAAGGCCGAAGCCGACATCTGCAGGGTGTGGTCGAGAATATTGCCGGGATCTTCGGCACCGTTGAGGTTGAAATAAGAGTGGTTGGTGAAGTTTACAACGGTGTCGGCATCGCTGATGGCATAGTAATCCAGCACCAGAGTGCCGTCAAGCTTCAACGAATATGTGATCTGCATATCAAGGTTACCGGGGTAGCCCTCGTCACCGTCACGGCTCAAGAGACTAAACTCGATGGTGTGATTGTTGATGTCACGCACGTTGAAGAAACGGTGGCTGAAGCCAACGTTTCCGCCGTGCAGGTGGTTTGCGCCGTTGTTGGTTGCAAGGGTGTATTCCTTGCCGTTAAGGGTGAACTTGCCGCCCTCGATACGGTTGCCGAAGCGGCCGATGGTAGCGCCCATATAGCCGATCTTACCGGTGTAAGGCTCAACGCTGTCGAAGCCCAAAACCACGTCGGTGTCATTGCCGTCACGGTCGGGTCCGCAGAATTTTACCAAGGTTGCACCAAAGTCGGTAACATAGGCTGTGTATTTGCCTCTTTTAAGCTTGTAGAGCCTGGCCTCACGGCCGTCAGGGGTCATGCCGAATGATGTTGACTTGATCATAAATAAACCACCTTTTATTTAATTGAGAATAATTCTTTAGCATTATCAAGGGTGACTCTCAGCACCTCGTTGACGCTTATATTCTTGATTTCGGCAATCTTCATTGCCGTGTAGTAGATATATGCCGAATGGCAGGTCTTGCCACGGTAGGGCACGGGTGACAGATACGGCGCATCGGTCTCAAGCAATATCCTCTCAAGCGGGATCGCCTCGACCGTTTCGACCAGCTTGCGTGCGTTCGAAAAGGTCACGACACCGCCGACGCCGATATACATTCCGAGCTTGACAAGCTCAAGCGCCATTTCACGGCTTCCCGAAAAGCAATGCAGACTACCCTTTGGTCTTATCTCACGGATAATGTCCAGCGTGTCGCCGTGAGCCTCACGGTCGTGGATGATGACGGGAACCCCAAGCTCATTGGCAAGCTCGCATTGGCGGCTAAAAACCGCCTTTTGCTGCTCTTTTCGGTCGGTCGACCAATAATAGTCAAGACCTATCTCCCCTATCGCCACCACCTTGGGGCGCTTCAAAAGCTCACGTAGCCTTGCTTCGTCAACCGCTGTTCCCTTGGTTTCGACCGCCTCGGGGTGAATGCCGACCGCTGTGTAGCAAAAACCGTGCTCGGCCGACATTTCAAGGCACTTCTCGGCCGACCCGTAAAGGTCGGTCGAGTTGTTTATAATATATCCTACGCCGTGCTCGGACAAAGTATTCAGAAGCTCACGGCGGTTTTCATCAAAACGCTCGTCATCATAATGTGCATGGGTGTCAAAAATACTTTTCGGCGGCGCAAAAAATTCCTGATTTAAGTCCATTATCTTACCTTTGCACCTGCAGGAACACCGTCGAGGAATACCACCTTGACATCGTCCTCACCTGCATCGGCGGCAAGGATCATACCGCAGGACTCAACACCGCAAAGCACGGCAGGCTTTAAGTTGGCAACGCAGATGACCGTCTTGCCGATAAGATCGTCGGGGGTGTACCACTTGGCAATACCCGAAGCCACGATCCTCTCTTTTCCGCTGCCGTCATCCAAGGTCAGCTTCAAGAGCTTCTTGGCCTTTTTGATGGGCTCGCAGTTGACTATCTTGCAGGCACGAAGATCAATCTTCATAAACTCGTCGAAGGTGATCTCGTCAAGGAATGCAATGCCTTCTGCTTTTTTAGCCTCGGCTTTTGCGGCTTTTGCGGCTGCCTCCTGCTCGGCGGCCAATTCGGCCAGCACCTTTTCGGTGTCAAGACGTGCAAACAACGGCTGACCCTCGCCGACAGTATAACTGTCAACTGCGCCGAAATCAAGTGAATCACAATCGCACTTGATCTGTGCAATTATCTTGTCGGCCGACTCGGGGCAGATGGGTGCGATCAGCTGTGCCAAAATACGGATGCCCTCAAGCAGGTTATACATAACGGCGGCCAGGCGATCCTTACTTGCCTCGTCCTTGGCCAACGACCAAGGCATGGTCTCGTCAATATACTTGTTGCAACGGCGTGCAAGGTTCATCACGGTCTCGCAGGCATCGGCGTTGTGGTAAACGTCCATCAGCTTGTCATACTTTTCAACCGTTTCGATCGCAACATTGCGAAGGTCGGTATCAAACTCGTCAAAATCGGCGGTGGGCTTAGAAACAGTACCGCCGAAATACTTGTTGGTCATGGCAATGGTACGGTTTACAAGGTTGCCCAAAGTATTTGCAAGGTCGGTGTTATACTTATTCATAAAGTTTTCGTAGGTGATAACGCCGTCCTGCGCAAAGGGCATCTCGGAAAGGAGATAGTAACGCACGGCATCGGTGCCGAAGCGCTTGACCATATCGTCAGCGTAGATAACGTTGCCCTTGGACTTACTCATCTTGTCGTCACCCGACAACAGCCAAGGATGACCCAAGACCTGCTTCGGCAACGGCTCACCCAAGGCCATCAGGATGATAGGCCAATAAATGGTGTGGAATCGGACGATATCCTTACCGATAACGTGCAGGTCGGCAGGCCAATACTTCTTGTAGTCCTCGCTCGAGCCGTCGGGATTGTAGCCGACACCGGTGATATAGTTGGTCAAAGCGTCAAGCCAGACGTAGATAACGTGCTTGTCGTCAAAATCAACGGGGATACCCCACTTGAACGAGGTACGGGATACGCAAAGGTCGGAAAGACCGGGCTTGATGAAGTTGTTGATCATCTCGGCCTTGCGGGATGCGGGTGTGAAGAAATCGGGAGTATTCTCGTAATACTCGACCAGCTTGTCCTGATACTTGGAAAGCTTTAAGAAATAAGCTTCCTCTTTGGAATCGATACAGTCACGGCCGCAATCGGGACACTTGCCGTCCTTGAGCTGTGAGGGGGTGAAGAACGACTCGCACGGTACGCAATACTTGCCCTCATACTCGGACTTATAGATATCGCCCTTTTCGTAGAGCTTTTTGAAAATCTTTTTAACAGCATCCTCGTGGTCCAAATCGGTGGTGCGTATGAAGCGGTCATAGGTAACGTTAAGGCAGTCCCATACCGACTTTATCTCGCCTGCAACCTTGTCAACCAACTGTTTGGGAGTAAGACCCATTTCTTTTGCGTTTTCTTCGATCTTCTGACCGTGCTCATCGGAGCCGGTGAGGAAACGGACGTCGAAGCCCTTTTTCCTCTTATATCTTGCTATCATATCGGCCAGCACGATATCGTAAGAGTTACCGATATGCGGCTTTTTTGAGGCATAAGCGATAGCCGTTGTAATATAAAATTTCTGTTTTTCCATGTGGAATCTACCTTCCTTCGTGCTAATGAAGCACCAAAATTTTTATGCACCGAATGAAAGCGCATAAATATACACCTTATTTTACCACATTGCAGACCCGTTTACAAGTGCCAAACGATAAAAAAATAGGGCTGTGATGCTCAACAAGCACACAACCCCGTACTTTTATCAAATAAAACCGTAAACAAAGCACCCGACGGCGATTATCAGCGCCAATACGCCCGAAATGCGGATCAGAACCAGCATGCCGTTTGATGGGTCGGTTTCGGCGTCTGACCGCCACCAATAGCTCATTTCGTAAAACACGCTTGGGAAAAACAGCATCCCAACGCCTGCAAGTGTCAAAAATATGCCAAGTATGATATGCATTATGTCAACCTCTCTTGGCCGTCATTTTTAAAGCCCCGAGCATCGCCAAAACCGCCAAAGACAAACCGAGCAAAACCGCACTTGCGGTCACGGACAAGGCCTTTTCGCCCGTATCGGGTGAGCCTTCGGGCAACGCCGCAAAGGTTATTCCGTTTTCCTTGGCAAAGACTTCTGCATAAGAGCCGCTGTAGCCGTGAACGGTCAACAGATTTTTGTCGAAGGGAAAAATACCGTGCTCATCGATAAACGTGACGCTCTTCGGCACGGTTATATCCCTCAAGCTTTTACAGCCGTAAAAAGCAGCGGTGCCTATGGTTTTAAGTCTTTTCGGCAAAACCACATTTTTGAGGCCATTGCAGTATCTGAACGCACATTGTCCGATGGTCTCAATGCTGTCAGGCAGGTCGATGTGTTGCAGGTCAGCGTGTTCATTGAAAACATATTCTCCGATCGCCCTCACGCTGCCGTCGGACGGTATCACGCTGTTATCACAAGCGGCAAGCAACAGCCCCGTTTCGGTTTCGATAAGACAGTTTCCGACGGCTTTAAAGCTCGGATTTTCGGCATCGACCGTGATGCTTTCGAGCTGAACACACCCCGACAAAACGCCCTGCTCTATCTCGGTAACGCCTTTGGGTATATGGATCTCCTTTATCGGGTTATACTGGAGTCCGCCAAGGCTTTTGACACTTTGCGGAATCACGATTTTTTCGATTTTGTTAAACTGAAACGCACCGCCGGCTATCTCCTCAAGGCCCTCGTTCAGAATGACCTCTTTTATTCCGTAGCACTTGCCAAAGGCCGCACGCTCAATGACCTTTACGCCCTTTGGGACGGTGATGCTTTCAAGCTCAAAGCATTTTGCAAAGCATTCCTCATTGAGCCTTGTGACGGTGTCGGGCAGAGAAACGGTTTTGGCAGAACAGCCTGCAAAAGCACCTTTACCTATCTCGGTCACGCCCGATTCGATAACGATGCTTTTTATCCCGTCGTTTTCATAAAACTCGGCCCACGGTCTCTCGTCATCGGGAATTTTGCCGTTGCCCTTTACGGTTAAAACGCCGTTTGTATCAAGGCTCCACTCAAGTCCGCTGCTCAAATGCCCAGACCTTGCGCTTGCGGCATTTGCACTTAAAGGCAACGCCAAAGCAACAACCAAAACCGTCAAAACGGCAAAAATCATTTTCCTCACGTGCAACACATCCCTTCACCTCTTTACGTAAATTATTATAGCGGCTTATTGCATCAATTTAATGCGATTTTTATTACAAATAATTTACATTTTTGTAACACCGCCACGACAAAGTATAAATAATACTATATAATCGGCTTAAGGCGGCAGGGATAAATCCCTGCCCTACAAAAATGGCTGATGGATCTGCTGTGGGGAACGGATTTATCCGTTCCGAAAATTTGGCTCACGCGGGCGAACACAGTTCGCCCCTACGATAGACCCTCTCCGTCACACTTCGTGTGCCACCTCTCCCAAAAGGAGAGGCTTCAAAAGGCTCTCCCCAAGGCATGAGCTCCCGACGAACGTCGGGTGAGAGGGTGCAGGCGATTCGTGAATCGCCCCTACAATGAGGTAAACTGATTTTTGTAGGTTTGATTGTAGGGGGATGGCCTCTGTGTCCTCCCGAAAGTAAGCTCACGGCGGGCGAACAGGAAAGCCCCTACGCAGCCTCCCTTGCCTAAAGGGAGGTGGATTTTTGCGAAGCAAAAAGACGGAGGGATTCTGTGAGCAGGCTTACGGCGGACCGCCCGGGAGGTCGGTCCCTACATTGTGTCTGTAGGTCTAATTGTAGGGAACGGATTTATCCGTCCCGCAAAGCCGGCTTACGGCGGGCGGCCAATGGCCGCCCCTACAATTAGCCTTCCCCTCGAGGGGAAGGTGGCAGGCGAAGCCTGACGGATGAGGTGTCCACCGTTACAATGGACTAAAAATAATACAACATAGCCGTCTTGCGGCGGGCGATTCGTGAATCGCCCCTACAAAAAATCCTTCGCTACACCTCAATGATGCAAGCGAAGGATTTTTTCATTATAAATATTATTTAATTATGCCGATCACTTCAGATAACGGATGTAGCTCACACCGTCGTTTTTGTGATAAATGTTGCAGTAGTCGATGATGAACTTGTTGGTCTTGGTCCACTCATCCTCGGTGGCGGTGCCGATGTCGGCACTCTGGCTTGCATAGCCCAGAGCCATACTCAAAATGAGGTACATCTCGTGGTTGAAGCATTCCTTGTCCTCTTCCTTGGTGGTGGTGTCATACTTAAAGAATAGCTTACCGTCGCAGGTGAAGGAGATCTGAGTGTTGTCCCAAAGGAAGCCGTAGGTGTGATAGTCATCGGTCAAACGTCCGCCTGCTTCGGGGTGGCTGTACTTCTTGGACTGACCGAACTGCTTACCGTCAAGTGAGGTATGTGCGTAGCCCATATTCTTGCCGCTATCGGTCGGCCAACGGTGGCCGTTGGCGGCATAGGAAGCCGAGTTGCCGAACATCTCCATAATGTCGATCTCGGGACGCATCCACATCGGGATCGAAGGGTCGGTGTTGCTCATTGCGGTAGATGATGTTGCGTGCGATGCCCAGAATGCGACCCAGAAGCTGGGACCGTGGGGCACAACGGCGCTTATCTCGGCATAGCCGTACTTATACATCATAATATCCTGAGTACGGACCATACCGCCGTAGTAATAGTTTTCGTCCTGTGTTGCGCAGATGTGGAACTTGCCGTCCTTGACAAATACATAATTGGGATCGGTGTTGCGGACTGAGGTTTTGCCGTACTGACCGGCGGACGACATCTGCTTTTCATTCATCTGTCGCCACTTGGTGGTATCAAGGGCATTGCCGTCAAAATCGTCACCCCAAGCATACTTGAAGGTATCATCACCGTAGGTCTTGACCGTTTCGGCATAGCTTCCGCTCTTGGCAGTATCGGCAATGGCGTTGTTCTCAAGCATCTTGCCGAACTCACTGATAGCGATAGCCGTTGCGTGTGCACTTCCACCGTTTAAGTATATCTTCTTGCCACTTACGGTTATGTTGTATGCATCGTGGTCGGTGATGGTCTCAACACCGTCACGGCATGCATTGCCGATAATTATCTCATACTCTGCGGCCTCGGTCTTCTGGTCAAAAACGACCGAAGGCTTAAAGCCGGTCTTGGTAAGAATGGTCTCAACGACCTTGTCGACCTCGACCTGTGCAAGGTATGAGAAATTGAAGTAAGGTCTGACTATAGAGAATTTGTTAAGATTAACGTTGTTTACCGTAATGTCCACAAAATCACCCTTTACCTTGTTGACGTACTCAATTCCGCCTTTAACGCCCTCGGCTTTGACAAAGTTCTTGACAAAATGCTCGGTGGCAGCCTTGAGGCCTTCGGAAGAATAAGCGTTGATAACTATCTTTTTGCCGATGGTGCAGATTATCCAATCGTTATAACGTCCGCCGTCCTGCGACAAAAGGTAGTCGAGTGCCTGTTTGGATTCCGGACGGTTGGTTGCGCCCAGAAGGATCTCATATTTGTCGGTACCGTCAGTGTTGTCGGCCGTGTTTTTGATGTTAACACCAAGAGCACCTTTCATCTGCTTGAAAAGGTAGGACGCTGATGCAGTCTCGTCCACATCGGTGTTCTCCTCGGGACGGATAATGGTATAGACCGAATCGCCGTTTTGAACGTAAACAACATCAGCCTTTGAGATGATGCCGTCAGCCGAGGATGCGGTATCGCCGCTCCCGTCATCACCGCCGCAGCCCGCAAAAAGGGTTACAGCAAACAAAAGGCAAAGTGTCAAAGCGAGTATTTTTTTCATAACAGACCTCCTGTATATTTCTATTTTCAATTTAACAAACAGAGGGGTTTTTGTCAACAAATTAACCCAACAATGCGCAAATCTCCAAGAAAAAGATTGTATATTTGCGCATTTGAAAACTACTGTTTTGCCCTTGATTCACACACCTCTGAAGCCTCGTCCGATTATCTCGCTTGAGGTGGTGATGATGGTGAAGGCCTTGGGGTCGATCTCACGGATGCGCTCACGAAGACGTACGGCCTCGGCACGCTTGCAGACGGTATGTATCATGGTGCGCTCCTCATGGGTGTATTCGCCTACCGCCTTACCGGTGGTAACACCGTGGTGTAGCGCTGTCATTATAAATTGCGAGATCTCCTGCGGCTTGGTGGTTATAACTATAAAATATTTGCAGGTGTTAAGGCTTTCGATAACGCCGTCGACGATAAATGCCTTGGCGAACAGTCCGAGCAACGAAAACAGACCCGTTTTGATGTCGAAAACGACAAACGCACTTGCGGCAACAACAAAATCGACACACAAAAGCGCCTTGCCAACGTCGATCTTCACATATTTTTTTAGAATGAGCGCCGCAATGTCGGTACCGCCCGACGATGCGCCTGCATTGAATATCATGGCCGAGCCGATAGAGGTCAGGAGCATTGCGTAGACCAACTCGAGCAACGGTTGGTCGGACAACGGATTTTCAAGCGGAACAAAATACTCAAAAACGTATATTAATGCTGAATATGCCATACTGCAGTAGACCGTTTTTAGCCCCGTTGCACGTCCCAAAAACAGAAAGCCCACCAAAAGTAGACCGATATTAAGTATCCATATCCACACACCCGAGCTGATGGGCGAAAGCGCACCTAAAATAGTTCCGATACCCGTCACGCCGCCCGTGGAAAAGCCATTGGGTATCTTGAAAAAATAAACACCCATCGACAAAAGCACAATGCCAACGTGCAGCCAAAGTATTTCCTTAACTTTTTTCATTTTGCACATCCCCAAGCAGTTTGAATTTGCAAAAACATTATAAAGCGGTTTATTTTGTTTTGCAATAGGTTAATTTCAAATTCATAAAATACAAATTATATTAACTTTCTTAATTCGCAACTTAATAAAATAAACCTAAACTACCGTTTCAGGGCATCGAAACAAAAGAAAATTAAGCATTGAACCCCCCGTATGCATTTCGAGATCAACTTACATAGTAGTTCCCACGTCGATTATTTTTCATTATATCATGCGTATTTGTACATCAAAATCCACAAATCAATATTTTTTATTGCACATTTCGATATTATTGCTTACACATAAAAACATCCGTGTCGCTTTTTAGCCTTCCCCTTAAGGGGAAGGGGAAGACTCTCCCATAAGATGGGAGAGATGTCTGCGTAGCAGACAGAGAGGGACGGGTCGGTAGACCATCGAAGATGGTGGATGAGGTGTCCACCGTCACAAAAGATCACAAATGATACAATATAGCCGTCTCACGGCGGGCGAACGCAGTTCGCCTCTACGACAGACCGCCTATTTTCTCTTACCGTAGGGGCGTTCTGTGAACGCCCGCAGGAGGCCAACGGCCTCCCCTACGGCAAGACCGATTGCTTTTTACGATATAACAAACCCGACCTCGGAGCTGCTCCGAGGTCGGGTGGTGGGTCACAATATTCTGTTATGCCTTTACAAGATGGACTGCAAATCCGCCGACTTCATCCTTGAAGTAGATGAACTTGCGCTTGCCGTCGTCGGAATAGGTTGCCGATGCATCGTCAAACTCGAAGCCCTGCGACTTAAAGAAGGTCACGGCACGGTCAACGTCGGTAACCGACAGAGCGATATGTCCGCACTTGCCCATTCCCATAAACTTCATGACCTCAAACTCGGTGCCTGCAAAGAGCGACTTGTTGCCGTCCTTGACAGCACCGCCGGTCATTGCGGAGAAGCGCTCGGCTGTGCAGACAGCCTCCTCCTCGGAAGCCGAGTTGATGCCGATATGACGAAGCTTGATGTCAAGCATTTTGAGAATTGCCTCTTTTGCCAAAGCGGTAATGCCGTCCCAGTCGTTGTTATCAAGCATATCACCGGGGACCATCCAGCTGCCGCCGCAGGCGATGATCTTCTTGAATGCAAGGTAGGAACCGAGGTTGTCGGGACCGATACCGCCGGTGGGGATAAACTTCATGTTGGGGAACGGACCGGACAGAGCTTTGAGCACCTTGAGTCCGCCTGCAGCCTCTGCAGGGAAGAACTTTACGACCTCAAGACCCATTTTGGCGGCAACCGATACATCACTTGCATCCGAGCAGCCGGGGGTAATGGGAACGTTGTTGTCGATACACCATTTTACGACCTCGGCATCAAAACCGGGGGAAATGATATACTTTGCGCCGGCTTCAACGGCGGCCTTGGCCTGCTCGACCGAGATAACGGTGCCTGCACCGACCAGAACGTCGGGCTCAGCATCGGCGATCTTGCGGATAGCCTCAGCGGCACAAGCGGTTCTGAAGGTAACCTCGGCCACGGGAATGCCGCCCTTTTTAAGTGCACGTACCAGAGGAACGGCCTTTTCGGCATCGTCGATCTTAATAACCGGTACAAGACCGATATTACTGATTTGTTCCAAAATTGGGTTCATAATGGTCTCTCCTTAAAAAGATATTTATTTCAAATTGATTATACAACCAAACGACCTATTTTGCAATAGTTTATTGCAAATTTTACACCACTATTTATTAAGTGGGGCATTATTCCTCCTCGACGGGCATTGCAGAAGAAGGCACAGTGTCGATTATCTCGATAACACCGCTTCGGCCGTAGAGTGATGGGGTGATAAGTGCGGTGTAGCCGCCGCCGACGGGGCTCGACCACTCGACCGCACGACGTTGGGGCAGAGCGCAGGAGGCAAACAGCGTCATCATAACGCCGCCATGCATAACGGCCGTCGCCTCAAAGACCTCGGCCTCCATCATTTTTCGCACCATAATGTTAAGACCCAAGGCGATTCGCTTAACAAAATCGTCCGAGGCCTCACCGTTGGGCGGGCAGGCACGTCCCGATATCCATTGAATGTATTGGGGATCGTTTTCAAGCTCTGCGGCCTTTTTATTTTCAAAATCACCAAAGTCAAACTCACGCAGCTCGGGGATGACGATAGGCTCATTGTCGGGGAAAAGCAGGTCGCAGGTCTCAAGGCAACGCTTCAAGGGACTTGTGAAAAGCATACCCGTGTCAGGCAGCTCGCCCTTTACTCTTATGGCGTCAAGCCGGTCGGCACCGTCGTCCGAAAGTCCGATATCGGTCACGCCGATGTAGCGTCCTTCAAGATTTCCGTCGGTCAGTCCGTGGCGGATAAAGTGTATTCTGTAGGTCTTCATATGATCCTCCAAAAGGTGATTTTAGCATTTTGATAATACAAAACGGATAAATTTTTGAGAAATTGCCAAAAAGTTGCTATACTATTTGTATACTTTTACTCTATACAAAACAAAAACTTTGTTGTATAATGGTTACCCACGCCGAAAAAGGCGTTTTTATGGCGTGGACAATTTTTACTATAACCATTATAATGTCATAAACATATATTTTCAAGAGAGGTTTTACAAATGCTTTGCGAATTTCCTAAAATTTTATCAGAACTTCGCCGTACAAAAGGCATTTCACAGAAGAAGGCGGCAAGTGAGCTGGGCATCTCCCCTGCACTTTTATCACATTACGAAAACGGAATCCGTGAATGCGGACTGGATTTTCTTTTAAGGCTCTCCGAGTATTACTCGGTCAGCTGTGATTATCTGTTGGGCAAAAGCACCATCAAAAACCCCACAGTATATGCGACCGAGCCCGAGGCGGCCGCTTTGGACAGCATTCTGAAGATAGCCAAGGACCACAACGAGCAGGTGTATGACATACTTTGCCGTGTTTCACGTTTGGAAAGCTACCGTATGGCACGCTCGCTTTGCGACACCGCCTCGAGAAGCAACCTTTTCACATTTCAGCACGACGGAAAAGAGTACCGTGACATCTGCAACGGTAAGATAGGCTGCATTTATGCTGCTTTGAGTGAGCTTGGCAAGGAAAGAAAACGTCTGCCGCACAATATTCCCGACAAGTACAGCGAGATAATCGCCCTGGCCGAAAAAGAATTTGAATAATCAAAAAGAAGCTTCTCTCATTTTGAGAGGAGCTTTTTTGGGCATTAACCGACATTTGTCGCAAAATTTCCTGTTTTATATAAATAAAGCCAAATAAAACAACAAAAATTTAACAGAAACCACTTTACAAAATAAAAAAATGGTATATAATAGTAGTATTAAATTTGAGAGAAAGTGTGAAAAGAATGAAAGACATTTTTACCGCTCCGTTTGTTGAAGAAATGAAAAAGACCACCGCCAATATGTACCGTCTCGGCTGGGACGAGCGTAACGGCGGAAACATCAGCTATATGCTTGAGACCGAAGAGGTCGCCGAGTATCTTGACCTTGACAAGGTGCTCCGCACAATTCCTTTGGGCTTTGATGCAACCGATCTTATCGGCAAGATCTTCATCGTGACCGGTACCGGAAAGTACTTCAAGAACGTTGAATTTGACCCCGAGACCAACCTCGGCATCGTCCGCATTGCCAAGGACGGCACCACCGCAGAGCTTCTTTGGGGCTATAAGGACGGCGGCAAATTCACCAGTGAGTTCCCTGCTCACCTTATGAGCCATATGGCAAGACTTAAGCAGGATCCCCAGCACCGCATCGTTATGCACACCCATCCTACATACACCCTTGCAATGACCCACGTTCACGAGCTGGATGACAAGAAGTTCACCCACACCATCTGGGAGATGTGTACCGAGTGTATCGTTGTTTTCCCCGACGGTATCGGCGTTCTGCCCTGGATGGTCTGCGGCAATAACGAGATCGGCGTTGCCACCGCCAAGAAGATGGAGGAGTTCCGCCTTGTTGTTTGGGGTCTGCACGGAATCTACGGCGCAGGCCGTGATATGGACGAGACCTTCGGTCTTATCGAGACCGTTGAAAAGGCCGCACAGCTTTATATGCTGACCGCTCATATGCCCCACGTCAACACCATTCTTGACACCGAGCTTCGTGATGTTATCGAAGCCTTCGGTCTGCCCTACAGAAAGGATTTCCTTAACCTGTAATTTAGGGCCGATACTCTGAAATGCAAAACCAAAGCCGCCCCAAGTATTTGCTTGGGACGGCTTTTTTGTGTTGGTTTTATTATTTGCTGTACGATGCAAGGAAGGCTTTGAGACGTTCAGTTCTGGGGTTGCCGAACACCTCGTCGGGAGTGCCCTGCTCTGCTATAACACCGTCGTCCATAAAAATAACGGTGTCTGAAACATCCTTGGCAAAGCCCATTTCGTGGGTGACAACGATCATGGTCATATGTCCGTCGGCAAGCGAGCGGATGACCTTTAAGACCTCGCCCGTAAGCTCGGGGTCGAGTGCCGAGGTCGGCTCGTCAAAGCAAAGTATCTCAGGGTCCATTGCCAAGGCACGTGCAATGGCCACACGCTGCTGCTGACCGCCCGAAAGCTCGCACGGGTAGTTGTTTGCCTTTTCCGAAAGGCCTACCTCATCGAGTAGCTTCAATGCCTTTTCCTTGTTGTTTTCGGGGGTATCCTTTTTCAAAAGGTTGGGTGCAAGCGTGATGTTTTCCAGCACGGTGTACTGCGGGAAAAGATTGAAAGACTGGAACACAAGTCCGAAATGAAGCCTGCGCTCACGAAGCTCGGCATCCGAGCGTTTAGTCGTGCGGCTGCCGTCAAAAATAACGGTGTCGTTGACCGTGATGGTGCCCTTGTCGGCAAACTCAAGCGAGTTAAGGCAACGGAGCAGAGTGGTCTTGCCCGAGCCGGACGAACCGATGATGGACAAAACCTGACCCTTTTCAAGCGAAAAATCTATACCCTTTAAGACCTCGGTCTTGCCAAAGGCCTTGCAGATGTTTTTTACCTCTAAAACTGCCATTTCCGTCACCTCAATCCTTAAAGTAGCTGAGCTTCTTTTCCAACCTGCCCAGCAGAATGGTCAGAAGTCCGACAAACAGCAGATAGAAAACACCTGTGTAGAAAAGCGGCCAGATAAGCGCCTTGGTGGCGGCAAGCTCCTTGGCTTGCTTGATGATCTCGGGGATCATGATACAGTTGGCCAGCGCAGTATCCTTGATAAGGGTGATGATCTCGTTGGACATAGGCGGCACGATGCGCTTGATTACCTGCTTTAAAACGATCTTTTTAAAGACCTGCGACTTGGACATACCAAGCACATAGCCTGCCTCATACTGTCCTTTGGAGATGCTTTCGATACCTCCGCGGTATATTTCGGAAAAATAGCAGGCGTAATTCAGCGCAAAAGCGATAAATACCGCCACAAGACCGCCGGCATTGGTCAGCAAAAGCTGCAAAACACCGCCGTCATTGGGGATGTCGAAATTTCTTAATATGTAACGGTCGATCTGGGCAAATATCGGGTTGCCGAACAAAAGACCCGGCACATAATAGATAATGAATATCTGCAGCATCAGCGGAACGCCGCGGATGATCCAGACGATCGTTTTGGCTACATATTTGACAGGTCTGAAGCGGCTCATTGAGCAGAATGCTATCGGTAGGCCTAAAGGTACGGCACAAAGCAGAGTTACCGCAAATATGAGCAACGACACGACAAAGCCGTTGGCCAAAAACAGTGTTATTTCAGCAAAAGTCATTAATTCTTCTCCAAATTCGGGTGTAACAAGGTCAGGTATTCAGACCCCTATACAACAGTATTGCTGACGGGATTTTCATCCCGTCAGCTTATGTTTTAGTGTTTACTTTTTTGCTTAAATTATTTCTTAACGGTCTTCTGATCAGAGAAATCCTTGATGGCGGTGTTGGCGCACTTGGGATATGCCTTGATAAGAGCATCAATGGTGCCGTCCTGGCCGCACTTCTCAAGCTGCTCGTTGACCTTCTTGGTCAGCTCGCTGCCCTTCTTGAAGCCGATCGCATAGTACTCAACATCGCTGGAGAGAGCCTCAACAATGGTAAGGTTAGCATAGTCGCCCTGGCCACAGTAGCTCTTGGCAAGCTGCTCGTCAACAACTGCGAAATCAGCGGTGCCTGCGTTTACTTCCATAAGACCGTCGGTCTGCTTGGTAACGCCCTTGTAGGAAATACCTTCGAAGTCCTTGGCATAAGACTCACCGGCAGATCCGCTTTCGGCAGCGGCGATCTTGCCCTTAAGGTCTTCTGCAGTAGCAACAGTAGTACCGTTCTTGATAACTACGACCTGACGGTTCTCCATATACTTGTAGGAAAAGTCGACCTTGTCGGAACGAAGGATGCCGTCATCATCGGCCGAGTTGCAGGTGAAGCCGTTCCAAATGCAGTCAATAACGCCGGAGTTAAGGTCGGTGTACTTGTTGTCCCAGTTGATCTCCTTGAAGATGACTTCGTAACCGAGGTTGGTGAAGATCTTCTTGGCAAGATCGGTATCATAGCCGATAAGCTTGCCGTCAGCATCAAGGTAGTTCATAGGCTCATAAAGAGTGTAGCCGACAACTACGGTGGGCTTTTTGGCTTCTTCCTTTTCGCCGCAGGCGGTGAAGCAGAACATGCACATAAGCAATGCGAGCATAAGGCTCAAAATTCTGATAGTGTTTTTCATAATATTACCCTCTTAAAATAAAATTTGCGTTCAAAAACGCTTTAGCGTGCTAATATATTACCACGATAACATAAAAATGTCAAGTCTTTTTGTGCAAAATTTGGAATATTTGTTCTCGAAAATTGTTTACATTTAAAATAAAATATTGTAAAATGATAATGATTATAGTGTATATACATTATGAGTATCGGGAGTTCAAAAAATGATCGACAGAATAATTATCAGAGGTGCTAAAGAGCACAACCTTAAAAATATAGATATTGAGATCCCACGTGACAAGCTGGTGGTTTTTACGGGTCTTTCGGGCTCGGGCAAATCGTCATTGGCGTTTGATACCCTTTATGCCGAGGGTCAGCGCCGCTATGTCGAGTCGCTGTCCAGTTATGCCCGTCAGTTCCTGGGACAGATGGAAAAGCCGGACGTTGACAGTATCGACGGACTTTCACCCGCCATTTCGATAGATCAGAAGACCACCTCCAAAAACCCACGCTCCACCGTGGGTACCGTTACCGAGATATACGACTACCTGCGTCTGCTTTATGCCCACGTGGGTGTTCCGCATTGCCCTGTTTGCGGCAGGGAGATAGTCAAGCAGTCGGTCGACCAGATAGTTGACCGCATTATGGAAAACGGCGAGGGTGACAAGATACTTATAATGTCGCCCATCATCCGTGCCAAAAAGGGTGAGCACGTAAAGCTTTTGGAAAAAGCACGCAAGGACGGCTATGTCCGTGTGCGTATCGACGGTGAGGTCTATGACCTTTCGGAGGATATCAAGCTTGAGAAGACCAAAAAGCACACCATTGAGACCGTTATCGACCGTCTTGTGCTTAAAGAGGGTATCGGCAAGCGCTTGACCGACAGCGTTGAGACCGCTTTGAGGCTTTCGGGCGGTATTGTCACCATTTCAGTCATCGGCGGCGAAGAATACACCTTTTCGGAAAACTACGCCTGCCCCGATCACGATGTAAGCATGCCCGAATTGGCCCCCAGAATGTTCTCGTTCAACAGTCCCTTCGGTGCCTGCCCCACCTGTACGGGTCTCGGTATTTTTATGAAGATAAATCCGCTTTTGCTTGTGCCCGACGAGTCGAAATCGTTGGCCGAGGGCTGTATCAGAGCCAGCGGTTGGGGTACGACCGGCTGGGGTGCCAAGGAGGAAGGCACCATTGCTTTGATGTACTATAAGGGTCTTGCCGAGCACTACGGCTTTAGTATCGACACGCCCTACCGTGAGCTGTCGGACGAGGTCAAGGACATTATAATGTACGGTACAAACGGCGAAAAGATAAGCTTCACCCGCAACTCCGCCTGGGGCGGCGGCAGCTTTTCAGTACCGTTTGAGGGCGTTGTCAACAACCTTGAGCGCCGCTATAAGGAAACCACAAGTGAGTATTCACGCACCGAGATAGAGTCGATTATGACCGAATGTCCCTGCCCCGACTGTAAGGGTGCAAGGCTTAAATCCGAGATATTGAGCGTAACGGTCGGCGGTCTTAACATCAAGGAGCTGTGCGACCTGCAGATAGTTGATGCGCTGAAATTCTTTGATGAATTAAAGCTCGACACACGTGCCGAGAGCATTGCCGCACCCATAGTTAAAGAGGTCAAGGCAAGACTGTCGTTCCTCAAAAGCGTTGGCCTTGATTATCTCACGCTTTCCCGTTCCTCCGGAACGCTTTCGGGCGGCGAAAGTCAGCGTATCCGACTTGCCACGCAGATAGGCTCATCGCTGATGGGTGTTTTGTATATTCTTGACGAGCCGAGCATCGGTCTGCATCAGCGTGACAACGAAAAGCTGCTCGCAACTCTGCAACAGCTCCGTGACCTTGGCAACACCGTTATCGTTGTCGAGCACGACGAGGACACCATGCGTACCGCCGATTTTATTGTTGATATCGGTCCGGGCGCAGGTATTCACGGCGGTCACGTGGTATGCGCCGGCACGCCCGAGGAGGTCTGCAACTGCAAGGAATCGATCACGGGTGACTACCTTTCGGGTCGTAAAAAGATTCCCGTGCCCACCACCCGTCGTGAGGGCAACGGCAAGCTGCTTAAAATAATCGGCGCTAAAGAAAACAACCTCAAAAATGTTGACGTTGAGTTTCCGCTTGGCAAGATGATAGGTGTCACGGGCGTTTCGGGCTCGGGCAAATCGTCGCTTATAAACAGCGTTTTGTATCAGCGCCTTGCCTGCGAGCTTAACGGTGCCAAGCGCATCTGGGGCAAGCATAAGAGCATTGAGGGATTAGAGCATCTTGACAAGGTTATCGAGATAAGCCAGTCGCCCATCGGCAGAACGCCCCGTTCCAACCCCGCCACCTACACAGGTGTTTTTAACGATATCCGTGAGCTTTTTGCCGCAACCAAGGACGCCAAGACCAAGGGCTACGGCGCAGGACGTTTTTCATTCAACGTCAGAGGCGGCCGTTGTGAGGCCTGCGAGGGTGACGGAATAATCAAGATAGAAATGCACTTCTTGCCCGATATTTACGTGCCTTGTGATGTTTGTAAGGGTAGCCGCTACAACCGTGAGACCTTAGAGGTCAAGTACCGTGACAAGAGCATTTACGACGTGCTTGAAATGACGGTTGAGGAGGCAATGTACTTCTTTGAAAACCATCAGAAGATATACCGCAAATTAAAAACGCTTTACGATGTTGGCTTGGGCTATGTCAAGCTCGGACAGCCTGCAACCACCCTTTCGGGCGGTGAGGCACAGCGTGTCAAGCTTGCAACCGAGCTTTCGAAGCGTCCCACGGGGCGCACCGTGTATATCCTCGACGAGCCCACGACAGGCCTGCACACCGCCGATGTTCACCGACTTATCGACGTGTTCAACCGCCTTGTCGACGCAGGCAACACCATGATAATCATCGAGCACAACCTCGACGTTATCAAATCGGTCGACCATATCATTGACTTAGGTCCCGAGGGCGGCGACCGTGGCGGCAACGTCGTGGTCTGCGGCACACCCGAGCAGGTTGCAAAGTGTAAAGAGTCCTACACGGGTCAATTTTTGAAGAAAATGCTTTAAAATTCACAAAGTATTAACCTATTGTGATCCAAATTGTGGCACAATGGGTGCATAAAGGCGGTGAGCAATGTGTTTGGTTATATAAAGGTTTATAAGCCCGAAATGAAGGTCAAGGAATTTGAGATCTACAACGCAATTTATTGCGGACTTTGCCGTCATATGGGCAAGACCTACGGCGCACTTTCTAAATTCTGTTTAAGCTACGATATGACCTTTGTTTCATTGCTCGATGCCGCTTTGCGTGACGGCTGTGACGGGTTTGAACAAAAAAGGTGCCGTGTGAACCCACTCAAAAAATGCACCTACTGTAAAAATGACGGTCAAAGCCAGGAGCTTGCCGCCGCGGCAGGCGTTGTGCTGACCGATATGAAGGTGCTGGACAATATTGAGGACAGCGGTTTTATAAAATCGGTTTTTTGCAGATCTTTACGGCTTTTCACCAAGCATTGGAGTAAAAAAGCCTTTAAAAAATTCCCCGACCTTAAACCGATAGTTGAGGAATACTTAAACGGTCAGCGTTTGGCCGAAAGCGACCCCGAATGTTGTCTTGACAAGGCCGCCGAGCCGACCGCAAAGGCCGTCAGCCGGATACTTATGCTGATAGAAACCGACCAAAAGTACAAATTTGTGCTGGAAAGAATGGGTTACTGCCTTGGTAAATGGGTATATCTTTGCGATGTGGCCGACGACCTCAAAAAGGACATAAAAAAAGGCAACTTCAATCCGCTTACAAAAGAGTTGCCAAAGGGCACAGACCCAATAAAATTTGCCGAGCAACGGCTTACCCCCATTATGAACAACTGCTTTATCGAGTGCTCGACCTACTCGGAGCTGTTGGAGATAAAAAAATACAAGCCTATCTTAGATAACATCCTTTATGAAGGCTTGAAGCAAAGACAAAAACAAATATTCCTTAAGGAGAATTGCCAATAATGAAAGACCCTTATGAGGTATTGGGCGTCAGCCGTGACGCCACCGATGAACAGGTAAAGGCCGCCTACCGTGAAAAGGCCAGAAAGTTCCATCCCGACAATTTTACCGACAATCCTGCGGCCGCCGAAATGGCAACCGAGAAGATGAAGGAGATCAACGAGGCTTACGACGCCATTATCAAGCGCCGTAAGTCGGGCGGTTCGGGCAGATCGGGTGCTTCTAACAACTGGGGCGCCAACAACACCACCGCCGACTCTAATTTTAACGACGTCCGTCAGCTTATTGCATCGGGAAGACTTGAGGAAGCACAGGAGATTCTTGACGGTGTTCCTCCCGAGCAGCGTGATGCCGAGTGGTATTTTTTGAACGGTATCGTGCTTTACCGCAGAGGCTGGTTTGATGCCGCTTACACAAGTATGTCGGCCGCTGTCAGAATGGACCCTTCAAACGCCGAATACCGTGCCGCTTTGAACCGTATGCAGCAAAGCCGCAACGGCTACAACCCTTACGGCGGCGGTGGCTACGGCGGAACGACCAGCGTGAGTTGTTGTGATTGTTGTGCAGGTCTGATGTGCATGGATATGTGCTGCCGTTGTATGTGATATGAAAAGCACAGTAAAAATCACCACCTGCGGAATTTTTTCAGCACTTGGCACGGTGCTGCTGCTTGGCACAAATATCCCGATCTTCCTTTACACCGTCCCTGCCATAGTAGGTATACTTTTCCTTATCCCCTGCCTTGAGCTTGGCGCAAAATGGGCATTTTTGTGCTACGGTGTGACCTCGGTGCTGGGTCTTATCCTGCCAACCGAGCGTGAAGCGCTTGTGATGTACATTGGACTACTGGGATTCTATCCGATAGTAAAAATACTGATCGAACGGCTCAAAAGCCGCCTTATGGGAATTGTTTTGAAAACGCTGCTGTTCAATGCGGCGCTGGTTGGGTGCTTTTTGGTGATAATCAAGGTGCTTGGCCTTAACGTTCTGCAAAACGAACATTTTTCGGCCGCCGTTATGGCCGTGGGTATACTTTTGATCGGCAACCTCGCCTTTATTGTGTACGACATAGCACTGACACGGGGAATCAACCTTTATTTTATAAAATTCCGCCGCTCGGTGCGAAGGGCTTTGAGAATGAAAAACGATCTGTAAAGGGGAAATTTTAATGTTCAACGGAAAAATGAAAGCCGTCACCTTCAGCTATGATGACGGCGTTACGCAGGACAAACGGCTGATTGAAATACTTAACAAATACGGTTTGAAGGCAACATTTAACCTTAATTCCGGGCTTTTGGGCAAGAGTAACACCCTTGTCCGTGGCGGTGTGACCGTAAACCATAATAAGATAGACCCCAAGGACGTGAAGGCCGTTTACTCGGGTCACGAGGTTGCCGCACACACGCTGACCCATCCTTTGTTGCCCAACTCGACCGACTCCGAGGTCATCCGCCAGGTTGAAGAGGATCGCCTCAATTTGAGCGAGCTTTTCGGCTATGAGGTGGTCGGAATGGCCTATCCCGGCGGCGGTGTCAACAATAACGAGCGTGTTGCCGAGCTGATAAGGAAAAACACAGGCATAAAGTACGCCAGAACCATCACCTCTACATACACCTACGACCCGCAGACCAATCTTTACCGCTTCAACCCCACGGTGTACCACGTTATGGAAAACCGTAAGGAGCGGCTTATGGAATTGGCCGAGGAGTTTGTAAACCTTGCCCCCGAAACCCCCAAGATTTTCTACGTTTGGGGTCATTCTTATGAATTTGATATTGCCGACACGTGGGATTATTTTGAGGAATTTTGCAAAATGATCTCGGGTCGTGACGATATATTTTACGGAACAAACAAGGAGGTTCTTTTATGACAGATGCTAAGAATTGGAAAATAGGTTTAAGCACAGGTTGGCAGGGAAAGGCAAGCCGTGAGACCTTTGAATTTTACCGTGACAACGGTATCGAGAATATCGAGGTCTCGATGGGACACGACAATTTTCTGAAGATAGATTGGGACGAGGTCGGCAAGAATGCCCGAGAGTGCGGCATCAATCTTTGGTCGGTACACCTGCCCTTTATGCCCTACAAGATCATCAATTTCGGCGATACAGCAGGCCCTGCAAGGGAATACACCATTCAGATGGCCAAAAATGCCATCGACCGTATGGGTGAGCAGAAGATCCCCCACCTTGTTATCCACTCGGGTGTTGATATGTTTGACCCCGAAAACCGTGAAAAATGTATGCAGAACGCCTGCGACGCTTTGGCCGAGCTTGCCGAGTACGGCGCACCCAAGGGCGTTACCATCTGCATTGAGAATATGCCGAGAACCGGCCTTGGCAACACCGTTGAAGAAATGAAGCGCCTTGTCAACAGCCATCCTGCACTCCGTGTCTGCTTTGACACCAACCACCTGCTTCGCAACCGTCACGTTGATTTTATCCGTGAGCTGGGCGACAAAATAGTCACCCTCCATGTTTCGGACTACGATTTCCACGACGAGCGCCACGTGTTCCCTTACGAGGGCGATATCAAGTGGATCGAGCTTGTTGAGGAGCTCGAGAAGGTCAACTACAACGGTGTCTGGATGTATGAGTGCGGACTTGGTGAGCGCAAGGCCGTCATCCGTGAGCGCCCCGTGACCGCAGCCGACCTTAAGGAAAACCACCGTTGCCTTATGAATAAAGAGGTTTGGCCGAAGTTCAGTAAGTGGGATGAGGAGTTCTGCAAGGAACACACCTTTATCGAAAATCCCGAAGAGTTCCACGGACCCGACTATAAAAGAGGCTGATAATATGACAAAAGCAAAGGATTGGAAGCTTGGACTGTCGACCTGCTGTATGAGTGCCGATTTCGGGGTTGAGGGTATTTTCAAGGCCTATTCCAAAAACGGTATTGAGTATATGGAGCTGAGCTACGGCTATCACGACAATTACCTTGACATTGATTGGGAACTTGTGAAAAAGTGTATCTGTAAATATCCCAACGTGAAGGTTTGGTCGTTCCACATACCGTTTGGACCGTTCAGCAAGCTTAATATAGCCACGCGTGACGAGCAGCTTTTGAACTATACTATGGAGTTTTACCGTGGCTGTATCGACCGCATTGCAGAGCTTGGGATAAAAATTGCCGTCATCCATCCGAGCGGTGAACCCAACAGCCCCGAGGATAGGGAAGAGCTGCTTGAGATCGCCGCAAATTCGTTGGCCGAGCTTGCCGCTTACGCAGAGCCCAAGGGCGTTACAATTGCCGTTGAGGATATTCCGAGAACCTGCCTCGGCAACTGCTCAAGCGATATGAAAAAGCTGATCGCCAAGCACCCTGCACTCCGCGTCTGCTTTGACACCAACCACCTGCTTGATGAGCGCAACGTCGATTTTGTGCGTGAGCTTGGCGATAAAATCGTCACCCTGCACGTTTCAGACTACGATTTCTGCAACGAGCGCCATTGGTTGCCGTATGAGGGCAAGGTGAATTGGATTGAACTTGTTGAGGCACTTGAAAATGTTGACTACAACGGTGTCTGGATGTATGAGATCGGCTTCAAGGCCGGCAAAAACATCGACCGTGACCGTGACCTTAACTTTGACGATTTTAAGGTGAACCACGCCGCCTGCATAAATAAACAGCCGACCGCACCCATCGGCACCCCTAACCACGAGGGCTGTATGGCCTGGACCTACTACACCGAACCTAAAATAAACTAAATCAAAACCCCCGGTTCAACCGGGGGTTCATTCTTCGCTGAAGAGACAAGCAAAAAAATCTGTCCAACCAAAGTTGGACAGATTTTTTTATTTTAAGTAAACAATATTGGCATTCAGAAGGACAGAGTTCGGGGTTTTGATATCTATCTTGTCCCACTGTTCTTTTGTACCGTCATAGTAGACAGTTTTTAAATTGCCGCAGCCTGTAAATGCGTGTATCCCTATGGACACCACGCTGCTTGGGATAGTGATCGATTCTATGCTTTCACAATAGTCAAATGAATTTCGCCCAATGCTTGTAACACTCCCGTCAGAAGGAATGGTGCTGTTATCACAGCCGGAGACCAATGTCTTGGTGGCTTTGTCGATAACACATAGGCCTTTGCTGATATAGTTTGGGTGAGCGCTGCTTATTTTGATCTCCTCAAGCGACGGGCATCCTCCCAAAAATCCAAAAGCATTCTTAAAGTTGCTCGGCAACGAGATCGATCTGAGATTGGTACATCCGTAGAAAATGTTAACCATACTGCCGTTCGTTTGCACCCCTTCCGATATCACAATCGACGTAACATCCTCAAGGAACTGTAACGGACTGTATATAGGGCCAAAGCTTACGCCCGAGGGAACGACGACCTCTCCTGAAACCAATTTGCCGTCAAGATAAAGCTTGCGTGAATGATACGTGGGTAATTCGTGATAATTCCCGTCGTCCGCAAAAATGTTACACCAAGCCTTAAAATCGGTTATATGAACGGCCGAAAGGTTTATGCAATTCCTAAAAGCAGGGTGCATTGTGGTCACACTCGGCGGAATGCTGATGGATCTGAGATTTGTGCAATTATTAAACGCATAATAATCCACAGTTGTCACACCGTTGGGTATTACGACCGAATTAAGCTTTGTGCAGTTCTCAAAAGCCTCCCGTCCAATCGCCTTTACGGGGTATCCTCCTAAGGTTGACGGTATGGTTACGTCACCGCTTATGGCCTTGTTCACGCTCGTAATAGTTGCGGCGCTGTTGGATACGGTATATGTATAGTAAGATACGGGGTTCGAGTCGGGGTAATCGGTGGCTGACGATGTTGATGAATTCGATGTCGACGGCTTACTGCTTGTCGTTGTGCTTGAGGTCGACGGCTTGGACGACGAGGTGATGACACTTGACGACGGCTTTTGCGATGAGGTGCCGCCCGAGGAGGTGTTGTCATCGGGTGTGTTATCGTCACTATCGGGGTCGTTTGTGTCGCTGATGTCGCCCGAGGTTCCTGTCGAGGTGTTGCCCTCCGACACGGTCTGATCGGGGCTTGAAGCGTCAAGCTCCGAGCTTGAGATATCTTCGATTGAGTTGTTCTCGCTTGAGATATTTTCACTTGAGCTGCTCTCATTTGTTGAACCGACCTCGGTCGAAACACCAATTGTGTCCGAGCCCGAGCCGCCCGTTGGAGCACCGCCCTTAAGCGCCGAGCGCACGGCAAAATACACGCCCATAAACACGCCGACGGTGAGTATGACGATAAGCACGATAAGCGATGCAATGCGAAGCACGGCGGCGTTGCGCTGTTTTCTGGCTACTGTGGAAATGACAACGCCTGCCTTGGTCTTTTTGCCCGTGACCGATTGCAAAATCTCGTCGGCAACGGCGGCCGAAAGCAGGTTTGTACCGATGGCGTTGCGGATAACGGTTGTGATAAGTGCCACGATATCGCCGCCGTATATCGGCTTTTCTATGCCGCGAAGCTTCAAAAGCTGCTTTAAACGGCGCTTGGCGGCATTAAGTCGGCTATAGACGGTGGTGGCGGCAAGACCCTGCATACGTGCCACCTCGGTCACCTTGAAGCCGTCGTAGTAAATGTAGGTCAAAAGCTGGGCATCCTCCTGCGATAACTGCGAAAAAACCGCCGTGATGTCCATATTGACCTCGTTTTTGCTTGATTCGGCCGACGTATCATTAAGATATTCATCGGTCTCATCGTTCAACTCGGAGGTGGGACGGCCGTTGGCCGAAATTATGTCCTTGGCAGAATTTTCGGCTATCTTGCCGAGCCATGAATGAAACGCCTCGGGGTCTTTCAGGCGGCCGATGTTGGCATAGACCTTGGTGTAGGTCTCCTGAATGGCATCGTAGATGTCCTCGTCGTTGGAAAGGTAGTGCCTGGCAACGGTGTAGACGTATCGGTAGGTGTTCATAAAAAGCGACGAAAACGCCTTGTCGTCGCCGTCCATAGCCAACCGTACCGTGTTGCCGTCCACGGGGTCGTTCATGATCCGCCCTGCACAAAATGGCAGCACCCGGCTGCTGTTTTCGGCATTAAATAGGGTCTCTGCCTCGTTCACGCTCACACCGTCACCCCCCTTGTTTCAATATCAGATGTTAGAGCACACACTCCCACATTTTATACAATACTATAATACATTATAAGGTTTCTTTTTTCAAGTAGATTATCACATAAAGCTCCGATCGCACACCCGATCTTACGGCGAGATCGCCATCCCATACAGATCAGACCTTGCAGTCAGTCGTAGGGGCGGCCAATGGCCGCCCGAATAGCCTGCCGATTTCAGCCATTCGGGCGCATCGTGATGCGCCCCTACAAAAATCTCAAGGTCTGTTGTAGGGCAGGGATTTATCCCTGTCGCCGTAAGACGTGTTTGCGGGACATCGAAAGCGCTGTCTCAAAGCCGTATACCCTCAATTTCACCGTTAAGCCTATTCAAGAAAATTCATCTTCACCAAAACAGCACAGGCCGAAGCACCGCTTCGGCCTGTGCCCTCTTCAAAAGAGCATATCGTGATCAGATTTTAAATTACGCCTTTTTCTTCTTTGCAAGGATTACGATGACTGCAACGATCGCAGCGGCCGCAACAACACCGATAACGATCCAAAGCACCATGCTGTTGTCTCCGCCGTCGTTATTCTGCGGCTCGCTGCCGTTCCCAACCTGCGAAGAATCGGATGAGCTGTCATTTACGGTCAGCACGGGGATCTCTTCCTCGTGTTTGTCACCGCAAACGGTGCAGGTGGCGGTCTTGATACCGGTCTCGGTCTCGGTGGGTTCCTTTGTCACAACAGCCTCGCCGTAGCTGTGACCCTTGGCCTCGACAGCTTCGGTAGCCTTTGCGTTACAAACGGAGCAAGTGCCCTCTTTAACGCCTGCCTCGGTGCAGGTGGGCTCGGTAGTTATCACAAACTCGCCCATCTTGTGGCCGGTGGCGGCAACCGTGTTGGTGGATTCCTTACCGCAGGCGGTACACTTGCCGACCTCAAGACCGGTCTCGGTGCAGGTAGGCTGCTTGGTTACTGTGGGAGCTGAGAATTTGTGTGCAGTCTTTTGGATAGCCTTGGTCTCGGAATGTGTGCAGCCTGCGTTGGTGCACTTTCTCACCTGCTGACCCTCTTCCGTGCAGGAAGCACCCTTTGTGGTCGTCCAGGCACCAAACTTGTGTCCGGTTGCCTTTATGGTCTGTGTCTCGTTTTTAGAACAAACCGAGCAGGTGCGTGTCTGCGTTCCGTTTGCAGTACAGGTAGCCTTTTTGGTAACACTCCAAGCACCGAAGTTGTGATTATTGGTCTTTGCAATGGTCTCGGTCTTGGTAGCGCCGCAACCAGAAGCGGTACAGGTGTAGGTCTTGGTGCCTGCCTCTTTACAGCTTGTCGGCTTGGTCACGCTACCGCTGTTCCATGTGTGCGCCTTGGTTTCAACAGCTCCGCAAGCGGAACAGGTGCGTGTGTGGTTTGTTGCATTTGCATTAGCATAGTTACCGTATGCATGGCTTGCACAAGCAACCTTAACTGTTTTGCTGGTACTTGCTGTACCAACTACCGATGAACCACTTTTAAAAGTCAGATCAACCTTTACATTTTGTGCAGTTTGTGAAACTGTTTTACCCTTAACAACAAAGCTAAATACTGTCCCGTCCATTGTTCCTGCACCCGAAAAGGCAATAACACCATAGCCGTTAGAAACAGTGAAATCTTTCATAATACCGTCTTTTTTCCATTCACCCGACACAAGTTCAAGTCCATTACCAAGCGTTACCTGAACAAGTGCGGAGCTCATTGATGGGCTTCCGCTAACGTTTACAGTTATTGTGGCGGTTGCATCTTTTTTGATTTCACTTGGTACACCACTCAAACTGGCGGTTGCACCTGCTGCAGAAGCAATTACAGAAAAACTGCAAACTAAAACCAAACAAATAATTAATGAAAAAATCTTTTTCATTTTAAATTTCTCCTTTTAATTTATAGGGTAAAGGTCGGGTAAGAACGTGTAATATAGCAAGTACACTGCATCCTTATCGTTGACCTCTCCGTCGCCATTAAAATCACAATCTTGATTTACGGGATATATATCCGACAAGAATGTATGATAAAGCAAATATACTGCATCTCGGTCAGTTACACCCTCTACACCGTCAATATCACCAACAACATATTTTCTTATAGAATTAAATGTTGCGATGTATGTCTTATTTCCACTGCATGCTACTACACTACTATCCCAACCCGCAAAAATGTATGTATATTCATCATCTTCAGATTTAGTTGGAGTATTAGGTGCTATAACAGTATCGCCGTAATGATAGGTCTTGTTTGATAACACAGTGCCATCATAATTCTTAAATATAACCGTATAGTCAATATAGTTAGGTGTGTAGATTGCTGTATAGGTTGCATTACCAGCACAGTTGACAACATTCTTATCCCAACCAGCAAAGGCGTAGGTATAAGTATTGTCTGACGGCTTAGCAGGTGTGCTGGGTGCGATTACATTATCACCATAATGATAAGTTTTAGTAGACAAAACGACACCATTATAGTTCTTAAAGATTACTATATAATCAATATAATTAGGAGTAAAAGTTGCAGTGTATGTTGTGTCACCAGCACAATTCACAACCGCCTTATCCCATCCTGCAAAGGTGTAGGTATAGGTTTTATTGGCTTCCTTTGTGGGATTACTGGGTGCTGTAACCTTATCGCCATAATGATAGGTCTTAGTAGATAACACATCACCATTCCAGTTTTTGAATGTAACTGTATAGTCAATGTAGGTGGAATTGTAAGTTGCTGTATAAGTTGCATTGCTGACACAATTGACAATCGCCTTATTCCAACCTTTGAAGGTGTAGGTATAGGTTTTGTCGGCTGCACGTGCAGGATTGGCAGGCACGATTACTGTATCTCCAGCATGATAATAAGTGCTACTAATCTGTGAACCATCCCAATCTTTAAAAACAACCAAGAAATTATCACAGGTTAAAATATCCGTAAACCTTTCACCATCAAACTCGGCTACAGCAGTATGAACGGTTTGTGCTTGATGAGGCTCGTTGTGAGTAACTACACATTCGACCGACTCGTAAAGACCACAACCTCTTTCGCAAGTGATTGTTACAGTACAAGAAGTATGGTCTTCAGACCAAGTGAAAGCAGTTTTATGCTGGTGTCCTAAAGCAGTGACTTCCTCTTGCGCTACCAGAATGTCCCCGCAAATCTCACAATGGCTGCCTTCGGTTAAACCGCCCTGTGTGCAGGTTACAGTTGCGGGATCTGTTACGGGTTGATGTATGATTTCATCCGCATTTTTTATATTGGCTTGAATCTTGGAGAAGGCATATCCATATCTTACTTGTGAGCTATCGGATGTAAGCTTAACTTTAAAAGTATCTCCTGTGATAGTCAGCGTCTTGTTCGCAGCTGTAGTACCGGTGTATTTTGCAATCTGATTTCCGGCACCGTCATAGATATAAATATAGTCGTAATTATTTTCTACACTGGTCTGACTATTAAAGGTAATAACCAAAGATTCTGCTCCCGGGTAAGTAAATGTTTTTGTTTCATTCAAATTGTTACTATAATCATGAGAACTTTGAGGATACAAATAGGAATCAACATTTACAACTACATAGCCAACATCATGTACATATATCTCAAATTCGGCAGATACACCAGCTATTGTGATGGTAGCAGTCTTTCTTCCGGAAGTTGAAATATTCGCACTAACAAACTGTGCATCAACAATATCAAGGGGAATCGTTGTGCCATTCTCGTATACCAACTGCAAGGTAAGTCCCGTTAAATGAAGAGTGTCGCCTATACAGTAGCGCACTTTTTCAGGCAATGAGGTAACTACCAATTGCTTAAGCGGCACAGCAGTATAGGTTGCGGTATAGGTGGTATCACCGGCACAATTAGTGACAGGATTATCCCAACCTGCAAACGTATAGGTGTTGGCATAGTTGGCATCGGTGGCCTTGGTAGGAGCAGCAGGAGCTGTTACTACATCGCCCCAATGGTACGTTCCTCTTGAAAGCTCTGTGCCATCCTCGTCTACAAAGACAACGGTGTACTCGATATATTCCGCGTCAAAAGTCGGAGAATATACTGCATCACCAATACAAACACCCGTGTAGCCATTGTCCCACTTAGCGTGATAAATATATGTATTATCAGGTGCCTTTTTTGGCAGAGTCGGAGCAATAATATCTTCGCTGAGATAATACGTTTCACTGGAAATTACATTTCCGTCAATGTCCTTAAACACAATCGTATGGTATGTAGCTTCTTCCCATTTTGCAGTCAAGGTTTTGTCCGTAACAAAATTCCATGTTCCATCAGTGATTTGCGTGTCATTTTCATCAAACCAACCGAGGAAAATATATCCCTCTTTAGTAGGCTTTTCGGGTAGTGTATAATTGGTGTCATAAACAATAGTTGTCTGCCTATTAGGATAAGTTGTACCTGTAATCGTGCAATTGCCAGTCCACTCCACATTGATCGTTGCTTCACCTGAAGTTAAAACTGTATTTCCCTTGATAGCGATATAGTAGAGTTGTCCCGCCTTTATATTATATGTATAGGAGAAATCCAAATTATTATCGCTAATATCATCTGCTTCAATCAGTTTGTTTTTTGTAGAATCATAAAGAATTCCATACAAATCCAAGCCGTCAGACGAGGAACTAACAACGATCTTACCGTCTACCAAAGGCATAAATGCATATAGTTGTTCAGTTCTTCCATCTACGGTAGTTTCAAAGCTATCTATACTCTCTACATTGATGACATTCTCGCTACATTCAATCCACTTTGCATACAAGTTCACATCATCTATAACAGTTCCATTAAACACAAACAACTCATTTAAGGACACGTCCTTATACCATCCGGCAAATATGTAGCCTTCTTTGTTATCCGGACGATAAGCAGTTAATGAATCTTGCTCATACAAATAACATTTTTTGATTTCTACGCCATCGCTAATAAAAGTCACTTTAGGGGCAAACGCGCCTTCATTCGCGTTTGCTGTTAGATTGTAGCTATTTGCTTTCCATTTTGCATATAATGTGATATTTCCCGTTTTGTTGGAAACGGACGCAACCCGTGTTGTGAAATTAATGTCCGAATACCATCCCACAAAAGTATAACCGGGTTTTGTCGGAGTTTTTAATTCAATGTTGTCTTCTATCGTGTATTTCTCAGGGTTGGATTCATGGTTTATTCCACCATCAATATTATATAAAATATTATATTCTATTGGTGTCCACTTTGCAGTAAAGGTTTGGTTCTCGGTATACTTCCAAGTTTCAGATACTTCGTTTTCGTCAGCATCATACCAACCTAGCAAAGCATACCCTGTTTTTATAACGTTCGGGGTGTTTATCGTTGAATCGAATTCTTGCTCAATTTGTCGTTGATTTGACACTGTGATATTTGAGCTTCTTCGTTTTCCTGCAGTTAAGCTACACCTTCCGTTAGCACTATAACCCAAATTGACGGCTGCATATTCGCCCGTAGCAGTTATCCTCAAAAGAGTGCCCGGAGCAACAGTTAACTCGCCGCTTTTTTCACCATATCCACCTTTTGAACCATCAACCAACGTTGTTTTATGGGTTTCATCATATATTATAAAATTCCCTTCTATTGAAGTCTTATATTGATTGAGATAATATACATTTTTATAGCGGCTCTCACCTTCATAATACACTGTGGTAATACCAGCTGAAATGTAAACATACGCACTATCAGAATATACATCATCATATACATCCGAGCTTACATTAACGCTATTTAAATTCCCGCCCAAAATACCATTTTGCCCACAATTACGCCATTTTGCCTCAAGAGACAAATCTTGAGTAATCTTTAATGAACCAGATATTAATTCAGAATTATTATACCATCCTAAAAACACATAACCGCTATAGCTGGGTGTCCAATATGAATAAGGGTCAAAAACATCACCGTTGTTTAATGAAACTTCTTTTGTTTGACCAAACGAATTATATAATTTAACAGAAATAGAATTTGAACTAGTTGCACCATTATCGTCAAACACACCCACATATGTTTTCGGCGCAAATTTTGCATACAACTCAATATTTCCTGTCATATTGGAAATCTCGGCTATTTGTTCGGTCATATTTTCATCCAAAAACCAACCAACAAAATCATAGCCAACTTTTGTTGCGTCCATTAAGGTTATAACATCATCTTCTGTATATACATCCGGATTCTTCAGTGCATTCGTACCACCACCCAAATGATAAGTTATAGTATAAAACCCACTGTTTTCAGCGCTTGCAGTAACATTAAACAGCCCTGTCGGTACAATTGAAAACACCAGAACTAATGTTAATACTATTGATAATGCTTTTTTCATTTTGATTTAGTCTCCTTTTTATAAAACCATATTTACAATAATTTATATAATCTTTTTCAGCATTTCCGCACCGTTATCTGTTTTCAATTAAACCTCCACCACTATCCGTCTTATCCACTTCTCGGTGTAGCCGTATTTGGTGGCGAGCTCACGGATGTTGTAGCCGTTGTAGTCATTTCTTATCTGTTTGGCTATGTACTCCCTGCTCAGCATTTCGACCGGGAACGATACCTGTGTACCTCGGTACTTTTTATACAGCGTGACCGCCGCCTCAAGTCCCAAAAGCTGTGCTATCTCCGCATACACACCGTTTAAGTCCTGCGGATCTACCTTTTCTATATCAACTTCCATTACAACACCCCTCATAATATACCTCCTAATTATACATCCGCAGCTCGGAACTGTGTAGAGCCGCCGTATCGGAAATTGTTCCTTGTACTGTTCCTTGCTTTGTTCCGTGATTTGTTCAAGGCTCTTTCCCCCGAACTGTCCGTTCTCGCCCCATTAGACTCAAATTTTCAAAAAAATTACGAACTTTTTTAAAAATTTTTCAAAAAATTTGCCATCCGACACTTTATATGTTAAATACAGCGTCCGTCAGGCTGAAATTAAAGTCCGCTTTGGGTATATTTTGAAATGACACGCCTATATTATATGACAAACTGTCATAACAGTCAAGAAGAAATATGACATAATGTCATTGAGGTGGTGTTATGAAGAACAACTTAAAGCTGTTAAGAAAGCAGAAAGGCTACACGCAGATCGCCGTTCAGATGAAGACCGGCATCGAGCAGGCGCTGCTCTCTAAATTTGAAACAGGAGAACGTGTACCGCCGACCGAAACGCTTATAAGGTTAGCCGAATTTTATGACGTGAGCATCGATTACATCCTCTGCCGAACCGATGTGCCCGAGATCAACCGTTAAACGGTCTCGGGCTTTGTTATTTTTACACAAGGCACCTAATTTGCTCCTCACAATATAATGTATAAAGAACGGCTGAAACAGCCGTGGAGGAGATGTACTATAGATATTTATGTTTTATGGGGGTTGATGGCCACCTTGGGCACCTGGCTGGTTACCGCCCTGGGTGCCGCAACCGTAGTATTTTTTAAGTCACCGAACCTAAAGGGTCTGAATATTATGCTGGGCTTTGCCGCAGGGGTGATGATCGCCGCAAGCTTTTGGTCATTGCTGCAGCCTGCGATAGAACGTGCAGAGCAGGCTTCGGGTCTGCCGCCTTATATCGTGGCAACGCTCGGCTTTTTGTCGGGTGCCTTGTTTATGTGGCTTTCGGACAAGGCGGTGTCGCTTGCCACCCGAAAGGCCGAAAGCACCAACATTCAACCAAACGAGCGACTGCACCGTATCATTATGCTGACCCTTTCCATAACGCTGCATAATATTCCCGAAGGTCTGGCTGTCGGCGTTGCATTCGGTGCGCTTCAAAGCCAGCCGCTTTCTGCCGAAAGCATAACGGGAGCAATATCGGTTGCACTTGGGATCGGACTGCAAAATTTCCCGGAGGGTGCGGCTGTATCCGTGCCGCTCAGACGTGAAGGATATTCACGCTGGAAGAGCTTTTTATTAGGCCAGGCCTCGGGAATGGTCGAACCTATCGCCGGCGTTATCGGTGCAGCCTTGGTGGTCTACATTGAGGCCATATTGCCGTATGCTCTGTCATTTGCGGCCGGTGCGATGATACTTGTTGCCGTGCACGAGCTTATCCCGGAATGTCAACGCAACCGCTCATCACAGCCCTACTCGGCCACTATGGGTATAATACTCGGATTTGCCGTTATGATGCTGTTGGATGTTATGTTGGGTTGAGGTCAAGTCCGTAATTTTTGCTCCCCTTCGTTGAAAAACAGCCCAAAATGTGGTATAATATATATGTACACTAAATCTACTACGCTCTTGGAAAGGAACGCTTATGGCTGTTTATGTAACATCGGATCTTCACGGACTTGAGCTTGAAAAATTAAAAAGCCTGCTCAAAAAAGCAGGCTTTAAGGACAGCGACTGGCTGTATATTTTAGGGGATGTCATCGACCGCCAGAATGACGGCGGCGTTGAGATCTTAAAATGGCTGTTGGAGCAACCCAACGTTCAGCTTATCCTCGGCAACCACGAGGCTATGCTGCTTTCGTGCGATTTTGTGTTTGATGAGATAACCGAAAACAGCATAAGGTCTCTCTCGGCCGAAAAATTGGAGCTTTTGAACAATTATAACGACAACGGCGGCGGTGTAACGCTGAAGGCTTTACGTGAGCTGATGCAGACCGACCCCGACACGGTGGCCGACATACTCGATTATCTGCGTGAGGCACCGCTTTACGAGACCGTGTCTTTAAACGGCAAAGATTTTCTGCTGGTACACTCGGGGCTCGATAATTTTGACCCCAAAAAGCCGTTATCACAGTACTCGGCCGATGATCTCATCTGGGCATGGCCCGACATTGAGACCCATTATTTTGACGATGTCATCACGGTTTTCGGTCACACTCCCACTATGTCGTATGACCATATGAGCAAGGGCAAGATCCTACACACCGACACGTGGATAGATATTGATGTCGGTGTCCCCTACGGCTGCTCCCCCGCCCTTTTACGCCTGGACGACCTCGAGGAGATATACCTTGATTAAAAAGGCCTCAGAATTGTCGTGAGGAATATCAAATAATACTGCCAAAAAGAAAAGCGACGTGTTAAAACACGTCGCTTTTTATGGTGCGGGTAGCAGGACTTGAACCTGTATGAGATCGCTCTCACTAGAACCTGAATCTAGCGCGTCTGCCAATTCCGCCATACCCGCATATTTACTTTGGCTATGCCACGGGGTATATTATACAATCATCACGGCAAAAAGTCAAGCATTAAATTTTAAAATCCATGGTCTATTTAAAAAACACCCATCTTACAGCTTAACTGCAGGATGGGTGTTTGCTATTTTGGGTTATTTGAGCGGGTTTTGACCCGGTTTGCAGAACGGTGTTCCTCGGGTGACCTTCTTGCCCTTTCTCAGCGGATAGCGTTTGATATACTCACGCATACCCTGACCGTACTCGGAATCCTCATAGCAACGGGCATCGACATAAGCCTTTGCACGTTCCTCAAGTCCCAGACTCGTCAGATACTGCGCTTCTACCCAAACGGCCATACCCTCGATAGCGACGAGATCACGCTCGGGACTCCACAGATTCAGCATATTTTCATACTGCCAGATATGTGTCATCTCGTGAACCAGCGTCTTCTCGGTCTCTAACTTCGGAGCTCCGTTTTCAAGCATGATCCTGGTCTTACCGTTGCCGAGACGCTGTGCAAATCCGAGTGCACGTCCGTCAAAGCCGGGAGTGGGAGTAAACTCGTAGCCGCCTTCCTTGGCGATCTCCTCGGCGTTGGTTATGCGGATCTGGATCTTGGACTTGATCTTGATTCCAAAGATCTCCTCCATCTGACGGTGTGCTTCCTTGTACAGCTTCTTGAACTGGCGCACACGGTTGATGGCGGTCTTTTTACACTCGTTGCAACGCTCACGGCCGTCCTTAAGGACCGAGATCTTACCTTCAAGCTTGGTTCCGCAGAAGTCGCAATAATGCTCGCCCGGCTCATAGCGGTAGTTATACCACTTAAGCTTGGTGTTCTTTGCGCTGTCACGGGACTGCTTGAGGTAATTATCCTCAAAGCCGTTTTCCTTAAGATACTTCAATGTGGCTTCAAGGTCAAAGACCTCGGGAACAGCTTCATTTCCGTAAAGCATAAAGAATCTCTGCGAATACTTCTTGCGCTCGGTGCTGTTACCGCCCGAGCCGCCTTCGGCATCCTCGGAATCGACCTCGACCGACTCCTCGTCCTCACCCGTGATGGCATCCTCGTTGTCATCGACAACATCCATCTCGGGAGCAGGGATCATATTGAACAACGGTCTAGACATAAAGTTGCCGCTGGTGATGACCGAATCATCCTGTGCATTGGCATCTTCGCCGTTGCCGTCGGAATTTTCTGCAGGAGCATCAACGGGAGCGCCGCCAAGCTCTTCAGCAGGGATCTCGGTAACATCGGGGAAGTCGGACACGCCCTCTTCGGGCACGGGTGCAGGCTCCTGAATGGGCTGCTTTTTCTTCTTGCCGAACAGACCGCCCAGCCAACCGAAGAAGCCCTTCTTCTTGGGCTTTTCAGCCGATGCAGGCTCTTCTACGGGCTTGGGCTCCTCTGCAGGTGCAGGCTCGTTGACCTCGGCAGGTGCCTCGGGCTCACTTACGGGAGCCTCGGGCTCGGTTGCAGGCTCATCGGCAGGTGCCTCGGGCTCTGCAAATGCATCATCCTCGGCAGGTGCTGACTGCGGAGTTTCGGCTACCTCGCCGGGAACCTGCGGTTCTGCGAAGGCATCGCCGTCATCAGATGAGCCGCCCACAGCAGTTTCGCCGGGAACCTGAGGATCGTCAAACGCATCATCGGGAGCAGAAGCAGGTGCTTCGGGCTCATCGCCGGGCTCTTGAGGTGCGTCGGTCTCGCCGTCGCCACCCTGAGGCTCGTCGTTGCCGCCCTGCGGTTGGTCCTCTCCGCCTTCGGGTGCGGTTTCGGGAACGTCTCCGCCCTCGCCTTCCTCGGCAGGAGCTTCGCCGCCCTCATCGACACCGTCGTCGGTCTTTTTCTTCTTGAAGATGGATCCGAACCAGCCGGAACAACCCTTCTTTTTCTTGGGTCCGTCCTCTCCGCCTTCTTCGGTTCCGTCCTCGCCGCCCTCGCCTTCCTCGGCAGGGCCTTCGCCGCCTTCCTCCTGGGCAGTTTCCTCATCAAGACGCTCGTTATGCCAGCAAAGAAGATCGGTGATGATCTCCATAATGCGGGTGAAATAACGGTCAACATTGATGAGTAGGCCCATATCGATAAGGCTGTCTTCAATAATGTAGATATAGCCGTCGTCCTCAACAACTCCGTCGGCACCGCTGACAACAAGTCTCGGCACATAACCGTCACACTTGTCGGGGTCGGTTCCGTTGGTAGTTGCGACAACATACTCGTGCATTTCGGGGAACAGAGTTACAAACAGCTCGTTCATCATTGTGGCAATGGTGAAGCGGACCTTTTGGTCTGCGCCGGTAAGCTTGACCCTGATAATGCTCTTGTTCTGATACTTACGTACCGGTATACCGTTAAGCAGTACCTTGTTGGCATTCCTAAGGTTACCGTAATCGCCAAGCTCAAAGTATCCGTCGGTAGTAACGTCGATCTCGGCGTTACCGCGCTCGAACACAACGTTGCCGAAGGTGGTCTGTGTGGCCGCCTCGGTCGAAGGCTCAAAGCCCGAAACGTTATAGGTCCTTATCTGACGGTAATAGCTACGCTTGGTGATGTGGTCGGCAGCACGGCGGAAGATGATTCCGTTATTTCTGGTGACCGACACGACCTCATAATACTTGCCGTCGTAAACCGTGAAGGTACCGGGCAGGTATTTCTGATAAACGTGACCGTAAAGTATCGAGTTGAGGTAAAGGTTCTTATCAGCCTCATCCTCGGCTACGCAATGCACTACCTGCAGCTGCTGCAGGAAGCGGTCGATAAACAGAGTATTGGTAATGGCATAAACACGCTTTCTTTCGGGACGGCGTGTTTTCTTGTCAATAACCAGATCGGTTCTGACGTTGACGATGCTCTCGGGTGCGATCTTCTCGCTCGAATGGGCAGGGACAAAGCTCTCCATAATAAGCGAGGTGAGGTCGGAGTGAACATCGTTGCTGTAAACACCCATCAGAACAAGGGCTTCCTTGATCTCCTCCTCGTACATTTCGCCGTTCATAAGGCGCATAACGAGCTTGTAGACCATATTGCAACGGACACGCTGATAGTCGGCCGCAATATTGGGGATAGCCTTGGGATCGTAGGTAAATATCTGAGCATTTTCGCTCATATAATCACGCAACAGATAGTTCTGGCTGAGAACATGGATGAACGCCTGGTTGGTTGCACGTGACGAGAACTGTCTAATTATCTCATAGGCGTTGTTGTACTCGTCCTCGGCAATGATAAAGCGATCCTTGCCCTGCGGCATTGACCAAAGGTCATCGCTGACCTTTACGTGCTCCTCAAGCTCGGATTGCGAGACCGGCAGATCCATGACCTTACAGAGCGGCCCGTAATACTGCGAGATTATCCAACGCATATCGGTCGCAGGGAATTTTTCATAAGCGAACCAGTTGACCTCGCTGACCTTGTTGGCAACAGCAACTGCCGCCAGCTCGGAGCCGACGCCAAGATAGCGTGCAGTATCAAGTCCGAGACGATGGTGCAGGTTCTTACCGTCGGCCTCCCAAAGGATGGCCGTGCTCTTGGCACTTGCAACGGTGGTGGCGGTGACCTCCTCAATACTGCTGTTCAGAACGTGGGACAAGCTGTCCACAAGTCCGTCACAGTTGCGGTCGAACGCAATGTACTGCGGCTTTTCGCCACGGCGGATAAGGCTTACAACGGTGCTCAAGCCGACCTGCATGGTTCCCAGAAGTCTGGTCGGGTCGGTGATGATGACCATCGAGGTTTCCTCCAAGAACTGCGCCTTGGAGTTGAGCATCTTGAGATTATAGATGTCCTTCATCGGAAGAACGGCTATCTTGGTCTCCTCATTGCTTTCACAAAGCAATGCAGTCTTCCAGATATTCTCAAAGTTGTTGACACCGTAAAGACCGCGCTTGAACCAATCAATAATGTTCTTCTCGGCACCGATACGGCCCACCACGATGAGTATCTTTTTGTTCTGCATCAAGTGACGGGTTATCGGCAGGAAGATGTACTTTGAAGCATCCTCATAAAAGGGCGTGCTGAACAAGATATTCTTGCCCTCGATAATATTTCTTGCCGAAGCGATCAAGCCATCGTCAAGCTCCTCGCCGGAAAGCAGCATATTGGTGAAATACTTGAACAGCAAATGTGCTTCCTGGGAGCCGGTCTCCTCATATTCCTCACGGTAGCGGAGCAAAAGCTGGGCTACGGGGATCTTTTTGTTTTCGATTGGCGGAAGATCAACGCTGTTTGAAATACGGTCGCCAAACAGCTTTTCGTAGATCTCCTTCAAGGTGCTGTAATCGATCTCGGCCTTTTCATCTTCGGGAGCATCGGCGATCTCCTCCTCGTCATCCCCGCCTTTGGGCAGACCGCCGAGGAAGAAGAATACCTCTCCCAAAATAAGAATGCCAAATGCGGGATAGAACGGAACGCTGAGAACGCTCTTGGAAATGAGATAGCAGGTAGTTGCAAACAGCAGGCACGAGAAAGCGATAACGCCGATATAGACCGCCATCAAAACCTTTTTGGCGTGTCCCAGCTTATCCTTTAAGTACCACTTGCCGCTTTGAGCCTTTTTGCCGTTATTATCCTTGTCGGAGTCATCATCCTCGGCCTTTTCATCGTAATCATAGAAAAGACCGGTCAAAAACCTTGTGACAGAGTTCTTTTCGGGCGGGAAGGCCGCCAGCAACGGCATCAGCATTCCCTTGATGGCCATAAACAGCAGGATCATAACGGTGTTGGCAACATACATTACGCCGTATGCCCAATTGACCTTGTCCAAAAACGCCAGGAACTCAAACCTGCTGATAAGGTAATAGATACCCTTAAGCAGCAAAAGTGCAATATCGTCGACCAACAGCAGGTACACGATGCCGTAGATAAGTGCCACAACGGGGAGTAAAAGCTGGTGGTGACGTTTTTCCTTCTTGAGGTTGACCTTGATACCTATCAAGGCGGCCAGAACTATAGGAAGGATGGGGAGAACAAATTTAAGGATGGCCCATATAGTATCCCACATATTATTCACCCTCCTCTACAGTTTCGGTAACGGTCTGCGATTCGGGCAACGAGCCGTCGCCCTCACCCTCATCGGTTGCGCCGTTATCGTTTGAAGCCTTACGCTTGGTGTAGCCCACGCACTCATAAAGCTCCTCGGCTATTATCGACATATCGTCGGTGAACGAGAACGGAGCAGACAATGCATCGGGAACCTCGTTCAAGGACATGGTGCCGTTTTCGTTGTCCTCATACAGGCTGATATGCGAGCCGGGTGTTGAAGCGATGGTGTTTTCAACATAACGGTCGGTGATCTTCTTCAGCTTGATGTTACGCAATGCGGCCAAAGCCTCGCATTCGATGATAGCATCGTCAAACACGGCAATGGCAAGCACCAGCTCGTCAATGCGCTGGGAATGAGAATTATCAACTATCGAGTTGCTCAAAAGCTGATATTTCTTCATATAATCCAGCAAAAGCGAAAGATATTCGCCCTGGATCTCGGCACCGGTCTTGGCCTTTTCGTAACAGCTGTTGATCGTGTTGTTATACAGATCGATCAGCTTGTTCATTCTGCGTTTAAGCACGGCAAGCGCTATAATGCCGCTGACGAGCGGAACGATAAACGCTGCGGCCGATATAGGCCAGGCCACAAGAAAGCTTGTGAGACTGTGCTTAACGGAATTTATCATAAACGGTATGAAGCCCAGGAAGTAGATCAGCATACAGGCAGCAATGAGCCATGCGGCTGTCTTGAACTTCAGACGGCGCTTCATATAGGTGCGGACGATACGGTCGGCCTTGCGCTGTTCCTTTTCAAACTCGGCACGGCTTGCGGCATAACCGGTATTAAGCTCGATCATGCGAAGCTCGTCTTCGTTCATAGCATCACGCAGCTCTTCAGCGTCATACTTGGTGATACGCTTGTTTACAAGCGCACCTCGGTCGGCCTCGAAGGTGTCGTTGGTGTAATCAACGGCTTCACCCTTGCCTCGGCCGATGGCCTTGAAGAACTTTGCAACGGTCTCCCTTGTTCTTTGCATCTGTCGGCGCCAATCCTCTTCATCAAGGACGGGACGGTCCTTCACAAGTCCTATATTGGCTTTGCTTGCAAAAAGGTTGGCAACATCAACGTGCGGGAATGTGACATAAACCGGTGCCGTTTTTCCGTTCGACACGGTAATATCGGTGCTGGATGCCTCTAACTTGATGGCATCCTTTTCCGCTTTGATCTCGTGCTCGCTAATGTCACGGTTATCGAGCAGCATGGTATAAAATTTGTTGAAATATTCAGCAAATTTATCGTCGTTTATTTCAATATCGAGCAAATGCAACTTGTAAGGTGCAAGTATTGAGTTGCCGATATAGTTTTTTGTGAGCGTGAGTATGCATATCCAGAACGGGAACCAGCTATCCTCATACTTCTGATGCTGTTCTTCGGGCAGATCATATACGAGGAAGCGGCAGTTGGACGGATACTCATATCTCTCCCAGAACTCGGAATATCTGGTGGTGACATCGATCTCGCCTGCGAGAATATATTTAGGATTATCCTGAATGCGCAGCTTTGCGTATTCATCCTGTATTTCGGTCAGCAAAAAGTGCTTCTGCTGGCTGATGTTCTTGAATATTCTCGGCGTGATGAGAAAGATGTTGTCCGGCCTTGCGGCACGGAACTGATACTGCTCAATATACTTGATATTGTGCTCCTGCCTGATACCGTTATCAAACGAGTAGCTGCTTTCACCGCGTCCGCCAAGCAAGTAAACGAGATTTAACAGCGGGTCTTTTTCGGCACAATAATCCTCGCGGTTTGCTCTTTCATACGGGTTGATGGCATACTGCGTTTTATTGTTGAAATCGTCCTGCAGAAAATCTATCGAATGATGCGGCGCACAGATGATATAAGCGTTCCAGGCAGGGATATTCTTAATGGTATCCATCAACTGCGGTACCATTGCGGCAATATCATTTTCACCGGCACCCTTGTTCCATACGCAGACGGCTACGTCTCCTTCCGCTTCAAAGCGGTCCAAAAAGTATTCGTATTTACTGTAATGGTCGAAGATCTCACCGTCAATTATCAAAATCGACAGCAACAGCGTGAACCTCCTTTTCTGATTTATTTGAACGGCTCAAAGCCGTTCGGTCTGCGCCTTGGGTACGGTGACACATCACCGCACCCTTACGCAGAGATTTGCGTCAGACGCAAAATTTAAAATCACTGTCCGGAAAGTTCCTTACGCTTTGCCTCGTACTTCTTGTAGCACTCCTCGGCAAACTCATCGTTTACGGAGTACTTATCGAAGATACCGATGATAACGCCCATAAGTCTGGCAAGGAGAGTATCGTTGAACGGATTCTGGAGGATGTAGGTCTCGCCCTGATCATAGTACTTCTCGATATTGCTGAGCATAAGGGTGAACTGCTCATCCAACCACTCAACAAAGTATCTGTTGCGTACGATATGGTCTACATAGAAGGTGGTGAGGTACTCCTCGGTGAAGCCGATGAAGTTCTTGAGCATCTCAACAGCATCGGAATCCTTGAACTCGCTGTTACCGACCGATACCTTGAAGAGGAGCGGCAGCTCAAGATAGCTGACGTGCTCGATCACAGGGAACTTGTTAAGATGCATCTTTCCAAGCGCCTTGTAAAGACGGGACTGCTGATAAGAGGTGTTGGCTACGCCGCCTGCATCATTCTCCTCCTTAACGCTGTCGTCAAATCTCTTGATGAAATCTCTGACCAGCGGACGGTTGATGCGGAGTGCGTCGTAGATCTCGTGGAGCTTGTCGCACTTGCCGTCGAGAACAACGATCTCATCGTCGATGGTATCGCCGTTGGCACCGACAAACTGATATCTGTCACGGTGGTACTTGACATAACCGAATACAAATGCGGCGAAGAATGCCTTCTGTGCTCTGGTGATGCTCTTCTGCTCGGTCTCGTCGTCAAGATCGGGCATAACACCGGTGAAGTGCCATCTTCTGTCAAGGTGAGGAGTGATGGTGTTGGACTTTTCGGGATCGGGGAGAACGTTGTCGATTCTGGCAACGTAGTCTCTGTAGTAGCTACCCTCTTCCTTAAAGTCGGCAGGACACTCGTCACAGGGAGCGAACTTCTGCAGGTCGCAGACACGGAGGTTATAAAGAGCTCTCATAAAGAGGATCTGATATCTGTCCATCAGAGAATCCTTCTCGTAAGAACCGAAGAGCTTGAGGATCTCCATCTTGGCAAGATCGTTCTTGTTGGCGATGGCGCTGCTCATACCGCAGGCAAGGATCTCATAGGGCTGGCCGATAGGCTTGTCGATAAACGGTGCTGCCAGCTTGAATGCTGCATCCTGCTTTCTCTCAACATAGTTGAGCTTCTGGTTCTGGGCAAAGCAATCCTCTTCAAACTCGGCTTCCTTGCAAAGTGCATCGATAACGTCCATATCAACACGGTGGCCGTACTGATCGATAACTGCGTTTCTCCAGAAGTCAAGGATACCCTCGGAAACAAGCTCTTCGATGACCTGCTTCTGCTTCTTCTGGGTTGCGGCTGCGCTGACATCGGAGCTCTTGTAGATGACCTCAAAGAGCTGCTCACGGAAGTCGGCGGTCAGCTGGATGCTGTCGATAGTGTTGGGGCACTCGGCAAGAATACGCTCGAGGCAGTTCTTGGATGCACAAACGTACATAACGGGGCTGCCCTTGCGGTTCTCGTAGGTCTCCTCGATGCGGGAGGTTCTGTAGGAGATGTTCTTGATCTCGGCCTCAAGCAGCTGATAGAAATGCTCGTAGTTCTTGCAGAGATTGTCGATAAACTCCAAGGACTTCTTAAGAACTGCAACCTGAACATACAGCTTGTAGTAAAGCTTGATATTCTCAACGTGCTCGTCACACAGATCGAGGATACCGGTAGCCTGCTCCTTGAACTCGCCCTTCTTGAAGAAGCTGCCCTGGAGGCTGTTGACGTGCTGCTGCAGAGTTACACTTGCACCGGACTCGTTGCTCTCGTCGGTGTGGGTCTTTTCGGTGAAGAAGTTGGCAACGATCTGCTCTGCCTTTGCAAAGGAGATGGTCTCGCCCTCTTCCTCGCCCTCGCCGGAGCCCTTGGCGGGAGCTTCGATCTTCTGGAGCTCCTTCTTGAGGCACTCCTCAAGGTTATAAAGGAAGTATCTTGCAGAGTTGGGATGGAGCGGAACGCCCTTGATGTGCAGCCAGTGCTCGATACGGTCCTCAAGGCTGGGATCGTAGTTATCGATAGAGAACATACTGTCTGCAAGGATGGATGCGCTGGATTCAGCGACCTTGGTGGTCTTGGCAAAGAGCATCTTGAGCTGCTGGGCAATGGAGTTGAACATTGCCTTGAAGGTGGAGGCATTACCGGTCTCCTCAACCTCGGTACGGCAGGCGCTGAGCAGCTTGTTAACTGCCTCGTCGTCAACCTTATCCTCGGCCTTTTCCTTGATCTTGGCCATCAATTTCTCAAGATAGCAGTTCCAACGGTCGTCAACATAGAAGGTGCCGGACGAATCGAGCAAGCTGCACTCCTCCTGGATAGCAAATCCGAAGTAGTTCTTGTTCTCGATATCGTTGGTAACGCCCTCACGGTAAACAAGCCTGGAATCGATGGGCTTCTGAACAACGCCCTTTGCACGGCTCTTCTGATACTTGATGAGCTCACGTGCGACCTTGTTATCGTAACGGAGCCAGTCGTCGGTCATAGCCTGGCTCATCCAGTTGAGAGCTACGTAATCTCTTACTGCCTCAAAGGGATAAATGATCTTGGAGGTACCGGTACCGCAGTAACGGTTACGTCCGTTCTGTGCGCAACGCTCCAGAATGGTGTTATCCTCCGAAGAGTTAAGACGCTTGTGCAGACGGCTGACCGAGGAAGCATAGATACAGTCGGCAGCGTGCTGCTTGTACTCCTCAAAGTGGGTCAGAGTGCCGCCGTCGGTGTTCTGTGCATCAAAGAGGAAGCAGTAATCCAGCGGATTGAGATCGTAATCGTCATACTTGTCAATGGTGCCGGGTCTGGGCATTTTGAGGCCAAAGCGCTTGCGGATATCGGAATCACGCTTGCTGTCAGCCTTGAGCATAAATGCATCGATCTCACGAAGGGTTGCGTAAGCGTTGGTTCTGAGGTTTACCTTCTCGATCTCGGTCTTGTTGGGATCGGTGAAGAAGATATCGGGCAGGATGCAGAAGCCACGGATAATGGGCTTCTTGTGGCAGGTGTTCTCCAGGTAGTTACGGAGATACATGGAAACGGGCAGCAAAATACCCGAACCGGTACCACCTACAAGGGTGGAAACGATAAGCACACGGATGGACTGCTCCATATCGTCGCTGTTAAGCTTCTGGAGGTTGTTGATAGCCTCGTGGAGCTCCTTAAGTCTGCCCTCACGGACACACATATCGAATGCCAGCTTGGAAACGGCACGGATCTGGCCTGCACCCTCGGTCAAGGGCTTGTTCATAAGCTGGGGATTGATGGGGAAGGTGTGGTTAAAGGCCTCGGGATCATTTCTCAAAGCTTGACCAACAGTGATCTTTCTGGAGGTCTGAACGGTGTGTGCAAAGGGAGCTTCAAACTTTCTTTCTCTGAGCTCGTTTGCGTCGGTATCGAGGAATACGAACTCCAGGTACTTCTTCTGCTCATCGTTGGCGAGCTTGTAAACTCTTCCTACGATATCGCAACCGGTACCGCCGAGACCTACCAACAGTGTGGGAGGCATCTTCTCAACGGTTTTAGCTTTTTTAGTATTTTTCTCTGCCATGATTCTTAACTCCTTTATAGTAAATTTGTATGTTAAGTAAATTTAGCGCTGTGTTGATCATTTTGTGGTGACTACCACACGCCCGTCATTGCGGAGCTTGGAGGATCTGTACTTAAGCACATCCTTGCTTCCGTTTGCATTGGGCGAATCGATGTATATCCTCATCGCGTCCTTAAGCGTGTTTGCGTTGAGGACCTTGCACGATCTTCCCTTGAATGAGAAGATCCTTGAGCACAGGGTCATGGGAGCGGCCTTGCTTACGCCCGAGAACCACACGAACTTGACGTGTGTGATAACGGGACAGAACGGCAGGAGCACGGTTATCCACGAGATGGGATTGAAATAGCAGTATGCATATTTGGGGCTCTTTCTGCCGAAGGCCGAGTTGTAAGGATCGTACTTGATCCTGAAGGGCAGATACCACTTGAACGGGGGAAGATGTCCGATGATAAAGAGCAGTATCAGAACGAACAGTATGATCTCAAACGGAGTGTAGACTCGTGTGACATCAAGGTCGCCCTCGGCCTTACCCTTGGAGACCAGACCCTCACGGTCGATGGTGGCGTTGACGGTAAACTCGTCGCAATCGTCCAGCATGGTACGCTGGTCACCGATATCGCCGTTGGCCTTGAAGTAGATAACGGCGGTGGTGTGTTCACCCTCCTTAAAGTCTGCGAAAACGATCTCGCTGACCTCAACAAGCGGAACCTTTTTGCCGTTGACCTCGACCTTTTCCATATCCTTGAACTTGACCGAAAGGCCGTTCTTTTTAAGAGCCTCGTACTGCTCCTTGGTAAGCGGATTGCCGGCCCAATCGACCTTAACGGTTATCGAAGGCTTGGATTCATTGAAGGCATCGCTCTTAAGAGAATCGTTGTTGTTATCAACGGTGACGCCCAGCTTTACGGCCGTAACGTCATCATATATTTCGATGCAACCGAGCACCGCACCCTTGTGAGTAGGCTTTCTGCCGTCCGAAATGGTGGCAACAGCCTGGAAGTTGACCTCACCCGTAGCGGTCGAGGCACGGTCGCCGTTCTTCCATGTCGGCTTTACGGTAAAGGTGCTGTCACCGTTCTTGGTAACGTTGAAGTCAACGCCCTCGGCGATAAGCTCAAGTCCGCAACGGTTCCAATCGTCGCCCGACAAAGGAGCACCGTCCTTCGAGACCTTAACGGTCATACCCTCGTTTTCATCCTTCATTCTCGAAAGGATGTATTTTTCCTGGTGCAGCTCGAGCTCGACCTTGAGCTCCTCAACGGTGAAATCCTCAACAGCGGCAAATTTCTGTGCCTTATCGGAGGAGATATAGTTAAGATAGCTTGCAGTTACCGAGATCTCGGTGTTCTGACCGATGTCAAGGTAGAAGTTGTTGGCGGTAAGTCTTTCCTTGCGACCGCCGTTGGTCGAAATGTAAAGCTGATAGGTGACATCGAACAGCGAGGTGCTGATCTTGTCGCCGTATCTCGGATGATTTTCGGGATAGGTCAGCCAATATTCTGCCGAATAGTTGCCGATGGGGATAACATCATCGGTGACTATGCTTCCCTGCGCATCACGGATCTTGAGGACAACATCAAGACAAGGCTTATAGTATACAACATATTCATCAGCCGTTACGCTTATGTTATAGCTGCCTGCATCAAAGTAGTTGCCCGAGGTGGGTGTAAAGGTGGCAACGGTACCCGAAAGCTCGACCGTTCCCGCAACATTGCGGTCAGCCTCGACCGTTGTGGCATACTTTTTGTCGGCCGCCGATATTTTTGAGGAGGTCTCAAACTTGTTGGCACCTGCAAGGTTGCCGATCGAAACATTGGAGCCCTGGGCAAAAACAACGATCTCGCTTACCGGGATGCTGAGGTCAATGCTTCCGCCGTTGGACTTAACGGGAGGACGCTGGAATATCTCCTCGCAGATCTCGGTGACCTTGGCCAGGATTCCGTCCTCGCTGTTGGGCTTATTGCCGGCGGCATTGTAAACTCTGACCGATTCGCTGACGGCAGGCACGATGGCGTTACCGTTGCTGGGCTGGATTCCCAAGTAAGCGACCTCGATGCCGTCCGAAACGGTGTTTTTAAACTTATTGTTGAGATATCCTACCGGATCGCTCCTTACGCCCGAATCGTTGCCGTTACTGAGCGAATCACCGTCGGTGATAACGACCAGCCATTTTTCGTCGTATTTCGAGCCCTCGGTCTTAAGATTCTCATAAGCAGCATCGATAGCACCGAAATAAGTACCCGATGCCTTGGAGACCGTGGTATGTATCTTGTCGATATTCTCCTGCTTTAAGGAATCCTTACCGGAAATTCCGCTGATAAGCGGAGCTCTTCCAATGGCCGCATTGCCGTATTTTCCGTCAAACTGACTCATGAAATAGACATTCATAATGTCGTTTTCCTGCATCATTGACGAGAATACCTCAAGGCTGTATTTAGCCTGCGCCCATGCGTTCAAGCCGCCGAGGAACATACTGCGGGAGTCATCGTACACAACGTTTATCAGTCTTGAAACGTTGCTGGCCTCCTGCTGTGCGGCGTTGACCGTGGTCGGGATCATCATCCCCGTCAAGAGCAGCGCGACCGCCGCTACAACAGCGCATATTCGCTTGAGCTTTACGGCCGGCTTCCAATTTTTCTTCATTTGGCTATCCCCTCTTCGAAAAATTTTATCGTTTTATGACCATTTCAAACATTTAAAACGACAAATTTGAGGTTTTTTGTATAAAATTAGACAAAAAACCCATTTTCATACATACGATTGTATCACAAGTGTCGAAAGATGTCAACAATCAGGACAATTTTTCGCAATAATTTATTCATAATTCCGCATAAATATGCCCTTTGTTGCCACATCAAGATTCTATATGAAAATTTCCTCGATTAAATAAGGGGGTGACATTATTTTTTATAAATATACAAAAACCGCAACGGTCGGTTCGACCGTTGCGGTTTGCTTTTCATTTTGATCAGCCCAAGGAATCCTTCTTGTTGGTGACGACCTGATGATCGTAGCACTCAAACTTCCGGTCAATGTTTTCGGGCAGGGTCTTCTTGGTCAAAAGGCTTACGATGGGAACGATGATAAGTCCGCCGACCATCGCAAATACGCCCGAGTAGAGCGAGTTGGTGAAAATGAAGCTGATGACGGGAATATTCTCAACGCTGAACAGCCCAATACCGATCAAAAGCTGGATCACTTCAAGTCCGACACCGAAGATGAAGCTGGCGACAACTGCGGCCTTGGTGGTCTTTTTCCAATAGAGGCCGTACATAAACGGTGCCAAGAACGCACCGGCCAGCGCACCCCACGAAACACCCATCATCTGTGCGATGAATACCGAGTCGGCCCAGATGGTGTCCTTCAGAATTGCGATGACTGCGGAAACAGCAATGAAGAACACGATGAACAGACGCATGATAAGAACGCTCTTCTTTTCGGAGACCGACTTTTTCTTCTCCATCGCAGGCTTTACAACGTCGAGAGTGAGGGTCGATGACGAGGTAAGTACCAGCGAGGAAAGTGTGGACATGGATGCGGCAAGAACCAAAACGATAATGAGAGCTACGATAACTGCAGGAAGATTCTGCAGCATTGTGGGGATGACCTTGTCAAACTTGGTGCCTGCAGCCGAGGTAAAGCCTGCGGCGGCCATTTCCTTAAAGTACAGCTTGCCAAAACCGCCGAGGAAGTAGCATCCGCCTGCAACGATGATGGCAAATACGGTGGAAATGATGGTACCCTTTTTGATAGCGCCCTCATCCTTGATGGAGTAGAACTTGCCGACCATCTGAGGCAGACCCCAAGTACCGAGAGAGGTAAGAAGGACAACAAACAGCAGGAAGATCGGGTTGGGACCGAACATAGAGGTGTACTCGGGACCTGCCTGCTCGCTTGCGGCAAGTGAATTTACGGCCTCCGTAAAACCGCCGTTCTGGTTAAGCACGGCAACGATGACCGCAACGATACCCACCAGCATAATGATACCCTGGATAAAATCGTTTACGGCGGTAGCCATATATCCGCCGAAGATAACGTAAACACCGGTCAGAACTGCCATTCCCACAACGATGACCCAGTAAGGAATCTCAAAAACATTGTTAAAGAGCGAGGACAGACCGTTGTAGAGCGAAGCGGTATACGGAATAAGGAAAACGAAAACGATGAACGAAGAAACCACCTTGAGGTTCTTGGAATCGTAACGCTTTTCAAAGAAGTCGGGCATGGTCTTTGAGCCGAGGTGCTGTGTCATAACACGGGTCCTGCGTCCCAAAACCGTCCACGCAAGCAACGAACCGATAAAGGCATTGCCGAGACCGATCCAGGTAGAAGCCAGACCGAAGTTCCAGCCGAACTGACCTGCGTAGCCTACAAAGATAACGGCCGAGAAATATGAAGTACCGAACGCAAAGGCGGTCAGCCACGGACCGACCGAACGGCCGCCCAAAACAAAGCTGTCAACGCTTTTGGCGTGCTTACGGCAGGCAAAGCCGACGAATATCATAAGTCCGAAGAAGCAGACAAGCATCGGCACCGATATCAGCACGGTGGGCGAAATGGATAAGAGGTTTGAAAAATTCATAATGCACACGTCTCTTTTCTGGTTTAAAGCGGCAAAGCGCTCTTGATGTTATATACTTTAGCACTTTAAAGCGATTTTGTCAAGAGGTTTTTCGATATTTTTAAAACAATTTTGAATTTTGTGACTTTTGGTCGAAATTTTGGGCACTTAACGTCCATAGATTCGTTCAGCAGCAAGCAACCCCGATGCAAAAGGGCTTTGCATCGGGGTTGCTGTGTATTTACTTTAGCGCTGTTGATTATTCTTTGGTTTCGGCTTCCTTTTTGGAGCCGGATCTCTTCACGATGATCACAACAACTGCCACGACCGCAACGATCGCCGCACCGATGATCACCCATATCCACCATTTAAGGCCGCCGGGCGTACCTTCGCCTTCACCGTCGCCCTTGAGGTTATCTTCGATCAGATCCTCAAACTGCTTGTCGCTCTCCTCCTCGATGTAATGCTTGCCGTCGGTGATGACGGTGGTTCCGGTCACCAGCTCGGCATTTTTGAGAGGCTCATTATCATTGGCAATCTTAATACCTCTGAAGGCCATATCGTTGCCGCCGTAGTACACCTTTTTAAGCGCATCACAGCCCGAAAACGCACCGACACCTATATTTTTGATGCTTTCGGTAATAACGACTGCCGTTATCTTATCGGTTCCCGAGAAGGCATAGGTCGCTATCTCGTTAACGCTTCCGTCGGCGGGAATAAGGCTGGTCTTACAGCCGCGGATGAGCTTTCCGCCGTTTTTGATGATGCAATTGTTTTTGCTGTAATAATAGCCGTTGCCCTTTTCTACGTTCAGAGCCAGAAGCTTTGAGCATCCGTCAAATGCACCCTCGCCCAGCTTTTTGACCGACTTGGGCAGCTCGAACGAAACAAGTCCCGAGTACGCAAACGCAAAGCCGTCGATCTGCTCAAGATTATCGGGCAGGTCGAGCTTTTTGAGTGCTTTGCAGTTTCTGAATGCGCTGACGCCGATCCTTGTGATACTTTCGGGAACATTGATCTCGGAAAGCTTTTCACAGCCTGCAAACATACTTGCGTTTATAAATGTAATGCTGTTGGGCAATGTGGCCTTCTGAAGCTCGATACAGTTTTCAAAAACCGAGGGAGAAATAAAGGTAACAGCCTCGGGGATAGTGATCTCCTTCAGTTTTTTACAGCCTGCAAAGGCATAGCTGCCGATGTTGGTAACGCTGCCGTCAGAGGGGATCTTGCCCTCGTCAAAGCCACGGATGAGCATCTTGGTGTCACGCTCGACAAGGTTGCCCTTGATATTGACATAACGGGTGTTGCCGTCGGCCACATTGATGACCTTAAGACCGTAGCACTCGGAAAAAGCACCCTCACCGATGGAGGTGACGGCCGCCGAAACGTTCATTTCACCGAGAGACTGACAGCCGTAAAATGCACACTCGCCTATCTCGGTAACACCGTCGGGAATGCTGACCGAGGTTATCTTATCGCATCCGTAGAAGGTATAACCCGAAATTTTGGTGACATACTGCGGAATCTCCACCGCTGTCAAAGCCTTACCGCCGACGACCAGCTCACCCGTGATGTGCGAGGGGTTGGCGTAAGGGCCGTCCAGGGAGGTATGACACCAGGCGGCAAGATCGGCAATATCGGCCTTTTTGAGTGCTTTGCAGTTATAAAATGCACCGTACTCGATCTTTGTAACGCTGTCGGGAATATTGACCTCCTCAAGTGCAACACAGCCGTAAAATGCGCTGTAGCCGATCTCGGTCACGGTGGGCGGAATTTCGACCGAGGTTATCTTGACGCAATGCTGGAACGAATAATCCCCGATAGAGGTGACGATCGCACCGTCGATCTCGGCAGGGATGACCACCGCTCCCGAAGTAAACTGGGCGCATTTTGTAATGGTGACGGTACCGTTGCGTCCGATCTTATAGGACAGCATACCGTCGTAAACACCCGTGTTACCCTTATCGAGTGCGGCGCTTACCGTCATGGGCAACGCACACAAAAGCAGGATGATCGCCAAGATCAAGGATAAAAACTTTGCCGGTTTCATAAACATTCCTCCAATAATATTTTTACGCAAAAATAATACCATATATTTTTGTGATATGCAATAAAATCTTGCAAAAAAATCCCCGCACCAAAAGTGCAGGGATAATAAAGTTACAATTCCTTTTCGCAAAGGTCAAGCGATGCGGCAATAACGGTATCCATATCGTAGTACTTATACTCGCCCAAGCGACCGCCGAAGATGACCTTCGACTCACTCTCGGAAAGCTTCTTGTATTCGGCATACAAAGCTCCGTTTTTCTCGTCATTGACGGGATAGTAAGGCTCATCCCCGACCTTCCACTCGGAGCTGTACTCCTTACTGATAACGGTCTTGGGCTGTGTACCGAACTCAAACCACTTGTGCTCAATAATACGTGTGTAAGGGGTCTCGGAATCGGTGTAGTTGACGGCGGCATTGCCCTGGAAATTGGGAATATCCAACACCTCGGTCTCAAACCTTACCGAGCGGTACTGCAAAGCGCCCAAAGAATAATTGAAGTAAGCATCTATAGCACCGGTGTAGACCACTTTGTCGGCCAAGGCATCGTATTCGGCCTTGTTTTCGAGGTAATCGACACCCAAACGCACCTCAATACCGTCCAGCATATTTTCCACCATTTTGGTGTAGCCGCCCACAGGGATACCCTGGTACAACGCATTGAAATAGTTATTGTCAAAGGTCAGACGCACGGGCAAACGCTTGATGATGAAGCTCGGCAGCTCGGTGCAGGGTCTTCCCCACTGCTTTTCGGTATAACCCTTGATAAGCTTTTCGTAAATATCGGTTCCGACCAATGAAATAGCCTGCTCCTCCAAATTTTTAGGCTCCACAATACCTGCGGCGGCACGCTGCTCCTCAATTTTTGCGGCGGCCTCGTCGGGTGTCACAACACCCCACATTTTATTGAAGGTGTACATATTAAAGGGCAAGGAATACAGCTCACCCTTATAATTTGCAACGGGAGAGTTGGT
>JAFQCR010000003.1 GCA_017416345.1 Clostridia bacterium | reverse complement strand
GATGTAAATTCGCTTCGCTCATTTATGATGCGAAGCGTTCCTTAATGTTGCGAAGCAATACATCATTAACGAAGTGACATCATTAGCGTAGCGGCATCATGTTTCCGAAGGGAACGCTTCATTGAAAAACGACAAGTTTCTTTCGAAACTTGTCGTTTTTCTGGTGCGAGTGACGGGACTTGAACCCGTACGTCGTGGACACACGCCCCTCAAACGTGCCTGTCTGCCAGTTCCAGCACACTCGCGTCGACCTGACTATATTAACACAACCAAGTCATTTTGTCAACACCAAATTTTCAAAATATCAAATTATTTTATGTTTTTTGATCCTCAGGTAATTAATCAGCACATATACACCAACTAACAAAACCACCGTACCGCCCAGAACAGCATACATAACCGGCACGTCAACGGAATTATCAAAGAAATTGACATTACAGTCGATGGACTGCTTTATACCGTCAATAACCTCTTCGGGAAATCCGAGGTTTTTCAGTTCCCCGAATGCACCGTTCATAGCGTGATTTCTCAAAAGAGCCGTTCCGTAGGTTCCCGGCAAAAGAGCAATGATCTTCTGCAGGGTTTCAGAAAACTGCGAAATGGGCATATAAGCTCCGCATATAAAGCCGTAGCCTGCGCTGACCACCGTTCCGACGGCCGAGATCTGACCTTGAGATGTGAGAAAAATGTTTATTATACTTGAAAGAGCCGTACCGAACATAACCAGAAGGAACACATCAAGGAGCATAAACAGAACATCGGAAACGCTCATATGCCAACCGACCGAAGCGATGTATATCATACAAACAACAGCCGCCACCACACACACGATAAGTGTCGAAAATACCGTTGAAATGTAGTACGCCAGCGACATTATATGCGGCTTTACGGGAGTTATTGTTATATCACGTACCGATCCGTTTATCTTGTCGTTGACCATCAGCATATTAGAGCAGAATGCAACGGTAACACAACAAACAGCAAGCAATGACGACATCAACTGACCGCCGACAAAGGCATCGGTCAGCTTGTCGGGCACAGCGATATTAAGCCCAACTTCCTGCAAGGTCATAGCAAAGCTGTCTTTATAAACCTTTCCGAGAAAAGTAACATACAACAGCAACAAAATGAGAGGTGTGACCATAGAAGTGAAAAACAGTCCCTTATCCTTGAAAAACAGCTTTGTATCACGTTTTACAAGGGCTTTAAGATCACGCATTATGCTCACCTCCGCTCAAATTTTTACCGGTTGCGGCAAGAAAAACATCATCCATCTTGCCCTTTATTATCTCATAATCCTTAAAAATTTCGGGATATTTTACGATCAACTCAGTTGCGACGGATGTATTCGGTACAAGAATTTTGAATGAATCCTTTAAAGCCTCATATTCAACACCGAGCTTCTTTATTTCAGCTTCATCGGTACCGTAAACGGTGATATAATCACCCGTAAAACGGTTTTTCAGCTCCAACGGAGAGCCTTCTGCGGCAATTTTTCCGCTGTCGAGAATTATTACATAATCAGCATCGGCGGCTTCCTCCATATAATGCGTGGTAAGAAAGACCGTCATTCCGTTTTCCCTGCGAAGATCGTCTATGACCCTCCACAAAACGCTCCTTGTCTGCGGATCAAGTCCCGTAGTGGGTTCGTCGAGAATAAGGATTTTTGGATCGTGCAAAAGAGCACGTGCAATGTCTATCCTTCGGCGCTGACCGCCCGAAAGCTTACCGACGGTACGCTTTAAAAGGCCCTTGAATTCAAGCTTTTGGCATAATACATCAAGTCGATTTTTAAAATCTTCACCTATGATCCCATAAAGCGCCGCGCGGATGCTGAGATTATCGTAAACCGTCAAAGACTGATCCAGCACGGAATTTTGAAACACAACGCCAAGGTCACGCTTAACAGTGTCGATATTTTCGTCAAGATCACAGTCGTTGATAATGACCTTACCCGAGTCCTTTTGAAGCTGTCCGCACATAATTGAGATGGTCGTGCTTTTGCCTGCACCGTTGACACCAAGAAAGGCAAACAGCTCCCCCTGACGCACCTCAAAGCTAAGGTCCTGCACGGCCTTGACATCGCCAAACGACTTATTCAAACCGTTTATCTTAATAATTTTATTCATGTAAGACCCTCTCTTTCAATGATGTATAAACATCGGTCAGCATTTCGCTTATAACATCGTAATCAAGCGAAAGGTAAGATGTTGCAAGCATTGAAGCAACACCGTGCACCCAAGCCCAGATCTCAAAATGTAATCTTTCGGCTGTGCTACTGTCGATATTTAACGATCGCATTACCGTCCTTGTTGCGTCGGAAAAGGAATCATCAGCAGAAAAATGCTCGTTGGTCGTATCCCGCATATAAAGCAGTTTAAAAAACATTCTTTTCCTCTTTGGCAAGGCGGATATACGCCATTCCCATTGACTTATATTCCGGATATTTACCACTGTTTTTTTCGTTCTCTATAAATTGCGCATACATCTCTCGGCAACGCTCAAGAACAGCAAGCTTTAACTCGTTCATACCATCAAAAGCCGTAAAGATCGGGCGTGATGAGGTTGAAAGCTTTTCACCGAGTTCACGTGCCGTCAGCGCTTCCGCTCCCCTTTCACGAACTATCTGAAAGGCGGCTTCAATAATCTCATCTTTAGTAAACTTTGGCTTCGGGGGCATTATAACACCTCTCATCTCAATTAAAACATACGTTGTGCAACATCTGTTGTATATCATAGCATACATTATTTAATTTGTCAATACATTCCTCATACATCAACATAAAAATCAAAGCACCCTCACAAAAGTGAGGATGCTTCGCTTTGTTGAAATAGAGTTACCAAACGAAACACAATCGTGGTAAGAGTAAGTAAAAGCAAGCTTATTCCCTATCGACCTCTGCCCGTTCAAATTTAATTTTGAATGTAAAATCTTCGGGCACGGAATCAAGATCTTGTAGATCAATTTCTAATGTATAGTAATTGCCGTGGTCAACAAGTCTGTCTGCTAACCACCAAACTTTATCTCTGCCTTCTAAAGAAATATTATCAGTCAATATTTCGTAATTGAATAAGCGTATTTCTTTTACAGTATTATCATATATTGCACCTTTTGAATTAATTTTTAAAATCAAAAGATTACGGTCAAATTTGTTCTTTTTCCCAATGAACTTGTTGTAGTTGAAAGGAAATTCATAGGTTTCAACTCCAACAATGCATGCGTCGTGCAGACCGCCGACCCAATACCATTCCGATAGATTTTTAAGTTTTAAATCCGACATAATACGCACCTCATTTTTTATATTATATCGTAAAATGTGTTGATTTGCAAGTAAGTGATAAATGATGTCGCTGCGCTGTGATAGGTGATGCAATGCGTTCCACCCACGCGCCGAAGGCGTGCATCACGGGTGAAGCCTGCATCACGCACGTAGTGCGCATCACGTTCCGCAAGGAACGCATCACTCAAAAAAGTCTCTTTTGTCTATAAGACAAAAGAGACTTTTTTGTTGGTGCCGGAAGCGGGGGTCGAACCCGCACGGTATCGCTACCACTGGATTTTGAGTCCAGCACGTCTGCCAATTCCATCATTCCGGCTCAAGTACCAATGTATTATACAGTAACACTTCGCTAAAATCAAGTGTTTTTTTCAAATTTCAAAAAAATTTTTCTATAACTTTAATTTGGCACTCCTGTTTTTTTATCTGCGGAATAACTCCATCGGACATTATCGGCGGCAAAACACCGTATTTCCATTCGGTTATATCCCCTATTACCTTTATTGTACCGTCATCACCTATTTCAACTTTGGCGCTTAACGGTTCTTCAAAAAACCAGGTGTTTTTTGCCTGCGACAGTTTATTAAGCTGTGCTTCTTCGGTTCCGACGGTATTACCCTCACCGTCAAAAACTTCACGTGTAAAGGTATGCCCGTCGGCATAATGCTGACTGTCGCTGACCGTCCAATAACCGTTCAGAGCGGCGTTTACATCGAAATAAGCAATATTATCCTTAACGCAAAAATGATCGGTATGTAAATGACCGTTAAGGCACATCAAAACTGTGTTATCATACTTTTTAAACAGATCTCTGGCAGCCTTGGAATCAAGTGCAGAGCTCCACTCACCGGAAACTGCTGCATGAGAAAAAACTATCACCTTTTTTCCTTGGCTTTTAGCATCATTCAAAACACCGTCAAGCCAATAAAGCTGCTTGGGTGACAGACTGTTTTCATAAAGATTGCCTTCAGGTGCACCCCAGCTTGCGGTTTTATTATGCTCCCAAGCCTCTGATACAGAATTGTATGAATAATTGGTATCAAGTCCGATTAGACGGTAATAAGAAATATCATAATACCAATAACCGCCGTCGTCAGAGCCGTAATTCAAATGGTTATTTGATAAAAGCTCTCTTACAACAGATATGTTGTTATCCTTACTTTCAAGCTCGTGGTTGCCGATAACGCCGAAGACCCGCAGATCATATTTATTTATAAGATAGCTCTGCACCAGCTCCCGTGAACCGATATAATCATTGCAAAGGTCACCCAAATGTACAACAAACTGCACGCCCTCCCTATTGGCTCTGTCTAAGATCTTATTTAGGTGAGCAACGGTGGAGGCATACATATTCTTTTTGTAATGAAGGTCGGCAAAGACTAAAAATTTCAACATATCAATATTTCTTCCTTTTTAGATCTATAAAAAAGTAACCTACGGCACCGATCATGGCGCCCAAAACACCTGCGATTATATCCCCCATCGTGTTGGCCTTGGTGCCCTGCATTTCGGCGTTTATAAACACATCGCAAAGATACTCAAAGATCTCCCAAAAGGCAGCACAAGCACACGAAAAGAATAGCGCAAACAGACCAACATTCACTTTGTCTTTTGGCAGATTTCTTCTGCGGCTGATGTATTCAATGATGATCCTCCCGCCATCAAAGAGCAAGATTCCGCTTAAAAAATGCACAAAAAGATCATAATACGACAAATGTCTGTAAAGATTTAAGCACGATCCCAGGGATGAGGCAAAAAATACAAAGCTCAAGGTCATAATATAAAATCTTATCGGAAAGCTCCACACTATAGCGCTCACCAAAGCAATTGACAAAAACGAGCCTATGATTTTTAAAGAAGTTGATTCTATAGGCACAAAAAACACCAAAGCGGTGCAAATACAGTTAAGTAAAAGCACCGCAAGTGAAGTGAAAATTTTAACATTTACGGACTTGTTCATAATTCACCTTAATTAATAAACTTTAAAATAAATTATACCCAAACCCAAACAAAACAAACTCAAATTAAAGACCGATATCAGACAAATGAAGCTTAACGCCCTTTTCCACCAATTTCTGCTGAAGGACCTTTACATCCAAAGCAGAAAAATCGTCGGTCAATGCGGCGGCAGTACCTGCGGCCTCACCCGTGACGGCACAGCAAGGAATTACACGCATTATATCCCACATATCATCGGTAACCGAGGTACAACGTCCTGCGCAGATAAGGTTTTTGACCTTGGCAGAATAAAGTGTTCTGAACGGAACCTCAAATGCGGGACCGCGCTTTCTCCAATCGGAGACCATACCGATAGAATCCTCAAAATATGTGTGGACTTCGGATTCGTCAAGCACATATTCACCGTCGATACGGCGGGTCATTCTCAACTGCGGAATGGTGGCGATCATTGTCGGTATCAATGTAGGATCGTCAGCTCTGCGCTTTTTGATGTCGTTTAAAGTCGAGGTATGTGACATAATAGTCTGTTCGGATATCTCCTTACCGTCAAGACCTGAAAATCTGCGGTCAATAAGCATTGGAACACTTTTACCGGCTTTCTTTTCCTCATCGGAAATATCACAAAAACCAAGAGAATGAAGCTTATAGCCATTTTTCCCGTAGCCGTAATACCAAGCAGCAAGAACATTGCCTTTTTTGAAATTAACTGTCGGTGCTTCGGCAAATTTTGCAATATCGGCGTCACCCGTAGCATCAACGACCGATTTTACGGCAATAGCCTGACGACCGGATTTATTTTCCACTATAACGGCAGTAATTTTATCGTTTTCCTTATGAGTGGCAACGGCGTAGGTACCGTAAAGTATCTCAACACCGTTTTCGATCAAAAGCTTTTCAACCATCATTGCAAACAGACTGGGATTATACTGAACCTCAAAACGCTTGTTTTTGATATTTCTGTCAGACGTGTCATCGGTATCAAGCCAATTTTCGGGGTATCTGTCCTCTGCGCCCATTGAGATGGACAAACGGAAAAGCTCCTCAACAATACCGAAAGATATCTGATGACCCAAGCCATCGCAAAGCGGCAAATATATGGTTACGATACCTGCAGTACCAAGTCCGCCGAGAATGTATTCCTTTTCTATAAGAATAACCTTTTTACCCTGCCTTGCTGCAGCCAAAGCGGCTGAAATTCCGCCAAAGCCACCGCCTGCAACCAAAACATCACAACTATCAACAATTTTAGTTTCAATACATTCTTTTATCATGATAAACCCCCAAAAAAGCCTTCAAAGGATATTGTATTTCGATTATATCACTTTGAAGGCTTAATTACAATAGAGAAATATTAATTAATGATATTTAGGTAAATAATCGCCGTGAGCTTCGATAAGGTCGTCTACCATCTTTTTAATGGTGTCGATATCAAGCTCGGAGCCGGTGTGCGGATCAAGCATAGCGGCCTGATAGATATGCTCCTTTTTCTTGGTCACAGCGGCTTCTATAGTCAACAGCTGAACGTTGATGTTGGTCATATTCATTGCGGCGCACTGTACGGGCAGAGCACCGACGTGACAGCCATGAATACCGTGTCCGTTGACAAGGCAAGGCACCTCTACGCATGCCTCGGCAGGCAGGTTGGTGATAAGACCGTTGTTGGTGTTAAGCACGTTTCCACCGATCTCAAAGGGTGTGTTGGTGACCATTGCTTCCATAATGCGTGAAGCATATTCATTGGAGCGCTGATGATCCTTGACACCGTTTTCAAGCATATCTGCGTATTCCTTTTTCCAACCCTCGATCTGCCTTATGCAGCGTCTGGGATACTCATCAAGCGGGATCTCATATTTTTCAATAAGCTCGGGATACTTGGACTTGATATAGAACATATTGTACTCGGCGTTATGCTCGCCGGATTCGGTGCAGTAGTAGCCGAAGTTGCGGATGTAATCGATACGGACCTTATTGATAACGCCGGTGCGCTCCATATATGCGTCACACTTGGAGCGGATCATAGGATAGAGGTCGTTACCGTCCTTGTCCTTGATCTCCAAAAGCCAGCCCATATGGTTGATGCCTGCAATAAGCTCCTTACGGCCTTCAAGCAACTTTTCGTCAATATCCAAGGATTTGAAAAGTCCTTTTGTACAGCTCTGAACACTGTGGCACAGACCAACGGTCTTAATGGGAGTATATCTCTGCATAAAGCCCGAAAGCATAGCCATGGGGTTGGTGTAATTCAAGAACCAGGCATCGGGACAGACCTCGGCCATATCCTTGGCAAAATCATCCAGCACGGGTATGGTACGAAGCGCACGCATTATTCCGCCGATTCCCAAGGTATCAGCAATGGTCTGTCTTAAGCCGTACTTTTTCGGCACCTCAAAGTCAATAATGGTACAAGGGTCGTAAAGACCGACCTGGATCGCATTGACAACGAAGTCTGCGCCTTTTAAAGCGGCCTTGCGGTTTTCAACGCCGAGATAGCACTCGATCCTGCCGTAGCCGCCCTTTGCTTTACGCATTGCCTCCAGAATAACACGGCTTTGCTCAAGACGCTCACCGTCGATATCATAAAGAGCAAAAACGCTGTCACGAAGGACCTCGGAGCACATACAGTCACCGATAACGTTTCTGGCAAAAACAGTACTGCCTGCGCCCATAAATGTTAGTTTCATAAAATGCACCTCCCAAAGTTTGATTTCAGTATAATGTTTTTATTTTATATTTTACATAGTTTTATGTTGCAAAAACTTGTTATTTTGTTGTATAATATCGAAGGGTGATAATATGCAATACAGAGAATTGGTTTTTAATAAGGGCTACAGCGGCTTTAATCCGTACGATTTTGGATTTGAGGATTGTGAGCCGAGTCACCATTACGGCCCTGCTGTCCGACCGCATTGGTTGTTGCACTATATAATATCGGGCTTCGGCTATTTTGAGATCGACGGTAAGCACTATGAGCTTTCCCCGGGACAGATATTTGTTATTCCGCCCGGAGTGACGACCTATTACCAAGCTGATGCCAAAAAGCCATGGAACTATATTTGGGTCGGTTTTACCACCAAGGAAGAGTTACCTGTAAAGCTACCTGATATTTTTACTGCACCCGAGCTTGGTTCGGTTTTTGAAAGCATGAAGCAATGTATGAAAATGAAGAGCGGTAAGGAAGCTTTTTTATCGGGAAAGATATGGGAGCTTTTTGCCGTACTGCTTGAGCAGACCAAGCAATCGGCCGATTGGATCGATATTGCCATAAACTTTATGCACAACAACTACCACAGAAAGTTAAGCATAACCGATATTGCCGATAAGGTTGGCTTTGACCGCAGTTATTTTTCGTCTGCATTCAAAAAAAGAATGGGAATGTCACCGCAGAGTTTTCTAATCAAGCTTCGGATGGAAAAGGCCGCAACTTTGATGCTGAAATCAGATGTAAAACCGTCAATAGCCGCGGTTTCGGTCGGATATGATGATATTTTTGTGTTTTCGAAGGCTTTTAAAAAGCATTTCGGCATCCCCCCTCGTGAATTTGCCAAAAAAGCAGATAAACTGTAACTAACGGTCTACGGTCGGTTGATAAAGTAACAGATATCAACATTTGTCTTGACAATATATTTTTGATTTGATAATATATTTCTGTAATATATTTAAGAGGTGCAGTTATGAAAAAGCGTATATTATGTTTGATCCTTTTAGCCGTTATGTGTTTTTCTTTTACCGCTTGCGGCAGCGACCATTCGGTTAAAGTAAGTAAGGATAAAAAGACCGGTGAGCAGGCGCTTATCTACAACGACAAGACCTACTACCCTGCCGATATTATCGGTGGAACCGTGCTTGACCGTGCCGACCGTAAGCTTTTGGATGGCGGCGAATATGATTTCGGCTTCTATTATTCTTATACATACACAGAGCCTATGTACCTTATCAGCGTTACCAACGCAGAGGAAGGCTATGTGCGTGAGGATTACAGCTATAAGACCGATACCTTTAACGTTGTCGATACCGATCTCAACTTTATTATGGAAGAGGTTCTGGTTCCCAACGGCACCATCAAGCTTGACGAGACCAAGATCACCGACACTACGGTTTGTGTTCAGCTTTTGAGTAAGAATTGTCCGTATATGTACCTTGAGGCATACATCTACCGTCAAAACGGCGGCTGGTATATGCATATAGACGGCAGCGAGAACACCTCGCAGGAGCTTACCCCCGATTTTGCCAACACTCTTTTTTATAAAGGTATAATCCACTAAAACGATCACAAAACACCCACGGTTTCAAGCTGTGGGTGTTTATTTTATCCGATAATCGGTTATGCAACATTTAAATAGATTACAAAATTTAAAAAATTTCACCATTTGGAAAAATAATTGTTGACAAAATCGGCTTTTGTGTTATAATGATTAAGCGCTCGATTTTGATGTGGGCCTTTAGCTCAGTTGGTTAGAGCAACCGGCTCATAACCGGTAGGTCCCGGGTTCGAACCCCTGAAGGCCCACCACTTTTTCAAAATCCGCAAAATTTAATACCGTAGGGGCATAGCTCAGTTGGTAGAGCAGCGGTCTCCAAAACCGCGTGCCGAGGGTTCGAATCCTTCTACCCCTGCCAAACAAACAAGCACCACTTTTGTGGTGCTTGTTTGTTTTTGTAAAGGTATAAGAACCCGAGGCACGCGGAGCGTGTCGGGCAACGCTTGCGAACGCCGCCGGTGGCGGATACAGTGAGCAAGGGTTGGCGCAGCGGTCAAAATCGTTAGCGACGAACAGGAGCGTTAAACGATTTTGGGCACCGCAAGAGGGGTTGCGTAGCAACTTCGAATCCTTCTACCCCTGCCAGAAAAACGACAAGTTTCGACAGAAACTTGTCGTTTTTCAATGAAGCGTTCCCTTCGGAAACATGATGCCGCTACGCTAATGATGTCACTTCGTTAATGATGTATTGCTTCGCAACATTAAGGAACGCTTCGCATCATAAATGAGCGAAGCGAATTTACATC